>CAJWEZ010000001.1 GCA_913030605.1 uncultured Spirochaeta sp.
CCCTGCGAGCCTTGGCGCTGTCAACGAGATCAGTCCACGCAGTCACAACAGAATCCCTGTACTGCTGGATGTCGGCCGAGTGCGGGTTGCCCTTGGCCTGAAGCTCGTTCGCGGAGCTCTTAAACGCCTCCACACGCGGCAGAAACAGCGCCACGCTGCTGTCGGCTGCGTCCTGTTTGCTCAGCAGCGTCTGCACCGCAGTGAGGTCCTTGCCGTAGTTGGCGGCCTCCTGCGGTGACAAGGTCTTGTCCTTTACCCACGACAAAATTGACTCCGCCTCCCGGCTGAACGTGAGGTAGTCCAGTCGCCCAGCAAGCGCGTCCTTGCGCTCCTTTGCCGAGGACGTCAGCGCCTTCATCGCGCCGTCCAGCTCGCCAACCATCTCCTCAATCTCGGCAGCGCGGTGGTTCCCCGCAGCCACCAGCTTGCGGCCCGTCGCCACCATCTCTGCCGCCTGCCGCCCGTGCTCAGCCAGGTCGACCTCAAACGCGTCGTGCTTCCTCGACAGCGCCTGTGCGCCCGAGAGCGTCTGGATGTCTGCCACGTCCGTCATCATCGCCTGCTTCTCCGCAACCCACGACAGCTCCTCGTCCACGTCCGCCGTCAGCTGCTGGAACGAGATGGCTTCTGCCAGCTTCGCCCCACGCGCCTTGCTCTGCCCCAGCAGCGCCTCCCACGCCTGCTCCAGCACCCTTCGCCGCGCGTCGAGCGTCTCTGCCGCGTAGTGGCCTGAGGAAACAAGCTGCGCAGTTTGCTCCAGCACAGCACGCACCTTGCCCTCGTGTGCACGCACCTCCTCCTCAAAGTGCTCGTGCTTCTTCTGCAGGTTCTGCGCCCCAGTCAGGTCCTTGCCAAAGTCCTCCGACGCGGCCACACGCGCCCGGTCCCTGATCCACTCCTCCTCGTCATCAATGGCCCGCAGCGCCTTCTGCAGCTGCAGCGACGCCTCAAGGCGCGTGCGCCGCTCCCCAGCGCGCGCCTGCACCGCCGCAAACCGCCCGCTAATCTGCTCCTGCCGCGCGCGGATGTTGTCTGCGTCAAAGTGGCCCGCGTCAAGAAACGCCTGCGCCTGCTGCGAAATCTCGTCAATGCGCCCTTGGTGAGCAGCCACGTCTGCCTCAACAAGCTCGTGCTTCTTCAGCAGCGACTGCACGCCAGGCAGGTCCTTGCCCACGTCTTGCGACGCAAGCTGCAGCTCAACCTCTGCCAGCCAAAAATCAACGTCCTCGAGGCTCACGTTGAACTGCTGGAGCTCCTCGGCGTCGCTGAGCTTGCTGCTCTTGTCCTCGGACTGCGAGCACAGCCCGCGCCACGCCCGCTCCAGCTCGGCAATGCGGTCCGAGATGGGCGCCGCATGCCCCGGGGCCAGACGGCGTTCGAGCGCTTCCCCACGGGAACCTACCGCGTTCGAGTGTCACAACGCCGCGGTGGCACACCCACAACGCTCGCCGATACCGAGGTGACCGTGGGGGACGGCGCGTCGGTGACCGTGTCAGCGGATGTCCCACGGGTTACCGAGGCGGAACGTACAGCGCTCTCGGCCGCGGTTTCCTCCAACGACCGTGGGGCGGTTCTGCGGCGCGTGTCGGAACTCCCGCTGGACGCTACGGCGCGGCGGGCGGTGCTGGACGAGTATCTGCCCGGAGCCTCGCTGTCATCGGAGGAACAGACCGCCGTGGCGATTCATGAGTTCACAATGCCCGGGGGCAGCCCGACACCGACGGTGGTGCGCGAGCGGGTGGGCGAGATTGCGGAGCTGGCAGAGAGGTAGCGCGGGAGCGTGGCCACACCCCGCGCCGGTCAGCGGGCAATCCCCGGTGGAGCAGGGCTAGTGCGACCGCGCGTCATCCAGCAGACTCTGGACGTAGTAGTTTTCGTCCTCCCGGGCGACCGTGTCCGCGTCCAGCGTCCGCACAGCACCGGTGCCGTCGTTGGTCTCCACGGCGAGGTCGATCGTGGCGCCGGCGGCAATGACGGAGGATGCCATATTCCAATCGGTACGCGTTGCGATGATCAGTGGCGTGTCCCGGAACGGAGCCGACCCGTCCGCCGGCGTACGTATCCGCACTGCGTCGAGGTCAGCGCCGTGCTCCGCCAGCATCGTCACGATGTCGTAGGCGACCTGTTCAACCGCCGGATGAATCGGTGAGAACCGGTATTGGCCGTCGGTGCCGCGCTCCTCGCACTCGACGTTCGGGTCGGCGCTGGCGTCCAGCAACATGCCGGCGGCCTCCGTATCCGCCGTCTCCGCTGCAATGCACAGCGGGTAGGTGACCGCGCCGTCCGGCTGAACGATCGGCGCGTCGGGGTCCACACCCACCTGCTCCAGCATGAACGTAAGGTCGTAGGGCCCCGGGGCGTGATCGATGAACGCGCGAATCAGCTGCCCGTCCAGTGACTCCGGCGTGTCGATAAAGGCGCCGTAGGTCCACACGATGTGCCCGCCGTCGTCGAGGATCGCGAGCCAGTAATCGTTCATCTCGCCGATGGGCACCCGCTCCGGGCCGCGGGAGACAATGACCACCTCATCCCCGGTGTTCAGGTGGCCGGCTACACGCGCGGAAAGGGTGGGGGTGTCGCGAATCCGAAGCCGATCGGCGTTGACGACCCCGGTGAACGGTCTGTGGTCCGGGGTGTGCGCCTGTGCCGGTGCCTGCACCGGAACGCCGGAGCCGAACGCCGCAACCAGGAACAGAACCAGCACCGTGTGTCCCATATCCGCCTCCCTTCAAACCCAAGAATTTCTGTAAAGATTAACCGATCCGGCCCCTGAGCGCGAATTTTCCTTTGACAACGGCGGAGACAGGGGCTACGATACCTGTAAATCGATTACGCAATCGATTACGCAAACGATTGCGCGAGAGGAAGCACCGAACACGATGGCGACGATGAAGGACGTTGCGGCGCGCTCCGGCGTGTCCACGGCAACGGTCAGCCACATCATCAACAACACCCGCCCGGTGAGCGACGAGTTGCGGGAGCGTGTCCTGGCGGCGATCCGGGAGCTGGACTACCGGCCCTACGGCCTGGCCCGCAGTCTCCGCCGCCGCACGTCGCGGACGGTTGGCGTGCTCGTGCCGGACAACACCAACCCGTATTTCGCAGAGATGGCGCGATTGCTGGAGGATCACTTCTTTGCCCAGGGCTACAACGTGATCATCTGCAACACCGAACAGGATCCGTCCAAGGAGGAGGTGTACCTCGATCTGCTTCTGGAGAAGGCGGTCGATGGAATCGTGTTTGTGTCCACGGGGAACGACCCGGAGGCGATCGACAAGCTCAACCGCGGGACCACGCCGTGTGTGCTCGTGGACCGCGACATCGATTCCCTGGCGGTGGACCGGGTGCTCTCGGACAACCTTGCCGGCGCCTACGAGGCGACCCGCTATCTGCTCGAGCTGGGGCACCGGCGCGTCGCGTGCATCAGCGGGCCGCAGGGGCTGGCGTCGACCACCGACCGTCTGCGCGGTTACCAGCGGGCGATGGCGGAGGCCGGCCTGGCGGAACGCGTGGTCCACGGGGATTTCCAGATCGAGAGCGGACGGGCGGCGCTGGTGGAGCTGATGTCCTCAGGCGACCGGCCCACGGCCGTGTTTTCGTCCAACGACCTTATGGCGCTCGGTGCGATCAACGCAGCGGCCGCCGCGGGGATTCGCATCCCGGATGAGCTTTCGGTCGTGGGATTCGACGATATCGCTTTTGCCGCCTACGCGGTCCCGCCGCTGACAACGGTCCGGCAGGCGAAGGAAGAGATCGCGATGCGCACCGTCCAGACGCTCCTTGGTGAACGCGGCCGACACGACGACGCCGCCGGCGACGGACGCAAACACCAGGGTGGTGGCACCGAGTCCTGGGTGGTGAAGCCGGAGCTCGTGGTGCGGGCGTCGGTGGCGCCGCCGGCGCCGATCGATACAGCGGAGGAAGAGTCATGAAGCAGCACGGAACGCTCAATCGACAACTCTCGTGGACGATCGCGTCCATGGGCCACACCGACGCGATCGTCGTCGCCGACGCGGGACTGCCGATCCCCGATTCCACCGAGCGGATCGACCTTGCTCTCCGGGAGGGCGTCCCGGGATTCCTGGAAACGGTGAAAACGGTCCTGGAAGACCTCAAGGTGGAACGCGCGGTGGTCGCGGCGGAGACGCTGGAGCGGAGTCCTGAGCTCCATGGAAAGCTCACGGCTCTGCTGGGGGACATCCCCGTGGACTCGGTGAGCCACGAGGAGCTCAAAGACCGGACCTCCTCGGCCAGGGCGGTGGTGCGAACCGGTGAGTTCACGCCCTTTGCCAACGTGATTCTGTATTCGGGAGTGGTGTTTTGACGACGACCTTTGACCTGGGAGCACTGTTCCGACGCTTTGGACTGCTGATAGCGATCGCGGTGCTCGTGTTTGGGCTCGCGCTCCTGTCTCCGCAGTTTCTGGCGGTGCAGAACGTGCTCAACCTGCTGTTGCAGGCGACCGTCAACGCGATCATCGCCGCCGGTATGACGCTGGTGATCCTCACCGCCGGTATCGACCTTTCCGTTGGATCGGTCCTGGCGCTCACGGCGGTCATCACGGCGGATGTGCTGCAGGCCGGTGTGCCGGTGGTACTCGCGGTGGTGATCGGACTGGGCGCCGGTGCAGTGACCGGGCTGGTCAACGGCCTGCTCATTACGCTCGGGCGTATTCCACCGTTTATCGCCACGCTCGGGATGATGACACTGGCCCGGGGGCTGGCGTTGAGCTACGCGCAGGGACGACCGATCACGGGACTGCCGGATCGCTTTCTGCTGGTCGGAACCTCGTCGATGCTGGGCATTCCGACGCCAATCTGGATCACGGCGGTAGTCTACGGCGCCGGGATGTTCGTGCTTCGCCGGACGGTGCTGGGGCGCTACATCTACGCGATCGGCAACAGCTCCCGCGCCGCGCGATTCACCGGCATTCCGGTTCGCTCGGCGACGGTGGCGGTGTACGTCATCTCCGGGGCCCTGGCGGCTCTCGCGGGGATGATTCTGACCGCACGCCTCAACTCCGCCCAGCCGATCATGGGGCTGCAGTACGAGCTGAACGCGATCGCTGCGGTGGTCGTCGGCGGCGCCGCCCTCAGCGGCGGAGAAGGGGGCCTCGGCGGCACGTTCCTTGGCGCCCTGCTCATGGCGATTATCGCCAACGCGATCAACATCCTGAACATCTCGCCCTTCGTGGCGCAGGTGCTCCAGGGAAGTGTCATTCTCGCGGCATTGCTCCTGCACGGGCTGTCGCGACGGAACCAATGAAGAAAACCGGCCTCGTTGGGGCCGGAGGAAATCATGAAGGAGGGAATATCATGAGACGCACACTTTCGATTCTCGTCTCGCTTCTGCTCGTGGTGAGTGGATTTGCATTTGCCGGAGGCAGTCAGGAGGCCGGCGAGTCGGCGGCGCAGGAAGCGGCCGAATCGGGGCCGATGGTGATCGGTCTGTCGGTCTCCACGCTGAACAACCCGTTCTTCGTCACGCTCCGTGACGGTGCCCAGGAGACCGCCGACGGTCTGGGGGTTGAGCTGGTTGTCGTGGACAGTCAGGACGATCCCGCCCGCGAGGCGAGCAACATTCAGGACCTCATCCAGCAGGGCGTGGATGCACTGCTGATCAACCCGACCGACTCCGACGCGGTGGTCCCGAGCGTCCAGCGCGCCAACCAGGCCGGCATTCCGGTCTTCACGGTTGACCGCGGCGCCAACGGTGGTGAGGTTGTGGCCCACATCGCAAGCGACAACGTCGCCGGTGGTGAGATGGCCGCCAACTATCTCATCGACGCGATCGGTGGCAGCGGCAAGGTCGTGGAGCTCCAGGGCATCCCGGGTACCTCCGCCGCCCGTGACCGTGGCGAGGGATTCAACAACGTGGTGAACGACACCTCCGGTGTTGAGATCGTCGCAGCGCAGACCGCCAACTTCAACCGGACCGAGGGCCTCAACGTGTTCCAGAACATCCTGCAGGCTGAGCCGGAGATCGACGGCGTATTCGCCCACAACGACGAGATGATTCTCGGTGCGCTGCAGGCGGCGGAGGCCGCCGGTCGTGCCGACCAGATCGTGTTCGTCGGCTTCGACGCGGTCGATGACGCCGTTGCTGCGGTCGAGGACGGTCGCCTCGCGGCCACCGTGGCGCAGCAGCCGTCCGAGATCGGTTCGCTCGGTGTGAGCACGGCGGTGACGTACCTGGAAGGTCAGGACGTGGACTCCTACATTCCGGTTCCGCTGAGTCTGGTAACCCAGTAGGGCACCCGATCCGGCACAATCGGACGACGGGTCCGACGTCGGGGCGTTCATTGGCGTCCCCGGCGTCGACCGGTCGTGCGGCCCGCGTTCCCAGGACCGCGGGCTGCATGACCGACACCGGTCCGAACACAGGAGCAGACGGTATGCAGTACTCCCTGAAGATGCAGGGAATCCACAAACACTTTCCCGGTGTGCACGCGCTGGACGACGTGTCGTTCGACGTGGAGGCGGGGTCCGTCCACGCCCTGGTCGGCGAGAACGGCGCGGGAAAATCGACGCTCATGAAACTGATCTCCGGCAGCCTCGTGCCGGACGAGGGGTCGATCGAGGTCTTCGGCGAGGCGGTGCGTTTTCGCTCCCCGGCGGAGGCGCAGCACCACGGAATCAGCATGATCCACCAGGAACTCACCGTGGTACCGGAGCGCAGCGTCGCGTCCAATATCTTTCTGGGGCGCGAACCGCGTGCGCTGGGCGGGCTGTTCATCGACTATCGGGCCCTCAACACCCAGGCAAAGGCGCTGCTTGACCGCCTGGATGTGCGGGTCGATCCCACGGTTCCCATCTCGGAGCTGTCGATCGCGCAGCAGCAGATGGTGGAGGTGGCCAAGGCGCTCTCGTACAACGCCCGCGTCATCATCATGGACGAGCCCACCAGCTCGCTCACGGAACGCGAAACGGCGACCCTGTTTCGGATCATTCGCGATCTCCGCGCCGACGGTATTACGGTGATCTACATCTCTCACCGTCTGGAGGAGATCTTCGAAATCTCCGACCGGGTGACCGTACTCCGCGATGGCCGGACGATCCGGACCGATGCCACCGCCGACCTCGACGAGGACACGATCGTGAGCTCCATGGTCGGGCGTACGATCGACACGATCTTCCCCAAGCGGGAGGTGGAGATCGGCGAGACGATCCTGCACGTGGACGGGCTCTCCGGAAACGGGTTCCGCGATGTCAGTTTCTCCCTCAGGAAGGGAGAGATCCTCGGCATCTCCGGGCTGGTCGGTGCGGGACGATCGGAGATGGTCCGTGGCCTCATGGGGATCGATCCCGTCGACGGCGGGTCGATCGACCTGTTCGGTCAGCCGGTCACCACACCGCGCGTGGCGGGAATGATGCGGCGCGGGTTTGCCTTTGTCCCGGAGGATCGCAAGGAAGAGGCGCTGTTTCTCGGCATGTCGGTTCGGGACAATCTGGTCGTTTCGCTCCTCTCGCGGCTGTTCCGGTCGGGACTCATTCAGTACGGTCGCCTCGGTGAGGTGACTGCGCAGTACATCGACAAACTTCGGATCCAGACGCCTTCGCAGGGGCAGTTGATTCGGAACCTCTCCGGGGGAAACCAGCAGAAGGTGATCATCGCCCGCTGCCTGGCGCTCAAGCCGTCGGTGTTGATTCTGGATGAGCCGACCCGTGGTATCGATGTCGGGGCCAAGGCGGAGATTCACACGATCATTGGTGATCTCGCCGCGCAGGGCGTCGGCATCATCATGATTTCATCGGAACTGCCGGAGATACTCGGGGTATCGGACCGGATCGTCGTCATGAAGGAGGGGCGAGTGGCGGCCCAGCTCGACCGGACCGAGGCAACCCAGGATCTCATCATGCAGAAGGCCGCCACGGGAGGTGGATCGTGATCCCGACTGTGCGACGAATCGTGGTGCGCTACAGCACCTTTCTCATCCTTGCTGCTCTCATGCTGCTGTTCTCGCTGGTATCGTCACGGTTTCTGCAGGTCAACAACCTCCTCAACATCGTGGACCAGTCGGCGCTGCTGGCGATTGTGGCGATCGGCGTTACCTACACGATCATTTCCGGCGGAATCGACCTCTCGGTCGGGTCGGTGGTGGCCCTCGTTGGCGCGGTGTCGGCGGGGCTGATCGTCAGGGCGGGGCTGCCGGTGCCCGTCGGGATCCTCCTGGGGTTGGTATTCGGCGCGCTCCTGGGGCTCGTGAACGGGCTCTTCGTGGTGTACGGCCGTCTGCAGCCCTTTGTCGCCACCCTGGCGATGATGGCGATCGCCCGGGGTCTCACACTCCTGTACACGCAGGGGCGGCCGATCTCGGGCATGGGAGAGGCGTACACCTTCTTCGGCTCGCGTCTGGGACCGATCCCGGTGTCGATCCTTGTCCTTCTCGTGGTGGTGCTGGTAAGCGGCACGGTGCTGCGGCGCACGCCATTTGGCGCCTACGTCTACGCCGTCGGTGGAAACGAAGAGACCACACGCCTTGCCGGTGTCGCCGTGAGTCGGGTCAAACTCGGCGCATACGCCTTCAGCGGCCTCATGGCGGCCGTCGGCGGGATCATCCTCACCGCGAGGCTCTGGAGCGCGCAGCCGCAGGCGGCGACGGGACTCGAGTTGCAGGCGATCGCGGCGACAGTGCTCGGCGGTGCGTCGCTCATGGGCGGCGCGGGAACGATCCTGGGCACGGTTGCCGGCGCCCTGATCATGGGGGTCCTGGCCAACGGGCTCAATCTGGCCGGCGTTTCCTCGTACCTTCAGCAGGTGATCACCGGTGGAATCTTCATTCTCGCGGTGCTTCTCGACATGTGGACAAAACGGCAAAAGGTCTGACCCGGGGGAATCCACGGAATTCGGGCGGCCCCCCTATGAACGAACGGGAATCCGTGCGAAAATGACTTAATCGGTCGCGGACCGAATTTCGTTTTCCTCGCCATTTGGAGGCTCCACATGACCCAATCCCGTTTTGACTCTGTTGTATCTGCACTTCGTGCGCTTACCGATGACGTATCGTCGTTCCTTCCAATCCGGACGGCACGAACCCTTTTGTCGCGATCCGTCCAGCGACCGGCGCCACCGGCGCTGCGCATTGGACAGCACGAGGCGGCGCTGCCGATCGTACAGGGCGGGATGGGCGTCGGGATATCGCTGTCGGGTCTCGCCTCCGCCGTCGCCAACGCCGGCGGCATCGGTGTGATCGCCGCCAACGGGATCGGACTGCTGGAACAGGACTACTATCGCGACGGCCGCGCCGCCAACCTGCGGGCGTTCAGGCGGGAGATCCGCACGGCGCGGGAAAAGACGAACGGTCTCATCGGCGCCAACATCATGGTGGCGGTAAACGACTTCCACGAACTCCTGGATGTTGCCATCGAGGAGCGTGTGGATGTCGTCTTCATGGGCGCCGGACTCCCGATCAAGGGGTTGCCCGTTGACCGCATGCGCTCTGCAGGTGTCGCGGCGGTGCCGATCGTGAGTTCCGTCCGGGCGGTCGACATGATCTTCCGTATGTGGAACAAGATCTACAAGGACGTACCGGACGCGGTCGTTTTCGAGGGGCCGTTGGCGGGCGGTCACCTCGGTTTTTCGGCGGAACAGATCGACGACCCGGAGTACCAGCTGGAAGCGATCGTGCCGCAGATTGTGGAGGCCCTGGTGCCCCACGAGGAACAGGCGGGGCGCCGCATCCCGGTGATCGCCGGCGGCGGCGTCTTCACCGGTGAAGACATGCAGCGGGTCCTCGATCTCGGTGCAGCGGGCGTTCAGATGGGCACGCGTTTTGTGGCCACCGATGAGTGTGATGCCGACCAGGCGTTCAAGGACGCGTTTGTCTCCGCGACGGCGGAGGACATCGGCCTGATCAAGAGCCCCGTGGGGATGCCCGGTCGGGCGATCCGCAACCAGTTCATTCGCGATGCGGAGGAGGGTAAGCGACCGGCGTTCCGCTGTGCGTGGCAGTGCCTGTCGAGCTGCAAGGCCGACGACGCGCGCTACTGCATCTCCATCGCGCTGAACAACGCGCGGCTGGGGCGGCTGCGGCAGGGGTTCGTGTTTGCCGGCTCCAACGCCGCCAGGGTGACCGCGATTCAGCCGGTGGCCGACCTGATCGCCGAGCTGCGGGACGGGTACGTGGCGGCGGTTCAGCGTATAGTCGGCGGCCGCGTCGGGGCGTTGGTCGAGCGGATCGACGCGCTGCGTCGGCAGTACGCCGCAAAGCGGGCGGCCGACGCTGCTGCGGCCGCCGAGATCCGAGACCAGATCGCCGCCCGTCTGGCGGAGGCGTGGAGCCTGGTCACGGCGAGAACTGACGCGGTGCGATAGTCGCACCGCCGGGACAGGTAGTCGTGGACTCCCGGCCGGCGGTCGCCGACCGGGGCCGTTCCGGAGGGCTACACTTCCGCGAGATAGACGATTGGCTCGGTGAACTTGTGGAAGCTCTTGCGCGATTCCGGCGAGAGCGCGCGGAACGCCGCCGGCGAGATCACCATACGCCCCCGGTGTGAGTTCTGCCCACCCGAGCCCAGGGACGCTGCGATGTTCACGGTGTCGCCGTGAATGTCCTCAATGGCCACCGGTGGAAGAGCGGCTACGGCAAACTCGCCGTAGTGCGCGCCGACCCGGAGGTGCGGATAGGACCCGGCCACTTCCAGCGTTGCCTCCGTTTCACGCTTGAGGGCGATCAGGGCCGCCACGCCGGCGTCCACCTGCGATGCGGGGAAGTACCCCAGCGCGCTGTCCCCGAGGTACTTGACCACCGTTCCTCCGGCGCCTTCTACGTGGCGCTGGGTGAGAACCGCGAAGCGGCCCAGCGTGTCCACAAGGCGCGCAAGGTCCATCCCCTTGATCAGGCGACCAAAGCCGGTGAGATCGGTCAGGAAAACCAACCCTTTCGTAATGTGAGTGTCCATTGACATCCTCCGTCGATGAGTTGCGCAGACGGTCCATACGCCCGACAGTCCAAGGATGTATCGCCGGCCCGTGCGTCCGGCAGTTTGGTGAGCATGTTTAGAATACCATGAAAAAGGCGCCGCCGGGAGAAGATCGTGCCGTCGGCCCGGAAAATTTTGAACCGGACGGAGAATCAGGCTAAAATCGGGTGCATGACTCCCAGCGAACTCCGTGCACGTCTCGAACGGGCACGTTCAGTGACCCTGGAACTCTACTCTCGTGTGCCATCGCACCGACGCGGCGAGCACTCCGGCCCGGATCGGTGGTCGCCGGCGATGGTGCTGGAGCATCTCCGTCTGGTTGACCAGTCGACCGCGGCGGTAGTCGGGCGCCTGGCGCGAAGGGCCGGTGGCATCGCCGGCGCCGCGCCCACCGAGATCGACATGCCCCACGACCTGGACGCCCTTGTGGACACCGTCATGGACTACCCCGTGGTGGCGGGCGCCGAGCCTGTAGACCGGGACCCCGAGACGGTGGCAGCGGAACTGGACGTGGCGAGAGCGCAACTCAACGAAAGTGTCGACGCCGCCCTCGCGGTTGACTGCGGCGCGCGTACGTTCCCGCATCCGATCATCGGCCCGCTGACGGCGTACGAGTGGATCGCCTTTGTAAGCGTCCACGAGACGGGCCACCACCGTCAGTTGCGGGACATCCTCGACGAGCTGGCCGGATAGGTCGCCGGTGCCGTTGGCACCACCGGCGACGCTATCGATCCCTATCGCTCTTCCAGCACAAACTCCACGCGACGGCTCTTCCACCGGTTGATGGTGTCGCCGTGGGGTACCACCGGGCGGGACCCGCCGAACCCACGGGTCGTGATGCGCGCCGGTTCGATGCCGCGCTGAATGAGCGCTCGCCGAATCGCGTCGGCTCGTGCCAGCGAGAGGGGAAGCAGTACTTCATCCTGTTCGCGTCTCGCTCTGACCGGATCTGCCCAGAGCAGACTCACCGCGTGCCCCTCGATCCGAATGTCGTAGGTCGGGTATCGCTGCAGCACCTCCGTCACGCGGTCAAGGGTGGTGAGGTTCGCCTGCACGATCTCCGGTTCCAGGTTGAGATAGTCGGCGGTGAACGGTGCGAAGTTGATGCTGGACAGGACGATGCGCAGGGAGTCACCCTGCTGGAGGACGAGTACGTCGGTCATTATGTCGGTCGTCGTCGAGCCTGCGTTGCCGTACACGTCAGTGGCCGAAACCTCGAGCGGATATCGGGAAACCGATTGAACCCGTTCACCGGAGGCGGAACGGCCGTCCCACGGCACCTGTCGCGGTATGGTGCGGTCCCCACTCCGGCGCCAGAACTCCTGGCCATAGGGGTCGACGATGCGCGCCTGCCAGGATGTGACCAGGCTTGGGTCACGAATCGCGAGGCCGATGGTGAGCACGTCGTTCACACCGTCGTCGTCGGGCGAGAAACGGCTCGGCGAGAGGGCCACGTCGATCACCGGCCCGGTTGTGTCTACGGCGAAGGTCCTCGAGGTGGCGGTGGATACGTTCCCCTTTTCGAATTCCACGGTGAGCTGCGCTTCGTAGGTGCCGTCGGGTGCGATACCGGCGCCGTCGCGCTGGCCGTTCCACTCCACACGGTCGGTCAAAGGCGAGCCTTCACCGGTGAGAACGAACACCTCGTTGCGGCGAGTGTCGCGGACCGCCGCGGTCCACCGAGACACCTCGATGTCCGGGGGAATCGTGAACACCAGCGGAAGCGTATCGAACAACCCGTCGCCGTTCGGCGAAAAGCCCGCAGCATCCGCACGGATCGCGATCGGCGTGGGGCGTGTGTCGAGGCGGATCGCGTCCACCGACGCTCGGCTGCGGTTTCCGACGACGTCGTGCGTCTCAACCCGGTACAGGTAGGTGCCGTTCGCCACGAGGGTCCCGGAGGCGTCGGTGCCATCCCAAACGAGATCTCCTGCGGCTCCGTCCCATTGATACCGTCTCACGACCGTCCCGTCGCGGGAGACGATCTCACCGACACCGGAGCCGTCGAACCCCGAGCTCTGACGAATCGTGATTGTGTCACGGCGGCCGTCGCCGTCCGGAGAGAAGAGGCGATAGTCGGCGGAGGCTGTCACCGCCGGCGGTGTGGTATCGAGTTCGAACGCCGGACTGGCGGTGGATACGACATCGCCGTTGCGATGCTCGACGGTGAGGACGGCGCGATACGTCCCGTCCGGAAGAACGGCGCCGGAATCAGCGGTGCCGTCGAACACAACCGCTTGCGCCGCCCCGGAGACCGGGAGGTTTCGCACGGGCCGACCGGCGATGTTGACGACCGTCAGCGACGCCCCGGTAACCGTGTCGCGGTTCGTTCCCGCGATCGTCAGTGACACGGTGTCCTGATCGCCGTCGCCGTTGGGGGAGAACACGCGCCGGTCCACGGAGACGGACACCGCCCGCGGCACGGTATCCAGGATGAGGCCCGGTACGTCAAAGCTGGCGGAGTTGCCGGCCAGGTCGGTGCTGGATACGCGGTAGGAATACGGAGCCGACGGGAGGATTGCGCCGGTGTCGTCGGCGCCGTCCCATACCACATCGGTGGCGGCGCCGGTCCAGGTCCAGTGGCGACGCACCGACCCCGTCGCGTCGAGGATTTCGCCGGTCCACTGCTCCTCAATGGATGACCGACGCTGAAACACGGTGATCGTATCCAGTCGCCCGTCTCCATTGGGCGAAAAGGCGGGGAAGGCCACCGTGGGCTCGACAAACGGAGGGAGGTTGTCCACAAACACCACGATGTCGTCGAGCCGCGCGACGCGGTCGCGGTTATCGCGGACTTCAACGGCGACGCGGTAGGGACCGTCGAACGCCCACTCGCCGGTGTCGGTCGTGCCGTCCCACAGCAGGACCTCCGGCGGGGCCACTCCGCCACGCCTGCGGAGCTGATACCAGCGCCGAGGTTCCGCGGTCTCCTGGATCGAATAGACGGAGTTACCGCCGGCGTCGAGGACGTCGATCCGAAACTCCGTGATGATCGACCGGTCGACCGGGAGCACCGACGCGGGTATCGACAGCTCGTCCTGCACGCCGTCCTGGTTTTTCGGAGAGATATAGAACTCGCGCTCCTGCCCGAGATCGACACCGATATCACCGGTTGTCGCACACGAGGCGACGGCGAGAACCGCGGCGACCACCACCAGTCGCCAAATCTGTCTGTCCATGGATGTCCTTTCAGCGTCGCCCGCATCGGGTGCCGGCGTCGGCTGATGAAATAACCATCCACACCCCGAAAGGTGACATTTTCCGGACAATGTCGTGCCGAAAGGCGCAAAAACTACAGAAATATGTGCCCAAGGCTGTCGGGTGCGGTCCGGAGGCCTTGCGAAAACCGATCATGACCCTCAGACTTGAGGACCAACGGGAGGCTGACACTATGGAACGCTCGTCCGAACAGAACGAACGCCGTGACGAATACGACGACTACGAGGAACTCAGGGAGCGCCGGGACCAGATAGCCGCCGAGATCGAAGAGTACAACAAGGAGCATAACCGAATCCGCACCATGCTCGGCAGCATCGGCGGTCAACGGTACTCCAAGCGCGACATGATCGTGAACGCCGCGTTTCTGGTGGCGATTATCGGGCTGTTCGGCCTGGAACTGATCACAAAGTTCATGCCCACGTACATTTCTCTCGAGGTTGGTGTACTCCTGGTATCGATCAAGATCGTGTGGATGATCCACAGTCAGCACCGGTTCAACCATTTTCAGTTCTGGGTTCTGAACTCGATCGAATACCGCGTGAACGAGGTGCAGTCACGCGTTCATACGATCGAGAAAACGATGAACAAGCTCACGACGGATCGCTGATCACGCAATACGACGACCCGGTGACGTTCCGGTAGAACCCGGTGGTCATGGTTCGCAGGCGGTCCATGGCTGCGTCGCCGGTGCAGTGCGAGAGCCCAAGCAGCGGGATTGTGTCGTCGGTCAGATATGCCAGAGCCTCCTCGAGCCGCTCCCCATGTGCTTCCACCAGGTGCGTGCCCCCGAGTACCGCGTGGATCGGCGTGTCGAATCGCCATCGCACAGTGTCCAGCATGTTCATGATGCCGGGGTGTGAGCATCCGACGAGGACGACCAGCCCCTTCGGGGTCTCCACCGCCAGGGACACTTCGTCGCGGAAATCGTCCACCTCGACCGCGGCAGCCGGTGCCCGTTGAACCACAAATCGCGGGTTGGGGCCCTCGCAGTCGTGGGTCCGTTCGAAACTCCCGATTGCGTGAACTCCGGGTACGAGTTCCCGGACCGGATCGTCCAGCTCGTGCAGCGAGCGTGCGTGACCGGTGCACCACGTGCGGTCCCAGGACGGGCCGAGATAGGTCTGCGAGTATCCGTCCGTGGAAAACTTTGGGTCGAAGAACGACCGCCCCACATACAGGTCAAACCCCGTGACCCCGGCTTCCACGAGGTACGGCAGGCCGTTTGTGTGGTCGTAGTGCCCGTGGCTGAGCACGACGGCCTCCCCCGCCGAAAGATCGATGCGTAGGAGGCGCGCGTTGTGCACCAGCCCGCCGCTCTGGCCGGTGTCGAAGAGCAGCGTGTGACCGTCGTGTTCCACAAGCATGGACAGACCGTGCTCGGTTGCCAGTGACCGGTGCGCCCCGGGACGGTTCTCAACCAGCGTGGTGATCCGTGTCATCGTCCATGCCTCCTGCGTGCGTCTTCAGTCTACCCCCGACGGTCGGGCAGCTCAATCGGAACTGCGACCTCGAGGAGGTCTGACCAGCGGCACAGGTCCGCTGCCAGTTGGTCGGAAATCGGAATCCCGTGGCGCCGGGAGTCGTCGCCGGCGGCTCCGGAGCGCGCCCCCGGCATGCGGAGGGCAGGGGCACGGTCCTGCATCGCCGAGAACGCGCTCGCCACACGCCGCCCGAGGTCGTCGGACCCGCCGAACCGGTTGAGGTTGATTGCCAGCACCGTCTGACTGTGCACCCGCCAGCCCCCCACCGGGACCACGTCCGTGCACATCTCGCCGCCGGAGAGACCGGCGGTCAGTACTTCATGCATCATCGCAAGACCGAAGCCCTTGTGTTCACCCATCGGGGCCGGGACTCCACCGTCCAGGATCGCGCCGGCGTCGGTGGAGAACCGGCCACGGTCGTCGCGTCCCCAGTGGGGTGGAACGGGCTGGTTGTGCGATCGCCGTTCTCCGAGTGTGCCGAGACTCGCGTAGGCCATGGCGATATCCAAAAGAAACGGGTGGTCACCGCCTGAGGGAGCGGCAAATCCGATCGGATTGTTTCCGATGACACGGGCGGTGGCGTCCGGACTTCCCATGCACGGGTCGGTATTGCTCCAGACTATGGCGAGGCAGTTGGATTCCAGCGCCTTCTCCGCGTACGGCGCCGCGGCCAGAAAGTGGTTGGAATGGCGAACGGTTGCCAGGGCGACCCCAAAGTGCGCGGCGTCTGCGACAGCGCGGTCGGTAATGGTGCTGACGCAGTACTCGCCCAGCGCGCCACCACCGTCGAAGGCCGATACCGCCCCCTCGTGGGAGATTTCCCGGATCTCCGCATCCGCCACAATCATCCGGTCCCGGAGCAACCGCAGCCGCTGGGGCAACGAATGAATGTCGTGGTGCCCCACCTGGCGGATGGAGGCGCGAAGAAACACGTCGGCCGCCGCGGTGGCAGCGGCGGTGCCCACACCGGAGGCCCGCAAAAGGCGCTCCGTCCATGAGCGAAGATCAGCTGTCGCCACACGTATCATGGCGACAGCATACCGGAGAGTTGCGGCGGATGTTTACCGGCGGCGGCACATCCCAACAAACGACAGACAAGGCTGCCTGTCGTTCGGGAGCGGCCCTGGAGCAACCATTCCCGGAACATTCATTCCAGGTCAGCCTGCATCTCCACCTGGGACACGAACGTCTCGAATCCGCACGCCGCGAGCACTCGGAGGGCTTCGGCGTCGGGTGCCGGCACATTGATGACGGTGAGGCGGGAGGGTTCGGCCAGCCTGGCGGCGCGGGCAAGGACGCGCATCAGGTGCTCGACCGTCGTCCACCCGAGTTGCATCAGGCTCCCGGAGTCCGTGTTGAGCACACAGAACGCCTGTGGCCGGGCCGCGCGGCCCGCCTCCGGGAGACACTCGACCAACCGACAGGTGGCGGATACCGCGTTGATCGATTCGGCGGCGTTCTGCCACGACGGCGTGAACGTACGCAGATGGGTGAAACGGGCGGGGAGGAACGTACCCACAGGGCCTTCCGTGACGCTGTCGCCGGAGGACCCGTACTCGCCCACGCTCCGGCGCAGGCAGCGTAGCTCGTGAAGAACGGAAAACCCACTGCGTTCGTAGAGGCGAATTGCGGGCGTGTTGTCTGCAAGAACCTCAAGGAGGCAGCGTCGGTATCCATGAGATCGAAGACCGCCCATCCAGGTCTGCATGAGTTCGGTGCCCAGACCGTTGCCCTGGGCGCGGGCCCGAACGCCCGTGCCGGCGTTGTACGCGGTCAGGACGCCGTTCAGATATCGGGCGCCACACAGAACGAAGGCGGTCAGCCGTCCACCGTCGAAAACGCCGAGGGAGTGATCGAGGCGCACGCTCCTGGCGCGGATGAGCCTTGAAAGCGCATCGGCATCCATCGTCACGGGGACCTGGTATCCGGAGAACGCGTCGTTGAATGCGTCGGCGATTTCTTCGAGGGAGGTGTTTTCAAGGGACCCGATACGGTCGTTCACCCCAGGAGTGTTCCTCGGTTTGCCGCTGTCGTCAATGCGGATCCGCTTCAGCGCCTCCACGTACGGTTCGTGCTACAATACCGTCATCCCGATACACGCATGCCGCGCCGTCTCCACCCAGGGACGCGGCGGCGTGCACCACAAGGAGTTCTCCACCGTGACACTGACAGGATCACAGATCATCGCGTGTGAACTGGTCGCCGCCGGGAAGGATGGGGTTCGTACCGTATCGCCGCTGGATGGCGTCGAACTGGATCCGGCCGTTCGATCGGCGACGCACCGTGAGATAGACCAGGCTGCCGACGCCGCCGGATCGGCGTGGCCCGCGTACCGCGCCGTGCCGCCGGCGGCACGGGCGCGATTCCTCCGCGCCATCGCGGCAGAAATCGAAGATCTCGGCGACACCCTGATCGATCGCGGGTATCGGGAAACGGCATTGCCGTCTGCTCGTCTCGCCGGAGAACGCGGGCGAACCTGCGCCCAGTTGCGCATGTTTGCGGACCTCATCGAGGAAGGGTCGTGGGTGGACGCCCGCATCGATACGGCGCTCCCCGATCGCACGCCGGCGCCGCGTCCCGACCTTCGGCGCATGCTCGTCCCGCTGGGGCCGGTGGCGGTGTTCTGCGCGAGCAATTTCCCGCTCGCGTTCTCCGTCGCCGGCGGCGATACCGCCAGCGCACTCGCCGCAGGATGCCCCGTGGTGGTGAAGGCGCACAGTTCGCATCCCGGGACGGCGGAGCTGGTGGGTCGTGCGGTGATGGCGGCGGCGCGCTCGACGGGCATGCCGGCGGGGGTGTTTTCGATGCTGCACGGGCCCGGCAGGTCGGTGGGGATCGCCCTGGTGGAGCACGAGGCGATCACCGCTGTCGGGTTCACCGGGTCCTACAGTGGCGGGCGGGCTCTCTTTGACGCCGCCGCCCGGCGGCCACACCCGATTCCGGTGTACGCGGAGATGGGAAGCATCAACCCGGTGTTCGTACTCCCCGGTGCGGCGCGGGAACGTGGCGATGCGATCGCCGCCGGACTCACCACGTCGGTGACCCTCGGGGTCGGGCAGTTCTGCACCAATCCGGGCCTGGTGGTGGGGATCGCCGGCGACGAGTTCGACGCCCTCGCCGCGGCAACCGGCCGCACCATCTCCAACGCCGACGCGGGGGTCATGCTCAACACGCGTATTCGGGACGCGTACGTGGACGGTATCGCCGCCCTCGGGGCCCGCGTGGCGGTCGAACAGATTGCGATGGGACGTGGGCACGCGGGGCCGGAACAGGGAACGGGGGATGCCGGTGCCGGCGGTGGCCGGGCGGCACTCTTCCGCACCAGCGCCGCCGCCCTCCTCGAGGACCGCAGCCTTGCGGTGGAAGTATTCGGGCCGTCCACGCTCTTCGCCGCCGCCCGCGACCGCGACGAACTCATGGCCCTGGCGCGATCCCTGACCGGCCACCTGACGTGTACGGTTCACGGTACGGACGAGGACCTGGCGGAGTGGGGCGACCTCCTCGCGATTCTTGAGGAAAGGGCGGGTCGGCTCATCTGCAACGGGTATCCCACCGGCGTGGAGGTCTCCGCGGCGATGACCCACGGGGGACCGTTTCCGGCCACCTCGGACCCGCACTTCACCTCCGTGGGTACCGCGGCGATTCTCCGGTTCGCCCGGCCGGTGACCTACCAGGACTTTCCTGACGTGGCACTTCCGCCGGAACTGCAGGAAGCGAATCCACGACGGATCCTCCGTCTCGTTGACGGTGAGTACACCCGCAACGGGTTCTCGCGGGGCGGGTGACGCAGCGCCATGACGACCGTACTCGACATCGTTCTCCAGAGCGGGCGCAGCGTGGTGGAGCTGTCGCTTTTCACCCTCCTGCCGATCATGACGCTCATGATGGCGATCATGCGACTCCTCGATGACCGGGGAGTGTTGCGGGCGATTGCCGTCGTGCTTGCCGGGCCCTTCGTGCTCATTGGACTGCCCGGGATCGCCTCCCTGGCGATGCTCCAGTTGACGTTTGTCAGCTACGCCGCGCCACTGGCTACCCTGCGGCTGATCGATTCCGACACGCGGATAGACCGGCGTCACCTTGCGGCGACTTTCGCCATGATCATGGCGATGAGCCAGGCCAACGCGGTCTTTCCCATGGCTGCGGTCGGGCTCAACGTGGGGTTCACGATCGCAACGTCGGTCGGCGCGGGGCTGGTGGCTGCCGCGCTGTGCTACTACGTGTTTGCCCGCGGATACGGCGACGCGGCAGACGCACCGGGAGAGGAACTCTCCGAACAGGCACACGAGCGTCGTCCGGCGTTCGCGAGTTTGAGCGCCGGTGGTGAAGAGGGCATGGTCATGGCGTTCAAGGCGGTACCCCTCCTCCTCATCGCCCTCGTGTTCGTGAACAGCCTCCGCGCCCTGGGGCTGATCGAATGGTTGGGCGTGGTCCTTGGCCCCGTCCTGACCCGGGTTGGTATCCCCGGCGTGGCGGTCGTTCCGATCGTCACCAAGTATATCGCCGGCGGAACCGCCATGATGGGCATCGCCATGGACCTGATCCGGGAGGGTGCGATGACCGCGGTTGAACTCAACCGCATCGCCGGATTCATCATCAACCCGTTCGACGTAATCGGCGTCGCGTTGTACGGCAACATAGGCGCGAGGACGGGGCAGGTCGTCAGACCGGCGGTGGCGGCGGCGGCCGTGGCGATGGTGTTGCGGGGGGTTGTGCATCTGATCGTGTTTGCGTGACGTGATGGGTCGTTCGGGTCGCGGACAGGCGTCGGTCGGTCACGTCCCCGCCTTAACGTCGTTTTGAAGGCGTCCGGGAAATGCACGATATTTAACTCATATGGCAGCTCGACCCGAGTCTTCAGCACATGTCCCGCACAAAGCGTACGTGGCGGCGGCGATCGAAAATGCCCCGTACGGCTTCGATATTGTCGATCACACGGCGACGCTTATCTACGTCAACAACGCGTACCTTCGAATGTGGGGATACGAACACGCAGCCGAGGTTGTCGGGATGTCGCCGATCCACCACTGCGTCGACCCGGAGGTTCCGGCGCGAATTATCGCCGGATTGCGGGAACACGGGGTTTTCGAGACGGAGTTCAAAGCCCGACGCAAGGATGGATCAACGTTCGATGTTCGAATGTACTCGTATCTGGGACACGCTCCCGATGGCAGTGAGGTGTACTACGGCACGTCAATCGACGTGAGCGACCAGAAGGAGTACATTGCCACGCTTGAGCGACTGTCCAGTCAAAAGGAATCGCTTCTCCGCGAGGTGTATCACCGTACGAAAAACACGATGCAGCTGATCCTGTCGATGCTCCATACGCGGGCAGCATCGTACGCAGAAGATTCGACTGCGGCGGAACTTGCCCTCGATATCGAAAGCCGCGTGATGGCGATGGCTCTGGTTCACGACCAGGTGTACCAGGCGGAGGACCTCGCCAACATCAGCCTGGACTCGTACGTCCACAATCTGGTTGAGTTTCTGGTTTCCGGGACAAAACCGGTCGGTCTGGACGTTACCGTGGATTACAGCATGACGAACACGGTCGTCGGCATCGACACCGCGATCAGCTGTGGTCTCGTGGTAAACGAACTGGTCCGCAACGCGTTGGAACACGCCTTCGATGAACCGGGTGCAGGAGCGCTCTCGATCCTGCTGGAAACGACCGACGCCGGGAGTGTCGTCATCAGTGTGCTCGACGACGGATGCGGAGCGCCGCCGGGATTCTCGATCGAGACGGACGCGTCTCTCGGGCTTCAAACAGCTGCGAGCCTTGTTGAGGGTCAACTCGGAGGCCGTCTCGAGCTCGTTGACGCAGCGGGTTTCGGCGTGCGCTTTTCGATTCAACCATAACTCGGGGGCGTGCGTGGTCGCCGACACGATCGGAACGGTCGTTCGCCGGGGATGACGATGCTCGACCGGGTTGTTACTTTCAGCCGGGAGAGACATCAGTGAAGGCAATTACATACAACACATACGGAGACAACTCGGTCCTCGAGCTCACCGACCAGCCGGTACCCAAGGTGGGGCCCGACGACATCCTGGTGCGGGTGAAGAGTGCGTCGGTCAACCCGGTCGACTGGAAGGTGATGATGGGGTACCTCGATCCGATCGCCCACGTCTGGTTCCCGGTGACGCCGGGGTGGGACGTCGCCGGCGTGGTGGAACAGGTCGGCATGGACGTGCCGGAGTGGAACGTCGGGGATGAGGTGATCGCCTACGCCCGCCGCGACATGGTCAATGACGGGACGTTCGCGGAGTTCGCCCCCGTTCCCGTACGGGCGGCGGCGCGGAAACCCTCCGCCCTCTCGTGGGACGAGGCGGCGGGGCTGCCGCTGGCGGGGCTTACCGCCTACCAGGTGCTGCGGTGGCTCGCGGTGTCCGACGGCATCACGGTACTCATTCACAACGCCTCCGGCGGCGTCGGTATCCTGGGCTCGCAGATCGCGCGTGCCTTCGGCGCTCGGGTGATCGGGACCGCGTCACCCAAGAACCACGACCGCCTGCGGTCCTACGGGGTCGAACCGGTGGAGTACGGTGAGGGACTCGCCGAGCGCGTCCGGGCGCTCGCGCCGGACGGCGTCGACGCCGTGGCTGACTTTGTCGGTGGGGTGTTGGAGACGACGATGGCGGTCCTCAAGGACGGCGGCCGGCACGCCTCTATTGCGGACCCCTCCGTCGCCGGCGCCGGAGGGCGCAACATGTGGGTCAGACCCAGCGCCGAGGATCTGCAGGCGCTCGCCGATATGGTGGAGGCCGGGAGTCTTGAGGTGCCGATCGCTGCGACGTTCCCGCTGGAACGGACGGCGGAGGCGTTCGCCCTGAGTCAGGGCGGCCACGCCGGCGGAAAGATCGCGATTCGCGTCAGCGAGTAGCGGGTCCCAGGAGCTCGATGCGGTCTGTCTGGATGTACCCATCGAAGGAGGGCGGGAGTCGCGACAGCAGGCCGGGATCGTCAAAGCCCCGCGTGCCCACATTGCCGGGGACGTGGGGGCCAATCATCACCACCGTTGCGCCCGCTGCGCGCATTCGCGACAGGAATCGGTCCGGCCAGCCCCACAACAGCCACGTCAGATTGACCGGGGCGTAGACGGTGGCGTCGGTGCAGACGCCGGGAACGCGTCCGGTCCAGCCTCCTTTCACGTATTCGGTGAGGCAACCGATGGCGCTACCGGCGGTGAACGTGCGCACCCCGGGGTGCGTCGCAGCGAAACGGCTCACCGGCCGAGGGCCGCCGTAGACGCCCCATACCGCCGGGAGCCACGCGGGATGCACGTCAAAGAATCGAACGAGCGCCTCGCCCACAGCGGGATCGTTGCTTTTGATCTCGATGAGGAACGATCGTCCCGGAAACGCCTCGAACACGTCTTCGAGACGAGGCATCATCCCCACGCCGGTACCCCGGAACGGATACGTCTCGCCGCCGTCGGCGGTGTATCCGTACCCGATGTCGAGCAATCGCAGCTCACTCCAGGTCGCCTCGTGGGTCACGCCGCTCCCGTCGGTGCGGCAGTCGAGGGTCCAGTCGTGGAAAACGGCAAGCGATCCGTCCCGTGTCAGCTGGACGTCGAGCTCAACGACCGAGGCGCCCAGCGCGAACGCCGCACGCATCGATGGGACCGTG
The DNA here is from genome assembly GCA_913030605.1 of uncultured Spirochaeta sp. Taxonomy (GTDB): domain Bacteria; phylum Spirochaetota; class Spirochaetia; order DSM-27196; family Alkalispirochaetaceae; genus Alkalispirochaeta. The sequence goes on from CAJWEZ010000001.1 coordinate 23,253, forward strand.
TTCTCGAGGTAGTGATGATCGGTGGGAAGGCTGCGTGCGGCGGTGCACGTGTCGTTGGTCAGCCCGACGGTATCGAACGGCTGATGCACGCCACGGTGGGCGATAAGGAGCGGCGCGGTCGGTGTGCCGTCCCCACCCGTGGTGATGCGGAAGAGCAGGGCGCTGTTGGCGACGACCACGGTGAGCAGAGCGAGGACCGCGATCGCGACCAGCGAGAACAGCCCGCGTCGTGCCCGCCGCCACATCCCGGGCGATTGCTTGCGTGACGACATGCGTTCTCCTTTCGCGCTCCCCGTTAGCGGGAGCGTACGGCAACCGCGCGCAGGCGCAGAGACCGACGCTCGGTCCACCGTCTCACGTCGGTCAGAATCGAGAGGATCGTCGGGAGCACGACCAGCGTCAGGAACGTTCCGAACAGCAATCCGAAGGCGATTGAGACAGCGATGGGTACCAGGAGCTGGCCGCCCTCTCCTTTCTGAAAGATCAGGGGAGCGACACCCCCGGCGGTCGTGACCGTCGTCATCACGATCGCGCGAAAGCGCTGGGTCGCCGCGTCGATCACGGCCTCGCGCGGTCGATCGGGGGCCGCCTGGAGCATTCGGTTGTACGTGTCGATCATGACCACCGAGTCGTTCACGATGATGCCCGCCAGGGCGATGCATCCCAGGAACGAAATAAACGACATCGGAATGCCGATGATGGCGTGACCGATCGTCGCGCCGATCACACCTAGCGGAATGAGCGCGAGCACGGTGAGCGCCTGGCCGTAGGACTTCATCTGGAACACGAGAATCGTGAACATAAACAGCAGCGCCGTCACCAGGCTGAAGATCATGGAGCGAACCATGCGGTCGACCTCCTGTGCCTGACCGCTCCGGGAGAGCGACACACCGTCCACGTGGGCCAGCACGTCCGGGAGGATCTCCTCGTTGATCTGGCGGTTGACCACGTTCACGTCGTTGCGGGTGGTGTCGAGCGAGGCACTGACGCGGATTGACCGGTATCCATCCTGCCGGGCGATTCGTCTGAGGCTCCGCTGCAACGAGAAATCCGCGACCTCCCGGAGCGGAACAAAGGCGCCGGTGGGCGTCATGATCGGCGCCTCCTCCAGGCGACGAAGCGAATCCCGATCCCGCCGCGGGTAGCGGACCATGAGCGGAATCGACCGGGATCCGTCCTGCAGCGTCATAACCTCGAGTCCGCCGAAGGCGCTGGATACCTGGTGGGAGATGTCTGTTTCGGTGAGTCCCAGCGCACGGCCGCGGTCGGTTACCGAGAACACGTATTCGCGGGCGCCGAGGGGCAGATCGTCGCGGATGTCAGTGACCCCGTCGATGTGCCCGATCCGTTCCTTGAAGAGGTCCGCCGCCATTCGCAGTTGGCCGGGATCCTTCCCGAGAAAACGGATCGAGATCGGATCGCCCCCGAACACACCGTCCTCGCCGATCACCAGGGACTCCAGCTCCGGGAAGCCCGTGATCGACCGGTTGAGTTCCCGGCCGAACGCCTTCACGGAAAAGTCGCGTTCCTCGTTGGGAATGAGGAGCAGGTACACGATCAGGCTGTCGCCGTCCTGCCAGGAGAGGTGGTTCACGATGCCGTTGTCGTAGCCGAGCCGCGGCCGGGCATAGCGCTCCCCGAACGCCAGAACCTGCTCCTCCATCCGGAGTCGTACGCGTTCCATTTCCGTCGCCGGTGTTCCGGCCGGAAACGTGGCCTCGACGTACACGTACTGCGACTCCACCTCGGGAAAGAACTCGGCGCGGATGTGGTTTCCGGCAAAGGCGCCCACGAGGACGATCACGGTGGCGAGGAGAGCGGCGATTACGACCGGGCGGTTGTCGAGACTCCGCGCCAGAAACGGTCGGTACCACCCGCGTATGAAGCGCTCCTGCACGCGCTCGATGCGTTCGCGAAGCGGGTGAGGCCGCGCGTCGGAGAGCGCGTTGGAATGGGCAAGGTGAGCGGGAAGCAGGATCAGTGCCTCCACCAGCGAAAACCCAAGACTCACGATCACGACCAGGCCGATCTGCGATGTGTACTTGCCCATGTCGCCGTGAATGAAGAAGTAGGGTGCAAAGGCGAGCATCGTGGTGGCGATGGAGACACACACGGGAACCAGGACCTCCATCGTGCCGTCCACCGCGGCTTGGACGCGTTCTTTGCCCAGCTCCTTCCAGTGGCGGTAGATGTTCTCGCCGATCACGATGCCGTCGTCCACCAGGATGCCGATCACGATGATCATCCCGAACAGCGTCATCTCGTTGATCGTGATCCCGAGGACCCATTCCAGAAAGAGCAACCCGAAGAAGGAGATCGGGATACCCATGGCGACCCAGAACGACAGGCGAATGTTGAGCAGCAGCCCAAGGATGAAGAGCACAAGAGCGAGTCCCATCGCTCCGCTTGCCGTCAACGTTCCCAGGCGACGATCGAGTTCGTCAACGTCGCGGATTCCCGGTACAAAGTGGATGAGCCCCTCGTAGCGGGCGTTGTACTCCGCCACCTTCTCATCGGCGAGTCGACCGAGCTCGATCACGTCTTCGGACTCGTTGTACATGATCTGGAGGCCGATCGCATTACGCCCGTTCACCCGCGTGTAGAGCGCGTTCTCCGAGCGCTGGCGCCTCACGCCGGCGACATCGCCCACCGTGACGATGCGCCCGGTGGTGGTCGTCGTTACCGGAATCGCGGCGATGCGGTCGGCGGCGAGTTCCTTGTCGTAGTTCCTGATCCGTACCTGCTCCCGTGTTGTGAGAACGGACCCTGCCGAGGCGTCCAGATTGCTGGCCCGAATCACCTCCGCAAGGCGGTCGAGCCCGATCCCCAGGCGCTGTTGCGCCGCCGGATCCAGCTCCACCACGATCTCCTCGCGAGGAAACCCCCATTCCCGGATCTCCGAGGCCTGCCCCGACTTCAGCAGGTCGTCGCGGAATTCGTCAGCGACGTCCTCGAGAATCGACGGGTCCTGATCATCCTCACCGTAGATGAACAGCAGCATCACGCGGGCCCATTCGGTTTCCCGCTCGATCCGGGGCGGCCGGGCATCCTCCGGATAGTCGTTGATACTGTCGAAGATCCGTTCGATTTCGTCGGTCAGATCGCGTTTGTCCACCGTGGAGGTGGTCTCGAGGCCGAAGTAGGCGCTCCCGTCGTAGGAGGTGGCCATGACGGACACCACCCCCTCCAGCCCCGCGAGGCGGTCCTCGACCTTCATCACGATACCGTCCTCAACCTCGCGAGCCGAGGCGCCGGGCCACGCGATGCTGATGGAGATCCAGTCGAACTCGATCGCGGGCCAGATGCGTTTCTTGATGTTCATGAGCCCGAAGGTCCCGGCGATGAAGATCAGCAGCATCAACCAGTTCGTGAGGATGCGATGGTTGGTAAAGAGGCGAATGAGTCTGTTCACTGGTTCACCGCCTCAGTACTCAGGCGCATGCCCTCGACGGGGATCTGGATCGCGGTAGTGACCAGTTCCATACCGTCCCGCAGCGCGGGCCCGGTAACGACGATGTCGTCGCCGCGGTAGCCCTGAATGTCCACCGCGTACCGGGCCAGCGTTCCGTCTTCGAGGACGTTGATCGTACCGTCCTCGTTGACCAGTCCCCGAGGAAGAAGCAGGGCGTTGTCGATCGGATCGCCGCTGATGTCGACGCGTACGAAGCTCCCGGGCAGGAACTCGAGTAGTCGGTCGGGGTTCTGAAAACGAACGTAGACCGTCACCATCTGGGACTCCCGTTCGGTCTGTCCCGCCACGCGATCGAGGACGCCGGAGAGGGCGGACGCGTTGCGCGAGGCACGGGCGTCGCCGGACTGTACGGTGACCGCGACCCGACTGGACCGGTCAAGATAGAGCAGTTCGTCCCGGGTGAGGGAGAGGGCAACCTCGAGGTTGACGGGATCGATCAGTGTCACCAGCAGCTGCCCCGGCGACACAGCCAGGCCCTCGGGGATCGTCCCGGTGAGAACTGCGCCGTCGAAGGGCGCGGTAAGATTGTGATGGCTCAGGGTGCGACCGGACCGCACCAGGGCGTGGTAGCTCTCGATTATTCCGTGGGAGCTCAGCACCAGACGTTCCCGTTGCGAGCCGATCGGGGGAAGATCCGGCACCACGCCGGACACGATCGCCGCGTGGAACGCCGCCCACTTCGGGCGTACACCCATGGGATCCTCGGTATCGAGGGTCGCCATCAGCGCCGCCAGTCCTCTGAGGAGCGCCGTCTCCGCCAGTTCCACCTCGCTGCGAACGTCGGTGGAATCGATCGATACCAGAAGCTGTCCCCGTGAGACCGTGGAGCCGGGGCGAACGGCGTCGCGGGAGTAGACGACCTCACCGCCGACCTGGGCCACAAGCGGCAGCGTCTGGCGCGACTCAACGTAACCTTCGACGGTGACGGCCCGCGTGATCGGCGCGAGTTCGATCCGCTCGGTGGTGACCTGGCGGGCCGGTGTCTCCGGTACGGCTTCTTCGCTGTGACGACTCTGCACCGCCAGGAGTGTACCTGCTCCACCGGCGACGAGGATAATGAGGATAACGACGATACTCTTTCGCAAGCCCGGACGCATGAGGCCTCCCACACACTACAACACGCTGGCGGCAAAAAGTGTCACCCCGTCATCAGCGCCAGACCCATATTCGGTTTCCGGTGAAGTTCACCGTGACCGACGCCGCGGTTGCCGCGATTTTCCCCACCGCGAGTGAGGTGTGCGCCAGATCGCGAAACACCCACAGAGCGATGAGAGCCACACCCAGCGAGACCAGGTTGACCGCCAGGAACCGGAGCGCCCGGCGCAGCTGGAACGGGCCCCGGTGCCCGAACGTCCAGCCGCGGTTGAGGACGTACGAGTTCAGGAGTCCGCATCCGTACGAGCAGATCTGCGCCGCCGGGTAGTTGATCCCTCCCCAGGTGAGCGCGGTAAACACCGCAACGTCGATCGTCGTGTTCAGCACGCCGACGATGTTGAACCTGAGAAACTGACGCAGCGCCTCCGGCAGCCGGCGTGCACCGGAACCGGGGCTCATCGTTGTTCCGGGCGCTCGTCGGGCGCGTAGCCCAGGATATCCCGAACGACGTAGAGCGGCCGGTTTTTGGACTCGTCGTAGATCCGACCGATGTACTCGCCGATAATCCCGAGGATGAGCAGAATCATGCCGTTGAACACCAGCGTCAGGGACACGATGGAGGTCCAGCCGGGTACCGTTCGGTCGGTGAACAGACGTTGGTACAAGACCACAAACAGATAGACGAACCCGGCGGCTGAGACGAGGGAGCCCAGAACCGTGGCGATCTTCAGCGGGACGTACGAGAAGGAGGTCACCGCGTCGAGCATGAAGTGAACCATCTTGCGGAGCGGGTACTTGGTCTGACCGGCGAACCGTCTGTCGCGGCGATACGGCACCTCTGTCTGGGAAAAGCCCAGCCAGCTGATCAGCCCGCGTACGAAACGATTTCGCTCGCCGACGGTATTCATTGCATCGCAGACCGCACGATCCACGAGCCGGAAGTCCCCGACATCCACCGGGATCGCCACATTGGTGAGGCGCCGGAGGACCCGGTAGAACAGTCGCGCGCTGAGCTTTTTGAACACGGTTTCGCCCTGTCGCGAGGTGCGTTTCCCGTATACCACGTGGAACCCGTCGCGCCATTTGGCGATCATGTGCGGAATCACCTCCGGCGGATCCTGGAGATCCGCGTCGATGACGACGATAGCGTCGCCCCGGGCGAAGTGCATCCCTGCGGTGATGGCGATCTGGTGTCCGAAGTTTCGGGAAAACGTGATCACTCGCACGTTCGGGTCGCGCTCACTGAGCATCCTGAGTATCGACGGTGTGGCGTCGACGCTGCCATCGTCCACGAATACCAGCTCGTACGGCCCGTCGGCGGTGTCCATCACCGCCTTCAGCCGCCGGTGGCACTCACCGACGACCTCGTCCTCATTGAACACCGGGACGATGACCGTGTAGCGCGGCGGGGACCTCATCGGTCGGCCGTCCCCGGTCGGCAGTCGTACAACGTCAACCCCAAGAGCTCTCCGGGGCGTTTCCATTCCCGGTTGAGGACGATATCGCCGTGCTGTACGACCCACGCGGTAACCGGGGCGATGTAGGCGCTCTCGGCGGTTAGCAGAAAAAAGCGAATCGTTCCGTTTTCCACCAGCGCTTCGATGTCGTTGTAGTTGAGTATCGGGTCGATCCCCGCGAACCCACCCACGGCCATAATATCTCCGTCGGTGAGCAACATGAGGTTTGATCCTTCCGCGAGCGCCGATTCCACGCCAAGGAGAAACTCCTCGCCGTCCCGGGACGTGTTGAGGAAGGCGAGCAGCGGTTGGTACTCAGCCGGGTCGCGGTACGTGACACGAAAGTACTCCTCGGCCATCTTCATCTCCCTGAGGTCCGGTCGGGCGTACGGGATTCCCGGGTCACCGCCGTAGAGCAGGGGCGTCAAGGCCCACGAGAACGGAAGAATGGAAAGGGCAAGGAGGCCGGCGGCGTAGGCCGGCACGACCAGTCGCCCGGCCCGTCGCGTGATCAGGGCCAGCAGGATCGTCCCGGCAGCAACCACGGACACGACGACCATGGCGGTCGTCATGGGGCGGTTCCATTCGGCGAACGGCTGAGCCAGGCGCCATTGTGACACCATCGTCAGGAGGAGGATCGCCGGCGGAAACCACTTCAGAACGGTGTTCCCGCGGAGGGCGCCGACGGATGCCGCAACGCCGATTCCACCGAGCGCCGCAACCGCGGGACTCGCCATGGCGATGTAGTGGGTGTGAAAATAGCCGGTGTTGAACGAGAGATACAGGTAGAGGGTGACACACCAGGTGGCCCAGAACAGAAGGTCCCTCCGTTCCGCTGACTTCGCGACTCCCGCCGCGCTCACGACATACAAAAGTGTTCCAAGGACCGCAAACGGAAGAAGCCACCCGATCTGTCCACCGATCAGCGGGTTGAACAGCCGGAAGAATCCCGGTCGCCCGGTCTCAAAGTAGAGGTTGTGCCGTCCCGGGGCGGCGTCCTCCCGCGCCCGGTCCAGCCCGTTGTAGTGCACCATCAGGTCGACCGCGCTGTTGGTGGACGACCCACCGACGTACGGGCGCTGGTCATCCGGCGTCATATCCACGGCGACGGCCCAGGAAAACGAGACCGCCACGAGCACGGCGGTGACAAGAACGGCGTGCCCGATCTTCGTCGCCAGTGGCGGCCGGTGATACACCAGAAACACCAGGAAAAACGCGGGAAGGACCACGTACGCCTGTGCCATCTTGATGTTAAACGCGACGCCCACGACGATGGCGGACAACAATACGTCCCGCAGCCTGCCGGAACCGATCCCTTTCATGAAAAGCCAGGTGGCTCCGAGTAGAACGGCGATCAGCATGGCGTCCATCGTGTTGTTCCGTGCCAGAGCGACCGATACCGGCGTGATCGCCAGCAGGAACGCCGCGGACAGGCCCGCGATGTCTCCGAACGTCTGCCGGACGAGAAGGTACATGAGGCATACCGACGCGATCCCGGCGAGGATGCTCGGGAGCATGACGGAGAATGTGTTGAGCCCAAAGGCGCGGATCACCAGCGCCTGTACCCAGAGCCCGACCGGCGGTTTGTCTACCGAGACAAAGCCCCGGGAGTCGAACGAACCGAAGAAGAAGTTTGACAGGCTGGAGGTCATGTTTCTGGCCGCGGCGGTGTAGTAGTGATTGCCGAGCCCGTCCTGGCGGATGTTCACCGTGTACAGCGCCGTGGCAAGGACGATGATCGCGGCGAGCACCACTCGCCGGGTGTGGGTGGACATGCCGGTACCCCGCCTTACGTGCGGTCGACGGGTGATCGGGCGTTGTGTGTCTCTTGGCTGATCAGCAGGGTCACCCTACCGAGCGCGGGTTTGAGTCTGAATGTATTGTACGGTCAGTTCGGCACCCGCGCCAGTGGCACCTGCGCCCGGCGGACGCCTGTGGCTACCGCTCGTCCCGCCGTGGCTCCACGGTCACGGTGCACCGATTGTCCCGGAAGGACAGCAACCCGCTCTCGATCGGCAGGACGTGTTCCTGACCGATCGCGTCGCGGAACCGGACCTCGGAGTTCTGCTGCAGCGCTCCCAGAAACGGCTCGTGCCGCGCCTCGAACCCGATCTCGCCGGTGGGCGTGGACACCCGACAGGAGCGCGCCTCGTCGTCGAAGTGAACCGTCGTTGCCGATACAATCGTCAGCACAAAGGTTTGCATATCACCTCGTGTCCCGCGCCTTGCGGCGGGCCGCTTCGACGTCGCCGACCATGTAGAACGCCTGTTCCGGGAGGTCGTCGTGCTTTCCGTCCACGATTTCCTCAAACGAACGGATCGTGTCTTCCAGGGGCACGAACACACCGTTCATGCCGGTGAAATGCTCGGCCACGGAGAAGGGCTGCGAGAGAAAACGCTGAATCTTGCGGGCGCGCTCCACCGTGCGGCGGTCCTCGTCGGAAAGCTCGTCCATCCCCATGATCGCGATAATGTCCTGGAGGTTCTTGTATACCTGCAACACCTCCTGAACCCGCCGCGCTACCCGATAGTGTCGCTCGCCGACGATGTCGGCGGAGAGCATGCGGCTGGTGGAGGCGAAGGGATCGACGGCGGGGTAGATTCCGATCTCCACGATCGACCTGCTCAGGTTGGTGGTCGCGTCGAGATGCGAGAACGTGGTTGCGGGTGCCGGGTCTGTGTAGTCGTCGGCGGGCACGTAGACCGCCTGCACCGACGTGATAGAGCCCTGCCTGGTGGAGGTGATCCGCTCCTGCAGTTCGCCGAGTTCGGTCGCCAGGGTGGGCTGGTATCCCACCGCCGACGGGATCCGCCCAAGGAGCGCCGAAACCTCGGCCCCCGCCTGCACAAAGCGGTAGATGTTGTCGATGAACAGGAGCACGTCCTGCCGTTTCTCCTCCCGGAAGTACTCGGCAACGCTCAGGGCGGAGAGGGCAACCCTGGCGCGCGCGCCGGGGGGCTCGTTCATCTGGCCGAACACCAGGGAGGTGCGGTCGATGACGCCCGATTCGGTCATTTCACCAAACAGCTGGGTGCCTTCCCGGGTGCGTTCGCCGACGCCGCAGAACACCGAATAGCCGCCGTGGACCTTGGCGATGTTGTTGATCAGCTCCATGATCAGCACCGTTTTGCCGACGCCGGCACCGCCGAACAGCCCGATCTTGCCGCCCTTCATGTATGGAGCAAGGAGATCGATAACCTTGATTCCCGTGACCAGGATCTCGTCGGAGGTGTTCAGCTCAGAAAACTGCGGTGCCGGGCGATGAATCGGGTAGCGATTCGCGCTCTCCAGTGGCCCCTGCTCATCAACGGGTGTGCCGGTGACGTTCATGACGCGACCGAGGGTTTCGGTCCCCACGGGAACGGAGATGGGACCGCCGGTATCGGTCGCCGGAATGCCCCGGGTGAGTCCCTCGGTGGAGTCCATGGCGATCGTGCGCACCGTGTCATCCCCGATGTGCTGCGTGACCTCGAGGACGAGGTTGTCTTCGCGGTCGTCGATCGACGGGTTGGTGACGGTCAGGGCGGTGTAGATTTCGGGCAGATTGCCGTCGTCGAAGCGAACGTCCAACACCGGGCCGAGAATCTGCGTTACTGTTCCTGTTCGTTTGTGTTCCTGCATGGCGGTCATCCGTTCATGGCTTCGATTCCGGACACGATCTCGATGATCTCATTAGTGATCGCCGACTGTCGCGCGCGATTCTGAAGCGTCACATAGTTGGCAATGAGGTCTTCCGAGTTGTGGGTCGCATTTTCCATCGCCGTCATTCGAGAGGCGTGCTCGCTCAAATATGAGTTGTACAGGGCGATGCGGAGGGAGTAGTACAGATACAACTCCGCCGCGGATTCCGCGAACGCATCGACTTCCGGCTCAACGGACGTGGTCCCGGGTCGCCTGGTCTCATCGCCCGGCGGGGCGGAGATCGGCAGGAGCGTTTTCACGGTCGTCTCCTGTTGCAGCGTGTTGACGAAGCGGTTGTAGATCACGGCCACTTCCTGGATCTCTCCGCTCAGAAAACGCGTAAGGAGCATCCGTGCCGTTTGTTTCAGCTGTTCGGTGTTGAGGGAGCGGTCGTTGATTTCCGCCTGATTGAAGATGGTGAACTCCCTGCGGCGACAAAAACTGGTGCCCTTGAGCCCAAAACTGGTCACCTCGGCGGCCTGGTTCCTGTGCGTCCATTCCTGGATGGTGAGGGCGAGTTCCCTGGTGACCGAGTTGTTGTGGGCGCCGCAGAGGCCCTTGTCGGCGGTGAAAATCACGATATTCCCCCTGCGTCGGGCTGAATAGTCCGACACCACCGGATGGGACTGTGCCGCCAGGGCCGTGTTGATTTCCGCCGCCATCTCATCCACGGCGCGGGAGAACCGCTCCAGCGGTTCCTGCAGACTGAACAGCTTGCGCAGCTTGATCGTCGCGATCATGTTCATCGCCCGCGTCACCTTTTGCATGTTTCGCAGGGAGGTGATCTTCCTGCTCAGTTCCTTTGCATTGGCCATCGCGTCGTTCCCTATTTCCCCGTCAGTTCCTTGATCCGGAGAATCAGATCTCTCAGGTCCTGAGCCGACCGGGCCGCCATCCAGGACTCCTCAAAGGATGGATGGTTCACGATGAGCGCGAGCGTGGACAGGACGACGAGATGGAAGTGGCGCTGGTCGATCGAGCCGGCCAGAAAGAACAGCGCGTGTACCTCCGGAGCCGCCTCGGTGAACGCCACACCGTGTTTGGATCGGACGATGAGCATCTCGAACTCGTTTTTCCCCGGCGTGACGATGTGGGGCAGTGCGAAAAAGGGTTTGAGCGCCGTGGAACTGGACTGCTCCCGGGCGATCAGTTTCTCGTACATCTCCTTCGTGCTCAGTCCATCGAAACTCTTCGCCATTCGTTTTGCGGCAAACCTGAACACCGGTTCCATCCTCGTGGACTTGTCGTAGTCGATGATCTCGCAGTTCGTCACCAGGGTTCGGAAGCGATCCTCCTCGAGGGCATCGTTTCCCGTGATGATCTGCTCGAGCTCCTTCTCGAGCGACGGGGACGACAGCTCCCGGGAGGTGACGCGCTCCACGAGCGAGAGCATATCCCGGTTGATCCGGGACGATTTCTGACTGAGCGCCATCGCCAGATTGACGGTGTAACCGGAGTCGATGCCGTCCTCCACGGAATCGGGCCGAAACCGCTCCTCGAAGGCGTCGAAGAGCGCGTTCAGCTCGTCTTCCACCTCGTCGGTGATGCTGCCGGCGGCGCGCAGCGTCTCCAGTACGCCCTGTCCCTCGCTGTCGATGTAGTCAAACAGCTCGCGCTGGTAGTGTAGGAGCTTGGCCGTCGGGTATTTGTCGAGGCGGCCGGATACGCCGGCTTTCAGGATCAAGACCTGCTTGAGGACGTCGATCGGCGAGTACTGCGGTTGCTTGAGGATCTCGGTCAGCCGTTCGCCGCGGTCGAGTTGTTTCTTCGTCGCCGCATCCAGGTCGGAGGAGAACTGCATGAACGCCGCCAGCTCGCGGAACTGCGCAAGATCGATGCGCAGGGAACTTGCCGTCTGCTTCATCGCCTTGATCTGGGCGTCACCACCGACGCGGGATACGGAAATCCCCACGTTGATCGCCGGTCGGAGCCCGGAGTTGAACAGGTCTGCCTCGAGGAAGATCTGGCCGTCGGTGATCGATATGGTGTTGGTAGGAATGTAGGCGGAGACGTCGCCCTCCTGCGTCTCGACGATCGGAAGGGCCGTCAGCGATCCCCCGCCTTCGGCGTCGCTCATCTTCGCGGCGCGTTCCAGGAGTCGGGAGTGCAGGTAGAAGATATCTCCCGGGTAGGCCTCCCGCCCGGGGGAGCGACGCATGAGCAGGGACAGTTCGCGGTACGCCTGGGAATGCTTGGTCAGGTCGTCGAACACGACCAGGGCGTGTTCTCCCCGATCCCGAAAGTACTCCGCCATGGCGGTCGCCGAATACGGCGCCAGGTACTGCAGCGCCGCGGGATCGGAGGCGGTGGCGGCGACGACTGTCGTATACTCCATCACCCCGAACCGTTTGAGCGTCTCGATCAGCTGCACGACCGACGAGCGCTTCTGCCCGATGGCCACGTAGAAGCAGCGCACCGGCCCGTCCTGTTGATCCTGCTTCTGGTTGATGATCGTATCGATGGCGATGGTGGTCTTGCCGGTGCGACGGTCGCCGATGATCAGTTCGCGTTGACCGCGTCCGATCGGGATCATGGCGTCGATCGCCTTGATCCCCGTCTGAAGGGGCTGGACCACGTTCTGGCGGTCGATGATACCGGGGCCCTTGCGCTCAACCCGGGAGAACGTGTCGGCAGCTATGGGGCCCTGGGCATCGATCGGGTTCCCGAGCGGATCAACCACCCTGCCCAGGAGGCTCTCGCCCACCGGGACCTCTGCCACGCGGTTGGTTCTCCTGACCACACAGCCTTCCCTGACCCGTTCGTAGTCCGAAAAAAGAATGATGCCGACCGTCTGTTCCTCGAGGTTCATGACCATACCGGTGACAGGCGTATCACCGGAGACATCAACTTCGACGAGCTCGCCGGACATAATGTTGTCGAGCCCCCAGACCTGGGCGATACCGTCGCCGGCCTGGATGACCCGACCGACCTCCATTTCGCCGGTTTCGGGTTCGAATCCGGATATTCGCTTTCTGAGGAGATCGAGGATCTCGTCAGGCTTGATTTCGTCTCTCATAACACACCCTGCGGCTTCACGCCGTCTCGATCCACGCGCGCATGCGCTTCAACCTGAATGCAGCCGACAGATCGATCAATCGGGAATCCCAGCTGATCCGCACGCCTCCGAGAATCTCCGGCGTCACGGCCGTCTCCATCCGCACGCGCTTTCCGGTCCGTCGTTCCATCGACGCCCGCACCTGTTCGACGATCTCCGAAGCAGGCTCCCGCGCGGTTTCCAGGAGCACACGGACCGTTCCCTCGGACCGATCGCTCACCGTACGATACGCCGCCGGCAGGAACGGAAGAATGCCGATGCGTCCGTTGCGTATCGCCACGGCCACCGTCCTGCCGGTCAGGTCGCCCAGATAGGGGAGCAGGGCAATCTCCGCGAACTCACGTTCGGACGCGCTGCTGTCCCGTTTCCGCTGCCGCAGACAGTAGCGCCGCAGCTCCGGAATCTCCGAGAACAGGCGCCGCAGGACCGCCATGTCTTCGACCACCTGGTCCGAACGGTCTTGCTCCCGGGCGAGGTCGTACAGCGCGCGAGCGTAGCGGAACGCAACTCCGGTATCGATCATAGGTTTTTGACGAGCTCCCGGACCCAGTCGCGGTCATCCTCAGAGGTGAACGACCGGCCGATGACCTGTTCGGAGGTCGCGCAGACGAGCTCCGCGATCTCTGCGCGTATCGCTTCCACCGCCTGCGTCCGTTCCTCATCGATGCGCGCTACCGCCCGGGCATGAAGCTCCTGGACTTCCGCGTCAGCCTGTTCCAGCAGTTTCCGCCGGAGTTCCTCGGCTTCGGCCCTGGTTCGACGTAGAATCTCGTCGCCTTCCTCCCGAGACCGTCGCAGAATTTCCGTGTGTTCCCGCTCAATATCGGCGAGACGCTGTTCCACCCTGTCGGCGTTGTCGACGGCCTCCCGGATCTTCTTTTCCCGGGCGTCGATGGAATCGAACAGGCCGGGAAACACGAACTTTCCGAGCAGCACGAGCAGGACTCCAAACGTTATCCAGGTCCAGAGGATCAGTCCGGGGTCCAGTTTGAATAGATCCAAAAGAATCCCCCTCGCTCGCCGTCACCCTGAGAAGATCACCAGCAAGGCGATGATCGCGCTGAAGAACGCCAGTCCTTCGATCAGCGCCGCCATCAGAATCATGTTGGTGCGGATGTCTTTCTTTTCCTCAGGCTGTCGGGCGATCGCTTCCATCGCCTTCGCGCCGATCAGTCCAATTCCGATACCACCGCCGGCCGCGCCGATACCGGCACCGATCACTGCGATGGCATGGGAAAGCATCGTCAAATCCATAGACTCTCCTTCATAGCGGTCATTCTTCCCCGTGGACGCTGCTCGCCTGGGCAATGAAGATGCAGCTGAGCAGTGTAAACACGAGGGCCTGAATCAGGGCCACCAGTACTTCCAAAAGATATGTGAACAACGCGAACGGAATGGACACGACCGCGAAGAACGGGCTGAGTACGAAAATCAGAGCGATGAACGACAGGATGGCCAGGTGGCCCGCGAACATGTTCGCGAAAATCCGCAGCGAGAGAACGATCGCCTTGATAAAGAACCCGAGAAACTCGAGGAGGGCCACGAAGAGCCCGATCGGGAGTGCCGTGTCCTCGGGATAGAAGTTTCGAAAGAACCGGCCAATCCCGATCTCCCTGATCCCGACCACAATCATGAGTGCGAACACCATGAGCGCCATGGCGGAGGTCACGTTGATATTTCCCGTGGCCGTTTTGAACGCAGGAATCAGGCCGAGGAAATTCACGACGAGGAGGAACAGAAACAACGTCGAAAAGAACGAAAGCCACCGGCGGCCGCGCTCGGGCCCCATAATCGGGTACACGATGTCGTCGCGGACGAAGAGCAGTACCGATTCCAGGGCGATCGCCGTTTTCCTGGGTCGCACCGTCGGTGTGCGAAACACGATCGCGTAAACGGTGTAGATCAGTACGACCGAAAGAATCAGCATGAACTGGTGCACCGTCATCCCCGCGGGGAGGTTGATCACGGGGAGAAAGGGAAACAGCTCGATCGTGCGGCCGTTCTCAATGTGCGAAAAGAGGGCGTCGGAGATACTGGATTCGTGCGCCTGGGCAAACAGGACGCGGGGTGCGGCGAGGAACAGGATGAGAAAAACGGATGTCCTAGGCTTCATGCGGCATGACCAGACTCATCGCACCGAAAATCTTAGTACAATCGGCAACCCGTGTACACACAACGTGACGAACTCGAACGCGGAGCGCGCGGTGTGATAGCCTTCCGGCATGGACACGCGCCGCTCAACCCCCGTCAGACACAATACCATTCCTCCGGAAGCCTGCTCGACGGACCTGCGCCGCCGACTGCTCCGTGAGAGCCCCTTTTTTGCGGACCTCACGGGAGGAGATATCGACCGCGTCAACGCGCGGTTCAACGACGTCGGCTACGAGCCCGGACGGGCGATCATCAGGGAAGGAGATCCGGCGACGCGATTGGGTATCGTCGCCGCCGGCGTGGTGAAGCTGTTCAACTACGGTGACAGCGGCAACCTCGTCCTCATTGACGTTCTGGGACCGGGGGACCATTTCGGATCGATCGCCGGTTTCGGCCCCGATACGTACCAGGAATCGGCGCAGGCCAGCGATCTCGTGTGCGCGCTCCAGATCGACGCATCGGTCTTCCGTACCCTGCTGGAGACGATTCCCGCGATCGCGGTTCGTGCCGTAGAGGTTCTGTCCAACCGACTCCGCCTGTCGCACGAGCTGGTCCGGCAGCTTGGGGCTCACAACGCCGAGTCGCGGGTGGCCTACGTCCTGAAGCGCCTCGCCACCCGGTTCGGGAGGTCCTGGGAGCACATGACGCTGATCGACGTGTCTCTCAGCCGGGAGGAAATCGCCGCGATGGCGGGGATTCAGACCGAGACGTGCAGCCGCATCCTCAGCGCCATGCGGCGCGACGGGATTGTGGAGGCGGGGCGCGGCTGGGTGGCCGTGCGGGATCCTGCGCGGCTGGAATAGCCCCTTCGAACCACAGGTCCGGCGATTCGCCTGCGCTTGTTTGACGCAGATCATGGTTGGCGTTCTCCCCGCCCGCTATCGTTTCCCCATCAGATTCGATAGGAGGAACACCATGAACACAACACTGAGAAGCCAGGAACTCTCGTGCCCCTCGTGCGTCGCCAAAATCGAGAAGTCACTCACAGCACTCGATGGTGTCACCGAGGCCCGCGTTCACTTCACCACCGGCAGGATCGTCGTTGAGCACGACCCGGACCTGACCGACCGGACGGAACTGGTCGCCGCGGTCCGCCGTGCCGGCTACGAGTCGAGGGTGGTCCAGCGATGAGCACTGCAGGAGCACACGCCGCACGCTCAGCACGTTCGGTATTCACAGCACTCTCCGCACTCAGCGTGCGGGGGAGGGCCTCGGTGGTCACCGCCGGCGCCTTCATCGGCGGGGGGCTGATCGCGCGCCTCGCAGCTCCCGGGCTCGTTGCCGCCGATGCGCTGATGATCGCAGCGGCCGTCGTGGCCGGGCTGCCGATCGCCCTGACCGCGGTCCGCGCACTCCGGACGGGCACCGTCGGTATCGAGGCCCTTGTCACGATCGCCGCGGTTGGCGCCGTACTGATCGGCAACTACTGGGAGGCCGCCGCCGTCACGTTTCTGTTCGACCTTGGCGGCTACCTGGAGGCGCGGACGATGGCTCGCACGCGTCGCGTCATCGGCGAGCTCCTGGATCTGACGCCTCCCACCGCGATCGTCCTGCGCGGCGAGAGGCGGGAGACGGTCCCGGCGGAAGAGGTTGCGTTGGGTGATGCGGTTGTGGTGAAGCCGGGATCGAGGGTGCCGGTGGACGGCACGGTGACCGCCGGCTCCTCCCGGGTGGACGAGAGCGCGATCACCGGAGAGCCGATGCCTCAGGGCAAGGTTCCGGGTTCCCGGGTTTTCGCCGGGACCGTCAACCAGAACGCCGTGCTGACGATCCGGACGACCAGAGTCGCCGGCGACACGACGCTTGCGCGCATCGTGGAACGGGTGGAGGACGCACAGGAAACAAAGGCTCCAACCCAGCGGTTCATCGAGCGGTTTGCACGGTGGTACACACCGTCGATCGTCGTCCTCGCCGTGGGGGCCATTGTGGTCACTGGGGATGTCGAACTGGCGTTGACGGTTCTGGTCATCGGGTGCCCCGGCGCGCTGGTCATATCCACACCGGTTTCCATCGTTGCGGGAATCGGCGGGGCCGCCCGCGAAGGCATCCTCATGAAGGGAGGCAGCTATCTGGAGCGCAGCGGACGAATCACCGCGGTGGCCCTGGACAAGACCGGTACGCTGACCCGCGGCCGTCCGGCGGTCACCAACGTGACATGGGCCCCCTCCACCGCACCGACGCCCGTCGGGCACCGGGTGGACCCGCTGCGTATGGCGGCGATCGCCGAGGCCGGGTCAGACCATCCGATCGGCGGGTGCGATCGTGCGGGCGGCCCGGGGGCGACCGCGGCTGCGACCGCCGCGGCGACCGCCCCGGCCGTGACTGTGCCGCCGCCGTCGTATGTGCCCCCGCCGGTGGCGGAGGAGATGGAAGATCTCCCCGGGCTCGGTGTCAGCGCGGTGTACCGCGGACAGCGCATTCTTGTCGGCAGGCCAGCGCTCCTGGAGCGGCGTGGCGTGGCGATCGATGGAGATGCCGCGCCGGCAGACCCGTCCGGCACGACGGTGCACGTGGCGGTCGACGGCGTCCACGTGGGCGCGATGACCGTCGCAGATCCGATCCGTACCGACGGCGCAGACGCGATTGCGATGCTGCGACGGGCGGGTGTCAGCCGGATCGTGATGCTCACCGGAGACACCCGGGCGGCGGCCGAATCGGTTGCGGACGCCGTCGGGATAGACGAGGTCCACGCCGAACTCATGCCGGAGGAAAAACTCGAGCACATCGCCGCGCTGCAGGGGCAGGGACACGTTACCGCCATGATCGGCGACGGCATCAACGACGCGCCGGCACTGGCGACCGCCGACATCGGAATAGCCGTTGGCGCCGGCGGCACCGATGTGGCGATCGAGACGGCGGATATCGCGCTCCTGCGGGACGACCTGATTCTGGCGGCCCGGGCGATCGACCGATCGCACCGGACGCTGGCGAACATCCGGCAGAACGTCGTGGTGGCGCTCATAACGGTGGGGGTGTTGCTGGTCGGCGTGATGACCTCACGCGTTCACATGGCCGGCGGCATGCTGATCCACGAAGCCTCGGTGCTGGCGGTGATCCTCAACGGCACGCGGCTGCTCGGCGGTCGCGATGCGCCCTCGTCGGTCTAAAACAGCGCCGGATTGGTGGGAACGAAGCGAACCTCACGGTCTCGCCGCGACCACACACCGTCCGTGCCGATCGGAGCGACGACCGTCACCGACTCGCCGTGTACCTCGAGTTGCAGGAGCTCTCGCCGGCCGTCCAGGAACGAACTGCCGGTGACGCGGCCAACGATCCCCCCGTCCGCCACGAGCCGTGTCTCCTCGGGACGAAAGCACAGGTGCCGTTGACCCGTGCCGGGGCCCGCACCGTCCAGCGGCGTTCCAGGGGGTAGGGGCGATCCGGCGGGTGGCACGGGCAGGTCGTAGGGCTGCAGGCGGCCCGTGTCCACATCCACGTCCACAGCCAGCGCGTTGAGTCCCAGGGGCGAAAGCATCTCCATCGTCACGCGGTGGCGGGGATGGGCGTACACCTCGCCGGCGGGCCCCTGCTCCA
Source organism: uncultured Spirochaeta sp. (assembly GCA_913030605.1). Taxonomy (GTDB): domain Bacteria; phylum Spirochaetota; class Spirochaetia; order DSM-27196; family Alkalispirochaetaceae; genus Alkalispirochaeta. The sequence continues at coordinate 41,699 of CAJWEZ010000001.1, forward strand.
CGAGTTCCCCGCGGTCGGTCACCGCGATTGAGTCGCCCATGGAGAGCGCGTCCTCCGGGTCCGTGAGCGCGACCACCGTGGTCTTTCCAAACGACCGTACCAGTTCCCGCAGAAACACGCGCATGTGCTTCCGGATGAAGGAATCCATCTGGCTCATCGGTTCGTCCAGAATCAGCAGATCAAACAGATGTGCGCGTTCGCGACCGATCGCCGCCAGCTGTTTGATTCCCTCGGGAAGCTGATCCACGTCACGGGGCAGATAGTCCGCCGCGATTCCGAGTTCGTCGGCGATCTCTGAGACGCGGCGACCGATGTCCGATCGGTCCAGGTTGCGCATGCGCATCGGAAACTCGATGTTCCCGCCGGTGGTCAGGTTGGGGAACAGGGCGTAGGTCTGGAACACGTACCCGATCCGTCGCTCGGCGGGTTCGCGGAAGCGCAGATCTTCTCCGCCGAACCGGATGGCTCCACCTTCGGCGGACTGGAACCCGGCGATCGTCCGCAACAGAGTCGACTTGCCCGAACCCGAAGGCCCCAGCACTGCCAACGTCGTACCCGGCGGAACCGACAGACTCATCGGGCCCAGGCGGAACGTTCCGACCGTCGCGGCGATCTGGTCGAGGTCAAGTGCGGAGCTGACAGTCGCGATCATGTTCGTATCCCATCGCCTTCCGGATCCCCACCGTACCAACCGGGACCCGCACCGATGCCGCACAGCGCCTTGGGCGTGCACGGCCTATCTGAATATCTGAATTCTATTGTCAACCCGCGGGGGATGGTTGTCTACTACGGTTTCGGGGTCGTGACCACACACGCGACCACGACACCACCGATTCCCTGTTCGAACACGTGGTACAGCGCATTGCGAACCTCGTAGCCGATCGATGTGCCGTGGACCCCGGCCATGGCCAACCCGTGGGGAAAGACCCACAGGACGCCCACGACCGCGCCAAGCACCAGACCGCGAACGACCGTACGCTGTGGCCATCGACTTGTGACAAACAGATACGTCATGATCGCCGCGAGTATCACGTAGGCCAGAAGACCGATCAGCAAACCCTCGTGATGCGCTGCGGCGTTCGGATGTACCAGCGGCAGAACCAGGTTGTGCCAGAATCCCGCGAGGATCCACATCGAGACCCCGGCGACGACGGTCGCGAGGATCCCGCGCCGTGCATTGAAAATGTTCATATCAAGTCCTCCTCGGAAACATGGTTTCCGAAGCCTACGCGATGGTACGTGGAGGTACTTGTATCGAGTTGCTAACGTTTCACCGACGAGGGGGACACCCCGAACGCCTTCCTGAACGCGTTGCTGAAGTGTGGCTGATCGGCGAAACCGCTCGAGAACGAGGCATCGGTGAAGCCGCTTCCGTGGTGAATGGCGCGCAGCGAGCGGACGAGTTTCTGGTGCAGAACGAAATCGCGAAACGTGCGACCTGTTTCCCGACGGAACAGATGGGACAGCCGGCTCGGAGACAATGACGATGCCTTCGCCGCGCTCGTCAGGCTCACGTCGGCGATGTCGGTGCGTTTCACGAAATCGATACAGCGCATGATTCGGCGATCGAGCACGACGAGGTCGAGATCACTCCCGATCAGTTCGGTCGCAAGATGCTGAAGAACCGCGTCCGCACACTCGCGACGCTGGACGGGATCCTTGCCGGCGAGTACCCATTCATCGATCTTCCGGGCGACTGGAGCACACCGTCGCCGTGCCACGGGGCTGATACCGGACCCATCGCGGACCCGCAGCATGCCGTTGTCCCGAAACGGGTCGAGGTGAACGAACGCGGTGAGTCCGTCGTCACCGGTGTGCACGGCGTACTGGATACCCGGCGGGACCAGTGCAGCGGCGCACGCGAGGCGGTTCCCCGAGGCGTCGATCACCGTGACGTCGGATACCAGGCCCAGCACGAAGGCGATGTACTGGTCCCGGTGATGGTCCGAACGAACGTGACTGGCGAGGACAAACCCGCCTTCGGTGGCGAAACCGATCCCGTGGTGAAATGTCATGTGAATCGCAGGTTCTCGCCGGGCATTGCGGCGGTATGACTACCCACGTCGTATCACCTCATTCTGCCGTTCGACGAGATAGTCTTTGATGCTCTGCCTGTATGATCTGTAGATCAGAAACGGAATCAACCCCACAACGTTGACCCCGATGGCGATCTCGCGAAAGCGGACATACAGTCCGAGTGTAACAGAGAGAGAAGGGAACTCCACGCCGCTCACCTGGTAGGTCACGACCATCGACAGAAGAAGGAGCGTTGCGGGAACGCGTACGGTTCGATTTTGAAAGAGGAGATACGCAACCCATATGCTCAGGGCAAACTGGACAACCGTTTTTGCGTAGAACGCATAGGTGCCGATGCTAAGCGGAACATCGGTCGCTTTCGTGATAGACGTATGTGCACCGAGACTCCATATGAGCGCAGTGATCAGCGTTGCCGTTGCTGCGATGAGCACGACGATCGCAAACGTCGCCCTGCGTCGGCGAATACGGTCCTGCAGGTGCTCAATTCGAACCGACGAAAAACCGTTCTCTCTCACGTCGTTTGCTCCGCCCTGCCGGCTCTCAACTCGTAGCACCAGTACACGCGCTCCGGGACGAACCCGAGCCTGCGGGCGAGGGTGGCTGAGGCCGGGGTCATGGCATCCCAGTGGCACTGCAGCGATCGGCGGGAACACTCCGCCAGCATACGCGTTGCCAGTTCCGTTGCCACACCGCGTCGTCGGAAGCCCTCACGGGTGTCGATCTGGATTTCGATGCCGTCCCTGTAGATCGCAAAACAGCCCACGGCACCAATGATCCGGCCGTTGTGGCGGGCAACGAAGCCGAACGCCTTCGGATAGCCCGCACCCACGGAGCGCGTGTTTGCGACCACATCCGCGGACCAGGTTTCGCTCAGAAGCTCTTCGGCGGCACTGTGGTTGATCGCGGAGATTTCGAGGGGACTCCCATCTATCGTCGGTGTCCGGGCGCCGGAGGTGCCGGCGGCGCGGGTGCCTGGACCCTCGACGGCGCCCGGTCGCATCGGCCGGAACGCCTCTCTCCTGAACGCCACAAACCGATCGGGCGTTGCGTCCGGGATCCCGGCAACCCAGCCCGCGGGCGGTTCGACGAGGTGCGCTTCTGCGATCCTCCCAACGACGTCGTACACCTCCGGGTCGAAGGTCCCCGACAGCTCCACAAAGTCCCCGACGATCACCGCTGCACCGGACCGTCCCGCAACGGCCTCACCATGGACGCCGTCCGTGTACGCCCGGGCGATCTGGTGTACCGGGCGCTGGAATCCGAGGTCGGAGATGGTGGCGAGATAGTCATCTCTCCGGGACGGTGGGAACACGGTCATTCCAGAAACCTACCACGAACCGATGGCTTCGGGGAGCGGTCCGGGAGTCAGTGCCGTGTCTCACGGATATCGCCGGCGGGGGTAAAGACAGGCACCGTTCGCCGCGTTCTCGGTCTGTCGGAGTCTTTCGAAACGAACGTTTCCGGCGACGACGCTCCGGGTTTTTCACGGTGGATCTCTCGAGGAGAGTATGGGACTTGTTGTGCATCCATTCGCCGAGGCTGGAGCCGCGTCATACGTCCACCGCGGCGGCGGGCTTCACCCGGATGTGAACCTGAGTTACACTCCGAAATCGAATGAACCGTCTGCATTACGATGTCCGTCTATCGCAGGACCGGTCGTACATCATCGTCCAACTCGAGGGCCATGTCGACCACGAGAATGCGAAGCGCTTTCTGCGCGACGCGTTCGAGATGGTGGCTGAGACGGGTATCGACCGCGTCCTGCTCGACTCCAGGAAGGCGCGGAATGCGGACTCGGTTCAGGACACCATTCGCTTTGTCCGGCCGAGTCGGGAACTGGAAAACCCCGACCTGAAACGGGTAGTCCGGGTGCTCCTCGTGGATGAGCATGACCGGAGCCATGACTTTGTCACCCGGGCGCTGCGACTCAAGGGCCACAACATCGTGGTCTCCCGCGACGAGGCTCACGCGATCGAGATGCTCCACAACGCGCCGTGACGCCGTTCTGTGGCGGCCCGCGCCACGCCTGCGACAACTCGACCGGATGAGAACGTTTCTCACGTGTACAACTGACGCAACTCCGCCTATTATGGATAATCGAGAATCGATACACCATAATCAGGACGGACCAAATGGCGACAAAGAGAAACGTGCTTGCAAGTAAAAAAGTCACACGCGTCTTTGTTGTAACGGTCGCATCGCTCGCTGTGTGGGGTGCGCTCAGCTTTCGCGTCTACCAGCGACAACCGGGATGGGAGCACCTCGCGTTCGGCATGATGGTAATGTCCTACAGAGTGGTGTAATTCCGAGCGGAGGTTGAAGCAAGCCACCGCCGTCTCCGGTAAGCTGTGGTCACCACAACAACACAGCGAAGGAGACTGACACGGTGGCAGAAGACAGGATCGCATTGTTGGAGCTCGTTGAAAAGTACGCGGACGCGGATCTGTTCAGAGAGCTCGGGCAGTACGCGTTACAGCGACTGATGGAGATGGAGGCTGAGCAGATCGTGGGCGCCGGTCATCACGAGCGGAGCGAGGAACGAACGACTCATCGCAACGGATATCGCGACCGACGTCTTGAGACGCGCCTTGGGACGATGAACCTGAAGATCCCGAAGCTGCGCAGCGGCACGTACTTCCCGTCGTTCCTCGAGCCTCGCAAGATGAGCGAGCAGGCGCTCGTGGCGGTGGTACAGGAAGCGTACGTGAAGGGCGTGAGCACGAGGAAGGTCGACGACCTTGTCCAAGCGCTCGGGATGAGCGGAATCTCCAAGAGCCAGGTCTCGAAGCTATGCAGCGAGCTCGACGAGCGCGTGCAGAACTTTCTGAAGCGAGAACTCATCGGGCAGTGGCCCTACGTGTGGCTCGACGCGACGTACCTGAAGTCGCGTGAGAACGGTCACGTGGTCACCAGAGCACTCGTCGTGGCCGTAGGGGTCAACCAGGAGGGCCGTAGAGAGGTTCTGGGTCTCGCCTGTGGGCTAGCGGGACCGAGGCGTTCTGGACCGAGTTCCTGCGCAGCCTCGCGGCTCGAGGGCTCGCCGGCGTGCGCCTGGTTATCTCTGACGCCCATCAGGGCCTGAAGAACGCGGCTGCGAAGGTCCTGGGAGCAACCTGGCAACGGTGTCGGGTCCACTTCATGAGGAACGCGCTGGCCTACGTGCCGAAGTCGCAGAACCAGATGGTCGCCGCGGTGATTCGCACCGCGTTCGTCCAGCCAACTCGTGAGGAGGCGGTAGCGCAGTGGCGAGAGACCGCCGACCGGCTGCGAGAGCGATTCGAGAAGCTCGGCGCCCTCATGGACGAGGCTGAAGCTGACGTGTTGGCGTTCATGGGGTTCCCGAAGGACCATTGGAAGAAGATCGCGAGCACCAACCCGCTCGAGCGCGTGAACAAGGAAATCAAGCGCCGTTCGAACGTGGTCGGCATCTTCCCGAACGACGCCGCGATCATGAGGCTCGTCGGAGCACTGATCGTTGAGCAGAACGAGGAATGGCACCTAACACGTCGTTACATGAGTAATGAGAGTCTGGCGAAGGTCATCAAGCCAGATCCCGAGAACAAGCTCTTGGAGGCAAGAGGAGAGGTGGCGTAACCACAGAAACCCGGAGACCGGAAATTACACCACTTGACTGGACGCTACCGGAACTCCAAACAGTCGGCTGGAACGACTTGTTAGACCGAGTACGAATCTGACCACGGCTCAACCATCCGATTCGAGATTGGAGAATCCGTATCTGCACGGCCTGCTTGAGTTGGAATGCTGTCCGCAGATCTCGGTGAGGCCCCCGTTTACTCGTAGTGGGTCCACATTCGAAGAACTTTTATTGTCTTTTCCTCTTCGATCACCTGGTAAACAAGGCGATGCTGGATGTCTATTCGGCGAGAGATGGCGCCGGAGAGATTTCCGACTAACTTCTCGAAACGAGGCGGGGACTGATAGGGGTCGTGCGCGATGATATCGAGGAGCTCTTGAGCTTTCCCCTTGAGGCCGGCGACTGACAGTTTCTTCGCGTCCTTTTGGGCTTGCTTTGCAAAGACGAGCTTGTAATCCTGCCTACCACTCAAGTGAGTCGTCCATTTCGGAGGAGGGGGTGTTCATCCCATCGCGAATAGACTCAGTCATGCCGGGTACGGAGTTGAGAAACAAGGTTTCCTCGATCGCTCGCCAGTCAGCCTCGGAGACGAGCACAGCTGACGCCTTCTTCCCTGTAATGAGCAGAGGCTCATGATCCTCGTTTACTTGCTCAATCAGTCGAAACAGGTTTTGCCGAGCTTTTGTGACATTCGTGGCACTCATCTGCCCCCTCCATGTACGGAATAATGTACGTCGACTATGCTGAGCAATGCAAGCATTTGAGACACACCGTTCCGGGACAAAGCCGGCCGGGAGAATGAGTCCGGAAACCAAGTCATGATGCGCGGCATGATACGGGACCAAGGGGAGATGTTCCGTCGTACTGAGGATGGTATCGTCGGAATCCTGACTATCTCCATTGATGTCAGTCATAGATCATCGACGTTCGGACGCCCATTGAAACACTATTGCCCTTGAACGTCTCTACCTTTCCAGTAGCGTTGGGTCCGCTCATAAAGTCTGCGCGTTCCCTGTTAAGAACGGGTCAACCTCGGAGAAAAACTCGGTGGGACTCGTCCATATCACGGGATGGTCTCCAACCGAAAAAACCTTCACATCGCACCGGCGAATATCTCTCTCCAGTTGTGCGGCGGTTTCCTCGACGTTGGGCAAAAAGCTATCATGCGCGGAAAATGTAAGAAGAACGGGACACACGATCTCTTTGGGCGACCCGCTCAAACAGGCACCACCGTTCCGCACAACACTCCTGATCATCTCGGTGTCTTTGTCGACAACGTTTTGCCAATCGTCTCCATGCATCATTTTCCAGAAGGTTCGTTGCTGGTCAGAGACCTGCGCTCGCTCTTTCAAAACGTTGTGATTGAACATCTCGTCTGTAAACCGCAACGAAAAACTGTCCGCAACGACGCGAGCGATACGTTCTGGGTAATTGATGGCAGCTGCAATGGCAACAATTGCACCGCCACTCACTCCCAGGAGAGCCGCTTCGTTATAGCCCAAATGGTCCATCAAAGCGACGACTTGATGGCTTCCCTGTTCCCACCAGTCGGCCGGCCATTTGTCCAGACGATCTGATTTACCCGTTCCCAAAAAATCGATCGACACCGAAAAAAACTGTTTGGAATACCTGTCGATTTCGTTTTGGTGGGCGACCGACGTTGCCGTGTTTCCGGGAAGAATGATCAGAAGCGGTCCTCTCCCACCAGTCAAGTAGAATACGTTTTCGCCTTGAAACTCGAAATACGGCACGATGTCCTCCTTGTTCGAATCGTTCCTCGACCGAATTGCGAGCAGCCGGTGGTTATTTCGGCTCCCTTGAGTTCAGCAATACACTCTACGATACTTCTCTCCGATGAGGTATGGGAGATCCGGAGACCTCGGACAGATGCATCGCGACCGCATCACCTGCGCCCTCGCAGGAGCGCAGCGACGAGAATGCGTCTGGTGAATGCGCGATGTTATGTGGCGCGCGGTGACCTCGCCCCCTATCTGAGGCAGGAAGCTCGTTACGCCCGTATGTGTTTATGTGAGCACGGTAATCTCTGTCGCTGACCACGGTAAGGAATCAGTACGTTCCCCGCGGCCGCAACGAGCTCCATACCATATTCGAGCGGCACTTCGGCGACTTCTGCGCCCAGTACGATGAGAAGTACGCCGCCACTTACGGTCATTCTTTCGCCACGATCGACGCTTGTTCGCAGAGGTGTCTCGCCTAATCTGCGGCATCCTCCGTGATTTCTACCAAGAGGCCGCGGGCAGACCGCTACTCGTCGGCATGGTCATCGCGCATCAGAGCTTCGGAGACCAACAGCGTACGCATACTCGACGAGTCCTCCCGGGACAGCCTGGCGGAGTACATAACACGGCCGCCGATCTCGCTGAAAAAGATCCGCTACGAGCCGTTCAAAGGGAAGGTCCTATTCCACACCAAGTACTCGGAGTATTTCAAGCAGAACGCCCACCTGTTCGATGCCTTAGACTTTTTGGCCGAGTTAACGCAACACTTCCCACCGAAGGGACTCCAGCACATCCGGCGCTACGGGCTCTATGCTTCACGTACGAAAGGGCGCTGGCAGGAGATGCCCTGGGTTGTGGAGCGTGCGCCGGAGGGATGGAAGATCGCCCATCAAAACAGCTCCGGCAGTGACGACGTGGGTTACCACTCGCCGTCAGATGGAGATGAATTCGCCCCATCGGTTGGTCTATGCCCTCAAATGACGCCAGAAGGTGCCGTCAGCATCCCGCGCCCCACGATTCTCGTCGTGATTTCGTCGAATCTTCTGCTACCCGGCTGTTTCGCGGGTGCACCCCGAGATAGGGTTTACTATCACTAATACCGCTGCGTCGGCGTCCAACTTCTTGGCGAAGCGACACGCCTCCAGCCCAAGTTCCAGAGACTCCGCTTGGATATCGGTCGGGGATAGCTGCAGCATCGCGATTGAAATCGTATCGGCGTTCATCACTCCATTACAAAAATACCACCGTGGTTTGCCGCCATGACCCTACTGATGATCTTCCCCGCCTGGATAGGCATGACCCTATACAGGATGTCCATGACAACGCTATCGGTCCCTACGAGTATTTTCGCTTTGTTTCGGGCGATTCCTTTGAGGATCACAGACGCCGCTTTTTCCGGGGAGGTGACTTTGATACCGGCGGATTTCTTCTCGCTCTCGGTACTGTTCGTCGTTTCTAACCCCGAGTTTTTCTTGATATCTGTTTCTATACCCCCAGGGAGGATGAGCGACACGTTTACGGTGGTTTTACTCAATTCCATTCTCAGACCTTCGGTGGCGATTTTCACGGCGGCCTTCGACGCTCCGTAAATCGCCTGTCCTGGTACGGGAAGAAACCCGCCCATACTGGAGACATTGCCGATAAACGCCTCGGGCCGTTCCGCGAGAAGGGGAGCAAAGGCTCTCGTCATGTACATCGTTCCGTAAAAATTGATGTTCATTAGACGTTCGATGCTATCTTCTTTGAGTTTAAGAATGGTGACGAAATCCTGAATGATTCCTGCATTGTTGATCAGACCGTCGACCCGCCCATGAGTCTGTTTCACCTCATGTGCCAACTGCAAGACACCGGAGCTGTCGGTAATATCGATCTGATGGATCGACAAACGCTCCGGGCGATCTACTTGTGCCTTTGTCCGATCCAGCGCTTCGGGATTGACGTCTACAGCGGCGACAAATGCGCCCTTTTCCAACAATTGAAGCACCAACTGCTGTCCAACACCGCCGCCGGCTCCGGTTACAACAACGACCTTATCTTCGTATCTCATATAACGCTTCTCTCCCATCTGTTTGGTTGTTTCTCGTTCTTGCGCAGAAAATACCAACCTCTCGATGGCAAATAGAAGTTCCCTTGAACCCCGAAATTGTCCTATTGCACGCTTTTTGAGCCTCAGAAGCCATCTATGCGGCCGTACGTTGGACAATTTGAGAACTATCGGGCAACATCGTCCAAGGAGGATCTCGTGAACGAAACGATCCGCTTTTTTGACTGGAAAGAGGAAATCGAAAAGGTCGGTATGCAATCTATCGGAGACGATCTGATACTCTTTGATCAACCCGTATTGTCTTCGGTTCTGGACCATCCGGTGAAGGTAGATGTCACTACGATAATCATCTGCCGACAAGGACGTTGCAGAGGAACCGTAAACCTAGAGCCGAATGAAGGCGAGGGGCCAGGGCTGATCATTCTCCCTCGGAATAGCATCCTTCAATTCAAAGAGATCAGCGACGACTTCTCATCGCTTTTTATAATCATGTCGGAGAGCTTCCTAAACAGTCTGAACATCGAAGAAAAGATGCCCCTATGGATGTCCGTGAGGGAAACCCCCTATATCCCCGTCACGGAGGAAGAACTGGAAGCTCTGGTTATCTACTACGAAATGCTAAAGAACGCCATGAGATTCGAGGACAATCCCTACCTGCTCAATACGGCCAGGCATCTTACGATAGCTTTCTTCTACGGTATGGGGTATAGCCTCCATAGGAAGGGTCTCCGCGACAATAAACGGACGAGTTCGCGTTCAGACGTGATACTGGAACGGTTTTTGAACCAATTACGGAACGAATATCGAACGCATAGAAGCCTAAACCACTATGCGGACGTTCTGTGTTTGAGTCCCAAGTATTTGTCCAAGATGATAACCGAATCGAGCGGGAAATCCCCCGTCCAATGGATCAAAGAGTACGTTATCCACGAAGCGCAAGCCCTCCTGACATCGTCGAATCTGACGATTCAGCAGATAAGCGACGAACTGAACTTCCCGTCGCAATCCTTCTTTGGGAAATACTTCAAGAGATATACAGGAGTTTCTCCGAAAAACTACAGGTCTCAAGAATTCCGATAGGGGCGCTCTCGTACGAACGGGAGAAAGACGATCGCGTCTGTAATCATCCCCGCCAGCAGTGCAGCGCATAACTTCGTGCCGCCGGTTAGAATACCAGCGGAAAAGGAGTTTCTATGCGCAAGTCTCGATTCACGGAGACACAGATCATCGGCATCCTGAATGAGGTCGAGGCCGGCACATCAGTCAAAGACGTGTGCCGCAAACACGGTATGAGCGATGCCACGTTCTACAACTGGCGAGCCAAGTACGGTGGCATGGAGGTCTCTCAGGTCAAGCGGCTGAAAGAGCTCGAAGATGAAAACCGACAGCTGAAGCACATGTATGCCGAGCTCAGCCTGGATCATCGGATCCTCAAGGACATCGTCGAAAAAAAGCTCTAAGGCCAGCCGAGAAGCGTACGCTGGTCGACCATGCGGTGAGCGAACACGGAGCAAGCGTGCTCCGAGGCTGCCGCATCCTCGACTTCAGCCGTACGAGCTACGCGTATCAGCCCGATATGGAACGGGATCGGGTTGTACGCGAAGCGCTTCTTGAGCTGGCCGACAGGCACCCACGATGGGGCTTTCGGCTCATGTTTGACTCACTACGCCGGAGAGGCCACCGATGGAACCACAAGCGCGTACATCGCGTGTATGTGGCTCTGGGGCTGAATCTACGGCGCAAGGCGAAACGGCGCTTGCCAACGCGTAATCCCGAGCCGCTGTCGGTGCCCGAGCAGGTAAACCAGTCGTGGTCCATGGACTTCATGAGCGACGCGCTGGAGAACGGACATCGCTTCAGGACGTTCAACGTCATCGACGACTACAACCGCGAGGCGCTGGCCATCGAGATCGATCTGAGCCTTCCGGCACCACGCGTGACTCGTGTTCTCGACAGGCTGGTTGAACAGCGCGGCTATCCGAAGCAGCTACGTAGCGACAATGGCCCGGAGTTTATCAGCATCACCCTTGCCGAATGGGCTGAGCGTCATGGTGTTCACCTGGAGTTCATCAAGCCGGGAAAACCGACTCAGAACTCCTACGTCGAACGGTTCAACCGCACCTATCGAGAGGAGATCCTCGACGCATACATCTTTCGGAGCTTGGACGAGGTCAGGGAGCTGACTCGGACATGGATAGACCAATACAATGGGGAGCGACCCCACAAAGCTCTCGGTAGGATCACTCCGCTGGACTACCGAAGAGCCAACAACCGGGACGGTGCCAAGTTATCGCCTGCACAAAAGGCGGGATGATTACACCGCCGCGCCAATCCCTCCGCTTTGCTTCGGGAACGCAGCCAACCGCTGAGCTTGTCGTTATGTGGACACAGGTACTGATCATGGAGATGGTTTACAGAAAGCTAAGGACATTGTTGACAGGTGAATGCCTTGGTAACTTCGGCTATTCGCAGGACGTTAGATGCAATTACCCCGCCCTTTTTTGGGAGAAGGGATTATATATAGGCAAACTGGCATCCGTGCCAGTTTGGAAATGTATAAACACACATCGCATCGCATAAAAAGGTGAGATCATAGAATTAAAATTTATTACTATGCATAACAAGGAAGCATGATAATGGAATGGTCTGAAAGAATGAATATGGCAATCAATTATATTGAAGATAATATTAAATATGAACTACTGATTTCAGAAGTAGCAAAGATAGCCAATTGTTCATCATTTCATTTTCAGCGAATGTTTTATGCAATCATTGGGATTACGCCTGCTGAATATATCAGACGACGAAGATTGAATTTAGCAGCCTCTGATCTCGCTGCTGGGAATGAAAAAGTCATTGATATCGCTCTGAAATATGGTTATGAATCACCAAATGCGTTTACTAGAGCATTCCGGAATATGCATGGTATTAATCCACGAGAAGTGCGCAGCTCTGAGGTTAAATTATCGGCATATAATCGTGTTTCTTTTCATATCGAAATCAAAGGAGGAAATGATATGGATTATAAAATAGTCGAAAAACCGTCTTTTGAATTGGTAGGGAAGAGTAAAAACTTTACACATGAAAACTTTTTTAAAGAAGGCCCTAAATTCTGGAAAGAATACGTATGTACAGATGAATACCAAGAGCTTTGGAATTTGACAAATGGTAGATGGGGAGAGGTGACTGATTCTCCTCTGATATCAGTCTATTTGCCTAGTGAAAAAAATGATGAATCATTTATTGATATTCTTGGTGTTGAAAAGTCAGATAGTTTTAATAATGATAAATTTGAACTATTTCAGATACCAGCTGCTACCTATAGATGCTTCCAAATTCCTTTTTGCTTGTTCATTTCTTCTACATTATACAAACAAAGTCCGAAAAATCGTAGGTTCGACACCTGCGGCTCAAGGTCGCTGATATACTGATTACAGATGCACAGTCGTTCTCGATTAACCGTCTTCGTTCTGCTCCTGTTTGTACTCCCGGCACTTTCCCTTTTTCCCGATGAACAATCGGTTATGGAAATCACCGCCCGCATCATGGAAGAACAGGGGGTACGCAGACCGGGTGACATAGACCCCGACCTGGTATCCCCGGCGGATATGGAAGAACTCGGTTTCCAAATCATGGGTGCCATTGTAGATGACCCGGACTGGCACAAGTGGTTAAACGACATAATGGGCGGCCGCGGCTCACCGCGAAACATGGCCGTCCATATACGTTTTGCCCGCCACTACCTTGAAATGGACGGTACCATTCCGCAATGGAACAACACCATAATGGCCCCGGGTATAACTACCGACCGGTGGTCTCCCTGGTTTTCCCCGGACCGACATATCCTTCACCGACCAATCCATGTACGGGTATACCATTTGCTCATATTTGTTGCGGTACTTGCATTGGTTTTTTGGGGAGTCTTCCGGAGGAAGAAATGAGACTCCCGGTTCTGCTTGTACGAGTACTTGTCGCCCTGCTTATCGCCTCGGGTCTGTTGTTTTCGTTTCAATATTTTCCGCTGTTGGTTTCCGTCATCGCCCAGTACGCCATCGACTACCCCGTAGGTACGGCGATGATCTATGTAGCCGTGACGGCCGCGGCGATCGTGGTCCTTCCCCTTTCTTCCATGCCACTGATACCCATAGCGGCAGCGGCATGGGGTATTACCATAGGAGGTATCCTGAGCATCCTTGGCTGGTGGATCGGTGCCGTCATCGCTTTTCTCATCGCTCGGTATCTTGGCAGACCGGTTCTGGTAAAACTGGTTTCCCCGGAGAGACTGCAGGAATGGGAGAACAGGATACCCCGGGACACGGGTTTTCTGGCGATCGTCATTATACGGATGATATTTCCCGTGGAGATACCAAGTTACGTGCTTGGTTTGACCAAAGCGGTCTCCTTCCGCACTTACGCTCTCGCCAGCCTTATCGGTATGACACCCTTTGCCTTTGTCATTCTCTCCATGGGCAGTGCACTTGCCCGAAACGATTGGATACGTTTGTCACTGATGGGAATTGGCGTTTCAGTCGCGATTTTTGCCCTGCGCCGCCTCTATGTGAAATTCCGCGACGGTAGATAATCTATCTGTTTCGCGCCCCCGCGAATATCTTCACTTCCGATACTTGCCAAGCACATCCATAATTTCGGTCGTCTTCAGGCGTTGTTCCTCAGGATCTCCGCTCCGAATCGCATCGACGACACATGTGTTCAAGTGGTTCTCCATTACGATATTCTCAACGTTCCTGATCGCCGCGATGACGGCCGACGTTTGGTTGAGAATGTCGACACAGTATCGGTCATCATCAATCATACGACCAATCCCGGCAATCTGTCCTTCAATCCGGCGTAACCTGTTCCGTACTTTTTCCCTCTGTTCTTCTTTCATCATACCATACCCCCGTAGTCTACGACATCCTAACGTAACCAACAAAGGCATCGAATGGCAACAGCAAAACGAGGCAACTGTATTTCGTCCGGAGAAAACAATTCATCAAACTGTAATATCGCCGTCAATTCTCATACATACCATAGCGTTATATTTAAGATGTTCGGGAAGCAGGCGCGTGAAAAGAAACTTTGACTAAGGTACATGATATGACAAAACAAATTAACAAAATCCAACAACGGTACGACCGAATCGCTCCCGTATATGATCTATTAGAAAACCCGATGGAGCGGATGGCGTCGTCGTGGCGCGAAGAATTGTTGAGTTTCGCGAAAGGTGCAGTTCTTGAAGTGGGAGTCGGTACGGGTAAAAACCTTCCCTACTACCCGAAGGACGTCTCGGTCACGGCGATCGATTTCAGCCGGGCGATGATTGCACGTGCAGCCGACCGAAAAGCGCAGCATGGCCTATCTAACGTAACGCTCCTGGAAATGGATGCACAGCACCTCGATTTTGACGACAATACGTTCGATACGGTTGTCTCGACATGCGTGTTTTGCTCGGTACCACTTCCCGTAGCCGGTCTCAAAGAGATTCACCGTGTATGCAAACCGGACGGTAAGGTGCTCATGCTCGAGCACGTTCGCAGTGAAGGCCCGATACTCGGTCCTCTTATGGACGTTCTAAACCCTCTTCCACTCCATCTTTATGGGGCAAACATCAACCGCCGAACCGTGGATAATCTTCGCCGGGCGGGATTTCGCGATATCGAAGTGACAAATCTCTGGAAGGACATCATAAAACGTATTACGGCCTATCCTTAAGCGGAACAACCAAATCGGGAACGGCGGTGAGCGTTTGTTACGCCATGAAAATATTCTGGGGAGCACTTGACCCACAAATATCGACGATGTATAATTCTATATACCCTACAGGGGTAATGTATTTTTCAGGAGGTCGATATGACACAACAAGTTTACATTAAGGATATGAGTTGCGATCACTGTGCGATGAGTGTTCGGCAAGCGCTTGAAAAAATCGACGGCGTCTCCACCGTAACGGTTGATTTGCAGTCGGGAGTCGCTTCCGTAAATGTTCAAGCTGAGATTCCCTTGGAGACGTACGCTCAATCAGTTTCCGAGGCGGGTTATACGGTTGGAGCGGTCAGATAAGAGCGGCAAACATCCGGGTGCGGAGCGTCACTCCGCACTCGTTCATACCCATCAACACGAATACGTTCTGCCATGTGTCAGACGGATAAATTGTTTAATCTTTCGGTCGTGGGATGACGAAAGAAAAAACACTTCCTTGACCAATCCCATTACTTTTGACCGCGATTGTTCCACCATGAGCCTTCACCAAATGAGCGGCAATAGTGAGACCGATTCCGCTCCCACCGCGGGAGCGTGCTCGCGACTTATCCACCCGATAGAATCGCTCAAACACCCGAGGGAGATCCTCGGGCGGAATGCCGATTCCATCATCAGAAACGGAAAACCGAACCAAATCTCCCTCCGCTTGGCACTGTACCTGGACGCTACCCTCCGGGTCGGTATATTGGAGTGCATTTCCGATTAAATTGAGCAGAACCTGGAGTATCTTTTCGTCATCTACATCGACCCACGGCAGGTTTCGTTGTGGAAACCCGACCGTCAGCGCAATACCTTTGTCCTGGAATTGCGGACGAAGGCGATTAACGGCTATTCGGAGCAGTACTTTCGGATCCGTCAGCTTGGTTTCCAATGAAATCTCCCCCGCTTCGGCACGAGAGAGCTCGCTCAATTCTGAGGTGAGACGGCCGAGCCGTGATGCCTCGCGCTGTACGTCGAGAAAGGTTTCGGTATCCGCCGGCAACACACCATCAATGAGCCCTTCCATCATGCTCCGAATCGTTGTGAGCGGCGTGCGAAGTTCGTGGGCTACATTGCCAATAAGTTCCGCACGTCTCCTTTCGGTTTCATCGAGTGCGGCAGCCATGCGATTGAACGACGCGGCCAGCTCTCCCAACTCATCCTTCCAGACGGCCTCGACTCGGTGGGAGTAATCGCCGTCGGCGATACGTCTACTGGCAACCGTCAAAGAACGAACTGGCCCGATAATTCGCCATGCCACGAAACTGCTCACCACTACCGCCGCCCCGACGGCGACGAGTCCCGCGACGAAGAGCACCTCGCCCACCGCAGCAAGAAAACTCTGCCTGAGATCCACTCCCATGCCGTGCATCCGCCCCATTGCTGCGTCCATTTCCGCCATGTGATGTGTCAGCGCGCGAGGTGCGTGCAGGTAGGCGACGGCCGCCAGGACCACGCTTCCCACGAGTACAACAATCAAATGGGAAAGAAAGAGCTTACGTCCAAGTTTCGGTTTTAAGAATGTTTCCAGCTTCATGCGTGATTGGAATCCAGGCGATAGCCGGCACCTCGCGCGGTGGCAATAATTCGGGCTTCTCGGGGATCGTCTTCGATCTTCCTGCGGAGTCTGCGAACGTGCACATCAACGACACGCTCATCGATGTAGTAGTCGTCACCCCAGGCGTGGTCGATCAACTGATCTCGACTGAGGACTCGCCCGCTGTTGCGGGAAAGGGTGAGGAGCAAGTCAAACTCTATCGGAGTCAGGCTCAGTATTGTCGCATCTTTCCACGCTTGTCTGCTGCCCGGGTCGACGGTGATTCGGGAAAATCTAATAACGTCGCCCGGGTCGCCGTCCGCTCCCCGACCGCGCCGAAGGAGAACGCCGACCCGAGTTACAACCTCCCGGGGACTAAATGGTTTTACGACGTAGTCATCTGCCCCCATTTTGAGTCCCACGAGACGGTCGGACTCCTCGCCCTTGGCGCTGAGCATGAGCACCAATACGGAGGAGTCCTGCCGGAGTCGTCTTAATACTTCTATTCCATCAATTCCTGGGAGCATAATATCAAGAATAACAACGTCAGGCTTAAATATCTGTACCCTCGGGAGCACCCAATCGCCTTCGGTTACTGACTCCGTGGCGTATCCTTCATTTTCCAGATACGCCTTTAGTGTCTTCTGTATGCCGGCCTCATCGTCAACGATGAGAATGCGCTCACCGGCCATAAGCTACCCTGCTAATCGAATTCACCGCAGCTCCTTTTTAATTTGACGATACTCTTCTTGAGAAAGCTCGCCCCTGGCATAGCGAGCCTGCAGGATGGCGACGGCGCTCTCACCTGATTTGCCCGATTGCGAGCCGTGTCGGGGCGTCCTGGTCCGCACGAGCGCTACAATGATAGCGACTATCAGTACCAAAACGAGAAGTCCGATAATCCAGAGGTAGGTACCGGCCTGCCGACTAAACGGCGTTCCGCCGTACCAGCTTCCCCGATCACCCCAGGTTTCCGACCAGGGTCCGTTACGGTCCGCGCCCCAGTTCCAGCCACCCATCATACCGGGGCCCATCATTCCGAACCCCATCATTCCGGGGCCGAAGGAGGCGAGATTACCGTCATTTTGAAGGTAGTTATATCCAAGCCAGGCGTGCGTGGAGGCAAGCTCAGCGGAGCCTTCGCCTCCCATCATTCGATCCATCCATTCGTGCCGCTCGTCGTCCGCAATCATGAGGCCCATGACGCCGTCTCCGAGCTCTTCAAGGAGATCCCGGTCGACCGCATTGGCGTCAATTTGGCCGACCCGTTCTACTCCCTGAACCTGTATGATCTGTTGGAGAATTTCCTCGACGTCGCGTCCGTGTGCATCCTCCTGAGCAGTGGCAATTCCCGCTACAAAAAAAGCCAGTGCCACCGCAAACAAGAACGATTTTCGACTATAAATCATTACTCTCCACCTCTTATGTCCGACAACATGCTTCGGTACTCTTCCCTGGAAATTTCACCTTTCGCGTACCGTTCCTTAAGTATCTCCGCCGGGTCACGTCGGCCTGATCCGCCGGGGGAAAGCCCGTCTCCATCGGTTCGACGGATAATCCACCGTATGAAGAAGAATCCTCCGATGAGAATTACCGCTATCAGCAGGATGGAGACGATACCGCCTCCGTATCCAAATCCCATGCCGGTTCCCCAGCCCCAGTTGTTGTGCATCATGTATTGTTCCTCCAAGTCAAACTTAATTCAGATCTCGTCTGAGTCGCTCGTATTCTTCCCGGTCGATTTCACCCCGGGCGTAGCGCTCGTTGATAATATCGATCGGCACCTTTCGATCGGCGCCATCGAGAGACGCCGGGATCAATCCGTTCTTGTACATAAGGTATCCCACTGCAAGCAACACAATAATCAGTAAAAGTCCCATTGTTTCCTCCTGGTGGTACAAATCATATCCATTCAATGTTACATTCCGGCGACCCCTATGTTGCGATCATGTTACAATTACCAAAAATCGGGACGGTCAGGCCGTCGCCTCTTCCAATTCCTCTTTCTTGACGCGCAATAGCCGTGCGTTTACGGCAACAATCACGGTGGAAAGGGACATCAGAATGGCACCAACCTCCGGCGAAAGCACAATACCGGCGCTACTGTATAGAACACCCGCTGCCAGGGGGATGGCTACCACGTTGTAACCCGTTGCCCATATCAGGTTCTGCACCATTTTTCGATAAGTAGCCCGACCAAAGAGAATTAACGCGGTAATATCGAGGGGGTTGGAGTTGACCAGGATAATATCGGCCGTTGCGGCGGCAACGTCCGTTCCGGATCCGACGGCAATGCCGATCTGTGCCTGGGCGAGGGCCGGAGAATCGTTGACCCCGTCACCGGTCATGGCGACGTATTCTCCCTTGGCTTGTAACTCCTTCACCTTTTCCTGCTTCTGATCGGGAAGGACCTCCGCAAAGAACCCATCCATTCCGAGTTCCTCCGCGACAGCTTCGGCGGTCTCCCGGTTATCTCCGGTGAGCATCCAGCATTCGATTCCCCGTTTTTTCAGCGCCTGAATCGCCCGGTAGGACTCCGGTCGAATGGTATCGGAAAGAGCCACGGATCCCGCAACTTCGCCGTCAACGAGGACGAAGACGCGTGTGACTCCGCCCCTGCGTTCCGCTCCCTGCGGCCTGTTGAGCCCCTGTTCTTCCAGATACCCCGGGCTCACCACCTGGACGCGCTTACTCCCGACGGTACCGGAGACGCCTTTGCCCTTAATCGCCTCGAAGTCATCGACCGATTTGATGGTGATTCCGTCGCTCTTCGCTTTTGTCACAATTCCCTTACCGATGGGGTGTTCCGACTGCCCCTCCAAGGCTGCCGCAAATGAGAGAATTTCCTTTTCTGTGTACGGACCGCTATGGACATTCACGGAGTTAACCTCGAAGGTTCCCTTGGTAAGCGTTCCCGTTTTATCAAAGAGGACCGCGCTTATCTTCCGGGCGTTTTCAAAGGCGGTGCGGTTGCGAATCAGCAGGCCGTTCTGGGCGGACTTGGCGGTGGACTGTGCTACCACCAATGGTATCGCCAGCCCTAAAGCGTGGGGGCACGTAATGATCATGACCGTCGCCATCCGGGCAATGGAAAACTGCAACCCCTGCCCGGCAAACAACCACGCCACGAGGGTCGATAAACCCACCGTTATCGCGACAATCGTAAGCCAGAGCGCTGCACGATCTGAAAGTGCCTGCGTCTTGGACTTAGCTGCCTGGGCCTCTCTGACCATATTGATGACTTTTGAAAGGTAGGAATCTTCGCCCGAACTTTCCACCCGGAGTTCCATCGATCCGTCGCCGTTAATAGAACCTCCGATGAGCTGATCCCCCGCTTCCTTGCGAACCGGGCGAGACTCGCCGGTCAACATCGACTCGTCCACATAGCTCGAACCGCGAGAAATCACCCCGTCGGAAGGTATTTTCTCTCCCGGCTTGATGACCAGGATATCACCCTTCCTGATCTCCGAGAGAGGAACGTCCGTAACGTCGTCTCCCGACTTTCTGTGAGCTTCATTCGGCATGAGTTGGGCAAGCTTCTCAAGGGCGGACGACGCACCCAATACCGAGGCCATTTCAATCCAGTGGCCCGCAAGCATAATCGCGATTAAGGTTGCCAATTCCCAATAAAAGGGTGTCCCTTCGAGACCGAACGTTACGGCCGCGCTGTAGACATACGCGACCGTTATGGCGAGACCGATAAGGGTCATCATGCCCGGTGCTTTCTGCTTGAGTTCGCCTACCAGACCGCTAAGGAAGGGCCAGCCGCCATATACAAATATGATCGTGGCCAGGCCAAAGACGACATAATCCGCTCCGGCAAAGGTGAACGAAAAGCCGAGGAACTGCTGAATGAGTTCCGATAACGCGAGGACCGGAATGGTGAACACCAGGGTCACGTAAAACCGCGTTCGGAAATCACGGATCATCATCCTGTGATGTTCATTGTGGTCATGGTGTTGATCACCGTGGTGATTGTGGTGATTGTGGTCAACCTGCTTACTCATACGTGGCTCCTTTCGAAGGGCGCTGTGTACCTCTTCCGGACTCATCAGGAGCCCGGATTAATCAGCCGTATCGCCCTTCGATTAAAAAAGATTCATATACTGATATTAAGATAATATACCCCAAGGGGGTATGTCAAGTGATAAACTCGGATGAGACGCTTGTGTCGACGAGTGAGGGTTGATAGTATATACCCTACCGGGGTATAAAAACATATGAACCGACAATCAGAGGTACGGCATGCTTGACGATAAACAAAAAAAGAGTATACGCGATCGCTTAAGCAGGATTCGGGGCCAGCTCGGCGGGGTCAGTAAAATGGTTGAAACAGATCGATACTGCTTAGACATACTGAACCAGACTTCGGCCGTAGTCGCGGCGATACGCAACGTCGAGAACATCGTTCTCCAGAATCATCTTGACACCTGTGTCGCCGATGCGATTCGAAGCGAGAATCTCACCGAGCAAACGGAAAAGCAAAAAGAGATCATGAGTATGCTCGGTACATATCGTCGGTAGAAGGAAACGGAGTACGAATACCCATTCGACACCACAAAAAAGGCTACCGGTACCGAACGATCCGGAGATGGTCGCGTTGGTACCGGCATTTCGCCCGCTCCGGATCACGAATGTGCGGACCGCTTACCAGTACCTCCGGACTGTAGGAATTCTCGTATACCCCTGGGATCGGTCGGGTTACGTATGCCCTGGCGGGCAGAGTCAAACACTTTCCCTTTACCCATGTTCCGCTCGACAACTTTGGTAATATTCTGAACGGACTGAAGCTTTGCCGTACCCCGCGATATCTCGCCGGGAAGGACGATCTCATCGGTTGCCCGTGGGGACATCAACGCGGCAGCGGGTGGTTGTTCCTGAGTCCTCTACATCCACTCATTCAATAACCGCCCGAAACAGTCTTATCGGACGCCGCCGTCATGGCTGTGTCCGGTTCGCCCTCGATACACTGTACATACGATACCTCGTATGGGTAACATCGTACCGGACGCTCATTCATAGAGGAAATCGGTGTTTATAATTGATCAGTGGGGAAAAGCAACAAATATGGAAGTGATCCATGGTGAGGGCACCTTCGATGCAATTACCCCGATATGGTATCGAACAAGCAGCGTAAGCGCCTCGGAGATGCGGTAATGGGAGGCGGAGCTGTTTTGAAAAGTCCGACGGGCCGTTTCCTTCTGCGACTGTTCTTCATTTCCGTGGTCGTCAACTATGTTTGGGAGATGGCGCAAATGCCGCTCTACGAGAATATGCCCTTCAGTGAGCTTTCGAGCTGGTTAATCTGTTTGAGAGCGAGCTTAGGAGACGGGCTGATCATTGTCGCCATCTGGGCGACGGGGTATCTATTCTATCGCTCACTGGACTGGTTTCGTCCGCTCACCGCCGGAAATGTGGCGATCTTGGCAATTGTCGGTGCGGTTATCGCCGCCGCTATCGAGTTCCACGCTCTCGCGACCGGTCGTTGGGTATACTCCTCGCTCATGCCGATGGTACCGCTCCTCGGTATTGGAGTTTCACCTTTTGTTCAGCTACTCGTCCTACCCTGGCCGTTAATGCTACTGGCAAAGAGGTAGTTGCGACCAACCGTGACGTAAGGGGTATCATTGCCGTATCGATTCCATCGATTTGTCCACTACGGCCGCCGAATGTTGTAATGCCGTAGCCTCGTCGTCGCTCAGATTTAAACGAAGATACCGTTCGACTCCGGCGCCACCGACGACACACGGCATACTCAGGAAGGTACCGTTTATCCCATAGTAATCGGTGATACGGGTACTTACTGAGAGCACGGTGCGCTGATTCCTCAGAATCGCCGTCACGATCCGCACGAGGCCGGCTCCGATCGCGTAATAGGTTGCACCTTTCTTCCGGATGATTTCGTACGCCGCGTCCCGGGTTCTCCGAAATATCTTCTCCATTTCGTCATTGTCGCACTTCATGTTATTGACCGCGCAAAACTCGGGAAACCGCATGCCGGCGATGTTCGCGAGCGACCAGAGCGGCACCTCGGTGTCCCCGTGTTCACCGACGATGTAGGCATGCACGCTGTGCGGATCTACCCCAAAGTGCAGACTGAGAAGATGCCGGAATCTCGCCGTGTCGAGGATTGTCCCGGAGCCCAGGACCTTTTCCTCCGGCATACCCGAAAGTTCCCATGTGAGACGGGTCAGTACGTCGACCGGATTGGTCGCGACGAGAATGATTCCCGTCGGATTGTTGCGTACGATATTCGGCACAATCCGGCGGAAGATGTCCGAATTTTTCTCCGCGAGTTCCAGACGGCTTTGATCGGACTGCTGCGCAGCCCCGGCCGCTACGATGGTCACCGCGGCCCCCGCACAATCGCCGTAATCTCCTGCCCACACCCGCGTCGGATGCGTGTGCGGGACCGCATGATTCAGATCTAATGCTTCTCCCTCGGCCTTGGATTGGTTGGCATCGATGAGAACGATCTCCGACGCAAGTCCGCTCAGCAGGAGTGCAAAGGAAAAGCTCGCGCCGACACCGCCGGCTCCAACCACCGCAACTTTTCCGGCGTGTATGGAATGTGACAGGTCGGACTCTCCGTCGATCCGGGGATTCGTCGACACACGGTTCATTTCTTATCTCCCGGGGCGTCCTGAATCAGAAACTCCCGTCGCATGCCGAGTGCCGTGTCGGTTATTCGGATGGACTCATGCGCATCCGACACGACACCGCTCAGCGCTCGAATTGCGTCCACGTTCTCCGGCACAACGATCGCTTCGTTGTACACTTGGTAGGTGTAGTACGCTTCGTTTCCGTTTACCGTCAGGACGTCTGCCCACAGCGCTACCTCCCACATGTCGCCGCGGGGCCGGCCAAGGTCCTTCATCAGCTCAATGGTGCTGTTTAACGCGACAATACCGTCACTCATGCGGATAAACGCAATACGAGGAGCGGCACGAAACGCATCGAGTATTTCTTCTTTCTCGACGGTGCGCGAGAGTTCCACGATCCAATAGTGATTGTGGGTCTGCGTGTGTGACGCCTTGGCGGCGATCGTTACCACTTCAAGATCCGGAATAACCGTTTGTGCGTCGGGGCCCTGATGGCTGGGAATATGGGGCTCCGGAACGACGGTATTCATGATCCCGCTGTGGTCGGATTCCCACGGATCGGTTGCTCTCCGAATCAATACGCCTCTCGCCTTCTTCAGAAGCCCGGCTGAACGAAGTGCCACCAGTGTGCGCACGGTGCTGGTCGTGTTGCACGAAACGACTCGTGTGGAGTCGCGACCGATAGCGCTCTCATAGTTCGCCTGTGCGACAAATGAATGACCGGTGAGCGTGTGGCTTTCGCCTCCCTGAAAGATCGACTTGACCCCCGCCTTCGTATATCGTTCAAGGTTTTTGGCTCCGATACCTTTGGGCGTACAGTCGACGATGACCGTACTTTGCGCCAATAAGTCGTCCAGATCGCCTGCAATGCTGAGACCCGCCTCGCGCATGCCGGCGGCTTTCTCCGGGAGCGCAGCGTAAATGGGCAGCCCGCGAATCGCCGCCGTCTTCATCCTGTAATCGTTGACGACGTCCGCGACCCCGACAAGCTCCATATCCGGTTGTGCCACCACCGCGTCGGCGACTCGTTTGCCTATCACGCCGTAGCCGTTTACCGCTACTTTCGTTTTTTTCTCGCTCATACGGTCCTCCTTCTAAAATTAGCTTTTAATGAACAGACTTCCAATTCTAAAATCGGTCACGCGTCCCGCCGGCCACAGGCCGTCGCATACGGCGCCCGAATCAACCAAAGCGCATCGCCGATTATACCCTACCACTCTATGGTATGTGAAGAATGCCTCACGGTAGAACGAATTTATACCTAACAGCGGTGAGTATCACGTGTCCTGAGAGGGCTCCTATAGCCAGTCTCCAAAGCTCATGGATAGCGTCGCCTTTGGCCCACTCAAGTCCCCATCGTTAATTCCCGGTACGTCGACGCCGCTGGTGATAAAGTATCCGGCTCCCAATTCGAGGCGAACGAAACGATTCGCCCGAAACACCAACTGCAGCTCCGGCTCGACCACGAAAAAGCCGTCGGACTCCTCGTCGGAATCGTGGTGACCTCCCCCCATGAAATGAACGCCGCTTCCCACGGAACCGGCCCCGATTGTTAAATCGAAGGCGAGGGAGACCGGGGCCTGGGACAATAGAAACGTCCGAAACTCTATTCCTCCGTAACCGAGGTTGGCGCTGTTTCCGGTCTCTTCCTCGATGTTGCTTAGAAGCCAATTACCCGTTACACCCACGGCGACGGCGTGATCAAACTCCCACCCCCCTCGGAGACCGACCCAGGTGGCCGGGCCGGATTCAACCGGCGACATACCGATCGAGGGTCCTATGTATCCCGTGGAACGGTGATTGGCCAATCCCATATGACCGAAGGGGAGGGAGAAGACCGTCGGCGCTCCGATCATGGTCGTCAGAATAAGCGCGAAGAGCGCGGCACGGTGCGACGTCGCGCGGAATTTCCCGTACTGGTTCATGGTGTCCATATTCATATAGCAATTTCCTCCATTGAGTGCTATTGCGGCTCCAAACAGCCTACATTTATGCGGAGTATAAAAGAGCGGCATTACGCAGATATAACGACCGTATTGCAATTTGATGACGCTATATAACTCTGCGCTGTCATACATTTGTAATAAACTCGTCACCTTGCGGTCACCTGTCACTGATACTCTGTTTCGAGAAAGGGGTAATGACGATGACTGAAGACGACAAAGGCAGGGTAAGGTTCCTTGCGGGAATACCGATTTCAACGGCGCCGGTGGTTTCCGGCACGATCTGTTTTCGAGACGTACCACGACCGCATCAGGCGCCCGACAACGGGCGGATCGCGGCTCAGGCGCCGTACGCTTCGGAGTTCGCTCGCGTAGAGAGGCAAATGTCGTTACTGGAGGCGGAGATTGCATCTACCGAGGAGATACTTCGAGCGGAAGGGTTTGGTTCCGAGGCCGATATCCTCCGGACTCACATCCTTCTTCTTAAAGATGAGGGACTTCGGGAGCAGGTCAGAAAGAGGATCGAAGAAGAAGACGCGACGGCGGAGAGCGCGGTTGCGGAAGTTTTCGGATCGGTCAAGACCCGGTTACAACGCTCCGGTCACGAGATAACCAGGGAGAAAGCCTCCGACATCGAGGATCTGCACCGCCGGCTTCGTGAAGGGTTAGACGGGCAAAAGCGGGAGGACGTACTTTCGACGGTCTGCGATGTGGAGGCCCCGGTGTTCGTTACCCAGGAGCTTCTGGTGACTGAGGTTCTCGAGGCAAAGGACGCGGGGGTGAAAGCGATTATTGCGGCAACGGGAACCCCCCTCTCCCACGCCGCGATCATGGCGAAGGCCTTCGGCATACCGGTACTCAGAGTTGCCGGGGTTGAGTCCCTCAGGGAGGTAGCCGGCAGTCGGGTTGTCGTAGACACCACGAATGGGCGGCTCATACTGGGGCTAAAGGACCCGGAAATCGAAGAGTGGATTGAAGTGGAGAAAACGGACATAGGTGGAAGCGTGGCCTCGCCTCTCTCGGTCTACCTAAATGTAGTGGATACCCACGCATCGTCGACGGACAAAGATGGGCGCATCGCCGGGATAGGCCTCTACAGGAGCGAGTTCCTCCTGACCCGAGCGGAAGGCTTTCCGACGGAAGAGCAGCAGTACCGGGAATACCGCACACTCTGCCGGGAGTGGCCCGCCTCTCCGGTCACAATCCGGACCTTCGATGTCGGCGGAGATAAGAGTCTCTCCTTCTTTTCCCTCGGTCCTCAGGAAAACCCCTTCCTCGGTCTTCGGGCGCATCGCATTTACGCCTATCATCCGGAGATATTGATTACGCAAACGAAGGCCATCCTTCGGGCGGGTCTTGAATGCGGGGAGCTCCGACTGCTTTTTCCGATGATAGAAACCGTCGACGATCTCGACGCGGTACTCTCCCTAGTAGGCGAGGCACGGGCACAGCTCGACGCTGAAGGGACGCCGTATCGGCGTGATTTCAAGCAGGGTGTATTGTTGGAGGTCCCTTCCATTCTTTGGACACTGCAGGAGATTTATGACAAGGTCGATTTTGTCAGCGTCGGCACCAACGATCTGCTGCAGTACCACTTTGCCGTAGACCGTACAAACGGGAATGTGGGCCACCTCTACCGACCTTACCACCCCACCGCGTTGCGGGCTCTGGCACACATCGTCGAGTCTGCGAAGGCCGCGTCCGTTCCGGTGACGCTCTGTGGAGAGATCGCCTCGGATCCCGACATGGTCCCGCTGCTTTTCGGCCTCGGTTTTTCAGATCTCAGCGTAGATGTCCATGCGGTGGACGCGGTACGGCGCGCGGTACCGGAAGGCTCCGAGGACCGGTTTCGGACAATCGCGAATCGCTGCGTATCGGTGAGTACCGCCGCAGAAGTCAGCGAGATACTCAGGAATACCGGGACGAGCGTCCCAACCGTTTCGGATATCGAAGTGCGGACGACCGGAATTTCCGACGGAGCAATGGACCCGGTCTGCGGTATGGTAGTGCATCAAACGGGCAATCCCTTTGTTCTCGAGAGCTCCGATCGTACGCACTACTTCTGCTCGGAGGAATGTATGCTGGCGTATCAATCCGCGTCACCGTGAGATTGTGTTACTTTGTCAGGTCAGGAGCTTCGATTCCGTGATTGTTTTGAAGATAGGCCCGCACCTCCGCGACCGACGGATCAACAAAAATCGGCGAGTCCACCAGAATCTCCCGCTCGCTCCCAAAAGGAATGTCGCCTGCCATCATCATCGACAGTACTTCGTACGATTTTTCGGCGACGCCGCGAACATTGAGACCGACTTGTGCCCACCAATTATGTTGTTGAAGGACGTTTTTCATGGCGCGTTCGCCGCCGCCGACGGCGACTATGCCGACCTCCGCCGGAGCGATATTCGCGTTATTCAACGCCTGCATCACGCCGAAGGCACGCTCGTCGCTAGTGGCATAGACCATGTTGATTTCCGGATTGTTGAAGAACGCTACCTCGGCTACTCGCAGGGCGCTTTCCAGAGTACCGCTATCTTCCGGGGCTTGGATTATTTCAACGTCCGGGACGCGGGACCGGAAACCGTCGAGGAACCCCCGCTCTCGATTGACATCACGTTCCACCGTCCTATTGTTCAGCACCAGAACGCGGGGAATCACACCCGGCGTTTGCTCGGTAAACCGTTCCGCCGCGATTTGACCCAGGAGCCTGCACGTTTCGTACTCCGAGAAACCCACATAAGGAGCCTTGATTCCCGATGCCGGCCTGATGCCGTGTATGGCGACGGGAATACCGGCCTCCTGGGCAAGCTGTACCGCCTGACCCGCAGCATACGGATCGTGTTGAAAGAGCAGAATCGCATCGACCCCGAGGTCGATGAGACGCCGGGTTGCGAATTCGAGATCGTATGCCGTGACGCCTGCCTCCACTTGGATGAGTTTGAAATTCTCCTCCTCCGAGAGGCGGCGCCACTGCTCCCGATAGGCTGCGCCGAAGCTCGCATACTCCACCCCGCTAAACCAATAAGACGGGCCAAAGGTGATGTGGACGACGCCGATCGTCGGAGTTCCTGCCGGTGCACTCTCTTCCGCGCGGCCCGCCGCGAACAAACTGCCGACACCTATTAATAGCACTAACGAGATGGATACCGTTATTGAAAATATTTTACGCATTTGTAACCTCCCATATAAAGTCAAACGATTTATCCGATGTCTTGTACGGGCGAGCGACGATCCGTTTCATGATGTCTTTCCAAAGGTCGGTGACCTCAATGTCCTTGAATCCGGCCAGGCGAAGATTTTCGACGGTCCGTCGGTTGATATTGGCACCGTAGAGATGCAATGGGAGCGGGTTCAGAAAATCCATTATTGGACCGAGAATTGCACCCTTACTCCGAACGTGCTCGAGCATGAGCACCTTTCCTTCCGGCCTGCAGACGCGATGGATCTCCTCCAATCCTTTGATCGGAACCGGCACCGAGCAAAAGACACAGGTCGTTACGACCGTGTCAAAACTGTCGTCCGAAAACTCCATTTGCTCAGCATCCATCTCGATAAGTGTGACATTTGTAAGCCCAAGCTCCCGCACTCGCTCGCGAGCCCGTGCAATCATACCGGAGCTGAAATCGATCCCGGTTACGTGAACCCCTTTGGGATAGCTCGCCAGGTTCTTCCCCGTGCCCACGCCGACTTCCAGCACCCGCCCGTGAGCTTCTTGGAGAAGCTCGTCTCTCCATTGGGTGCCATGACTCTCCATCGGTCTTTCCATAAGATCGTAGAGCGGAGCAATTCTATTATATCGTTTCCGTACGATATCGCTTTGTTCACCCATACTACCTCCTCTGTCGCGACCCGCGGGGGTGGCAATAAAGCCATCCCGCAGGCCCCGTCCGTGCTGAATTCTATTCGATCTCGCGAAGCATTCGCCGGAATTCCCGACGCGAAATCTCCCCGGCCGCATAGCGGCGTTTGAGCACCTCTTCCGGTGAACCGTACGGAATCCCCTCGTACATCATGTCGGGGTTGCCCATGAGGCCCCAACCGCCGCCCATCATGCCGGCGGTACCCATCATTCCACCGCCCATCATGCCGTATCCCATTCCTCCCGCCGTGGCATATCCGCCGGTTAAATACCGATACGCCATCCACCGATGTGCGGCATCCAGAGAGCTCGAACCTTCGCCTCCCATCATCTCGTCCATCCATTCGTGCCGCTCAGGGTCACCTACATAGGCTCCCATTACCGCGTCACCGAGGACGATGAGCAGTTCCTCGGGAACCGCGTCCGGATTGATTCTCTCCTCGCTACTCAAGCCCAGGGTGGTCCGAATTTCCGCCTCCACGTCTTCGACACTCCGATTGTGCCCGTCGACTTGTGCGAAGGCTCCAAATACAACTGCCGTCAGCAATACGGCGACTAAAAGTGTCCGATTATTCATAAATCGTCCTCCAAATTTGGTATTTATCGCGGCGGTCTTCAGGTCTCGCCGTCAACGATTGAGAATGTAGCAGCTCAAGGTGAACGTAGAATGACAGGCTTATTACGAACAGATGACAATCGCGGCGGCACATCGCTTCGAAGAGGTTCACATATACCGAAACCGGCGATTCGATAGGGACGTCCTCGGTCACGCCACGTATGAGGCGTCCTTCCTCAGGATCTACCACACCTCGAGTTCCCGTCATCTTCTCAAGAGATGCAATACCGGGCGGCGTGAGAAAACGATGTTCCCGCACCCCCCCTCAAGGACATCTGAAACGAGAAGCTCCCTGGTAACCGGAGCCGGTTCCCTAACCGCGCAGGCGATAGACTGGAACTCCTTGCGCTTCCCCTCACTTACTCGGGAGCTGAGGCACCTTCGTGGAAAAGTGATCTCGAGTTGCAAGCCCGCAGCATTGTAGAAGACACGAATGCAGGGTCTTAAAGTTGACTAACTAATGTTACAAAGTATAGTATCTATCCAAAACCAAGTCAGTGATGCTCAATGCATTCACCGAATTAAGGAGCGTACTATGGTTGGGAAAAGGAGTATCGGGGTTGTCCTCGGGATTTTGTTCCTGACAGTCACCGGCGGGGTGCTTTTCGGAGAGCCTGTTCGAATCGGTTATGTAAATGTCATGGATGATGCCTCAGTTCTCGTGGCGTACGAGGGCGGCTTTTACGGCGACCGAGGCCTGGAGCCCCGGCTGACTCAATTCGCAAGCGGCACCGACATGGTCAAGGCCATTGTGGGAGGCAGAATCGATGTCGGCGTTCTTGGTTTTACCAACGCCCTTACCTGGGCATCCCGCGGTGCGAGCTTGCGCATTGTCGGAGGCGCGCAACGAGGGTACCACTCCCTGCTTGCGAGACGTGATACCGGAATAACCGACGTGTCGGAGTTGCATGGTCGAGAGCTCGCCTCGCAGAAACAGGGCTCCACGGCCGATATTGTGCTGAGCAACGTCTTACTTGCGGATTCCGGTTTGTCCAAAAGAGACCTCAACATGCGCCACGTATCGCCCGCCGTCGCAGTGCAGGCCCTCGTGAGCGGTGGCGTTGACGCGGCGTTCCTTTTTGAACCCTACGCCCGGATTGCCAGGTATACGGCCCCCGTGCGAGAGATTGCCGAAGTTGGAGATTACTGGCCGTTCCCCTGCATGGTGGTAATCACCTCCGCCGAAACCTGGCAGGAGAATCGCAGCACTATCGAATCCGTGCTGGAAGCTCAAAAGGAAGCGATCGCGCTTCTGGAAGGGGATCCCAACCAAGCGGCCGGCATGATCACACACTATTTCATGGCCGAAGAAACGTTGGAGACACCGTCGGGGCCGGTTCCGGCACGTCGTGTTGTCGCGGAGGCGATCGAAGCAAACACCTTCAGCTGGCGTCTAACCTCGGAGGATTTGGAGCGTATTAAGGAGGTCGAAGAGATGATGCACGATGAAGGTTTGCTCGCACAGCGCGTCGATCTTGAACAGCTCCTCGATATGTCCTGGCAGCAGGCAATCCGATAGCGCGACGGATAGTCGTCGCGTACCTTGCGGTGGCAGGTACGATTCTCGTCACGTGGCAGACGGCCGCTGCGTTCTTTCCTTCGTTCCTGCTTCCGGGAGTGGCGGAGGTCGCTCGTCGGCTTGCCACGGTGCTCGGAACGCGGGAGTTTGCAGAGGCCCTCATGGTGAGTTTCTATCGTATCGGCGTCGGGTTTGCCGTTGCCATAATTTTGGGCACAAGCCTGGGCCTTGCCTCCGGACTCTCCAACTCGCTTCGTAGCTATCTACGCGCCCTGGTCTCAGTACTGCAATCGATACCGCCGATAACCTGGGTACCGCTTCTGGTAATACTCACAGGGTTCGGCGATGCCCCTATCATCATTGTCGTCGCGCTGGCGAGCTTCTATCCCCTCATCCAAAGCGTCATGAGTGCCGCGGAACACGTGGACGCTCTCCATTTGAAAGTTGCGCGGATTCTGGGGGCTTCACGCCGACAGACTCTGCGTACAGTTTACCTTCCCGAGGTGTTTCCCGCCGCCGTGACCGGAACGCAGATTGCCTTTGGTAACGCGTGGCGCGCCCTTGTGGCTTCGGAAATGGTCGCGGGCGTAGGCGTTGGTCTGGGATGGTCTATCACCTTTGCCGCGGAAATCGCCGATATGGCGGGCGCTCTCGCGCACATCGTAGTTATCGGTGTTATTGCGGCTATCATCGACCGAATTGTACTCGAGTGGATAAAACACCGGCTGCTGCGATGGAGGTACGTTGGAAATGATTAATTCCGCAGAGCGAGTGGTTGTCGACGCACTTCAGGTGGACGGGGTAACCAAGATGTACGGGTCACTCGTGGTTCTTGGTCCACTGTCTTTCCGCGTTCCCGATGGCGAGTTTGTCGCCGTTCTCGGTCCGTCCGGATGTGGCAAGAGCACGCTTCTGTCCCTGCTGGCCGGCCTTTCACAGCCCAGCGGGGGGCGCTTACTGGTGCGCGGCAGAGACGCAGACCATCTCGGCCCGCACGAGCGAACGATGGTGTTCCAGCAGGACGGACTTCTTCCGTGGCGTACCGTTCGCCGAAACATTTCCTTGGGGCTCGAGTACCGCCACGCGGACACGGACGAGGCACACCGCCTCGTCCGTGAGGTCCTCGAGCAAGTGGGGCTCTGCGGATTTGAGGAGTACTATCCCCATCAACTATCAGGGGGAATGCGACAACGTACGGCCATCGCGCGCGCACTCGTCATGCAGCCGGCAATCCTTCTCATGGACGAGCCTTACGGGTCCCTGGATGCAATGACCCGGATGCAGATGCACGAAGAGCTTCTCCGAATATGGAAAGGGTCGGGACGGACCATCGTGATGGTCACCCACGATGTCGACGAGGCGCTGTCACTGGCCGACCGCGTTATGGTCCTCTCATCCCGTCCCGCACACCTCAAGGCGGACCTATCGATTGCGATGTCCAGGCCGCGAGACCGCAGTAGCGCCGACTACACGAAGACGAGAACCGAATTACTGACTTTGTTGGGTCTGACGATGTAGCGCAACGTGTTTGCCCGGATAGTTTCACCGTCTCACGAACTTTTTTCACACTCGGAGCCCTTTAGCTTGGCGCCGGCCACATGTCAACCTTGCGCCCGATGTCAAATGATGAAATCTTGGTCGACCTGCCCGGTGATCCGGCGCCGCATCACATCATCCAGCGACTGCGCGAGAAAGCCGTCTATGTGCGCCGCCAGATCGTCCCACAACGGTTGGAGCGAAGCGGCCGGTCCTACATGGGCCACTGCGAGTGGTCCTTCCAATTCCGTGAGCACCGCCCGCAGGCTAATGGAGTCGGGGTGGGCCGTGAGTTCGTAACCACCGTGGGCGCCTCGATGGCTCCGTACCAACTCACTGCGCTTGAGGGTATTTAGGATCTGTTCAAGGTAGTGTCGGGGGATCTCGTGGCGGGAGGCGATGTCCCGGATTTGCACCGGCCCGGAGCGGTATTGATGTGCCAATTCCACGACCGCAGTGAGACCGTAGATCGCCTTTGCGGAGAGGGTGAACATTGTCTCAGTCCTCCCCCAAGGCATGGTCGATATCGGCGATGATGTCCTCGCCGTTCTCCAGCCCGATCGCAAGCCGTACCGTACCCGGAAGAATACCCAGCACCCGTCGCTGCTCCTCCTCGAGTTTTGAGTGGGTTGTTGTGCGGGGATGAGTGGCGATCGATCGGGAATCTCCGAGGTTCGCGGAGCGACTGATCACCTTCAAGCGGTTGATGAAGCGCATCGCCGCCGCCTCCCCACCGACGATATCGATCGTGACAAGGCCGCCGCCGTGTCGCATCTGTCGCCGGGCGAGCTCATACTGCGGGTGACTCTCGAGGAAGGGAAAGCGCGTGCGCTCCACCGCGTGGTGACTTCTGAGATAGCGTGCCACGGCGTGGGCATTCTCACAATGTCGGTACAATCGCATCGATAGTGTCTTCAGGCTCTTGGAGAGAACCCACGCATAGAACGACGACAGCGCGGGACCGGTCTGACGCGCGAAGAAGCGCAGGTCGGCAATAATCTCCCGTGGACCGAGGATGGCGCCGCCTAAAACGCGGCCCTGGCCCCCGACGGCCGGAGACCCGTCGATTGACACACCGTTCCCATCGCCGTCGGTAGCGACGAAGTACGACGCGTCGTTATACCGCCGCAATTCCACCGTCATCTTCATGCGGTGTCCTACCAATGTCCTGTTCACAAATCAAGCTACTCAACTTATAGTTGGAGCATGAACGTACAAACGATCGAAGAGTGCATCGGCAATACACCGCTGGTACGGCTGCAGCGCATATATACCGGTCCCAATCTGATACTGTGTAAGATGGAGGGTGACAATCCCGCCGGTTCGGTCAAAGACCGACCGGCTTACCAAATGGTCGTGGCGGCCGAGGAACAAGGCCGAATCCGCCCGGGTGATACCCTCATTGAACCGACCAGTGGCAACACCGGCATTGCACTGGCGATGGTGGCGGCGATCAAAGGCTATCGGATGGTGTTGATCATGCCGGAACACATGAGCGCGGAACGAAGAGCACTCATGAAGGCCTACGGCGCTACGGTGGTACTGACACCAAAGGACAAGAGCATGGAGGGGGCGATCGACCTGGCACGAGAATTGGAAGCCGCCGGAAAGGGCGTGATTCTAGATCAGTTCTCCAACCCGGACAATCCAGAGGCCCACTACCGGACCACCGGGCCCGAGGTGTGGAAGGACACCGACGGCCGGGTTACCCATTTTGTTGCCTCCACCGGTACAACCGGAACCCTGATGGGGGTATCGCGGTATCTCAAGGAGCGGAACCCGGCGGTACGGATCGTGGGAGCCCTACCCGACGGCCACGGCGGAATCCCGGGGATTCGAGCGTGGCCTGAGGCATATCTACCGGCGATCTACGACGAATCCCGTATCGATGATCGCCGCGAAGTGTCGCGCGAGCGGGCCGTAGAGACGATGCACGCACTGGCGAGGGAAGAGGGTATTTTCGCCGGAATCTCCTCCGGGGGAAACGTTGCCGTGGCGCTGGACGTAGCTCGGGATTTGGACGCGGAAGGGGTGCAAGACGCGGTCTTGGTCACGATTATCTGCGACCGCGGAGACCGCTACGTGTCCACCGGAGTCTTCCCGGCGTAGCGCCGCCGCTATCCGGAAATCGCCGCCGCCACGCCATAGCGCGCGAATATCGCCTGGACATACTCCAGTTGTGCTCGACTTGGAACCGGGGTACCTTCCAACGGATATCGTTTTCCGAGGGATATCCATTTGTGCTTACCCATTTCGTGGTATCGAAGTAGCTCGACACGCTCCAGATTCGAGAGGTTGGAGAGAAACTCCCCCGTCATCTGCGCCGAGGTGGCGTCGGTCGTAAAACCCGGCACCACGACGTGTCGTATCCATGTCCGCTTCCCAAGTTTATCGAGCCACCGCGCAAACTCCAGGACCAGCCGGTTCGGCCGGCCCGTCAGTTCTCGATGCCTCTTGTCGTCGACATGCTTAATATCGAGCAATATCAGATCCGTCACCTCAATCAATCGCTCGACGGCTGGGGTTATTACCGTAAGACCCGACGTGTCGAGGGCTGTATTAATTCCCTCCCTCTTCGCGGCCTCAAAGAGCGCTCCGACAAACCGCGCCTGCAGGATAGGATCTCCGCCGGAGGCGGTAATACCACCCCCGGAACGATCGAGGAAGCTGCGGACCGCCCGGATTTCCTCCATCATCTGGTCAATGGTTACCGACCGGCCGTCGCCCACTTCCCAAGTGTCGCGATTCTGACAGTAAAGACAGCGCAAATGACACCCCTGAAAAAACATGACAAAACGAATTCCCGGGCCATCCAGCGTACCGAAGGTTTCAACGGAATGGAGGTTTCCGGTAAGCTCCCCGCCTCTGACAGTGCCGTCTCGGCTATTCCTCTCCCGCCGGGACCCCACCGGCGATGACGTACCGTCTCTCGTGGCAGGTATCGGTCTAAACACGCTCATGGAATGTCCTGTGTATGACGTCCAGTTGCTGTTCTTTCGTAAGCTTAATAAAATTGACGGCGTATCCTGATACACGAATTGTAAGCTGCGGATACTTTTCCGGGTGGTCCATAGCATCAATCAGCGTCTCCCGTTGCAGTACGTTAACATTGATATGGTGTCCCTTCCGCTCGAAGTACCCGTCCAACACCGCCACCAAGTTCATTACCTGTGCGGTCGTGTCAAATCCAAGAGTATGAGGCTCCACCGAGAATGTGTAGGATATTCCGTCCTGGGCATACTCGTAAGGCAGCTTGGCCACGGAGGTAATGGAAGCTAAGGCCCCTCGGGTGTCCCGGCCGTGCATCGGATTGGCACCAGGCGCAAAGGGATCTCCCTTTTTCCGTCCATCCGGTGTTGCCCCAGTTTTTTTTCCGTAAACGACATTGGAGGTGATGGTGAGGATCGATTGTGTTGGAAGTGCGTGCCGATAGCATTCCTTACTCGATAGCTTCTTCATAAACCGTTGTACAAGATCTACCGCGATATCATCAACTCGGTCGTCGTCATTCCCAAAGGTCGGAAATGTACCTTCGATGACAAAATCCGTAGCCAGTCCCCTGTCATCGCGAATCGGTTTCACCGTGGCAAAACGAATGGCCGAGAGCGCATCGGTCGCGACCGATAGTCCGGCTATGCCGTACGCCATAGTGCGTAATACGTCGCGGTCGTGGAGCGCCATTTGCACTTTCTCATATGCATAACGATCGTGCATGTAATGTATGACGTTGAGCGTATCCGCGTACAAGCCTGCCACCCAATCCAGAATGTAATCGTACCGTTCCATCACTAATTGGTATTCCAGAACGTCGTCGTCGATAGCGGCCAGCGGTGGACCAACCTGTTTACCGGTGATCTCGTCACGTCCCCCGTTAATGGCGTACAAGAGCGCCTTCGCCAAATTGCACCGCGCACCAAAGAACTGCATCTGCTTGCCGATTCTCATTGCCGACACGCAGCAGGCGATTCCGTAATCGTCTCCCCAGTAGGGCCGCATAAGGTCGTCGTTCTCGTACTGAATAGCGCTTGTCATAATCGAGACTCTCGCACAGTACTCTTTAAACGCTTTGGGAAGTCGTTGGGACCAGAGAACCGTTAGGTTAGGTTCCGGAGCCGGCCCCAGGTTGGTCAGGGTGTGCAAGAACCGAAAACTGCTGCGGGTCACCATGGGGCGACCGTCCTCTCCGACCCCGCCGATCGCCTCGGTCACCCATGTCGGGTCACCCGAGAAGAGCTCATTATACTCAGGAGTGCGTAAGAACCGGACGAGGCGCAACTTCATCACCAATTGGTCGATGAGTTCCTGAGCACCCGCCTCTTCGAGCTTTCCCTCGGCGATGTCTCGCTGGAAATAGGTGTCCAGGAAGGTCGAGACTCGCCCCAGACTCATGGCCGCGCCGTCTTGTTCTTTAATGGCCGCAAGATAGGCGAAATAGGTCCATTGAACCGCCTCAAAGGCGTCTGCTGCCGGCCGGCTTAAATCGAAGCCGTAACTGATCCCCATTTCCGTGAGTTCCTCCAGAGCCTCGATCTGCTCTGAAAGTTCCTCGCGGAGCCGAATCGTCGTTTCAGTCATCCTCGACTCGGTCATCGATAGTTCATGCCGCTTTTCGGCGATAAGTCGGTCCACGCCGTAAAGGGCTACTCTTCGATAGTCACCGATAATTCGACCCCGACCGTAGGCGTCCGGCAAGCCGGTAATGATACCCGAACGTCGGGCTTCCTTCATTTGAGGGGTGTAGGCATCGAAGACACCGTCGTTGTGTGTCTTTCGATAGTCGGTGAAGATGGCTGTAATCCTTACGGGGAGCTGGTAACCGTATGATTCGGCGGCTTTTTCTACAACCCGTATTCCCCCGAACGGCATTATGGCTCGTCGAAGCGGCGCGTCGGTTTGTAACCCTACGACCTTCTCTCGTTCCCGGTCGATATATCCCGGAGCATGAGCTGTAATCGATGATACCGTGTGTACATCAACGTCGAGTGTCCCACCTCGTTCTCGTTCCTGCGAGAGAAGCTCCTGTACCTGCTCCCAAAGTATTTGAGTATCCGATGTGGGTTCGGATAGAAAAGACTCATCTCCGTCGTAAGGGGAATAGTTCTCCTGAATGAACCCACGAATGTCTATTTCCCGTCTCCATCTTCCGAAACTGAATCCGCGCCACGGATCCCGCTTTTCCCGTCCATTTGCGTCGTCGGTATGTATATCAACAGTACTCATAAAAACCTCCTGTGTACCTGCTGTCTATGTACTTCAATATATTTATATACCATACTCCTGTATGGTATATAATGCAAAGCCAAGTGTGTATTATTTCCCGGAAAATCGGCGGGTCTCTCGTCTTCAGCGTGTGTGCTTTTCATCCAACCTCTTGCTATACCCTTCCGGGGCATAGTATAAGCGTTGTATTGAGGTGTCGAGTATTATGCATGGAATGGGTGGTGGCTTGTGGCTCTTTCTCTTTGTGCTACCGTTGATTGTAATCGGGTTACGTGACGAGTTAGAGCCAAGGCTCAGACGTCGGGCGACTCGACGTGGAAGGGGCATGTACCCGGAAGATCTACCGCGGGAGGCGGAGGTATATCGGATTGCCCGCCGTCTCGGTGGCAGAATTACCGTGTCGGATCTAATAGTAGAAATCGGAGTTAGCGCGCAGATTGCCGAACAGTCGTTGGAACGCCTCGTGGATGGCACACGCGTGGGAATTGAGGTAAGCGACAACGGCGTCATAGTGTACGAGTTTCGCGAGTTTACCGGCAGATAACGTGTCCCATATTATTAGGTATTGTTAGACGAGGCGAAGCAGGATGTAAAACCTGCTTCGCCCACCATCACGATAACAAATCGCGATCTATTCGATCTCGCGAAGCATTCGCCGGAATTCCCGACGCGAAATCTCCCCGGCCGCATAGCGGCGTTTGAGCACCTCTTCCGGTGAACCGTACGGAATCCCCTCGTACATCATGTCGGGGTTGCCCATGAGGCCCCAACCGCCGCCCATCATGCCGGCGGTACCCATCATTCCACCGCCCATCATGCCGTATCCCATTCCTCCCGCCGTGGCATATCCGCCGGTTAAATACCGATACGCCATCCACCGATGTGCGGCATCCAGAGAGCTCGAACCTTCGCCTCCCATCATCTCGTCCATCCATTCGTGCCGCTCAGGGTCACCTACATAGGCTCCCATTACCGCGTCACCGAGGACGATGAGCAGTTCCTCGGGAACCGCGTCCGGATTGATTCTCTCCTCGCTACTCAAGCCCAGGGTGGTCCGAATTTCCGCCTCCACGTCTTCGACACTCCGATTGTGCCCGTCGACTTGTGCGAAGGCTCCAAATACAACTGCCGTCAGCAATACGGCGACTAAAAGCGTCCGATTATTCATAAATCGTCCTCCAGATTTAGTATTTGTCGCGGCGGCCTTCCGGTCTCGCCGTCAACGATTGAGAATGTAGCAGCTCAAGGTGACCGCAGAGTGACGGTTGTATTACGAGTAGGTGACGATTAATCATGTGCACCGATAGATCTCCATGCATTCCTCGGAGCAAAAAGAACGCGGGCCACTATCGTCCTCAAACATAAAGTTGACATAAAAAACAAAAAGGGGTTGACACTCCCGCCAACTAATCCGACGCTATACAATACCCTGGTAGGGTATACTCGATTAAGAAGGAGTTCTCTATGGAAGCTACCAAAGCACGCATAGATAGTACCGATACTCAGAGCGTTCGTCTGGAAACGGCGGTCCTTCCTTTGGAAGGGATGAGTTGTGCATCCTGCGCACAGACAATTGAAAAAGCGTTAGGTAAGGTTCCCGGCGTAAGCTCGGCGGGGGTCAACTTTGCTGCCGAACAGGCCACGCTTCATTATGATCCGTCGGTCGTTGGGGTATCGCAATTCAAGGCGGCGGTGGAAGCCGTCGGCTATGCGGTCGGCGAAAAGCCGGATGCGACCGGTGAAGACGGGAAAGTCGACGAGGACGAGAAGCGGATGTCGGCAGCCCGTCGCAAAATGGTGACTGCCTGGGCGTTTACGCTTCCAATCATCGTTTGGATGTCCTTTGAAATGTTCGCAGGCATCGTCTGGCCGACCCAGGCGATTTTCGATCTTGGAATGATCGCCTTAGCCCTACCGGTAATGTTCGGGGTCGGCTGGAGCACGCTGCG
The DNA here is from genome assembly GCA_913030605.1 of uncultured Spirochaeta sp. Taxonomy (GTDB): domain Bacteria; phylum Spirochaetota; class Spirochaetia; order DSM-27196; family Alkalispirochaetaceae; genus Alkalispirochaeta. The sequence goes on from CAJWEZ010000001.1 coordinate 81,631, forward strand.
CTCCGCATTCAAGGCGGTCTCACACGGTAGCGCAAACATGGATGTGCTTATCGCAATGGGTACGGTCGTCTCCCTGGCGACAGGCCCCGCCGCCTTCTTCCTCCCCGTGGCCAACTATGCGGGAGTCGCCGCCATGATAATGGCGTTTCATCTAACCGGGCGATACGTGGAGACCGCAGCCCGCGGAAGAGCGTCTCAGGCCATTAAGCGGCTCTTGGAACTTGGCGCTAAGACGGCTCGCGTAATCGAAGATGGCGAGGAACGGGAGATTCCGATTGAACAGGTCCAAATAGACCATGTGATGGTAGTGCGCCCCGGAGAAAAGATTCCAACCGACGGGATAATAGTCGAAGGCGAGAGCTCTTTAGACGAGTCCATGGCTACTGGTGAATCGATGCCGGTGAACAAGGGGAATGGAGACGAGGTGATCGGCGCCACGGTGAACCAGGAAGGGCTACTGAAGGTTCGGGCGACAAAGGTAGGCAAGGATACCTTTCTTTCTCAAGTTATACGAATGGTACAGGAGTGCCAGGGGTCAAAGGTTCCGATCCAAGAATTTGCGGACCGCGTAACCTCCTACTTCGTACCTGTCGTACTGGCTGTGGCGGCGTTTACGGTTCTCGTATGGATGGTCTTCCCCGAAACTCTGTTGCCGATTACCGAGTGGGCATCTACATTTCTGCCCTGGGTAGATCCGAGCGTCGGAACGGTCACCCTGGCCATCTTTGCCGCCGTGGCGGTGTTGGTGATCGCGTGCCCCTGCGCCCTCGGCCTCGCTACTCCGACCGCTCTCATGGTCGGTAGCGGTATCGGCGCCGAAAATGGAATCCTGATTCGTCGGGGCGAGGCAATTCAGGGACTCAAGGACATTCACACCGTCGTATTCGACAAGACCGGAACCATCACCAAGGGAAAGCCCGAGGTTACCGACCTTATCGCCTTTACCGAAATCGATCGACGAGAACTCTTGCGTCTGGTCGCCTCCGCGGAGTCCGGCTCCGAGCATCCGCTGGGGCAGGCGTTCGTCAAGCTCGCCAAAGAGGAGGGAATTGAGATTGCCCAGCCCCAGGAGTTCAAGGCGGTGCGAGGCAAGGGAGTTCGTGCGGTCGTCGAGGGGAAAGAAATCCTTGTCGGTAGCAGGAAGCTTATGGGAGAAGCCGGAGTCGTTATCGAGTCCGCCGCGGACACAATGAATCGTCTGGAGGACGAGGCAAAGACCGCAATGCTTGTAGCCTATGGCGGGACCATTCTCGGAACCGTGGCGGTAGCGGACACATTGAAGCCGGATTCGGTTGCAGCGATTCACGAGCTTGAGCGGATGGGTATCGAGACGGCGGTGATTTCCGGAGACAACGAGAAAACCGTCTCGGCAATCGCCCGAAAGGTTGGGATTTCCCGGGTACTCGCGGAGGTGCTCCCGGATGGCAAGGTGGACGAGATCAAGCGGTTGCAGGAGAAGGTCGGCAGCGTCGCGATGGTCGGGGACGGTATCAACGATGCCCCCGCGCTTACACAGTCCAACGTAGGAATCGCGATCGGCACGGGAACGGACATTGCAATTGAGGCGTCCGACGTTACCCTTGTGAGCGGCGAGCTTTCCGGGGTGGTTACCGCGATTCGGCTTTCCAAGGCGACCTTTAGGAAGATCAAGCAAAATCTCTTCTGGGCGTACTTCTATAACACCGTGGCTATTCCTGTGGCGGTGCTCGGACTGCTACACCCGGTTATCGCGGAAGCGGCAATGGCGTTCAGCTCGATCAACGTGGTTACGAACGCCAATCTCCTACGAAGAGCAAAGGTCAAGTTCACCGCACCCTCGGAAGATCTTTCCACCGCAGGAGCGAAAACCGAAGGAGCTGCGGCATGACGGCACCGGACCGCCACGCAGAAACCCGAGAAGAGAGTCTTTGGAGCCGAGGTGTAGCTGCGATTACCTCGCATACCGGCATGATGGTGTTTGGCGCCATCATGCTAACTGCGGTCTACCTGCTTCCGAAAGTTGGAATTTCAGTGCCGGACCAAGGTAGAAACGTGCTCTACATTCTCTTCATAGCGCTCCATGTGCCGATGTTACTGGGGATGCACAGACACCGTGCCACGGGCAACGATGCGCAGGATGCCCATGCGAGAGACGCGACTCCTGACAACGTCGATGCGAAAAAGCGGAAGTAGGAATGCAGACGGGAGCAGCTTACAATGAGCGTAACGCTCGGACCGAACACGAAACGAGCGGAGTGGATTCGCACCGCGGCAAAGCCGGCCATAATAGTAACCCTGATCGGCGCTTTGGCCGTGGCGCTTTTGGTCCCACACCTTGTGGACGGCCATATTCTCAGCCTATCGGTCGCACAGACACAGTCTCTACTCATCGCGATCGACCTACTCGTTGCCGGAGCCCTCATCACGATTCTCAACCGCCAAATCGTGAGGGAGAAACTGGAAAAGCAGACGCTTCAACATCGCCTTACCAGATCCTTCCGGTACATCGGGCAAGCGAACGTTTGTCTCGAGCTTATAAAGGAGCATTCGGCGGCTTTAGCAAGGTCGCGTTCGACCAATGAGTCCCACGGCGTCCTCTCCGATCTCCACGGGGCCATAGCCTCGGGGGTGGCGGGGGCGGCGGCGTCCCGTCTCCGTGTAATATCCGTGGATACCATGCGCACGGTAACGGAGTACGTCTGGACACGGGAGGGAGGTTCCGCCGCCCCGCCGATTTCAAACAAGCTTGCTTTGAGCAAGCAGTCGCCCCAGTCGGGCGACTCGGCGCCGCTGATAATCCGTAGCGGCTATCAGGAGGGCGGGATCGTCTGCGTTCTTGCGGCGGTCACCTCCGAGAGGAACGGGGGCGACGACGAACTGCTTAACGTCCTCCTGAACCACTTTCATCTCCTATTTCTCTTTGTCCACGACCATCACAAGGAGTCTCGATGAACCTCTACCTACGCTATCCTGAATGGATTTCCCCTACGATAATACCCGGCCTCCCGATTCGGTGGTACGGGCTAATGTACCTCGTCGCCTTCGGCCTCGCCTACGTTTTGACCGTGGTCCAGCTGAAGCAGCAGCGGTCCGGAGTGCTTGCCCGCGTCGGGCGAGAGGATATTGCCGACCTCTTCTTCTGGATAATACTCGGCATCATTATCGGCGCCAGAATCGTAGCGGCAACCGTCTACGACACCAGCGGGACCTACATTTCCAAACCGTGGCTCATATTCTGGCCCTTTGACGAGGAGATGAACTTCACCGGACTGGCCGGGATGAGCTACCACGGCGGGCTCATCGGAGGCATTATCGCCTTCTTGCTCTACAGCAAGAGAAAGAGGCTACCAATCCTCGCTACCGGAGACCTCCTATCGGCAGCCATACCCCTGGGCTACACCTTCGGCAGAATCGGCAATTTCCTAAACATGGAGCTCTATGGACGCGTAACCACGCTTCCCTGGGGCGTGCTCTTTCCGCACGCACGCCGGCTTCCCACGAGCGTCCCGGCGGTCCGGGAGACCGCCGCAACGGTCGGCATCGATGTGACCGGCCAGGAGCTTGTCAATCTTCCTCGCCACCCGTCGCAACTCTACGAGGCGTTTCTTGAAGGCGTCCTCCTTTGGTTCATTCTCTGGTTCGTCTTTCGCAAAAGAAAGCCCTTCGACGGATTTCTCATCGGCGCGTATCTCATCGGCTACTCCGTCGCCCGGTTTATCGCGGAGTACTTCCGCACCCCGGATCCCGGCCTTGACTTCGTGCTTCAGCTTGGCACCGAGAACAATCCGCCATGGCTGCTGCTTTCGCCTTTCAATTTCACCATGGGCCAGATCTTAAGCGTCCTTATGGCGCTGGGGGGTGTGATCTTTCTGGTCGTCGTAAGAGCCCGGCAAAGAACCCCAAATAGGTAGCCGCTTCGGCGCCGTCCCCTCTTGAGGGCCCGCGACCAGCCGGGAACGGCGGCGCCGCTTGTCGAGGGATGTCCAAGAACCGTAGTTTCTTAGATGCAATAGCACGAAATCAAGGAGTGAAATGATGCGTAAAGGCTTGATAACCGTTTCGATCGTAGTAGCGAGCATTCTTCTGCTCGCCGGGACCGCGGCGGCCGCGGGTAGTTCCGAGGAGATTACCGGAGAGGGTTCCAGAACCCTGGGAATCGTTCACATTACCTTCGAGCCGACCTTCGCCTACAACGGAGTGGAGTACATGAGCTTTGGGTCCGCTTTTCGCGAGCAGTGGCGACGTCTATCGCGAGAGAAGGACTTCAAACTAATCCAGGTAGAGGCCGGCGTCACGGCCAACGACCTTGAGTTTGCAACGCGGCGCCTGTTGGATCTCGGCGTCGACGCTATCCTCGTCTTTCAGCATGACCCGTACGCCGCCGGCCAGGCGGTACGCATGGCACAGGAGGCGGGGGTCCCCATCGCCATCCACGGCATTCGACCGGCCCCGGGGATTAACGCGCCGTTTGTCGGTTTCTCCGAATACGAAACCTGCCGCGCCCTCGGACAACGGGTGGCTGAGCGATTCTCCGACGTTGCCCCGGACACCATGCCGCGGATACTCGTACTCAATAACGAGACCGTCCAACGCGACGCCAATCGGGAACGCGGCTTCTTGGAAGGCTTTCGTTCTCGCGTCCCCGAGTTCGAAGTCGTGGCCAACCAGGAAGACCTCGGAACCGTGGCAAGCGCCCTTCGGGTCACGGAATCGGCATTGCTCAACTCCCCGGAGATCAACATCATCTACGCCACGAGCGATCAGCGAGGTTTCGCAGCCGCACAGGTGATTCGAAACGGCGGCATCGTAGTTGGTGAACCGCCCGCGATCGTCGCGGTGGGGGGAAGCGAAGCCGCTTTGCGCAATCTCATGGAAGAGGAGTTCTGGCAGGCACAGGTCGCTCTAAATGTAAGAGGGGTAGCGGAGAAGTCCTACGAGGTTCTTGAAATGATGCTATCCGGAGAAATGTCCATGGAGAGCGACCGGGAGTTTTTGGTCGACTCACCAATATTCATAGACCCCACCGAGGAGGAAGTGCGAAGCTACCTCTCCGAAAACCACGGAATCATGGAGTTCGATCTCCAACAGTAGATAGACTTATCCGATTGAGGTAATCAGGGTAGAGGGCCGCCGCGCGAAGCGGCCCTCTTTTTGTTTTGCGCTCCTCCCCATAGTTGTACCTCGAAATCCAAGAGAAGCAGGGAAAGAGATAGAGCGTCGTGAAGTTGACGGCTCGTGAAGCTGGTGGTACACTTTAAATACCCTACCCGGATAGGGTATTTATACAATGAGGGGTTGCCAAATGCACGCACTGGTCACCTGGATTCTGCGACACCGAATCGCCGTGGTTTTGCTGATAACCGCGCTAACCGGGTTTCTCGGTTTTAAAGCGTGGAAGATCCAGATCAATACGGATTTCGTGACCTACCTCTCCAACGATAGCGAGGTTGTTCAGGAGTTTTACCGGGCCGGTGAGGTTTTCGAATCGAATTACCTGGCGATGGTGATCTTTGACCCTTCCGACGGGCGGCCTCTCTTTAGCCGCGACAGCCTGACGATTCTCTCGGAGCTCACGGCACGATACGGCGATATTGAAGGGGTAACCAGCGTCCTGAGCATCGCCAACGCCGCCGACGTCAAGGAAACTCCCTACGGTATCAGCATCGAGGATCTCGTGGGAACGGAGATTCCCGAGGGCCGCCCGGATCTCGACGACCTGCGGAGCTATGTAACCGCCAAGGAGCTCTACCGGGGTATCCTTCTGGACGACGCGGGCGAGTCGGCGCTCCTTTTGCTTACCTTTGAGCCTTCCGCCGACCATATGGCACTGGCGGAACGTGTTATCTCGCAAACGACGGCCGCAAATGGTAGTACTGAGGGGTTCTACTTCGGCGGCATGCCCTTTGTGATGTATTCCATGTCTCAAGGTATTATTTCAAATTTGTCGCTCCTCGTCCCCCTCATTCTTCTCTTCCTTATTGTAGTTCTCTACTTCGCCTTTCGATCGCTCAGCGGCGTGATCTTTCCTTTGCTGGTCGTCGCGGTAAGTGCCGTGTGGGCGGTGGGTATTCTTTCACTCCTCGACGTACCCCTGGACATCCTGACCGCCATCATGCCGGTTATTCTCATCGCGATGGGAAGTGCCGACGGCATTCACCTTATGAAGAAGTATTCCGAGGAACGCCGGGGAGGGCGCCGTCCAACTGAAGCCATGAGAGAGAGCGTCGTGGAATTGGGCGTTCCGATACTCCTGACCTCTGTAACCACGATGGTCGGCTTCGCTTCCCTCGTTGTTTCCGACTTCAGGATCATCAAGACCTTCGGACTTGCCGTTACCCTTGCGATCTTTCTGGCATTGGTCGTCACCATCTTTTTCCTTCCCCCGCTGGCGGCGCTTCTCAGCCGTAAAACCGGTAACGGCGTTGATAACTGGGATGACTCACCCGCCGAGCGACTGATGGACCGCCTCTCGGGCTATATTCACCAAAAGAAGAAAGAGATTCTCATTGCCTTCGGGGCTCTGACGACCATTGCGGTAGCGGGCATACCGCTTATAACGGCCAACGTCGATTGGAGTCTCTGCCTCGCCAAGAACAGCAAACCGTATGCGGCGGAGATGATGCTTCGCGATCGATTCGGCGGCTCCCTGCCTCTGCAAGTTTCCGTTAAAGGAGATGTCACGGACCCTGCACTATTGCAAACGATACAGCATATCCAGGAGGTTGCGGGTACGCAGCCGGTCATTGAAAATCCAAGATCCGTCACGGATCTCCTATCTGAAATGAACTACGTCTTGAACGACACCTACGCGATTCCCGACACGCCGGAAGGCGTCGCCGGTCTATGGCTGTTAATCGACGGTGAGGAGAGCATGGATCAGTTCGTCGGCCCCGGGGATCAGGAAGCGCTCATCCAGGGTCGGGTCACGTCAATGGCTACCGCCGATATGAGCGCCTCCACGGTGTCAATGGGGCGTTACCTAAGCGAGCTTCCGTCACGGTTGTTTGTTATAGACAAGAGGCTGCTGAACCCGCAAGGCAGGCTCGTCGTTTCACGGCTCCAGGCAAACGTTGCCGCCGAGCGCCTCTCCCGGTACCTCGGGCTCGAAGAAAATGAGCGACTAGAGCTTGGTCGGCGACTCAAGACGGCCGTCGTTCGATCGGGCCCAGACACGCAACGTCCGGTCATCGAGTCGGCCGTCTCATCGTATCTTAGGAGTGATCGGTCGGAAATAACGATTTCACGGGAGGAAACGGCGCGACTCATCGCGACGGCGGTGGCCGAGGTGATCGTTGAAGCCCCATCTGGGTCACCGCCGAATCCCGATGATCTCGCCGCCGAATTGGCCCCTTTCCTTCCGGAAACAACGGAGATGGATCGTCTGTGGCTCGCCGATTCTCTCCTTTTTGAGGCGGAACGTGCCGTCCGACAAGCCAAAGATGATGCGCTCCTGTCGCAACTTCAACGGCCGGTCCTGGAGAAGCCGTCGCAAGCTTCTATTGAAAAACGCGTCGGAGGTATCGTTCACGAAGCTACCAGCGAGTTTGCCCCGATCTCCGTAAACGACTTCACGCAGAACGAGTCGCTTCTCAAAGCCGGACTGATTCGCGAAGTACCCTTGGAGGCCGCATTGACAGGCATGGTTCCGGTACTCACCGAAATGGAGAATCGCCTTCTGCCGACACAGATCCAGAGCGTCGCGATCACCCTTGGAGTCATTCTCCTGGTCTTGGTTCTGGTATTCAAATCACTTAAGCTCGGATTTGTCGCCCTGGCACCCACGCTTCTTACGGTACTCACCAATTTTGCGATCCTCGGTTTCGCAGGTATCGGTCTCGACTCGTTTACCGCCCTCATCGCAAGCGCGGTCATCGGGCTGGGCATAGACTACGCCATCCACCTGGTAACCAAGTTCCGTCGCGAATTGGCACGAACCGGTGGGAGCGAGGAGGCACTCCGAATTACTCTCCGAACCACCGGCGTCGCCATCGTCATTAATGCGGTTTCCGTCGGTATCGGATTCGAAATACTCAACTTCGCGGCAGGACAGCATATACGGATATTCGGTGGTCTTCTCGGACTATCGCTCCTCGCGAGCGCTGCCTACACCCTTATTCTGCTGCCCGCCCTACTTCTTGCCATTGGTGGCGGGCGGGACAGCCGTTCACTAGGACACCTATCAAAGAAAGGAGCATTAGTATGAAGAAGCTACTTGTGGCATCGCTACTATTCCTGCTGGCCGGGACAGGTGCCTTCGCCCAGACCGGCGAGGATATCCTCGCCAATGCCGAGGCGGCGGCCAATCCGGACACCGACATGGAAGCGGTCCTCTCGATGACGATCAGCGACGGCCGGGGCGCGAGTGAGACTCGTTCCGTCAGGATGTACCAGCGAGGAAGCGATCAATTTCTCATGCGCTTTCTCTCTCCGGCGGACATCCGGGGAGTCGCCCTTCTCATCGACGTCCAGGATCGTGACGACGACCTCATTTACCTCTACCTTCCGGCCTTTCGGCGAGAGCGGAGGATCGCCTCCCACGTGAAGAATGAGGAGTTCATGGGAACCGGCCTAACGTACGAAGATATAGCGGAGATAGACTACTCCGACACCTATGAGGTGGTGAGCTGGAGCAGGACGGGTCCGGACTATGCCCTGGAGCTTCGGTCAAAGAAGGAAAACTCCACCTACGACGGCGCGAGGATGGTCGTCGACGGCGAGAGCTACTTGCCGGTACGAACGGAACTTCTTCAGGACGGGTCCGTCGTCAAGCGACTCACGGTAGAGGATGTCGGTCGCCACCAGGGATACTGGTACGCAGCAAAAACGGTCGTGGAACTGCCGGGCTCCGGCCGTCGCACGGTGATGGAAATAGAGAGCATAGAGCACGACGCGTCCCTGGACGGTGCGCTCTTTTCCGTTCGAAGTTTGAGACGGTTCAGGTAAGGAGGGTCGGATCAAATGTGTTCAAAGTCCCAAACAAGTACGCTTCGCTCCAACTATCGGGCGCTCCTCATCCTCATCGCGGCGTCGCTACCGCCCGCGGGATATGCGCAGGAACAACCGATAACCGGCGAGCTAAGCCAGAGGTCCGGATACTCCGTCGAGGAGGAGACTATCTCCGTCCTTGAGACTGAGGTGCTGTTATCGATTGATACCGACCTCGCCGACAGGGGCCATCTCAAGGTGGAAACCATCGGTACCTACGACTATGTAGATGACCGGGGCTCCCTTACGCTCGGTGAAGCGTATACGTCCTTCTACACGCCGTCGGTAGACCTCTTCGTCGGAAACCAGATTATCAACTGGGGTACCGCCGATGGATTCAATCCCTCGAGTCCGGTGAATCCGATAGTGCCCGAAAGCCTGGTCGATGAGGAGATACATTGGGAGCCCGTCCCCGCGGTGAGCGCCACCTACTACCTTGGCTCCGTCGTGGATCTGACCGCCGTTGTTGTGTTGGATGTCCTGCCGATCGACGTATCGTCGATAGCGCCCGACTTGACCGGCGCCGCCGACGTGGAGGGTATCGAAGACCCTCCGTCCGGCGAGTCGAGCGCCTTTGAGTACGGCGGGAAAATCGGCACCTATGTGGCGGGGTGGGATCTAAAGGCTACCTACTTCTACGGCTTTGAAGACCTGCCGGCTCTTGCGGCAAAGACGCAGTTGGACGCCGGAACGGGAGTGCCCATCGCCGGATCGACCACGGTTGTCGGCTCCTACCGCAAGTCCCACCGTCTCGCGCTCGCCGCCGCCGGTCAGCTCTTCTCCCTCGGCGCCTGGGGCGAAGCCGCATATGTTCTCCCCGAGTCGAAGGAGTTTGCCGATCGCGATCCGCTCACCGTTACAACCGTCTTCTCTTCGGACGAGCCGCGCTTCGAGACGATAACGGGCGTGGACTACACCTTTCCCGGCGGACTTTACGCACAACTCCAGTACCTCTATCTCGGCTCCGGAGGGCTCGCGAACCCGTACAGTGAGGAGCCGGGGAGGTCCCCCGACTCCTCACATCTCCTCTTGCCCCGGCTGACCTACACGGCAGGTCTGGACAATTCCGTCGAGCTCGCCGCCCTTGTCGACGTCGTCTACGGAGCAGGTCTCCTCCTGCCGTCGGTTACACTCGGCATCGGTCCCGCCACGGACTTCAGAGTAGCGGCCCATGTTCCCGTCGGCGACCCCCCGGGACTCTCGGGAAGATTCGACCACGCTCTAACGGCGGCTCTTTCCACCGCTTTTTAATGGGGAGCTATTCATCCCACCGAAAGACTCGCTCCGGTGCACCGGCCACGCCGGTAATCACGATCTGGTAAGAGGTCCCCTCCCGGAGCGCCTCGTCATCCACATCGTCAAATCGGAGGGTGCCGTTAACATGGTGCCCTCCGGCGGGTGCCTCCCAGCCGGAAGGGCGATACTCCCTGCCGCCGGCGTCACGAAGAACCGCGCGCTCCGCCAAATCGAAGTCCAGATTGACGGAGTGGGTATTCATGGAGACTGAAAAAGCCGCTCCGGTCGCGCCCCCTTCAGTCGGTATCGGGGTGATCGCTATCGTCACCGCCCGCTCCTGGTTAACCCTGGTGAGGCTCTCCTGTTCGTCGACGGTTCCAGCGGCTTGGTCCGCCGTCGCCCGGGTGGATCGCAGACTGTTGAGGATACCCTCGCTATCCACCCACGCATCCTCGGCGATCCAGTCTTCAAGGGATATTTCGTGGGGCTCCGCACCGGTAGCAACGGTATTCAGCACCGAACGGTTCGCCGACGAGATAATCGCGACCCCGTCGTTGGTAGTGACATAGACTTTCTCGCCCCGTGGGCCAAAGGCGATGTGGTTCGCACCCCGTTCGCCTTCAATACCGCGACTCGGAAGTTGTATCGTGTCGAGAATTTCCGAGCTTCCGGCGTCTACTATAATCACCTGTCCGCTCCAGTCGGCGATCCACACCTCGTCCCCCGAGGGACTGACGGTTACGCCGTGGCCACGACTACCAACCGGAACGGAACTCTCGACCCGCTTGCGGGACACATCAATCTTGTAGAGCCGACTGCTTGCGGGGCCTATTGCCCACGCCCACTTGCCGTCGGGGGAAACGGCAACCTCGTTGAGGCCGATCAAACCCTGCTCTTCGAGAAACGAGCCCCAACCGTCACCTCGACTTTCGACGCCGGAGCCGGCTCCCGAAGATACCGGTATCACGCCGCTAAGGCTCCCCGTCTCGGCCTCGACAACCCAGACCAGGTTGGTTGAAGTGGAAGCTATCCACAGTTCAGACCCATCGGGAGTCAAGCTGAAATGAGAGGCACTGCCGAGACCCGGACTTACAACGCGTATGATTGACGCGCTTGCGGTGTCCACGGCCGTCACCGTTCCGCGGAGTGGGTCATTTCCCGCCGAACCACCAACCCACACGGTCCGCCCATCCGGAGATATGTCGATACCATGCACCTCGTGGTCGACGGGAACCCTGTACACGATTTCCATCGCCGCTCCGTCGATGATCACCAGCTCGTTACGCTCCGCGTCACCGGCGTACACGATTCGTCCGTCCGGGGTTGCAGCGATACCGTGGGCCGCGATGGTGCCGACCTCGACCGTTCCCGTTACGTTCCCCGTCGCGAGATCGATGGAGCTGATTGTCCCATCTTTGGCATTGGGAAGATAGGCAACCGCTACGGTGGTTCTTGATTCTCCCCTTCCCGAAGCAAAACTCGATACCGCCGACAGCGACAGCACTAATAACACAAGGAGCGGTTTCCCGACTCCGATAAATCGTTTGTGATTGTTCATAGCGAAACAATACTTTACCCCGGGAGGGTATACAATAATGAAATATGATTTGTCACGGAATTGTATTAAGCGGGATGTGGGAGGCGGTCATAGCGGATGTAGGGGTCCCTCCTTACGGTGCTCAATGCGACGCGGACATTACGATATTCACGACGAATCGGGGATGACTCAAAACCCTCTTCTACACCGATAGGTATACGTGGTACCCTGCGAGCTTCGACCATTGGAGGGAAAACGGGTGAAACTACATCATAATAGAAGCCGGATAGCAGGCTTTTCCCTGCTGCTGATAGCGATGGTGGAAACAGGCATGGCACTCTACGGCCCGTATGCCGTGCCGGTCTTTGATCTGAGATCTCTTCCCCTGTTTCTGCTCATTTTCGCTACGCTGCTCCTGGGAGCTCGACTCGGCCTCGGCGCGCCTCCGTACGGCACGGCCGGCGTCGGTCGTCTCTCCTTTACCACGGAGCTGGTCCTCGCGCTGGGGCTCCTGCTCTTCCTGTTCAATTACATCTTTGCCGCCAACGCAAACATGGACTACGTGCAGCGGTTCATGGAAAGCGGCGGAAATCTTCAACTTGCCGTTGATACAACCACGGAGCGACGAATCGTTGCGGTCAGGTATCTACCGTTGGTCACCGTCCTTCTGCTGCTCCACCTCTCTTTTGCCGTGCGGCGGCGCCGCTACGAACTGCTGCTCACCTTGCTTTCGGTGGGGCTGACGGCACTTTCATTCCCTTCAGGCGTAAGTCTCTCGGGGATCGGCGTCCTCGGTTGGGTCGCACTCACGCCCCTTATTTATGTTCTCTGGAGAGGCGGATACCGCCGGATTCTCTTTTACGGTATCACCTACGGCGTTTTGGCAACGCTGCTGTCGAACTACTGGCTTGGAACCTTCAGTCTCGTCTCACTCATGGCGGTCGTGCTCATTTATTTCGGCTTCTACACCGTTTTCATGGTACCTTTCGGGGGCGCGGTACTCCTTTTCCGCCGGAGTTCACCGGCAGCTCGAGTCTTCCTTACCGCCGCCGCCTGGACGGTCTTCGAGCTTTTTCGCAGCACCGGCTTTCTTGGATACCCATGGGTGCTCGTCGGGCACAGCCAGTACGCCAATCTGCCGCTGATCCAGATCTCGGAGTTCACCGGTGTTTGGGGTGTATCCTTTGTGGTCGTCCTTGTCTCCGCCGGCTTGGCGGAGCTTCTGGGCGTGTTTGACCGTCGAAACGGCGTCTGGAGCACGCCAACCGGCGGGGCGAAATCATACAGTTGGGTCGTTCTTTCCGCACCGATTCGCCACATTCTGATCGCCGTGGCCGCTGTTGTTGCGGCAACCCATCTGTACGGCTGGTCGGTACTCCTGCTGGAAAACCGCTACCCTGAAGCTGATGAGACACCTCGGGTTGCACTGATTCAGCAGAACAGCGATCCGCGAAAACATGAGTACGAGCGCACCTTTCAGACCCTTCGGGAGCTGACCGATAGGGCGCTGAAAGAGAATCCGGACATCGTTATCTGGTCCGAAACTGCATTCGTTCCGAATATTCGCCGTTGGGGCCGGGAAGATCCGGAGCGGTACCGTCTGGCGCGGTTGGTCCGGGAGTTTCGCGACTACCAAGGAAGTATCGGCACCTGGCTCCTTACGGGGAACGACGACTACCAAATCGTATTGGATGAAGATGGGCGAGAAGTTGAACGGTTGAGCTACAATGCGGCGGTACTCTTTTCCGACGAAGGAGAGAGGCTGGCGACCTACCACAAAATGAAGCTCGTTCCATTTACCGAGTACTTTCCGTACGAGGAAGAGCTGCCTTTTGTCTACAAGGCGCTCGAAGAGTTCGATGTTTCCTTCTGGGAACCGGGAGACGAGCGAACCGTCTTTGCACACCCGTTGTTTACCTTTTCGACGCCTATCTGCTTCGAAGACGTCTTTCCGGATGAGGTACGCCGGTTCGTCCTGAACGGAGCGGAGGTCATCCTCAACATAACCAACGACTACTGGTCCCTCACGGAAGTGCAGGCGCAGCAGCACTTCGTCGCAAGTCTCTTCCGTTCGGTGGAAAACCGCCGCCCTCTCCTTCGCGCCTCGGCGTCGGGAGTGACTGCATACGTTGATCCGTACGGACGCGTTGTGGCCCGGAGACCGCAGTACAGTGAAGAGTATCTGATAACCGATGTGCCGGTTTCCAGACAAGGGAATCTCACCCCTTACACTCGTTATGGGGACTGGTTTCCGCGTCTGGCCGGTGTCGCTCTGCTGCTGCTCGTCGCAGTCAGGATTATCATCCTTCGCCGGAGCAGACGGTAGAGGTATTTGATGAACCTGACACTCACGCTTGCCTCATCCCTGCTCCTTCCTTTGTCCCTGCCGAACGAGCTTTTTCCGACGGGGGCGATTCTCCCGGGGCTCCTGGCCCTTGTACCGGTGTTGCTTGTCGTCTATCGAACGGCGTCGCGAAGGAGCGCCTCCCGGTACGGTCTTCTCTTCGGAACGGTGAGTACGCTGCTCGGTAACTACTGGCTTGCTTTCTTTGGAGAGTTCTCAGTATGGACAATCGGGGGTGTGGTGATCGCTTACGCCGGTTACAACTATCTGCTCTTCGGTTACCTGCATTTCATTGCCCACCGGGGGCGCTCCGCAGTAGATACGCTGGCGCCGTTGACGGTAGAGCGGGCGCACCGCGGCACGGCGATGCGTCCGCTCTGGATAGCCGTGGCATGGACAGGGTATGAGTACCTGAAGTCCGTCGGATTCCTCGGCTACCCCTGGGGCCTCGTGGCGTATCCTCTGGCCACCTTGAACAGCGTTGCCCAGATAGCGGAGATGGGAGGGGTCTGGGCGCTTAGTTTTCTGGCTGCTTACATCAATAGTTCCGTCGCCGAGCTATTCTACACCCGAGAAACACGGTCGGCGACGCCCGGCACCGGCAGCTTCCGGCGGAGCCTGACACATCGCACCACTCTTTTGGCACCCCGACACCTGTTGGCGGCGGTTCTGCTGGTGGTTTCAGCCGGCGCTTTCGGAACGTGGAGAGTCTCAACTCTGCAACCGGTGGAGAACCTCGATCTGCTGCTCGTACAGCAAAACATCGACAGTTGGCGCCCGGGCGGCTTCCCCGACGCCCTGATGCAGGCGCAGGAGCTGACCCTGAGCCGATTACGCGACCTGGATTCAGCGGATTCCGTCGACGCCGTAGTTTGGAGCGAGACCGCACTCCGGCGTCCATATACGGGCGCGTCGAACTACTACTCCCAAACTCCGGCAGTCATGCCGTTTGTCGCGTTTCTCGATCGCATGAACGTCCCGCTTATCACCGGGGCGCCGATGCCCGCAGGCGCCGACGGGAGGGACGCGGCCAACAGCGCGCTGGTGATATCTCCCGAGGGAGTACTTCTCGGCAGCTACGCGAAGCAGCAGTTGGTTCCCTTTGCCGAGCGAATCCCCCTCTGGCACCTCACCTGGGTGCGCCGTTTCTTCCGCGAAGTCGTCGGTCTGCAGGGAACATGGGTCCCGGGAGCTCAAAGCAATCCGCTACCGTTACCGCTCGCCGACGGAAGACGAATACCTATCGGAACTCCCATCTGTTTTGAAGACGCCTTCGGCTGGGTTCCCCGCCGAATGGCCCGTAGCGGCGCCCGGCTGCTCATTAACCTTACCAACGACTCCTGGAGCAGGCAGGAATCAGCCCAGACACAACATTTTGCGGCCGCCCGTTTGCGGACCATTGAGCTGCGCACCACCCTGGTTCGCAGCACCAACAGCGGTCTTTCCACGGTGGTTGACGCCCGTGGAGTGGCCACGCAGAGTCTGCCGATGTTCTCGGCAACTGCCCGGAGCGTGACGGTTCCGCTCTACCCGGAAATGTGGACGCTCTACCGTGCACTGGGCGACTGGCTCGGCATTCTTGCCGCTGCAGGTGCAATTCTGAGGGTCATATGGCTCGCAATCAGAAGAGACCGCGGCTAATCGTTGTTTTGTCTATCGACCCATGCGCGAAGTAGAATGATCGCTATCCGTCGCCTTCAAACCGATCGTTACCATTTGCACACCGTATGCGCCGGCGCCTACGGGCACGGTCGTGACGCGCTTTTGATCGGAGGTGCGGATAATCGTCATCGTTGCGTCTCCGTTATTGGCGGCGAACAAGAGGGTGCCGTCGGCACTGAGGTCAATCTGTTCCGGTGTGGTTCCAACCGGTATCTTGCGCACAACCGTCGTGGTTTCGGTATCGAAAACCGCTACGGCGTTCTCCTGGCTCAGGGCGATATAGATCGTGCGTCCGTCCGGTGCAACCCGAAGCGCATGAGCACCACGGCCCACTTCAAACGTGCCACGGACGGTTCCGGACGGGACGTCCAGTATCGTCATTGTTCCATCCGCCTTGTTGGTGACATAGGCGGTCTCGCCTTCGGCGCCTCCGACCGCTACTCCACGCGGCTTGGTGCCTACACCGAAGCTTGCCACGACGCTACGCCGCACCGTATCCACGATCGACAGAGTGCTGGATTCGGATGTGGCGACGTAGAGCAGGCGCCCGTCCGGGGTGATCGCCGCGTCGTGAGGCTCAGGAAGCCCTCCGACGGTAGCAACGACCGTCCACGTGCGTGTATCGATGACGCTGACGGTATTCTCATCCGTGTTCGTCACGTAGACGAACCGGCCATCGGGAGAGGCAAGCGGATGAGTAGGACCCAATCCCACGGGTACTCGAGCGATAATGCGTCCCGTGGCGCCGTCGACGGCCCAGAGACTGTTGCCCGCCAACTCCTTGTCACGTTCACGTTCCATGTGCCCGGCAGCGGTGCTTCCCATGGCCGGGCCACCCGTTGCCATGCTTTCTCCGGGGCCGGCCACATCGGACTCGGAGTGGGGCTCACGGTCGTGCTCGCCCGCATTAATCACGTACAGAGTCCGACCGTCCGGGCTGACGCTCAGTATGTGGGGATTCACTCCTACCGGAAGCGAAGCAACCACCTCCCCTGTGGCGACATCTACGGCGGTGAGGCTGTCCTCCATACCGGCGGCTACCCACGCGGTTCCTCTTGTCCCTCTTTGGGCGTCATCTGCAAAGACCGTACTACCCACCGCAACGCCGATGATCAGCGACGCGGCCATCGTCAGGGTTCCACGAAAATGTTTCATCTTTTTTCTCCTTTCAGTTTTAGTGCGTCTATTGTGCTCCATGCATTCGCACATATATAACGGTAACTGCAGAAGATGACGTTTCCCTGTCGGAGATATGAAGATTCCGTGACAGGACGTGTTGCGTCGGCAGGTACAATCCCTTTCGCAATACGTCCTGTTGTGCCCGTCTGAAGGCGTTGCGGATTTACGATCGCAGCATACGCAGGCCGCTGCCGATGACCACAAACTCGCTAATCTCGTGGCCCAATACGGCGATTGGCAGTGTGAACCAGCCGCCGAGCGCCCCGATTACCAGTGCGCCGATCACAACTGCTGAAAGAAACAGGTTCTGTTTCACGACCGACTGGTTGCGCTTCGCCAGGCGCAGCGCATAGGCCAATTGCTCCAGATTGTCGGCCATTAGCGCAACATCAGCGGTCTCAAGCGCCACGTCCGTTCCGGCCGCGCCCATCGCAACGCCCACGGTAGCTTCGGCGAGGGCAGGGGCATCGTTTACCCCGTCCCCAACCATCGCCACGTGTCCATAACGGGAAGTCAACTCGCGTACCTTAGCGGCCTTGTCGTCCGGTTTCAGGTCGGCAAACACATCGTCGATCCCCAGTTCCCGAGCAATCGCGCGAGCGGTACGTTCGTTGTCACCGGTCAGCATGACCACGTTGTTGACTCCGACGGCGTGCACCGCGTCAATGGCTTTCCGGGCATTGGGACGGATGTTGTCACGGACGGCAATCAGCCCCCAGGGGGCTTGTTCATCACCGAGCACCACCACCGTTTTCCCTTCATTCTGCAGATGAGTGATCTCCTCCCGGGCGTTGTCCATGGAGATTCCCAACTTCGAGTCGAACAGGTCCGGACTGCCGATGTAAACCGTGTTCCCATCCAGTCGCGCAGAAGCGCCGGCCCCGGTCAACGAGCGAAAGTCGGATAGCTCGGCCGGCCGCACGCCCTGCGCCCCCGCATGCCGTACAATAGCCTGCGCAAGAGGATGGCCGCTGCGTCGTTCAATGCCGGCCGCCATTGCCAGAAAGTCCTGCTGAGACTTTGCCGGGTGGTCTCCGTTCTCGTCGAAAAGAACAACATCGGTTACTTCCGGCTCACCGCGCGTCAGCGTGCCGGTCTTGTCCAATGCGAGAACTTTCACTTTCGCCAGTTCTTCGACATATACGCCACCTTTAATCAGGACGCCATTGCGTGCGCCCGTGCCCAACGAAGCCACCAGTGTAATCGGGATGGATATGACCAGGGCGCAGGGCGCCGCTGCCACAATGAACACCGTTGCCCTCGTAATCCAGGTTACCCAATCTGCGCTAAGGAGTAACGGCGGGACAACGGCCACCAGGATGCCGATGAGCAGAACGATCGGGCTGTAGCGTGCTCCGAAACGCTCAATGAAGCGCTGGCTCTTGCCTTTTTTCTCCTGCGCCTCTTCTACCATGGTGATAATGCGAGCGATGGTATTGTCCGCGGATGTCTTGGTAGCGCGGACTTCCAGGGCGCCCTCACCGTTGATGCTGCCGGCGAAAACCGGGTCTCCGAGATGTTTCTCCACGGGGACGCTCTCTCCGGTTACCGGCGCCTGGTTGACGCTGGAGTCACCGTCCAGTACCTCCCCGTCGGTAGCTAGTGATTGACCCGGTTTGACGATAAACACGTCTCCGACAACCAGTTCTTCGATCGGGATTTCCTGCTCGCGGCCATCCCGTCGAACCAACGCTACCTTCGGCGTCAGTTCCATAAGAGCTTTAATCGCACCACGTGTCTTCTCTTCCGTATAACCTTCAGCAGCTTCACTGATGGAGTAGAGAAAAACGAGCATCGCCCCTTCCAATAGAGCACCCATTGCAGAGGCGATTATGGCTGCAATACTCATCAGCAGTTCAATACCAATCCGGCGCTCAAAGATCAGTTCTTCAAGGGCTTCACGACCGAAGTAGTATCCGCCGATCAGAATCGCAGCGACAAAAATCGCGGTAGCGATGGCCGCCGGTGCACCGGCCAGGCCGATCAGCCAGCCGACCAGAAGCAGGACCCCGGACCCCACCGAAGTCAATACTTTCGGATTGCGCCAGGGCGTGACCGGCCCGGCCGCTCCGGCGCCTTCTTGCGGCGGGAAACCCAGGGTCTCCAATTTTTGTTTCAGTGCATCCACGCTGGTCTGGTCCGGGTCATAGGTCAGCGCGACTTTGGCAGATTTGGGATATACCTTGAGATCAACCATACCGGTAAAATCTTTTAAGCCTCGTTCAATAGTTGCCGCATCGTGCTCGCAGTCCAGATTGCCGACGCGCACTTCCGTCTTTTGGGGATTCATCCGTTCTCCTTCCTTTTGGGGATTCATCTGTTCTCCTTCGCTTTTGAAGCTCCGTCACCGATTACGCCGGTAAACCGCGCCGCCGTATACTGGTCCTTCTTCCCGGCCTGCTGCGGAGCGTTGTACCGGGTACATTCGTAAACACCCCTCGCTACATCGGAAAGGAGCGCCTCGGCGGTCGATAATAATTCGGCTACCCGATCATCGCTCAAGCTGTAGGTAACGTACCATCCGTTTCGCTCCGCCGTTACCAGGCCGCATTCTCTGAGGCAGCCCAGGTGGTTGGAGACGTTTGACTGGGACAAGCCGGTTTCGCTGACGATATCGCCGACCGTCCGTGGCCGGTCTCGCAGCGTCTCCAGAATGGCAAGCCGGCTGGCGTCACCGAGGCCACGGAAGAAATTGGCCTTTGTCGCTAAACCATTTACCTGCTTGGTCAGCATTAGGGCAGCTCCTTACCAACATCCGCGCTGGTATGCGTAGCCGCCTCTGCGGCCGTGGCCCCAGCGGTCACCGCCCCAGCCCATCATGTCGTAGCGCTCGTACTCGCCGGGCAGCACATATTCCCGTCCGGAAATCACGGCGCTCTCCACCATCAGGTAGCGCCCGCGGCCGCCGGCGCTCCATCGCGGGCCGGGCACTTCAAAGCCGGTTACCGTAAGGTCGTCCCCGCTTTTCACCGGGATGTCGTAGCCATACATTCGGGGAAGCATCAGCCCCCACGCCTCCGAGCCGGTTTGCAGAACGGCAAACGCATTTCCCGGCTGGAGGTCCAGTGTTCCGGACAGGGTAATAGCCTCTCCAGAGTACGCCTGTCGACCGCCTGAGGGCAGAGTGCCGACGGGTGTCTCTCCCGCGCCGCCGGCGAAGGCGAGGTGCCCCGCCACGGCGAATAAAACCAATACGATGATAACTCTTTTGTTCATGTCTGGAATTCTCCTGTTGAAGCGCTGTTCGCTTCACATATTAAGATAAGAATAGGGCAATACTGGCTTGTAAGTTTCTCTTTGGTAATCACATCACCAAGTACTGATATGATTAGTATGACAGGCACGGCGATAACCGTCAAGGGTGGTTTGCTACGTCGATGGTGGTTCCATAAGCCGAACTGGTGGACGGCTTCGGCCCCGTCGGTAAGCACCAACCGCACGCGAACACGCTCGTAACTTCAGAGCGGGAAATCGAAAGAGCCAGAAAAAATTAGCTGTCCCTAACAAAACTCAATTGACCAAACTTAACCGCGACTGTATGCTTCTCCATACAAAAGACAGAACTAATCATTTCCCCGCTTTAGGAGTGCATATGAAACGGACAACGACGGGTTCGTGCCACGCTGCCGCGAGGGGTGCGTCAATAGGTAACGCCGCTTACCAGATTGCATTGGTAGGCAATCCGAACGTAGGCAAGAGCGTGGTGTTCAACAGGTTAATCGGCGGAACGACAACGGTTTCAAACTATCCCGGTACAACCGTGGAGGTATTCCGGGGTCGCTTTGACACCGGAACGGGGATTCCTATGGAGGTAATCGACACTCCCGGTATGTATACCTTTTCTTGCATCACCGAGGAGGAGGGGGTGACCAGGCGCCTCCTATTTCAGGAAAGACCCGATATTGTCGTCCACGTTATTGAAGCCAAAGCCCTCGCTCGATCACTTCCCCTCACTGCCCAACTGGTCGAGACGGGCTTCGACGTCATTGTCGCAATAAACATGATGGATGAGCTGGCTCGGGCTGGTCTTGTCATAGACACCGAACGGCTTGCCGATCGGATCCGGCTGCCGGTAATTCCGTTAACCGCCATACGAGGCGACGGGATTGCCGCACTTGTCACGAGAATAGAGGAACGTGCCCATGGCCTTCTCAACTAAACTCGACGAGCCCATTGAAGAGGCAATTTCCCAGATATCAGAGAAACTTGCCGGGAGCTACGACATTCCACGACGCGCCGTTGCAACGATGTTGCTTGAGGGAGATCCTGGGATTACCGAGGAAGTTCGTAGAATCGAGGGCGAGCGCTTTCCGGCAATCCATCGTCGTATCGATAAGACCGCTGCCCGGTACGATCGTCCGCTCTCATACGTTATCACCGTGAATCGACAGGAGTCGTGTTTCAAGATCGCGGACGAGGCATTACTCCGCAAGGCGAAGGTGGGACGGAAACCGCTTCGCGAAACGCTGGCGACATTGACGACACACCCCGTCGCCGGTGTCCCGATACTGGTACTTGTCGTCTATTTCGGTCTCTACCAGTTTGTAGGCGTTTTTGGCGCGCAGATCCTTGTGGACCTTCTCGAAGTCGAGTTGTTCGAAGGCTACATCAATCCCTGGGTAAACAACGTGGTTGAACGCTTCTTGCCGTGGGTCTGGGCCCAGGATCTCCTGGCCCATGAGTACGGAGTCATCACCCTTGGAGTTCGATACGCGGTCGCGCTTATCCTCCCAATCGTCGCGACCTTTTCTCTCTTATTCTCAGTGATCGAAGACTCGGGCTATCTACCCCGACTTGCCATGCTCTTGGACCGGGTGTTCAAACGGATCGGACTGAACGGACGGGCGGTGATTCCTATGACTCTGGGTTTCGGATGCGATACTATGGCAACCGTGGTTACGAGGACACTCGAAACCAAGCGGGAACGCCTGATCGCGAACTTCCTCCTGGCGCTCGCGATTCCGTGTTCCGCCCAGCTCGGCGTAATAATCGGCTTACTCTCCCCGGTTCCCGGCGCCCTTGCGGTATGGGGGATCTTTCTCATGGGCGTGTTCTTGCTGGTCGGATTCTTGACCGCGCAGATACTGCCTGGACGTCGTCCGAACTTCTATATGGAGCTTCCCCCCCTCCGGGTTCCCAAGCTATCGAACGTTCTTCAAAAAAGCTACACCCGGGTCCACTGGTACTTCAAGGAAGTCTTTCCGTTGTTTGTTCTGGCAAGTATTTTCATCTGGCTCGGCAACCTAACCGGCCTGTTTGGCCTCGTTCTCGAAGCGATCCGTCCGCTGGTCAACGCCATTGGCTTGCCCGATGAAACGGCGCGGGCGTTCTTGTTCGGTTTCTTCCGGAGGGATTACGGTGCGGCCGGCCTTTTCGATCTTCAGCGCTCGGGGCTTCTCTCGCCTCGGCAGCTCGTAGTCGCTGCGGCTACCCTTACCCTGTTTGTGCCGTGCGTAGCACAGTTCGCGATAACCATTCGGGAACGCGGCTGGAAGACGGCCGTGGCGATGGGGTCCATCATTTTCCCCTTTGCATTTCTCGTTGGGTTTCTGCTGAACCAACTGTTGACGGCGCTGAGGCTATGGGCATGACGCAATGCCCATTTTGTGGATACAGCACGGATGCGGCGGAGCTGGAGCGCAGTTGCGTCTCCTGTCCGTTAACCAGCTATTGCGGAAAGCAGTGTTGTCCTCGCTGCGGTTACCTTTTGCCCCCGGAGCCCGCTCCCCTGCGCCTAGTGCGGAGGGCCGTAGAGCGACTCGGTGCGGCGGGTGCCCAACGCCGGCGGACATTAAGGGAAAATGGGAGGAGATCGATGAAAAGTGAGGTCGTAACCACCAACGAGGAATCCGCGAATCGCCGGAAAGGCTCGGAACTCAAGCCCGGCGATGCGGGTAGCATCATACACATCGACACCCGCGACGAAGCGGGCGTTCGCAAGCTCCTGTCGCTCGGTGTGGCGGAGGGAAGGCCTATTCAGTGTTTGACTACCTGGCCGGTGCCTTCGTTTCTGATCGGCTATAGCGAGGTTGCCTTTGACCGCGAGTTGACCGAGCTATTCCATGTAGAACTAACGGCGCCGAAGACGACATGAACTATGAATCGCAGTCGTAGTTGACGATCTCTATCGTCGGTCTTTTCGGCTCAGGGGCGAGCTCGTTTACCTCGTCGAGATGAACGAAGAGGGTCGCGTACAGAAACGAAGCATCACCGGTGACCGTGAGAAGAGTTCCTTCTCGGTGGGGGGCAAGCTGCGGTTCCGGATGAGCGTCACAATCCGATTCGAGCCTGACGAGTGCCTCAAGCGCATTTGATGCCGCCACGGAAGGGTGAACAGCAAGAATCCGGTAACCCACACGATACTTCCAGACGTGGTAGTGCCCCTGTTTTAAGACATCAAGGAACGGTGCGGCCTCCTCCTTCGCCAGTGCACAGTTGAGTCGCGCCGCCAACCCGCGAAAACCGTCGCCGAGGTGTGTGCGGCCGTTTTCGTCGTGGCAAACGTGAGATGAGAGGCGTGCTAAGACTTGGTCCGGAGATTTGTCGCCGGATCGCTCCAAATCGATTAGTATTGACCGCAACTCGTGCCGCTGGACCGCGAGTCGGGCGCTCTCCTTCTCGAGTTCGATGTATCGGTGCTCTGCTATTCTTCTGAGTGTCTCGCCGTTTGGGGCGTCCCCGGCCAGTATTTCACGGATTTCGGCGAGTTGAAGGCCAAGATTCTGCGAGTGGCGAATGAGCTTCGCCTGATACACCGCTCTCTCGCCGTATATCCGATACCCTGACGAAGTCCGGGCCTCGGGAACCAGAACTCCTTCTCGCTCGTAGTATCGTAAGGTCGACCGCGGCACGTTGGCCCGTTTGGCTAGTTCACCTATCTGCATCGTGCTCCTCAGCGGATCAAAGCCGCCGTGCGGCAGCGCATCCCACCTTACGGCTCTGATTAGCTGGTACTAAGATACCCGACTGAGGACTTTCGTTCCACTCGTGCACGCTTTCGCTTCATCCAATCTCCTTCAGTTCGACTCCCGCAACTCTCAGGGCGTGCTCCACATTTTCCTTCGAAAAGTACTCAAGTGCGGAACAAACCCCTGTGAGCCCTGTGTCACCGCCTCCCGGGGCAATCAGCCGTTGTGCAACGATGGCCGGTAGTACCGCGGTTGCGCGCGCCGTATCAGACGCGTAGAACCGAGCCGTTTGCTGCTGCCCACCACCCCGCACCTGCACTCGCAGCGTCGGCGGAGAGCTCCTTCACTTTGCGGTAGTGCACCTGCTTCGATGCTATGTCGATGTAATGGGTTGTCGTCTCGATGGCCTTTTTGGCTATTGCCTCCCCGTGGTCAAGGTAGGGACCGACGGCGTTAATCACCACCCGCGTCTCAGACAGTTCGCTTCTGAGAGCGTTCGCATCCTGAGGGTCAAAGACGGCGGATTGAACATCGGCTCCGGGGACCCGTTCCTTAACTCCCTGTATCGCGGCCAGGAGTTTGTGCTCGTTGCGTCCCGCCGCGGTAACGGAGACACCTGTACCAACGAGGGCTCTCAAGATAGCTTCCCCGGCGAGCCCATAGGCTCCAAGAAGTAGGACATCCTTTGGGCGACTCATCGACTTTCGCGGACGCCGAGGAGCCGAAGGGCGTTTGCCACCACAAGAAGCGTACTGCCTTCGTGCGCGACGATTGCAATGCCGATCGTGGCTACCCCCGTTATCGCCGTGGCGACTAAGACGGCCATTACCCCAAGGGAGATAGCGAGGTTTTGGACGATAGTTCTCCGGGCCCGCCGGCTCAATTCAACGGCGAAACGCATCTTCCCGATATCGTCCGCCATGAGAGCAACGTCCGCGGTTTCAAGCGCTACATCCGTTCCTCCGGCGCCCATCGCGATGCCCACCGTTGCCGTTGCCAAGGCAGGGGCGTCGTTGACACCGTCCCCAACCATCGCAACCGAGCCGTACTCCTTTTCTAGCTCTTTAATGACTGTCACCTTATCCTCGGGCATGAGTTCAGCGCGATACTCGTCAATCCCGACCTCTTCGGAGATAGACTTCGCCACATCGCGGTTGTCCCCGGTAATAAGGATAGTCCGGCTGATTCCAAGTTTCCTCAGTTGCTCTACTACCCTCTCCGCCCCTTTTCGTGGCCGATCCTGAAGTGCAAGTACGCCGAGGAACGCGTCCTCCCTCTGGACGATCATGCAGGTTTTGCCTTCCGACTGGTACGCCTGGACCGACTCCTCGATCGCCCGGGGAATAGAGCCTTCCTCAAAGAGCTTACGGTTTCCGACTCGAACCTGTTTTCCGTCAACGCTCCCGGTAACTCCTTTTCCGCCGACCGCTTCGACCCCCTCCGCCTTCCCGACGGTGGTCCCTCGCGTCTCCACAAAACGTTGAACCGCCGCGGCAAGGGGGTGGTTACTTCCCGCCTCGACGGCGGCTGCCGTAGAGAGGAGCTCTTCCTCGTCGGTCTCGGCGTACGCCGATAGATCGGTTACCTCGAACTCCCCGGCGGTGATGGTGCCTGTCTTGTCGAAGGCCACAGCCGAAAGGGTTCCCAGGTTTTCGAGGTGCATTCCTCCTTTCAGCAGGATCCCTGACCGTGCGGCCCGCGCCACCCCGGATAGGATTGCCGCCGGCGTTGCGATTGCCAGAGCGCATGGGGATGCGGCAACGAGAATTGTCATCGCCCGGAGGAAGGCGTCTGAAAAGGACAACCACCCGAGCAGCGGCGGCACCGCTATGGTGAGTAGGACGATCGCCAGGACGGCAGGAACGAAAACCCGCGTAAACCGTTCCGCGAATCGTTGTGAAGGTGATTGCTGGGACTCCGCTTCCTCAACCATCTCGATCACTCGAGAAAGGGTGGAGTCTTTCGCAAGCTTGGTTACCCGAACGCGAATCGTTTTATTGCCGTTCACGGTGCCGGCGAAGACCGACTCCCCGGGGCCCTTTTCCACGGGTACGCTTTCGCCCGTCACCGACGATTGGTCAATCGAGGTACTTCCCTCCTCGATCTCTCCGTCGACGGGCAGGCGCTCGCCGGCCCTGACGACGACGATCATTCCTTTTTCGAGCTCGTCTGCCGGGATATCCCGTTCCGCCTCCTCCACCACGACCCTCGCCGTCTTTGGTGCAAGCTCCCCGAGGGAGGATATCTGCCGCCTGGCACGATCCATCGCGAGGTGTTCCAGCGCGTGCCCGAGACTGAACAGAAAGAGAAGCAGGGCGCCCTCCGCAAACTCCCCAAGGGTGGCCGCTCCCATGGCGGCGACAACCATGAGGAAGTCTATGTCGAATCGGAGCTTGAGGGCCGCGGCTATGCCGTGGCGCGCGGTATTGAAACCTCCGGCGAGATAGGCGGCGCCATAGAGGCTAAGAGCCACCGCACCGGGCATATCTATCAAGAGTTCCCCGAAGAAGCCCGTGGCGAGAAAGACGCCGGAGAGAATCGCCAGGAGGAGCTCCCAGTGTTCCTTAAGCCAGGTCGGCTCGGCCTCCGTCTCCACACTGTAGCCGATCTGCGAGATTCGTTTTCGCAGATGCTTTTCGTCGGTCGCCTCGGTATCGTACTCGATCGCGATCTTTTCGGACGCCGGATTGACAGAGACCGCCTCCACGCCGGTTTCTCGTTTCAAGATGTGCTCGAGGCTGAAGGCGCAGTCCGAGCAGTCGAGCCCGGAGACCGGCCAGCGGACATGCCGGTACCGCTTGGTGAGCTCTCCGCCGGCGCGTTTGACAATTCGCTCCACAGCCGGCAGGGCAATGATATCCGGATCGTAGTGAATGCAGACCTCAGCGGAGGTATCCGCGGTAACGAGGTGGGCCTGCTCTATGCCCGTATGGAACTCGAGCTCCCTCGTGAGGCGACCAACACAGGCGTCTCGTTCGTCAGGCACGTCCGGCAACAGTATCCGCAGGTCGTACTGGGTTTTTTCAAGTGGTTTGGTACGGTTCATACGTGGAGGGTACAGCTTGAAGCCGGGTTGAAGGTCAAGGACGAACCGCACTCTCTTAGATAGGTCAGACCGTCGGGCGGCTATCACAAACAGTGAAAGACCGACGGTAAGGAAACCCAGCCGGTCTCCCGGT
This sequence comes from uncultured Spirochaeta sp., assembly GCA_913030605.1. GTDB lineage: Bacteria > Spirochaetota > Spirochaetia > DSM-27196 > Alkalispirochaetaceae > Alkalispirochaeta. Next base: position 108,640 of record CAJWEZ010000001.1, read on the forward strand.
AGTTCGTACAGCGTCCACTGCCGGGCACAGAGCGGAACCGGTCTACGCCGAGCCTCGAACATCGGTCGGATTTGCGATGCCACGCCCGTCGCATCCACCAGAAACGACGGCGAGCACATCAAACGTACGTCGCGCTCTTGGCGACACCCCGGGCAAGAAATCGATGTCGGGCGTTTTGAAGAACGGCACATCTTACCCTGTTCAGATAAACTATCTTTTATAGACGAATCTTGTAGGCGATTCTGTAAAAGTTTGGTACGTATTCGAAACTTTTAAGGAGCACCCCGTGTCTGATATCCGTAGACCGGCATATCTCGACCGAATTGTACCATTCGTTGACAAGCCGCTGATCAAAGTCCTTACCGGCATGCGTCGCGTCGGGAAGAGTAGCCTGGTTCGCCTGCTCGCAGGGCACCTGCGGGATCAAGGCGTCCCGGATTCCCGAATTATTTGCATCAACAAGGAGTCGATGGACTCGGATTTCATTCGCGATGCGAAGGAGCTCTACCAGTACGTGCTGGGCCGGATAGAGGATAGCCCTGCAAAGCCGTATCTCTTTATTGACGAAGTTCAGGAAATCTCTAACTGGGAACGGGCGGTGAACTCTCTGCTTGCGGACGGCCGCGCAGATATCACCATTACCGGATCCAACGCCGAGCTGCTCTCCTCGGAGCTCGCAACGCTTATCTCCGGCCGTTACGTTGAGTTTGCAATACTACCCCTGACATACGGGGAGTTTCTCGCATTTCGCGGGGCTGGAATCGGTGACAGCCCTGAAGAGTTTCGCCGCTATCTGCGCTACGGTGGGCTCCCGGGAATATCACCACCGCCAAGAGGATCGCCGACTTCCTAAAGAATCAGAGAATCACCGCGAGTGTTGACAAGGTCTTGCACTACCTTGCCTGCCTGGAACAGGCGTTTCTCATTCGTCGGGTGTTGCGCTATGACATCAAAGATCTGCGCCACCTGGAACTCTACGAAAAGTACTACGCCGGTGACATCGGGCTTCGTCACGGGTTCCCCGGATATCGGGACAGCGATGTCTGCGGCGTCATTGAGAACACTGTATTCCTGGAGCTTCTCCATCGCGGCTATCGCGTTTCTATCGGCAAACTTGACGACCGCGAGATCGATTTCATTGCCGAACGGCAGGAACAGCGAATGTATATCCAGGTCTGTTTGACGGTTGAAAGCGCCGAAACGCAGGAGCGCGAGTTCTCTGCCCTCGAGCGCATTCCCGACAACCATCCGAAGGTTGTCCTCAGCCTCGACGAGTATCAACGGGTCTCTCGTGGCGGAATACGGCATGAAAATCTCCGAGAATGGTTGCTTGGTGAGGAACCGTAACGAGGAAGAAAATTGAAGCCGTACTACTGGTCCGGACGCCTGGGAGTAGCGGCTTTCAGTAGCTCATCCCGCATCGCCGGCCGGCGGGGAAACTCCAGCAGGATCGCGTCGCGGACCTCCGTCGCCGCGAGGTCACCTACGACGCCGGCGTAGTGCTGAATAGACTCCGCAATACGCCGGTAACCGCGACGATCACCGGTTGAACGTGCTTGCCGCATGATATGGGAGGACCAGACGGTCCGAACTCGACCGGGAAAGCGGGGATAGAGGCGATCCCCGTACTCGGTGACGAGATAGGGGTTTTGCTCAAGGAGCTCCATCAACCGCAGCCAGAGTTCTTCCAGCACCAGTAGTTCCGGTAAAACGCGCGGTATATACCCCCGGGTCGTTTTGACCTCTGCGATCAGCGCCTCCCGCGCCGCCGGCCACCCATCGGACGGCACCAGGTCACGGTACGTTGTAAGGAACTCCGCGTCCCCGGCCAGAACCAGGTCACGCGCGGTTCGCCGCGCCTCTCCGATTCGGTTGGCGGCCCGGTACGCCTCGAGCGCCCAGAAGCGCCACTGCTTCAGCAGCCCGGGAGAATGGGTATCCCGGGCGATCCCCTCTTCCGCCAATCGTATTACCGTTTCGAAGTCCTCCTCGCTCCAAGCACGAGAAAGAAGCGCCTCCCGAAAGGCGACGAGGTGGCGGTTCTCCTGGCGTATCGATTCGGCCTGCTCTTGGTCGCCGAAGCGCTCCATCAGCTGGGTCATAAGCAGCAGAAGCTGTTCCCGCACGTAGTCCCGGGCGAAACCGGACTCCGGCTTCTCAGGGGGCAGCGCCTCCTGTAGCGCATTCAGAAGGTGTTGATACTCCTCTTCCGATCGGACGGCCGCCGTCGATAGACGCCAAAGCTCGAGTCCCCAGTCCGCCACATCGGGAAACTGGTCGGAATCAACGGTCCTCTCCACATACTTCACGATGTCGTGTCGAAGATCATCGTCGATTTCCGCTTCCACGATGGACCGCAACGCTTCTATACCGCGGCAAACGACCCCACCCATTACCCCGGCGCTGTCGTCGGTATAGGTTATTGCCGTCGCCGCTTCCTCGATGATGGCGGTGGTAACGTCAAACGCCGGGCGGAACGCCTTCCGGGTCAGGTGGGAGTCGATTTGGTCAAAGAGACGGTCAAAGACCCCCGCGGCGGTAAAGGCGTCGCGGTATTCTATCAGCCCCCAGCGGTCGGTGAATCGCTTGAGCTCACTCCGGATAGATAAGCGGAGATCCGCGTCATACTCGGTAAGAAGCCCAAGTGCGAAGATCTGATCACTCCCCGCATGGGAGAGGATGATCTCTTCCAGCTCCTTCCGGGTGAGCCTGGCGAATATGGCCGCCAGCCGCGAGGCTCTATCTGTCTCATTTGGAGTTACCGGCAGGCGCTCACGCAGGACGAAAAGGAGGGCGGCCTCATGTTTGCAGTACGGTCCGGCATCGTAAGGACAGCTGCAGGAGATGTCGGTCACAAGCTGATCCGCCGGTTCCATCGAGCCTGTTGCCAGGAAAACTCTAACGAGGTACCGCTCGCTTCCTTCTACCGCAGCGGTAAACTCACCGGGGGACCCCTCCTGGATATTGGTAACGCGCCGATCCATTAGATACTGGCGGCCACGATCCAGAATCACGCGGTCAAAACGGGCTTCAAAGTTGGAGAGGCGGAACTGCTTCATCGGGCTAATTGTACCAAGGAGCCGCGTCTGCGTCCGCATCTACGCTTGCGTCCGACCGCCGCTCGCGCCGGCGCTACTCCTTCTTTCGGTAGATCTCCTTTCGGTTTCCGATCTTGAGAACCAGGATAAGCAACCGTCTCCCATCTACCTGATAGATGATTCGATAGGCTCCCGATCTAAGTCGGAACAGACGTTCCTTCGCCTGTAGCTGCTTCGAACCGCTCGGGAATGGATCCGATTCCAAGAGAGTTATCTTGTCTGAAACTTGGCGCCGTATCTTGCCGGAGAGTAGGAGAAAATGCTTCGCGGCTTCTTTTGTGAACTCGACGGAGTACATCTACGGCGTTACTGCCTCGCCTTTGAGCGCTTCCCAAGAAACGGTCTCCCCGCCCGCGCTCCGATGCTTCTCGAGAGCCTCTTCACCTAGCTCCGCAAGTCGCCTATCCTCAATTTCTTCGAGGAGCCGTATATCGTCTTCCGAGACGAGATATACCGCTTCTCCACCGCGCTTGCTGATTTTTGCCCAATCACCTTTATAGACAACGGTGTTGAAGACCTTCGGAGGAATTCGGGTCTCTGAAACCGATAGATAGAGCATATCTTCCCCCTTTTGATATGTACGACTTAACCAACTCGTACTACCTGTACATTTAGTACTATACCGTCATGTTCAGTATTGAGCAAGTTCCAATCATGGCTTCGAGAGTCGCCACGCCACCCGCTGCCGTGTCTTCGATGAGGTAGCAGTCCTAAAACTCCTCGCCCTTATCGTTTAGTGTGGCCTCGCTGTCATTCATCTACTCCGACGGAGCCGGTAACCTCTGACGTATCGTCCAGGGAAAAGGACTCCTGAAGTGCGGCATTTGCAAAGGTCACATCTCCATCCACGGTTGCATCCACAAGATGAAACTTCTCGGCCTCCACGTACAAGTTGCCGCGAAACGTTCCGCCCTGAATCCGAGTGTTGGGACTGCGCACCACCAATCCCGGAGCGCTCACCGTGTAACGATCGGTAACGGTTCGGTTTTCGTCCTGGGCGTAGAGGGCAAGTTTCCGATACAGCTCATCGTTCCGAGTAAAATCACCTGCTACGACAACTTCTTGATCGATAGTCAGATCGTTGAGGGTCGCGATGATCCACGTACCGTCCGGTCCGGCGGCGTCGAGGAATCCGTCCGGGGTATCGACGATGGACGCCGTGGTTACCACGTCCGCTTGGGCGGCGTCCGCCGATGAGGCCGGAGTTTCGGCGCTTCCCTCTTCCTGCCCGGCCCCGCAGCCGGCCAACAGAACCGCCGCCGCGACAGCCAAGGCGATGGCGTATGCGTAGTGTGTGTACCGTTTCTTCATCATGCTACTCCTATAGTTTCAAGATCGTTAGTACAATTATTACCGTCAAGTGACTGAAGTGTGCCGTCTCCGCCTCCCATATGACAGGAGACGTGAAAGCTCTAAACCTTCGCAGGTGTCCCTTGACCCTGTAGTGGGGTGCAGGGTTTAAACTTTGGAGATGAAGTGGATCAACCGACTGAGACCCGAGAGCCTCGGTAAGGGCGTAGCAACTGCGGACGAATCATGCCAAACCGCCTGCGCTCCGCGAACAAACCGACTACTGAAGGTTGGCATCATCGGTACGGTCATCACCGCGGTCCGCTTCTTCACGCGGCATGAATTGGCAACAATAACGGAGGACTGGAATGGAATCGAACAATAGCTACGATGTGTTGGTAATCGGTGTCGGCATGGCCGGCGTCTCGGTGGCGCACAAGGCGGCGCGGTCGGGCAAGCGGGTTGCCGTGGCGGATTCGAGGCCCTATGGCGGGACGTGCGCGTTGCGTGGGTGTGACCCCAAGAAGGTGCTTGTCGGAGCAGCCGAATTGATCGATTCGAGTCGCCGCATGTCCGGCTCGGGTGTGGAGGGAGAGCTCACCGTTGACTGGCCCGCCCTCATGAAACATAAAGCGTCGATAATCGAGGACACCCCCGGGTCCCTGGAACAGTCGATGTCCAAGTTGGGTGTTGAGACGCTGCATGGCGCTGCGCGGTTCATCGGTCGCCACACAGTAATGGTGAACGACCGGCAAGTAGACGCGGAGCATATCGTCATCGCCGTCGGACAACGACCCCGGACGCTCGGTTTCCCGGGTGCCGAACACGTGATCACCAGCACCGACTTCCTCGACCTCCCCGAGCTTCCGAAACGGATTGTCTTTGTCGGCGGTGGTTTTGTCTCCATGGAGTTCGCCCACATAGCCGCCCGAGCCGGAGCGGAGGTTACCGTCCTCCAGAGAGGCGCTCATATCCTCAAGGGTTTTGATCCGGACCTGGCGGACCGTCTGACCGAGGTCTCCCGCGAACTGGGTGTCGATATCCGGCTCAACACGGAGGTTGGGGCGGTAAACCGGCGTGGTGACGGCGAATCGCCGTACACCGTTTCCACGACCGACGGTGCGGAGATCGAGACGGGCCTTGTCGTCCACGGGGCCGGTCGTGTGCCGGAGCTGGACGATCTGGACCTGGAGGTGGGGGAAGTCTCCTTCGATCCGACCCGGGGTATCGAGGTGAACGAGTTCCTTCAGAGTGTTTCCAACCCGGCCGTCTACGCTGCGGGCGACGCCGCGAACACCGCCGGGCCAAAGCTCACCCCCGTGGCGGTGCACGAGGGGATGGTTGCCGTGGGCAATATCCTCAAGGACAATCGAAAACAGCCCAATTACCGGGGAACCCCCAGCGTAGCCTTCACCATTCCCTCCCTGGCACGGGCAGGTTTATTGGAAGAAGAAGCACGGGACGCGGGCTACGATGTCGAGGTTAAATCGGGCGATATGAGCGACTGGTACACCCTTCGCAGGACAAACGAGTCATACGGGGCCTACAAGGTGATCATCGACAAAACAAGCGGAACGATTCTAGGGGCGCACATTCTCGCAGGCCATGCCGGCGAGACGATCAACATCTTTGCCACGGCAATTCGGAACGAGATTTCCGTGCTGGAGCTGAAGACCGGCATCTACGTGCATCCGGCCGCAACGTCGGACATCACGTATATGTTGTAGAGCGTGGAGGCAGCACCATGGCCACACTCACCATCGGAGAGGTAGCACGACGGGCCGGAGTCGGCGTTGAGACGGTCCGCTACTACGAGCGGGAGAGGCTCGTTCCCGCACCTGAACGGAGCGAATCCGGGTATCGGCAGTTTCCGCCCGAAACCGTGCAGCGATTGCTCTTCATCGCCCACGCCAAGCGCCTCGGCTTCTCGTTGAAGGAGATCGCCGAGCTCCTCGCCCTTAGGGTAGACACGCCGTCGGCGATTGCGTGCGACGAAGTCCGAGCTCACGCCCGGCGGAAGTTAGAGAATGTTCAGGAACGGATCGCCGCCCTCCACAGGATAGAAGATGTGTTGACGGCACTCATCGACAGCTGCCGCAGCCGAGCCGCCACCGACCCGTGTCCGATCCTTGATTCGCTGGAACGCACGGATACCGACAAGACAAGAAAGGAGACTGAATCATGAGTACAAACGCAACAGGACTGACGATCGACCTGCTTTACTTCGACGGGTGCCCGTCGTACAGGCAGGCGTGGAACGACATCCTCGACGTCCTTGTAGAGGAAAAAAAAGACGCCTCGGTACGGCTACTTGCCGTGGAGGATTTGGATCGGGCCAAAGAGCTTCGCTTCGCCGGGTCTCCGACAATCTGGGTCAACGGCCGGGATCTGGAAGACTACCGGGGAGACGGCGTGATGGCGTGCCGGGTGTACAAGGAAAACAACGGCAAGGGGTGGCCGAGTAAGAGACTCCTCAGAGAGAAGATCAAGGTCGCGAATTAATGAATCCACGCTCCTCCTATATTCCGATGATTATTGGAATACAACAGGAACTAAGAACGACTTTAAGCACGTTGTATATCTGGAGATTTCGAAGGCTCTCGCGGCGTACACCGATCCGCGGCGTCCCGAAACGTCCCCGGAACATGTGAACCCGTTTAACGCAATCGGAGTCTCCGCACGGGACGTCTTCCGGTGTCATCGTTGCTTCTTGCCAAAGCCACTCTGATCGTCGACATCGGCGTGCCACCGAAAGTCACACCGCTCGGCTCCCGACGCAATGGTGCCGGACCGCTCAAGCCGGCCGCCCCACTTTTCAGCCAGCGGAAAGTCCAAATTACACCACGTGTTCACGCACAACTCCGACTCGTCGTGACGCGCGAAGAACTCGGCGACCGGACACCTCATACAGTCGAAGCCGACGACATGTGACGGCCCCTCGACGTCCTGCCACAAATATCCGGGCTCGCCGAACGGAAAGGAGCGAAAGAGATCGGTGGCGATACGCAGGCGCTTGGCCGGGTCTCGCGTATAGGCGCCGGCGATCAGCAGCGGCGGCTCGCCCATCTTCGTGTAGAGACGCCAACCCGCGTCATAAATGATTTCGTAGGCGCGTTTTTTGTCGAGACCATGGGCGCTAAGGACCTCGAACACGGCCAAGGTCGCCAGAGCGAGGTGAGTGGTAAAGGTGGCGCCAACGGTGTCTGCGACGGGAAGGTCGGGCTCGAGTTCGTAGTATCGTTCCCAGACCGCCTCGAGGATTTCGCCGGACTTTCCCGCCAGCGGTGTCTCACGCAAGGCGTCTCGAAAGTGCCGTTCCAGCAGCTCTTTCCATAGCGCGCCGTGTGCGAGCTGGTCTTTGGCACGATCGATGGTCGCGCTCCAGAACTCGTCCGTCAACTCGTCGGTCGCCTCTCTGTCCCACGTATCGTCGACGGCTTCCATAGGCACGATCTCTCCCAGAAACAGAAGCTCGGGGACGAACTGACTCACACGACGCTTCACCAAATCCAGCGAACTGGCCCGTTCGGTGAACTCGCGGGCGATGATCGGTCGAGCCACCTGCTCGAAACGCATCTCGGGATCGAGCACGAAGAGCAACGTCTCGGCTGTCGTCAGCGCCTTGGCATGCAACATCAATTCGCTGGGAAATACGAAACCGTATTTGTAGCCGGCGCGCATCATCTCCATATACACGCGTGTAAAACTCATCTCGCTCAGGGGCGAACTGTAGAACATCTCGGCGAGCTCGGAGAATTTTTCGAAGAAGCGCCCTTCGTCGGCTCCGGGAAGCTCTCGCGTCTGCGCCTTGAAATGATGAAACGCGCGACGAACCTGCCGCTGAACCACTGCAATGAGGTAGAGAATGAAACGGTCGCGCTGGGCGCCGCTCAGTTCGCCGTACATCCCAAAGTCGAGCAGCGTAAAGGTGCCGTCGTCATGGAAAAAGACATTGCCCGGGTGCAAATCGGCGTGGAATAGTCCATCGATGACGAACATTTTCATAAGCACCTCGACGAGTGACTCGACAAGGTGTCGGCGTGTCGGTCGGTCGAGTCGCTCCGCGGCCTGTCCTAGGCGCATCCCCTCGACCCAATCCAGGGTCAACACACGCGCGCTCGTCTGGTCCCAGTGAACCGCCGGCAGCCGCACGTGTGGTAGGTCAACCAAGTTGGTCCGAAAACGATCGATGATCTGCCCCTCGTTGACAAAGTCAAGCTCTTGCAGCGTATAGCGGCGAAACTCATCGAAAAAGCCCACCAGGTTGGTGCGCTCGAGCCGGCGAGGAGTTAGCCGCCGCAGCCACCCGAGGCCATACGCAATAGCGTCGAGATCAAGCCGTATCTTCTCGTCCAGCGCCGAGCGTTGGACTTTGAGGGCGACCGTGCGGCCACTGCCGGCGAGCTTGGCCCGATGCACCTGCGCCAGCGAGGCAGCCGCGATGGGCTCTGAGTCAATCTCGGAAAAGTGAGTCTCCAAGCGTGATCCCAGCGCAGCTACCAAAGTCCGGCGGACCACGTCGAACTCCTCTGGAGGTTGGTTCTCCTGAAGACGCTCAAGCGCGTCGATGTACTGTTCCGGGAGCACGTCCGGGCGGGTGCTCAGGACCTGGCCCAGTTTGACGAAGGTAGGTCCAAACTCTACCAACGTGTCAACAAACGCCTGAGGAGCCGCATTATCGCTGCCGGCTTGGAAGCGCCGATAGCGACGATACTGGCTGCGAGCGGCGCGAACGATATGTATCAGGCGGGAAATGCGTCGCAGGGACTTGCCTCCGTGTTCAGGCAGCGGCTATCGAGCCGGCTACACTCGGACGCATGGGTCCGTATGTTAGTCAATCGACCTTCGGTGAGGATCATCGCAATTGCCAGCATAGCTAGTCGATATCCTCGAGTCAACGTATCAGGACAGCCGCGGGTGCCGAGGGCTCCCCAGGAGGGCGTGCGGCGGTAGCGCACCGACGGGGCGCAAGTCGACTGCACGCGATCCACTCTCGATAGGTTGTCGCCCTTCGACCCGGGGGAGATCGCTCGGGCGGCGTGAGCTCCGCCTGGACGCCACCGCACGACTGACCGATGCCCTCCCGGGCACAGTGCAGTACGCCTTGTAGAGCAGGACGACTATCCGTAAGAATAACGTGAGCAAATAGAAGAACGCGTCGGTGGCGATAGACCGAAGGGGTATTCATTGAAGAATGCCTTCGGTCCGCAAACCTAAACAAGGAGGCACGATAAAAAGTAAACCGTGAGCCGGTGGATTAGAATATCGCCAAGAATCAAATGATTTGAGGCGGACCGGGTGCTGTTCGTCATTGTTGATAGCCTGCGAGGCTGACAAGGAGAATGAGGAGCGGTAACCGTAGCGTGCAATGACCTGCGAGGTCGAATAGGAGAGTGGCACGATCCACCGCATAGGACTCCGGCTCAAATCGAGGGAGGAGAGCGAGATGCGAATGAGCGTAGGAGTTGATTTGCACAAGAGTCAGTTCACGGTGTACTGGCGGAGCGACGACGGGATTACCGGAAGAGACGAGCGGTATCCAACGACCAACGACGGCTACCGACGATAATCGTATGGCGCGTCCCGAAGATGGTTCCGCATTCCGCATTCCGCCGGCCGACGGGACGCAAGGAAGGAGATTACCAAATGTTGCTCGGAATAAAAAGTCGACGCATGGTATTGCTTCGGTACGTTGTGGTTGGTGTGTTCGCGGGCATATCGTTTTATATGGGTTGGTGGCTCAATTCGACCTGGAGCGCCGACATGCGCTTATGGAAGTCCTTTGGAGTCGGGACGTTCGCCTTGCTCTGGTTCACCGCAGTCATTGGTCCCGCCGCGGTCGTGTGGTCGCCACTCATGACCGTTGTGACCTGGCGGCGAGAGACCGGGGTGTGGTTTGTGGTAATGGGAATGGTGCATGGCTACCTCGTATGGGACGGGTGGGCTCGATGGGATGTTGCGAGCCTGTTGGGTTTCCGATACGCTCCGGAGTTGGAGATCTACCTGCGAGCCGAGCCCGGATTCGGCTTGGCCAACCTGATGGGTATCGTTGCACTTGGATTAGGGCTCTCCTTAGCCGCGACATCCTTTGACAAGGCCGTGAGTTTCTTGGGCATTTCCACCTGGAAATGGCTTCATACATTCACCTATGTCATTTTTTACGTGGCTGTACTTCACGCCATCTACTTTGCATTCATTCACTACACTCCGTCACCAGAGCGGCCCGGGGCAGTCTACCCAGCGAATCCACTACGCTTTGTGTACGTTGGCGCATTGCTGTCGGTCGCTCTGGCTCAAGCGGCCGCTTTCTTTCGGATCCTCAGTCGTCGGCGAGCGGTTGGGGCGCAGTGAAGCCACAGGGACGGGTTGGAATTCCCCCAGTTTTGTAGACACTCTTAGCCTGCGCAGCGTAGCTGCTCATACTCCACGGGAGACATCCCGCCGAGATACTCATGCCGTCGTTTCTTGTTGTAGAAGACCTCGATGTAATCAAAGATATCAGCGCGTGCCTGAGCCCGAGTCCTGTAGACTCGCCGTCTTATACGCTCTTTCTTAAGACTGCTGAAAAATGCCTCCACGGCGGCGTTGTCGTAACAGTTACCCCGGCGACTCATACTCCGCTGTAGTCCGTGCTCATCGCAAAAACGAACCCAGTCATCACTGCTAAACTGAGAACCTTGATCGGAGTGGATGATGAGTCCAGGCCGTGTTTGCCGTCTCCATATCGCCATCAATAACGCTTGAAGAACCAGGTCTCGGTGGAGCGTCTTCTGCATCGACCAACCAATGATTCGTCGAGAATAGAGGTCCATTACGACCGCGAGATAGAGCCATCCTTCGAAAGTCCTCACGTAGGTGATGTCGATGACCCACGCCTGATCTGGTTGTTCGTAGGAGAACTCCTGTCCGAGAAGATTGTCCGCCGTCTGAGAGGGCTTTCCGTAACGTTGTACGCGTTTCTTGAGTCCTCTCTCAGCTTGGATGCCATTCTCTCGCATGATTCGGGCAACACGGTTCTTTCCGCAATGCTCGCCATCCTCTCGCAAATCCGCGTAGATCCGAGGACTGCCGTAAACCCGATCACTCTCCTCCCAGAAGAACGTGATTCTCCTGCGAAGCCGCTCGTTCTCCTGGGTTCGATTCGAATCTGGTCGATTGAGCCACGCATAGAATCCACTACGATGCACTTTTAGAACTCGGCACATAGATACCACGCGAAACTCGGTCCTATGGTCGCTGATGAAGGCATACCTCACTCGGACTGATTTGCGAAGTATGCCGCGGCTTTTTTTAGTATGTCCCGCTCTTCCTGAACTCGCCGAAGCTCAGCCTTCAATCGTGCATTTTCCACCTGAAGGTCTTTGTTCGTAGCTTCTGCTTGCGTCGAATCAGGATTTCTTGGATCCTCGCTAAGCCACTTCGAGAGACTGTTCCTCGAAACACCGATTCGCTTGGCGACCTCGACCACCGTGTATCCTCTTTCCAGCACTTGCGTCACCGCTTCGCGCTTGAACTCGTCCGTGTATCTTGGACTTCCCATACCACCATCCTTTCCTCATTTCTGAGTGTACATGGTGTCTACGTTTTCGGGGGAACTCCAGGTACGTAAATGAACAAGAGAACACCCCGTAAGATTCAAGAGATAACGGAGTCCACGCCGGTACGGAGTGCCGGGCGTTGGGCGGATCGCGCGCTCGTGATCGGCGTGACGGTGTTGTTCCTGCTGCCCTTCGTCGGTGTGGCGGCAATCTCTCTCTGGTCCACACCCGGTCCGACGGGCCGGATGGGCAGGGAACCATCGTCGTCGGCACCGCTGGGTGTGGCGAATGATCGTGGTACTCAGCCGTACGCCACGACCTTTACGATGACGATCTATAGTGGCGAACAACTCATCTCGCTCTGGGCACGGGATCTTGACACAAAACCGTTCTATCGACAAACCGTGGAGGTTGACGGGCGGACGGTGACGGATCAGATTTTCAGATATGACCGTCAACGATTTTACGCGGCCCGGGCCGGGACGGATGGGGACCTGACGTGGACCTTCTATGAGAGTGTGCAACCTGAAGATATCGACCTACTGGAAATAGCGCGAGGGCCCGGGGTATGGGCAGCCACGTACGGAGTCGGCACTCAGGAGTTGCCGGCGAACGGTGAAACCATAACCGTGATGATCACCAGCGTCGGAGAGCCGATACCGGATGCGACTTTTGAACTCCCGGCCGGCACCACTTCGACTCCCGCGCAGTGAGGTAGGATTGACCATGATCTATGAGACGACGATCATAGGCAAGCGACGAGTGGCAAGCAGGACACTTGAAATTTCCGTTGGCCTGCCGAAAAGACTCAAGTATCAGCCTGGGCAGTACATGCAGGTTGCGGTACCCAAGCTCGCGCACTCCGACTTCAAAGGACGCTCACGGGTGATGTCAATGATCTCCTCGCCGTCCGAGAGGGATATCCTCACGTTTGCGTTTCGGGAGACCGGAAGCGGCTACAAACGCACCCTGGCGGAGTTGCCCCTCGGTTCGTCGGTGAAGCTGGAGGGGCCACACGGCTACTTCACACTCCCGGAGCAACCCCGCCGGCCGATCGTATGTGTCGCCGGCGGAATTGGGGTTACACCGTACGTCAGCATGATCCGAACGGTGGTGCTCCGATCTATACCGGTCGACTTCACGTTGCTGTATGCCAACAGATCGCGTGAGTCCACGGCGTATCGCGAGGAACTGGCTCAGACAGCTTCAATGGCAATCAACGTTACGGTGCAGCACATCGAGGGGCCGATTGAGCAGCACCACATCTCCGAAGTGGGTCGCGCGGTTGGTGGCGCGCACCGCTGCATCTGGAACGTTGCCGGCCCGCCCGCCATGGTTGATTCAGTGAGAAATTTCCTCTTCCTCACGCGAGTGAAACCTTTTATGGTCTGTTCTGAAGAATTTGCCGGATACTGAACGTCCGCGCTTTCCAGACTGACGTCCGTACCTCCGGCGCCTATCGCGATGCCTACCGTTGCCGTCGCCAAGGCACGAGCGTCGTTGACGCCGTCTCCAACCATGGCAACTGAGCCGTACTCGTTCTCAAGCTCGTTGACGGCCGTAACCTTGTCCTCCGGCATAAGTTCAGCGCGATCCTCATCTAACCCAACCTCTTCCGCGATAGACTTCGCCACATCGCCGTTGTCACCGGTAATGAGGATAGTCCGACCGATTCCGAGTTTCCTCAGTTGCTCTACTACACCCTTCGCCCCTTCTCGCGGCCGATTCTAAAGCGCAAGCACCCAGAGTAAAGCGAACTCCCTCTGGACCATCATGCACGTCTTGCCTTCCCTTTGGTACGCCTGCACCGACTGCTCTATCGTCTCCGGAATGGAGCCCTCCGCAAAGAGTTTACGGTTTCCAATCCGTACCGCCTTTCCATCAACGCTCCCGGTAACTCCTTTTCCGCCGACCGCTTCAACTTCCTGCGCCCTCTCGACGACGGTCCCCCGCGCATCCACAAACCGTTGAACCGCCGCGGCCAGGGGGTGGTTGCTTCCCGCCTCGAGGGCTGCGGCCGTAGAGAGAAGCTCCTCCTCACCAGACTCACCGTATGCCGAGAGATCGGTTATCTGGAATTCTCCGGAAGTGATGGTGCCCGTCTTCTCCAAGATCGCCGCCGGTGTAGCGATTGCCAGAGCGCATGGAGATGCGGCAACCAGAATTATCATCACCCAAAGAAAGGCCTCGGAGAAGGGCAACCACCCGAGCAGAGGAGGCTAAGCTATGGTGAGCAATACGATCGCCAGAACGGCGGGAACGAAGACTCGCGTAAACCGTTCCGCGAAGCGTTGGGAAGGTGATTGCCGGGATTACGCTTCCTCCACCATTTCGATAACCGGGGAGAGAGTGGAGTCTTTTTCCGGCTTGGTCACTATAATGCGAATAGTATTGTTGCCGTTCACCGGTGACCGAAGATTGATCAATCGAGCTGTTTTCCTCTTCGATATCTCCGTCGATCGGCAGGCGCTCGCCGGCTCTGACGACCACGATCATCCCTTTTTTGAGCTCGTCCACGGGGATATCACGTTCCGTGTTGTCCACGACCGCCCGCACGGTGTTGAATCCTCCGGCGAGATAGGCGGCGCCATAGAGGGTAAGGGAGGCCGTGCGGGGCATATCTATCAAAAGCTCCCCGAAGGAGCCTGCCCCAAGAAAGACGCCGGAGAGAATGGCGAGGACACCCGGATCGTAGTGAATGCAGAGTTCCGTAGGCGAACTCTCCAAAACGAAGTGCGCAAGCTCTCTCCCCTCGTGGTATTCGAGCGCCCGGGTCAGACGGTCAACACAGGCGTCTCGTTCATCAGGCACATCCGGAAGGAGCACCTTCAGGTCAAAGCGTCATTTCTTTGTAGGTTTCGAATCACTCATGCCTACAAGTTACAGGTTAAAGGAGGGTTAAGGGTCAAGGGCCTCCTCCCGCTTTCCGATAAATGTACCCGTGAAATCGATTCTCAAGAAGAACCAGCGAGTGCGAAGTAGAGTAAACCCGCGGGGTCGTCAGGACTGACCAGTGAGAGGTAGCAAGGTGTGATCGCACGGGGCACCATACCGCCCCCCGTTGCCGGTACGGCAGCGCGGCGCGCTCAGCCGCGCTTATGTGGATAAAGCGTTACGCGGTTTCGCATTTGCCAACGCCGGTCGTTCCACGATGCGAACGGTACACCCGGATAGTGTTTGGCGGTAAATAGAGTGAGTCGTCCTCGTATGGCGGGAAATCGTTCATAGTTGAAATGTGGTACCCCTCCGGCACCCTGGAGCCGCCGGGAGGTTCCTCTTCTTCAACCGACGGGACTTGTTCGCACTCATGCGTACCCCCCTCGAAGTATAAGATGTACCGAAATGTGAGTACTATTGGGGGTATAGTCATTCTCTTTGCGGCGATTGAAGCTACCCGGGCCGGTGAGGCCGGCAAAGGTTACGCCGTTGCGGCGGAAGCTGACGGCGGCAACACGCCTCTTTCGCTTGTAGAAAATACCGTAAAAAAATTGTATCCTATATGTATGAAAACGACCATCAATATTCCGCAGGAGCTTATTTCTGCCGTACAAAAAGCATCAAAAAAAAGGACAAAGAAAGAAGCGATTACGGTCGCTCTTGAAGAATTCGTACGGATACGACGTTCAGAAGAACTGACCAGTTTGCTCGGAACATTTGAAGACTTTATGGATCAGGAGGAACTTGAGGCGCAACGGAGTGATTCATGACACTTATTGATACCTCAGCCTGGATCGAAGCACTTCGTAAAGACGGCGATCTTTCGGTTCGGACCCGCGTGGCCACTCTTCTTGAAACCGGCCACGCCGTTCTGTGCAATATCGTTATTCTTGAGTTGTGGAATGGAGCCCGCGGTGATAGGGAACGTTCCAAGCTGCGCCGGATTACGGAAACCCTAGACCGGGTTCCGATATCTGATGTGGTGTGGATGACGGCGAATAACCTGGCAACGAGCTGCCGTAAGAAGGGAATCACCGTGCCGGCGACCGATCTGATCGTGGCTGCTACGGCACGGGTCCACAGGCTGGATCTGCTCGAAGCAGATCACCATTTCCAGATGATTCCGCGTGACACCGTATCATAAGAGGCTTTATCAAATGCAATCTTGAAAGAGCCTCATAAGGCAATGGAATGCGGTACACCGCTTGTGAGAGTTTCACATCGCAGGGAGCAATCAAGACCTGACACGGCGGTCCCTCCAACCGATACGATCCAGTTGAAACTGCGCTACCGGGTAAAAACTCGGCAGAACGAAGTTCGATATAAGATAAATAGAAACGAAGGAAGGAGCGGCGCGGACGCGTGGTGTGTCACCGCCCGTCTACCACCTTCCAAAGCTTGTAGTCACGGTTGCCTTGGGACCGCTGAGATCGGAGCCGGATAATCCCGGTAGATCGGCACCGCCGGTGGGAAGGTATCCCGCGCCCACTTCAATCCGCACATACTCATTTGCACGAATAATCGCTTGAAGCGGCGGCGCCTGTCGTCATATCAAAAGCGACCGACACCGGATCCGCACCCGTACGCTGCATTGTTTCCGTCTTCCTGCTTGAGCTGAATCATCATCCGGTTGCCGGTTACTCCAATCCAACTACCTCCGACATATAAGCGTCGACAAATCGTAATATAACCGTCACAACGCAACTCCGGAACATGTGTACACTTAAACCCGTCAGGTTTTCAGCCGGCAATGAACGCCGTCTGAAGACGATAAAAGAGTAATATCAACAAGGAGAACGTATGACTTACTACATTTCAACAACCCTGAATCGCCCGTTTGATGAAAGTATTGACGCGGTAACGGAAGCACTCAAAACGGAAGGTTTCGGCGTCTTAACCGATATCGACGTCAAGGCAACCATGAAAAAGAAACTGGATATTGATTATTACAATTATCGTATCCTCGGGGCGTGCAACCCGCCGTACGCGCACAAAGCGCTGGAAGCGGAAAATAAGATTGGGACGATGCTCCCGTGTAACGTCATTGTCCAGGAGCGGGAGCCGGGACACGTGGAAATCGCCGCCGTTGACCCGGTGAGCTCGATGGAAGCGGTGAACAATGATAAACTTCGCCCGATCGCCGACGAGATTCGCCAAAGACTTGAACGGGTGATCACGTCATTGAAGTGAAATTTTGCGTGACACTGCGTTGCGGCCGTATCGAACGGTACGCGGCAGGTGTCGGCAGCCAAAAAACGAGCCGCCCACCTCGATGCGGCAGGAGGTAACAACATGGCAATCGATATTGAGGGCATTCTCGGTAAGGAAGCACAGGACCTGTTGACGCACAAAGCAAAAGTATCCAGAGATCATCTCCACCTTCCCGGTCCGGACTTTGTCGATCGGGTGTGGGCAATTTCCGATCGTTCTCCCCGGGTACTGCGTAATCTTGAGACACTGTTTTCCCATGGCCGGTTGGCGGGGACGGGCTATCTCTCCATCCTTCCGGTGGACCAGGGCATTGAGCACTCCGGCGGCGCCAGCTTTGCCCCCAACCCGGCGTACTTCGACGGAGAGAACATCGTTCGTCTTGCAATTGACGGCGGATGCAATGCCGTGGCATCGACGTTTGGTGTTCTGGGATCGGTCGCCAGGAAATATGCCCACAAGATACCCTTTCTGGTGAAACTGAATCACAACGAACTATTGAGTTATCCCAATACCCATGACCAGATCATGTTCGGCACGGTAAACCAGGCGTACGACATGGGAGCGGTTGCGGTTGGGGCCACTATCTATTTCGGTTCTGAGGAATCCAACCGACAGATTATCGAGGTGGCGGAGGCGTTTTATCGCGCCCATGAATTGGGCATGGCAACCGTTCTCTGGTGCTATACCCGCAACGGTGCATTCAAGACCGGTGGTACGGACTACCATACGGCGGCGGACCTGACGGGTCAGGCCAACCACCTCGGTGTGACCATTGAGGCGGACATCGTCAAGCAAAAAGCGCCCACCCTCAATGGAGGGTACAAAGCGCTGAACAAGGGAGATGCTTCTTTTGGGAAATTTGACAAACGTATGTACACCGAGCTATCTACCGACCATCCCATAGATCTGACCCGCTATCAGGTGATGAACGGCTATATGGGACGCGCCGGGCTGATTAACTCCGGCGGTGCTTCCTCGGGAGACGACGATCTTAAGACCGCCGTCCGGACTGCCGTCATCAACAAACGGGCCGGAGGTATGGGTCTCATTTCCGGACGCAAGGCCTTTCAGCGCCCAACCGATGAAGGCATCAAACTACTGAATGCGATCCAGGACGTATACCTTGCCGACGAGGTGACGGTGGCATAAGACATCCGGAATAAATGAGGAATAGCTCGTAAAACCTACGCGGGAGTCGATTGTGGCCAACAGATATCCTTGTTCCGATTGGGGCATCGGCTCTCGTAAGGTTGTTACGGCGTATTGGCTGTAGTATCGCGATTCACACTCGTCTGCACCATCCGGTTTGTTGCGCCGTCCAACACTGTAGTCGCCAAGTGTTTAATTCATATTTTTTCAGGCAGGTTATATGAAGATTGGGAAACGATATACGATTTCGGTACTATTTGATTCCGCCCGGGCACCGTTGTCGTTTTCAATCAATTCCGGAACTATTCTCGCGGGGGTTGTTTTGGTTGGTTCCATCATTGTTGGATTGTTAATTCTCGTTCAACTCGATGTCGGCCAAACGACGATTGCGGAGCAACGTTCGGAAAGTACCAACGTACAAGCGAATCTCGATGCAATCCTACAAGAGCTGGACATTATCGAACAGTTTGCACGACGCTTTGAAAATGAGGTTGAACCGTTGGCCGATCTCATAGTTCCAACACAACGGCGCGGTGACTATAATCCCGATCCGGTCTTCTCGATCGGCGTTCAATCTTTTTTCGACGAGGACGCCGGGGTCTCGTCGACGCTGCCGTTGTCTGTGAAACACCTATCAACTGAGTTGGATCGAACGACCGAGTTATTGGCCGGTGTTCCGCAGACACAGGAAATGCTTTCGCGGGTTTTACGCGATATTCCGAATGCGTGGCCCGTCGGCGGCAACGGCGGCAACGTTTCGATGGAGTTCGGACCGAATATTCATCCGATAACAGGCCAATGGTACCTTCATAAAGGATTTGACATCGCAGGTTATCCAGGAACTCCCATAGTCAGTAGTGCGGATGGCGTCGTCACCGTTGCAGCATACGATCCTGGATATGGGTATCAGGTAGTAGTTCGTCATAAATATGGATACAGCACGCGGTATCCACACATGGGCGAGATCTCTGTATCCAAAGGGCAACGCGTTGTTCAGGGCGAGACCGTTGGATTGATGGGTCAAACGGGGATTGCTACCGGCACCCATCTCCATTTTGAAGTCATGATGGGAGACGAAGTGGTAGATCCGGCCCCGTTCCTTAAAATCAGTAATACGTTTCGTCGCGGCGGATATAATTCTCGATAACCTGTCAAATTTGACGACCTTCCCGCCATGAAGTCCGATAGCTCCCTGGGTGATGATGCTCGTCGACGTCGGGTTGTGTACTTATACCCAGTCGGGGTATAGTATTGTATGATGAACCACGGAATACACGGACACGATGGATCTGTTCAGGAAACGTGCGGGAAAGCGTCGGAAACGTTGGCGATCTTGCTGGTCCGGTGTGGACACCTCCGTACGCTTATCGCAAATGAACATGAGTCTCTTCGAGTTCTTTGTGAAATCGAGCAGCTTCGTTCCGATTTCGACACACTCCGTCACCAGATCATCTATGCCCATATGCGTGAATGTCTATTGGACGTATTGGACGGGTCGTATCAATCGACGGCGGATAGAAGCATTATGTGTACCGAAAAGATTATTAACGCCGGCCGCCGTATTTCATAACATACCGGCGGCTTGTCCGGTTCGTCGCAAACGTGAAATCTCAAGAGACCGATTCAGGATTGTGAACCTGGTACCTGATATTGCCCGCAACACGACGGTCGAAGTATAGGATGCCAATTCCGGCAAGAAGAGTGGTGCCTGTTGCCAGAGCGAAACTTGCCAGCGCCCGCAATGTTTCCGTTAAACGTACGAAAACCACATCGTACCCGATTAACAGACCAATCATGAACGAGAGCAGCGGTACGCCGTACACGATTGCGGTTATCGTGAGAATTGACGAGTTTGCAATACGGAGCCCGATCCGTGTGCCCGCGACAATGTCAATCTGATCCGGATTGGACAATCTATTACGCGGTACAGAAATAAGTCCGTCATTGCGGAAGCACTGTTCACGGATTTCACAGGCATCACATACTCCGGGTGCCATTATCTGTACCTCGATGGAACGTTCGGACGAGGATCGAACGACGGCCGTTTCATCAATCATCGCACCGGTACCTCCGACGACGCAGGCGGAACATTCACCACGTTTGCCCGGGTCGTGTATGCGTTAGTGGGACACTTCTTCCCGTATTCAGCCTTGGCCGTATACTTTTCCGTGTTCACCACCGCCAAATTGCGATCCATGCGTACTGCGCCTTCGTTGTCGTCGGCTGCGGCAGCCTTCACACAGAGCGTACAGCCGATGCATGCCTTCTTACATACTTTCCGCGCAACTGCCGCGGGATCCTGGGACTTGCAGTAGACAAACGAGTCGTGGTCAACCGGATGCAGTTCGATGAGATCACGGGGACAGGCTTCAACACATTTTCCACACGCCGTACATTTCTCCGCATCGACATACGGAATACCGGATTCCGAAATATGTATTGCGTCAAACGGACACGCCCTGACACACGACCCGAGCCCTACACATCCGTACTTGCAACGCTTGGCAACATCCTGCGACGAAATGGCGATCGCGCAGTCGGGAATTCCCCGATATTCTCCGGGAAACGCCGCCGCTTCGGATGTCCCCTGGCAGAATACCACGGCGATTTGCCGCTGCTTATCCTCGGCCGCTATCTCGACGCCCATCGCATGTGCCACCGCCTGAGTTGTCTCCGACCCACCAACGACACACAGGTCAACCGACTCGCCGTTTTCCGCCACCGCTTCCGCATACGCGGCACATGACGGATATCCGCATCCACCGCAGTTGACCCCGGGAAGAACCTCTTCCACCTTCCCGATTCTTGGATTGACCTCCACGTAGAATCGTCGTTTTGCAAAACCAAGCAATATCGCAAATAGCAACCCGAGGATTCCCATCAAGGCAGCCGACTGAATAATCATTTACTTCTCCTCTTGAGTGGACGTATGCAGTTACGCCGACGCGAGGCCGGTAAAACCCATGAACGCAAGGGCGAGAATGCCGGCAACGACCAGTGTTACCGGAGCGCCCCGGAAAGGCTTCGGAATATCGGATAGTTCCAGTTGTTCTCTAATACCCGCCATTAATACAATTACCAGCGTAAACCCGACGCCAGACCCGAACCCGAATAACACCGCTTCCAGAAACCCGTAGTCCCGCATCGCCTGAAACAGTGCCACAAACAGAATTGCGCAGTTGGTCGTAATCAAGGGCAGGAAGATTCCAAGCGTCTTATAGAGAGTGGGAATCGCCTTCTTGATAAACATTTCCAACAGTTGTACGAGCGACGCAATGACGAGGATATACGACACATACTCCAGAAAAGGCAGGCCAAATGGTTCCAGAACAAGCCGGTGGATGAGCCACGTCGCCGCCGCGGTCAAGGTCATGACAAACGTCACCGCTATTCCCATCGAGAGCGCCGCATCCAGTTTCTTGGAAACACCGATTAAAGGACAGATGCCCAGGAAGTAGTACAGGACAAAATTGTTTACAAGAACCGTCACGATCAGTATTGCAATGTATTCCATGTGATCAAGCCGCCCTTCTCAATACAAGTTCGCCACCCTGCTGTAATCGGTTAAATACCGCCATAAGAATTGCTAGAGCAAAGAACGCCCCGGCCGGTAACACCATGATCAGCATAGGACGATACCAGCCTCCGAGTATCACGAAGCCTGCAAGCGTGCCGTTGCCAAGCAGCTCCCGGACGCCGCCGAGGAGCATAAGCGCCCCGGTGAAACCGACACCCATCCCCGCAGCGTCTGCGAGAGACGGAACAAAGGCATTACGGGTGGCAAAGGCTTCTATACGCCCCATGATCATACAATTCACAACGATGAGCGGGACGTACGGCCCCAGTGCCGTACGAAGCGGAGGAAAATACGCCTGCATATACAAGTCGGCGATCGTGACAAATGTCGCGATAATGACGGCATAAACGGGAATGCGAACCTGATTTGGAACAAAGCGATCGATAGTCGATGCAACCGCCGCTGCCATCACCACGACGAAAGTGGTTGCAAGGCCCATGCCGATACCGTTAGCCACCGAGGTCGTTACCGCGAGGGTCGGGCACATCCCGAGTACCTGAACAAATACCGGATTGTTCTTAATGAGCCCCTTGGAAAAATGCGACAGGATACTTGGGTTCCGTGTCATGGTGTTTCCTCTCCGGCTTCGGGAAGATTTTGAAGAATACCATCAAGCGCGTCGTTCATACCTGAAACTACGGCGCTACTGGATATGGTAGCGCCGGAAATCGCCGCTATTTCGTTTGCAGCTTTGTCCGGTTCAGCGTTTTTCACGTACTCGATTTCCCTCGTAGCGTCGAGTCCCTCAAATTGTTCGCTGAATGCCGGTTCCGTAATTCGTCCGCCGAGACCCGGCGTTTCGATATGTTCAACGACCTGAATCCCCAATACAGACTCGTTATCGGGCGAAATTCCCACCAGTAACTGGATTTCCCCGCCATATCCGGTGGTAACGACCCGTACCGCATACCCAAGAAGGTCA
This sequence comes from uncultured Spirochaeta sp., assembly GCA_913030605.1. GTDB lineage: Bacteria > Spirochaetota > Spirochaetia > DSM-27196 > Alkalispirochaetaceae > Alkalispirochaeta. The sequence continues at coordinate 131,362 of CAJWEZ010000001.1, forward strand.
CCGTCGCCGGAATGGGCACGGTATATGGTGGTGCCTTCAGCCGTCACCTGCTCGAATTCCGGATTACGCTCTTCGGAAAATAGCGCACCGAGCGATCGCTCCGTTGCCAGCCGCTGGTTTTCGCGGATCTTCGGAATGAGGCTGGTGTATACCGTCGCGAGCACTATGCCGGAAACCAGTGTGACGATAACCAATACGGCGACCATTTGTTTCATACTCGCCGTCCTTCCTGCCGTACCGCACCGAACGGTCGCGTATCGGTGTAACGGTTAATAATCGGCGTCGCGGCATTCATAAGCAATATCGAATACATCACGCCTTCAGGAAAGGCGCCGAACAACCGTATCAACACCACGATCAATCCGGCCCCGATGCCCAATATGATTACTCCAAGGTTTGTGACCGGGCTCGTCACCATATCGGTTATCATAAAGAACGCCGCCAGCATGAGACCACCGGAAAACAGGTGAAACAGTGCCGTCGGATACTGATTAGGGCCCATCAGGTGAGCGATCCCGGCCAGCAAGAAGACCGTCCCGAGATACGAGCCAACCAACCGCCAATTGACAATCTTGAGCCACATGAGAACCACCCCGCCAATTATCAACGCCACCGCACTGGTCTCGCCGATGCTTCCGCCGACCTGCCCCAGAAACAGATCCATCCACGGCGTCGTCACACCCTCAAATCGCGCTGCGGCAAGCGGGGTAGCCTGCGAAACCGTATCCGCAGACCGGCCGAGAAATGCGAACAACGGGCGTGGCGCAGAAAAACGTGTCATCGCGACCGGATATGCAGCCGACAGAAACGCCCGGCCGACAAGTGCCGGATTAAAAATGTTTGCCCCAAGCCCGCCAAACACTTCCTTGCCGATGAATATGGCAAACCCGGAAGCCAACGCCACCAATAGCGGAGAAATCGCCGGCGGCAGTGTCATAACCAGAAGTACGCCGGTGAGAGCTGCACTGCCGTCAAGAATCGACCGCCAGTCCTGCCTTCGGAATATTTTGGTGACCGCTTCCGTCGCCATGGCAACGGTAACGGACAACACATACAAAAAAACGACGCGAATTCCATAATATGCCACGGACATGACTACGGCAGGTAAGAGCGCAGCCATCACCGTTACCATGATTTTCGCGTTGGACGTCTTACTGAAAATGTGGGGGGACGACGTCAACACAAATCCCCCGGCTTTGGCGCTCATCGCTTGTTCTCCCGGGCATTATGAAGACGAATATATTTTTTTGCGTGTCGGACATACGCGACGATATTGATTTTTGCCGGACAGACGAATGAGCAGGATCCGCATTCGAAACAGGAATTGACGGCCAGTCGTTTCAATTCAGAATAACGCCCGGCACGAGAATATGCCGCAAGTTTCAGCGGCATAAGGTTCATGGGACAGACCGATACACAACGACTGCACCGGATACACGGATTCTCCGTCTCAACATCGGCATTAGTCAGAAACAGGAAACCCGAACTGCCCTTTGACACCGAATAGTCCAGCGTTGGAAGGGATGTACCCGTCATCGGACCTCCAGCAACAACTTTATTTACCGGTCCGGTAATTCCGCCGCAGTGTTCGACCAGCAGTTCCAGAGGCGTGCCAACCAACGCCCGGATATTCTTGGGCCTGTCGATTCCGGCGCCGGAAACGGTCAATACCCGCTCAATGACCGGCTTACGGAAGAAGTACGCCTCGTATATCGCAAACAGTGTTTGAACATTACACACCACGGCACCGACGTCCAACGGTAATTTCCCAGTCGGTATAACCCGTCCAGTGACCGTTCGAACAAGCATTTTCTCCGCACCTTGCGGGTATTTGGTCGACAGTGAAACGACTTTTATCGGCAGGTCCGAGTACACTGCAATCAGGTCTTCAAACGCTTTGATTGCGTCAGGCTTGTTTGCCTCGATCGCGATATAAATCGCCTCAAACCGGTACGCGTTGTGGAGCGCCCGACACCCTCTCATGAGTGCTTCGGTTTCTTCAACCATAACGCGATGATCGCAGGTCAAGTATGGCTCACATTCGGCGCCGTTTACTACGAGCACGTCCAACGATTTATCCTTTGTCGGGGAGAACTTTACGTCGGTCGGGAATGTTGCGCCGCCCATGCCCACTACACCGGCCGCTCTGATAATCTCCAGAAGTTGCTCCCGGCTGACAGAAGCAGGATCGACGTCGTTACCGGGAAAAGTATGCCGTTCGGTAGCTTCCCGGTCGACGGTGATCTCCACATACTGGGCAAGATTACCGCCGGGAAGGGGCTGGTCGACTATCCGCTTCACCACCCCCGCCGCGGGAGAATGGATGCGTGCCGATATGAGTCGCGGTGCTTCACCAAGCAGATCGCCGACAGCGACATGGTCGCCTTTTTGTACGACTGGATTCGCCGGTACACCGAGATGTTGCGACAGCGGTACTAACAACGTTTCCGGAACGGGTATCCGCTCGATCGAACGATGTTCCGTGAATGATTTATTTGAAGGCGGATGAACGCCTTTTTTGAATGTCAAATGTGCCATATATCATTCTCGCCACTGGAAATCGGGACTAGAGCAACTGCATATCGGTTATGCACGTTGGGTCATCGGCGGACGTGCCGATCACTCTCTCCGCCCGACCGAGATTGCTGTCGATGGAAACGCGGAGTTCACGATCCTTCGGCAGGAAGATTTCAAAAAAACCGTTGTCGCCCGTTGTCACGGTATCGGTGAAAATCAGCTCGCCGTCGGAGTCGTAAACGGTCACCTCAAACGGACGATTCGTAATCTCGCCCTGACATCCGGAAATACTGTGAATTGCGCATGGATGGGTTCGCGTGCGATATGGTGCAATGGAGACGATCATCTCGGAAGGACCAATCGGAACACCGACTCGTCGACCGTCGGGGAAGCTGAACTCGACATGTTCCGCCGTCAATGTGGTATTTATGGTCGGGTCGTCCGTCCTCAGACGATTTGCCAGGGCAAGAGCGTCTTCGATCGTGGCCGTCCGGAGTTTATTCCGTATCGCCGGCCACGTTTTTTGATCTTCCAGATCGTACAGCGGACCGGTGCTGCCGATATTTACCGACTCACCGTCGGAGATGCGGCCCCATACCAAAAACCCCAAAAACACAACTGCCATCGGCAGCCCGACAGACAAGACGATCTTTCTTCCATTGTGACCTTTCATAACTACGTATGACTCCTTTTAAAACGCATATGCATCAACGTCCGGATCGGGATCGACACCTACTACGTCAATAAACACGCCATGGGTGTTTTGTGCAACCCTGAATTCCCCGAAAATGCAACGAGAATTCCCCAGACCTCG
>CAJWEZ010000002.1 GCA_913030605.1 uncultured Spirochaeta sp.
CGAATACTTCTTTCTTCGCATCCGTCACGCATTCCCCGGAGTTCGACGATGAACCGCAAAAAAGGCCGAGCGCAGGATACTCCTGGTGTATCCGAGGACTCCGGACACCTACTGGAGCTACCGCCACGCGCTTGAGTTCGTGGGAAAGCGGGCGCTCATGCCGCCGCTCGGGCTTTTGACCGCCGCGGCGATCATGGGCGACGGGTTCGAGTACCGGCTCGTGGACATGAACGTGGAGCCGCTTGGCGAGGAAGATCTGGGGTGGGCGGACTACGTATTCGTGTCGGCGATGATCGTACAGGCGGACTCCATGGTTGAGGTGATCGCGCGGTGCAACCGCGCCGGGGTACCCGTTGTCGCCGGTGGACCGTATCCCACATCGTGCCACGAGGAAATCGACGGGGTCGCTCATTTTGTTCTCGGCGAAGGGGAATGCACGATCCCTCAGTTCCGCAGGGACCTCCTGGCGGGGGAGCCGAAACCGCTGTATCCCGCCGGCGAGCGTCCGGCGATCGATACCGTCCCGGTGCCGCGCTTCGATCTCTGCCGGATGTCGCTCTACGACACGATGCCGCTGCAGTTCTCGCGCGGCTGCCCCTTTGACTGTGAGTTCTGTGACATCGTATCGCTGTTCGGGCACAGGGTGCGCACGAAGAGCGCTGACCAGTTCGTTCGCGAAATGGACGCGCTGTACGACCGGGGATTTCGCGGCAACGTGTTTGTCGTGGACGACAACTTCATCGGGAACCGGAGGCTGGCCAAAGCGCTGCTCCGGCGCATCGGGTCGTGGCAAGCAGAACACGGATACCCGTTCAGTTTCAGCACCGAAGCGAGCATCGATCTCGCCGATGACCGTGAGCTTCTGTCTCTCCTGGTAACGTGCGGTTTCACGATGGTCTTCGTGGGGCTTGAGACACCGGTTGAGGCGTCCCTCCAGAGTGCCGGCAAGCACCAGAACCTTCGGGGAAACATGGTCGAAAAGGTGCGTCGGATTCAGAATGCGGGAATTGAAGTCACCGCCGGATTCATTATCGGATTCGATTCCGACCCCGCGGATATCGCCACCCGGCAAATCGCGTTCATCCAGGAACTCGGTGTTCCGACGGCGATGGTCGGCCTGCTGCTGGCGCTTCCGAACACGAGACTCTGGGACCGACTGTCGAAGGAGGGGCGGATGCGATTCCGCTCAGGGGGCAACAATACCCACACCAGCGAACTCAACTTTGTACCCAGGTTGCCTCAGACGACGCTCCTTGACGGGTACCGACGCGTACTGAAGACGATATACACCCCCCGGCGATACTTTCAGCGCGCCCTGAGGCTGGTGATGTCGCTGCCGCGACGGTCGGCCACTCCGCATCGCTCCGCACCCCGGCGGATCTCGTGGAGCCAGGCGCGGGCGTTTCACCGTTCGTTGACCAGGCAGGGATCGTCCTCCTACGCGTTCTGGTACTGGCAGTTTCTGGTGCGCGCCGTGGCAGTGCGGCCTCGTCAAATCGTCACGGCTGTCACCCTGGCGGTTCGCGGTCACCACTTCTTCGTGATCACTGACAGACTGCGCCGTCCCTCGCGGTCGGAGGTCACGCCCGCCGAATCGGTGTCATGATACACTCGTCGGTGGAGCCTGTTTCTTCAGGAGGGAGGCGCAGTGCAATACACCCCATCCCCGGTTGCCCAGCTCATGATCACGGTGATTCCGATGGTCGGTATCGTCGTCGCGGGCGTTGTGGTGTTTTCCTTTCTGTTGTGGAACCACCGGCAGCGCATGGCGCAGATAGAACGGGGCCTCAACCCACCGCCGTTGATCGATCTCAAGAGATTCAGCCTGCTCCTCGGGCTGCTCGCCACCGCGGTCGGGCTCGTCCTGACGATCGTGATGCTCCTCGTGGAGCGCGGCGGCTACGGTCTGCTCGGCGGCCTCATTCCCTTCGCGGTCGGCGTGGGACTGCTGCTCTACTACCGGATCGCGGAAATCGACCGGGGCCGATGAGAGACGACGCCGGCCGCGATCAGGAGGATCTGGCGGCGATTCGATCGGTTTTGAACGGCCACCGGAACGCGTTTCGCGCCCTCGTGGAACGCTATCAGCCGGCGGTATCGGCCGTTGGACGGCGAACCCTCGCGGCGCGGGAAGACCGCATTGACTTCGTCCAGGACGTGTTTCTCAAAGCGTTTGCCCATCTGGGGCAATTCTCAGGCACAGGACGATTCTACTCGTGGCTCATGCGGATCGCCTATACCACTGCGATCAACCGCAGTGCACGCGCGATTCCCGAGGTTGCCACGGATCCGGAGTTTCTTTCCCGGGTCTGGTACGCGGATCGGGAGCGGGAGCCGGATCGAACCACCGAGCGGAGAGCGCTGTGGGATGCAATCGTTGGGGAGATCGCGGGGCTTCCGGCGCAATTGGCGCTTTCGGTGGAGTTCTTTTTTGTGCTGGGCCTTCGGTACCGAGAGATCGCCGAAATGACCGGTGTACCGGTTAACACCCTCAAGTCTCACATTCACCGTGCGCGATGCCTGTTGCGAGAGCGGCTGGACCGCTCACTGTGGGAGGACCAGTATGACGTGTAAGGAAGCCCAAGACAGGGTTCTCACGCGGGACCAGGACGAATCGTTTGACGCGGCGGTACACGCCCATCTCCTGGCGTGCCCGAGATGTCGTCGCCTGGCGCAGAGGATCGCGGTTGCGGACGAGGTTCTCAGGCACACGTCCGCGGCGGACCCGGAGCAGGTGGACGCGGTAATGGCGACGATCGACAAAAACGGAGCGTTCCCGACGCGAGCACACTCGCTCCTCCGGTGGCTGCTCGGCGGGGCTTTGCTCCTGACGGCGCTTCCGGTGGTGCGCCACAGCGACCCGTTCCGGTTTCTGCTTGGGAGTGGGCTGGGACCCCGCGTGGACCTGTCGGTGACCGTTGCTATCGGAAGCGGCCTTGTGGTCTACATGGCGATCTTTGTGGCTGCCCACGGCGATCGCCTGGACGCGATGATCCGCAACCTGCCGAGTCGACGCATCTTCAGGGAGCGATAGGCGCATCCTACACGCGGCCGACGAGCCGTCCGATTCGCTCGGTTCCCTGTGCCTTGTACCACCCGTCACGGGCGTTGTAGTACAGATACCAGGTGCCGTCCGGGGCTTGCCGGCAATCGCAGGCGTACACATGGCTCGCCCTCCAGCCGTCGGACGGGGCGAGCACGCCGGGGAGATCGTCGTCTACCGGATCGATCACCGGATGGGGGCGGCCGGTAAACGGACCGTCCGGCGATGCCCCATCGGCACACCCGATATACCGGGGTTCCGAGAACCCGCAGTCGGGGACGTAGGCGAGGGAGGCCGAAAAGTAGAGGCGGAAGGCGTTGGGCTGGTCGTGGGTCGTCGGAAGAGGAACCAGACAGGGGTTGGAGACCGACGTGCCGAGCTCCGCGTCCACCGCCCATTCCGGTTCGCTCGCCAAAAGCGGCCTCGCTCCCGACCAGTGCACGAGATCGGGGGAGGACCGCATCTCAAGCCGGCTCCGCCAGCGCGGCGGGCGCGGCAGAATCTGGGCGACGACGGCGAAGGGTCGGTACTTCTCGTAGGAGAGGTTGAACGCCCCGTCGACACGACGACAAAACGGACGCATCGCGTTTCGTACCGCCATGCCCCGATCGACCCAACTCACGCCGTCTTCAGACTCGTAGCGATGAATACCCCACACCGTGTGCGCAAACAGCACCCAGTTTCCGTTGGGTGTCTCCGACGGAAAGAGGACGGTTGGATCGGCCAGAACCGGACTGGTGCGAGCCGGCTCGATGAGCGGCAGACCGTCGTCCTCCCATCGGATGTTCAGGAAATCGTGAATGGTCATCGTGATTGTCCCACAGACCCATATGATACGGGGCCCAATCCCACCCCGCAAGCCGGGGGTCGCGCCGGGACTCGCTGCACGCCGGCGTTCTCGGGTGGATCTGAGAGGGCCGGCTCCCCGAACGCGAAACCCGTGGTACGATGCCAGCCATGCACGGTCTACGCCACGACGTACGACTGTCCCACGACGGGCTGTACATCATTGTTGAACTTGAAGGCACCATCGACCATGAGAACGCACGACACTTTACCGACGAGATGGCTCACATGGTTATCGAAACCGGGATCCACCGAGTGTTGGTCGACGCCAGACAGGCGCGAAATGGTGCCACGATTCGAGATAATCTGCTGTTCGCCCGACCGCGAGAGATGGCGGCAGATCCCGTGCTAAAGAAGATACTCCGCGTGATCCTGGTGGATGAGGCTGACCGGAGCCACGATCTGGTGGTGAAGGCGTTGAGACTGAAAGGTCACAACGTGGTGATTTCGCGGGACGAGACGCACGCGATCGGGATTTTGACGGGGGAGTGAGGGGGGAGCGCCGCGTTCCCCTTACAACGCCGACTTCACGCGCGACCGGAGGAGTTCCTTGCTGGGCCAGCCTTTGCCGTCGTTCTCCTGGTACCTGCGGCACGCCATGACACCGTCCCCCTCGTAGTCCTCGAGGTCGCGGTCGTTGATCCTGATCGTTGGTGAGCCGGCGAAATGGAGTTCCCGGGCGCGATCCGGGTCCTCCACCGCGACAAGGCGTACCGCGGCGTCGACCTTTTCCTCCACCAGAACATCGAGGATATCGTCCCATGCCTGCCGGTAGGACGGGCACCCGTCGAAATACAGGAGGTCGATCGTCAGCTGCGTAGAAATCATGTCGTTGTGCTCCTGCTCGATACCCTAACGGTTCCCGGTGCCGCTGAAAAGATGCCCTGCGGCGAATCTGCCGGTACGCGGCACGCGTATTCCCCGGACGCCGCAGTTGTTCCCGTAGAGGTCGTCGAAAGGATGATCCAGGACGCGGGCTGTGAACGGCTGGGCGACTGCGCGCGGGAGCGACGCCCGATAGTCTGTTCCGACGCTCGACAGCGCCCGCCGGTCGTGCAAGAGTCACATCGGAGGTATTCCTTGGCCATAGACAGACAGATCCTTCGGTTTCCCGAGCTCGACCCGCCCTACGACGAGGCGCTCCGGCAGGCCGTCGACTACCTCGATGGCAGATATGATATCGAGGCGCTGATCGCGTGCGGAACGATCATCCGCGGCGCACCGGATCCGCGCAGCGACCTCGACGTGTACGTCGTCTCACCGCGCACATGCTGACGACGGGATTCGTCATGTATGATCCCGACGCAACGATGGCATCGCTCCGTCGTGAAGGGCAGGGGGTGCTCGCTGATCCTCCGGTTGCTCCGGAGGACACCACCCTGACTCGATACAGGATTGCCGCGATGTATGAGGACGCGATTGACGTTATCGATCGTGATCCCCATACGGCTCGAGTGTTCCTCCACGGCACCCTGTGGCAGACACTCATCCACTTTTTCCGTGTGCAACCCCCGTTCATCCCGCGAACCAAAGGCCTTCTGTCCACGCTCCGTGATATCGATCCTGAGCTCCACGGACGTGTGACCGACGCGCTGACCGCCCACGACACAATGACTGCAGCGGAGTCGATCGGACGTGTCCTGGACGTGGTGATAGGAGCCCGTGGTTTCTTTGAGTGGGAAACCGACGAGGAGCACCTCTTGCCGCCAGGTGAGGGGTCGTCCAATGACCGATAACGACATGAAGAGCATGAGTGACGAGTACGATCGGTCCGTCGCCTGACACGCTCCCTGTTCGGACGTGCGAAGACGGTTTCCAGGGGGCGGTCCTTGTTTCGTGCAACTCCGAACCCGGGGGGAAGGGGAGTTCGGCGATTTGTGTCCGGGGCGGTGCAATGTTGGCAGGCCATCCCCAACCGTTGTAAAAAAAAGATAGGTGAAGGGGATATCATGGCAACGTTGATCATACGGAACCTCGACGACGATCTGAAATCCCGTCTACGGATTCGTGCCACCCGACATGATCACTCGATGGAAGAGGAAGCGCGGTCGATCCTCCGAACGGTATTGTTGGATTCGGAGAACCGCGAGGAGTCGACCGGTATCGGAACACGTATTCGGAATCGACTCAAAGACATCGGCGAGGTTGAGTTGGATCTTCCCCGGAGAACCGAGATACCGCGGGCACCAGAGCATCTGCAGTGATCGTTTGAGATACGACCGTGGTCTCAGAGATCATGAAGCGGGACCCGTATCCTTGTGTTCGACGCGGATTCCGCTGTCGAGTATGCTGCGCTTGTGGTCGATCGTGAGGCCGCGGGACTTCCAACATCTATGGCGGACGCGCAGATTGAGGGAATCTATCGAACTCGTCGGTGCACGTTGGCCACACGTAATGTCAGGGACTTCCATCGAACCGGTACAACGGTCCCAACTCCATGGAATGATGCTGGTCAGATAGATCATGAGAGTACCCACCGATAGACATCCCACTCATCCCGGAGCAGTGCTCCTTGACGAGTTTTTGCGTCCAATGGGAAACCCGGCCGAAGAAGTCGAATGGCTAATCGATGCGCGAAACCCCTTGGATTCGGAAGAAGCAGCGAAACTGTTCGAATACCTGGGTACCAGCACAGGGTTCTGGTTGAGTCTACAGCGGCGGTATGCTCGGCTTCGCGGGCGTCAACGGCGTTGACGTGTTCCCGGCGGACTCCGCCGGACTCGCACTTCGACCCGTCCGTTGAAACTGGGGCGGTTCAAAACCGGTTTTCGTCTTGGTCACTTGGCACTCAGAACCCGGAATCGGCCCAACCCGTTTTCTTGGCACACGCGGGACAGAACGGATTCGCTTTCGACACGTCAGCTGGTCTGCCGCACATATGGCACACGCGCTCTTGGTAGTAAGGGTTGCCCCACTGCGACCATTCAGAATAGCAGCTCGGACACAGAAACCGGTATGTCGAGAGTTCGAGGGGAGCGCTGCAACGGATGCAGAATCCGGCCGACTGGTTTGTCGGCACCGGTGTCCCGGAAAGGCCCGACCTGTTCGCGCGGGCGCGTTCGAACCAGGGCACAGTGAAACCATCAGGAAGATGTCCGACCCATCCTGATTCAGGCTGCGATTCCAGGATATCGCCGATGATGACCTCTTGTAGGAACTGCTTTGCGCTCGGAACCGAGTCGAACATGTACCCGACTTCGTAGTTCATCTCTTTGGAATAGTCGTAAAGGTTCATTGACGTGATGATCGCCTGCCGCTCGTTCAGGTACAGCTTCGTATGGAGGTTTCTAACGAGAAAGACGGAGAAGCCGAAGTCTTCATGCAGGAGTTCTGCCATCGAAACGTTCTTTGGTTCGTCCCTGAGAATGACCACCACTGGCTTCTCCGCCTGACTGGCGCTAGCGAATGCTTTGAGAAGGTGGGGCCATGGCTGAAAGTACGGCGAGACGAGGTAGACGCACTTCTTGGCGTTTCGAATGATGTCGACGATTTCTCCGGAGAGCTGATGGTTCTTCAACAAACGGTTCACGATGCTTCCTCTTGATTGATGTGGCTTGTCGGTTGTCTATCGGGTCTCACCTGCCTGTTGGATCATCCGGTCCAACGCCGGCAGCAGGTGATGTTTCGCAGCCTTGCGAGCCGCATTGACTGAATTCGGATCCCTCCTGGTGTGCCTGAGCTTGTGATTCACGTGCGCGATCTCGCCGTAAATGACAGACGGTGTCTGTCCATTCCACGAATAGAGGTACGTGTTATTGAGTTCGCCCAAGGTGGCGTCACTGGGAGCATCAATCCCGTGTAGCTTCAGCAACTCGAGAACCTTGATCCTTAGGACCTCAATGGTCCGATCCGCTTTCTGAAGGTCTTTTCTGAACGCCTCGATCGCCCGCGGGTTCTTTCCGTGGTTCGCACTACGAGACACCACACGCATCACCATTCGCTGGCCCGAGTCGGTATCGACGAACTCGAACGAATCCAACGTTCTGATCAGGCGGTCTGTGTCGATCGTCGAATCGCTTCCGATAGCAATGAAGCTGACGAAGCGGCCCCACAGCGGGAAGGTGAGGAACGCAAAGAGAATGATCGCCGGCGTATCGAAGGTGATCGATGGTGCGACGAAGTGGAGCCCAAGTGCCGCGGCAGACACACTCACGAGACCGATGATCGACCAGCGATCCCAGTGAGTGATCCGCGCATCCGTTTTCGACCCATTCCCCGTGTTTTGTTCCTCGCCCATGGACATCCTCCTGAATCGGTATCCGGAACGATCTTCTACCGGCATTCGCTCGCCGCGATCGCCTCCCGAATCGCCGACAGCTCCACCCCGTCAACAGACAGCATATAGTCAGACTTCACCCGGAGCCAGTCGTCCGGGTAGTCGCAGATGTACGCCGTGTCGGCGTCGGTGAGCTCCCCGAGCCCGTGTAGGGGAAGATCCAGCGTCCTGAGAGCACTCTGGTGCGCCAGTAGGACGATTCGGTGTTGATGACGACAGGGATGAACGACTCGTCGGACAGAACTTGGCAACGCACGTTGAACCCGGTTCTGTCGACCCGATCCCAGACGTCCCAGTTGTCGCGGTCGTACTCATCGCCGGCGTACTCCGGCGCCACGGTGATGTCATACACGTTGCCGGCAACCGCGATCGTGGCCGATTCCTGGGCGACGACGATCGCTGGCGACGAGGCGACGGCCAGTAGGACGGCGAGTGCGATAGCGCGGCGTTTTCGTATCATTTCTCCTCCTGTGTCCACGGACCGTTCGGTCGCCGGCGTGGCAACGCTGTCCCCGGGATCACCGTCGGGAATGATACCACGGCGAAAGCGACGATATGGGTTTCTGCGTCGCCCCGGTCAGCGTTCATACAGCAGACCAGTCGTGGGTTCCGGGATAGGCACCCGATTGCTGAGAAAGTGAACGCCTTGTTGTACGGCATAGCACATGGTCGACGCCAGACCACCGCAGCGTGGTCTTCGCCGGAGACCACCGTCCTTGGCTGGTGAAGGCAGGCAGTCTCCGGCTACGTAGGCCTTTTCTCACACGGGAGTCTGGAAGGTAAAGATCGTTCCAGCGAATGCGTGATAGCATAACTCATGCATCCGCTGAACTACGATATCCGGCTATCGAACGACGGGTCGTACATCATCGCCGAACTCGAAGGTCTCGTTGATCACGAAAACGCGACGTGTTTCGTGCAGGACGCGCTCGACATGGTTGTCGAAACCGGTATCGACAAAGTATTGATCGACTCCCGAAACGCTCGGAACATAGACTCGATTCCCGAGGACCTGCGCTTCTTGCGTCCGAGCAAAATGATCGACAACCCAGATTCGAAAAAGCTTGCTCGAGTTGTGCTCGTGGATGCCGAGGACAGAAGCCACGATTTCGTAATCAGGGCATTGCTCCGCAAAGGGCACAACATCGTGATTTCGCGTGACGAAAGCCGTGCGATTGGGATGCTCACCGATGGCGGTTGAGCCGTTTCGTTGATGTCGGTTTCGAGCCATCGAATGTCTGCGTTTCGTTGGTACGTTGGACCAGCTTTTGTTGGTCGACGCTCCACCGGGCGGCAGTCTTCGTTGGTTCCATCCCGCCGGATGGACGATACTCTTACGTGATGAAGGGGCTCAGGCATTCCTCACAAATATCTGACGACGGTCACTACATCAGAGTCGTTCTTGAGGGAATCCTGGACGAAAAATCGGCCGCGGAATCGGCTCTTGCAACGATCAAACTAATCCAGGCGACCGGCATAGACCGAGTCCTCATCGACGCACGGAAGGCGCGAAACGTTGCGTCAACGATTGCCAACGTACGGTACGCACGACCTATTGAAACGCCGGCGGACAAAGCCTATCGAGACGCCAAACAGGTCATCATCGTCGATTGTACGGACAGGAGTCATGACATAGCCATCCGGTCGCTCCAACTGAAAGGTCACAACATTCGGATCTGTCACGACGAAGAGCATGCGATCAAAATGCTCACTGAGCCCGACTGATCCAGGAACAAGGCGAGACCAGCGTCACGGAGAGCACGCGGTTTTGCCATCGCAAACGGCTCTAATAATCTGGAGATCAAGTCGTCCGGAGGGTTGACCGCTGCGGGAGGCGTTTCGCGTCTTGGTCCGAGGGGCAGTCTCTTGCAGCCGCGCCACGCTGTGTTAGCATACTCAAATGCACGGTCTACGCTACGACGTACGACTGTCCGACGACGGGTTGTACATCATTGTTGAACTAGAAGGCGTCATCAACCACGCGAGCGCGAGGCGCTTCACCGCCGATATGGCCAAGTTGATGGTCAAAACGAGCACCTACCGCGTACTGGTCGACGCGAGACGGGCACGAAATGGCTTGTCGGTTCGCGACAAGGTCCTGTTTGTGAGGCCGCGTAGGATGGCCGTGAATCCCTCCATGAAGATATCACTCCGTGTACTTTTGGTTGATGAGGCCGACCGAAGCCATGACCTTGTCGCCGAGGCATTGAGAATCAAGGGACACAACGTCGTGATCTCGCGCGACGAGATTCACGCGATCGGGCTCCTAACCGGAGACGGGTAGGCGCGGCCGGTCAACGGGAATCTCCGGGGCCTGGTCCTCCTGAGGTAGCCCTCAACTCCATTACGACCTGAACAACACCATCCATGAGCTCGCGAGCTTCGTCGTCGTCATCGATGTCCCGTACCAGGTGCATCAGAGCGATCGCCGCCATCCGGGCGTCGCGGAGTGGAAACAGGTTGTCTCCCGACTAGCGCCATTCCATAGAGCCTCCTTGGTTTCGCTATTCCGCGTGGCCGTCACCTGGATCAAAAAAGCGATCTGTAGGACCGATCTCTCCAGCATGGTGACACGCCCCCGAAAATCATTGAGACCGGAACGTGCCATAGCCCGTGAATGATCTTCTCCGATGACCGATTGCACGGGAACAGGAGTTCGATCGGCCCCATCCCCGTCGGCAGGTACAAGGATTCCTTGCCAAAAGAACTCAAGATCTGGTCCGCCTCGCCCGGCGGGCGGATTGAAGGTTGCTAAAACAACCGCGAAAACTCTATGTATCTTGAATTGGTCATTGAGTCGACCGATAGTCATACAAGGGCCGCCGGCCATGCGACCGGCGGCGATAGTGATCACGAGCGGACTCAGGATACGGTGACGGTATTGGCGTACGCGCCGATTCTGAGCTCCGCTCCTTTTCGGGGACGGGCGCGGAGTTGCAGGGAGTACGTTCCCGGTGTCAGGTCGGGAACCTTGCAGTCAACGATGCTGCTTCCGTGCCGGCTGTAGATCGTCGCCCGGAACGCTTCATCGGACTCGTTCACAAAGAACAAGCCTTCGTCCAATGCCTCGATGTCAAACGTGAGGCGCGACCCGACGAGATGCACCAACTGCCCGGATGACGCCGAATCCCCGGCATCTGCGTCTTCGACGTTCACGAAGGTGCTGATCCGCGGTCGTTTGGGACCCATTTGCTCCTCCACGCTGATCGACAGGCTCTCCTGAATGTCCCGGCGCATGTCCCGGTTGGGTCGATACCGAATGATCATGCCATCGCGGCTGATCTCCGGCACCACGGGACTTCCGTTGCGGTGCCCTTTCACGTGGGCAGCGAAGGTCCCGAGCGGAGTCTCCACACTGTTGCCCTTTGCGAGATAAAACATGAGTGCCATCCTGAGACGCTCGACGGTGAGGAGCATGTCAGCCGTCACCTCCACCCGGGTCAGTTTGTGTGACGGATGACACGAAGCGCATCCACTCTATTCCAAACGGACTCGTCTCAATCCCCGCAACGTAGAAACCGAGGTGCGGCAGGTAGCGTTCTCCGGCGCGTGGTTCCGTCGTTGGTATGCCTACGTGGTACAACCTTCCATCCCCATTCCGCGAGCGCCTCCGGCAGCTAAAACTCGTTCCTGATTTGTGACACGTGCGTTTCTTCTCTTCGCGTTTCCGCCTCAATTGACGCCGATGAATGGCCAACGGTAGTAGGTCCGCTCGCTACACCGCCGTGATTTCGTCCGGCGGGTACGTCTCGCGGATAAACGCAGCGACCATCAATCGGTAGACGAACCCGATCAACGACGAGACGATCGTATATGTCGGGGTGGCGTTGGTGCTCGCAGACACCGGTAGCTCGAGCGTCGATGCCCGGAACGCGAGTATCGCAACGTACACCACCATGGTTATGTAAATCGGAGCGACGAGGGCAAACATCAACCGCGCGTTGAGGCGGTACACTGCGACGCTCTCGCGCGTGGCGCTCCAGTAGCGATGGATCGTGGATGCGGCAAGAAACGGAGATGCGGTTAGTCGTGCGCTTCCCCACCAGACCGGGAGCACCATGAATGGGATGATCCCCAGGGAGGTCAGAGCCGGATTGGAGGCGAACACGTGTGCGCTCACGAGCGCGGGTACGATCACTACAGGAATGACGAGAAGAATGGACGGAATGAAGCGAATGCCCGCCAACAGGCCGGTGGCGATGAAGTTGGGAAATTCCCGTAGACAGTAGCGGACGCGTTGAATGGACCACGTAGCGCGATCGGCCCCCGCGACGAGGGTAACAACCACGTACATGTCGACCGACGACCACGCAAGTGTTATCCCGATGAAAACCGCAAGAGACCACCGCCAGTCGGTCAGGAGCGCGGCGTTGTTCTTGAGGGGATGCCCCCCTCCGGTGAACACCAGCCACGAGAAGACCATCGTGAGGATGAGGGAGACGACACCAAACACGATGATGTCGAGCCTGGCTTTGGCGAGGTGGATCGTTTTTTCCGCGAGTTGTTTTAGTGTCATTTGATGCCCCTGGGGTGAAACTACCATGAAGGTGGGGGTGTTTCAGGTTGATCGGTTCGCCATGTCGGCGCGGCTGTTGTAGTATGTGAGTACCTGATTGAGATAATGGCAACATATTGGTAGAATTAATAAAACAACAATCAGCTAGACAACGGTCTCATCAGATTACCATACGGACAGCCTTCCGACGCTGTGACTGCTATCCGTTGAGTCATGATGACCAGCATGTCGCGGCTGCACCATAAGGCGGACCGTTTGAGTAATCCTGATGCCCCGATGTCGGAAGCCAAAAAGTGGCTGAGCTACTATAGAACGTCTCTTTCAGACGCGGACCGAATGGGGCGTAAACGTCCCAACGAGTCGATCGTGACGACGAATCTTTACGCGGAAGAGGTCCGGGAACAGTGTTCCGAATGGTTTTCCGAACCGGGACCTGAACCACAGGAGTGGGTCCAGATCCAGGTTGCGCCGTTCCGACTGAGTCGACCGGCCCGATCGGGCAAACCTGGCAGGTCGTTTTTCGTTCCGTTCTGGATTCCGGCATTGCTTGGCTCTGACGGTACTCTGCACCCACCCGAAGGACACAACGTCCCTTACCCTTGGTTCGTCCGGGAATCGTTGGCTCCGTATGAACACCCCGGTCAGTTTCCGATTTGTGGCACGCTGGAAGGGTATGACCAGGCGATCTCTGTTCCGTATGACGTCGAGACGTGGGAAGATCAGGTTGCCTTCGCGAACAGCGTGTTCAAGGCCGTGACCGATCAGACGATCGCCGATTTCGAGGCTGATGGGTATGTGAAATCGTTGGAATGGACGATTGAACGCGCGGAGGTCACAGGTGTCTCCAAGAGTGTCTCGAAGCTCTATGAGCAATTCGTTCCCAGCGACGTTGTCGTGCCGCCGCTTGTCCGTGCGCTCATCGACCCGCCCGTCCTGGCCCAGAAATCAACCGATCTGCCGGAGATCGACGTATTCTTGTGCGAGGACCATCTCGGGCAGATGAGTGATGACTATCCGCTGAGCCCGTCGCAACGTGAGGCGATCTCTTCATTCGGTAGGACGAAACCGGCGGAAGTTCTGGCGATCAATGGACCTCCTGGTACCGGGAAGACGACACTCTTACGGTCGATCGTCGCGGATGGCGTGGTGCGAGGAGTCGTAGACGACAGTCGCGACGGTACGCCGTTCACGATCCTCGCCAGCTCCACCAACAATCAGGCGATCACCAACATCCTGGACAACTTCGCGAGTGCGACGTCGAGCGATCCACTCAGCAAGCGTTGGCTTCCCGTGTCTCCGTCGTATGGGATGTATTTGCCCAGCAACGCGAAATTCAAGTTGTGGAACGAATCGAGAGACGGCTATCCGGCAATCACGGTACCCAAAAAGAAACTAGAACCGGGCTCGGAGTATCCGGCACTCGACGGGTTCGATTACGAGGCGTGGCGGCAAACGTACCTGGAACACGCACGAGTGGCACTCGCCGACGTTGGGAATACGTTTTCCGATACCAAAGTCGCGATTGCCTGGCTGGAATCAGAGATCGATAGGCTCCGGAACGGAATCTCAGACGTCGTTCGGGCGGCGAAGTCGATGGCGCCGCTTCTTGATGAGGCCAGTGCTCCCGGTGCCTCGCTCTCCGGCCTGATCGAGGGGGTCGCCGAGGCGTTGCGGCAGAGAGTTGCCGACGCGGAAACGCTCTGCGACACGACTGCGAAGCGACAAGACGCACTAAACGCGTATTTGGCCGACGAGCCGTTTCTGCTTCAGCTCTTCCGATGGATTCCAGCGGTGAGAAAACGGCGAGTCGCACGCGTCCGGGGTGCACTCGCCAATGATATCGAAAGGGATGTGTTGTTCCGACTCACCGCCATTGAGGAACTGGAACGGAAGCTCGCCGAGGACGCGCAACACGCAGAATCTCAGCGCGACGCGGCGAGACTTGCGCGAACAGTCTTTCTGGAAGACCGGGTTCCTCTCGACACGCTGGTAGCCACCGTCGCAGACAAAGGGTGGGCGAGCCGATTCGTGGTCTCGGAGGACGATAGAGATCCGGTTCCGTGGTATCGCGGCATTGCCGATGCGCTGGATGTGACCTACCGGTACCGTCTTTTTTGTCTCTCTTCCCGCCTTCAGGAGGCGAGATGGCTGGACCGTGTGTCGGAGCGTATGGAAAGCAAATTTCGGCAATTTGGCATGGGGCGGAAGGGACGAGCATCTCTGTTCACCGAGATGGCGTATCTGACTCCCCTGTTTATCTCCACGTGCCATTCAGTTGCTCGGTTCTTGCGCGTGTCAGAAAGGCTTGAAGATTCGTCAGGGACGGCCCCTCAGTTTCGGGATGTTTACTCGGAAGAGTCATTCGATGTCGTCGTGATGGACGAAGCCGGTCAGGTGTCCCCGGAGATCGGATTGGCTCCTTTCTTTTTTGGGCGAAGGGCGATCGTTGTCGGTGATGCTGCGCAGATCGAGCCCGTGTGGAGCATCCACAGTCGGCGCATCGACGCGCAGAATCTCTCGATCAATGGGGTGGTACCGGCGAAAACGAGCGATGAAGTGCTAACCGGTCTTTCGGCCTCCGGCCGTCTATGCTCCGACGGCAGTGTGATGAAGATGGCCCAGCGAGCAACGGTGTTTGGGCAGGATCGCACGCCGAGGGGACTGATGCTGACCGAACATCGACGGTGTGTCGACGAGCTCATCGGGTTCTGCAATAGGAACGTGTACGGCGGAAGCCTGCGTCCGATGACCGGTACTATCGAGAGTGCTCGTGCCGCCGGTCATGCGCTGAGTGATCTTCCTGCACTTGGGTACGCGCACATTCGGGGATACTCTACGAGAAAGAACGGAAGTAGAAGGAACGTAACAGAAGCCAAGGCGGTTGCGCGTTTTTTGGAAACGTGGGGAGACCGGCTGAAGGAAGTGTATCCAAAGACGTCGATCGGAGAGATCGTCGCGGTCGTCACTCCGTTTCGTGCACAAAAAGAAGAGATAGAGGCGGCGCTCGATGAGATCGGTTTTCCTCACGATGACTTGACGGTGGGCACCGTTCACTCGCTCCAGGGCGCTGAGCGTCCCGTGGTGCTCTTCTCGCCCACCTACGGTAGCAACGACCTATCCAGCAGTCTATTCTTCGACAATTCGTTTAACATGCTCAACGTCGCGATATCTCGAGCGAAATACCATTTCGTCGTTATCGGTGATGTTCGCGTGTTTCGGAACACAAATCACAGACAGCCATCCGGTGCACTCGGTGCGATGCTCTTCGCCGCCCCGAGCAACGAGATCAACACGAGTTTCCACTATTCCCACGAAAATCCAGTTGACCCAGAGTCGCTGGCGCCGTTGCCGACGATTGACGGAGTTCGATTCAAGAGAATCTCTACCCTGGAGGAGCATCGTGATGTCATCCGGCGGTCTATCGCAAATGCTCGAACGCGAGTGATTATCGTCTCGCCGTTTATTTCGATTCGCGCGATTGAGTCCGATCACCTCGAGTCCCTCGTCCGGGACGCCATTGAGGAACGCGGCGTGACCGTGCGTGTGTTCACAGACGATCGCCTCGACTACCACAATGGCACGCTCAAAGACTCATCGCGAGAAGGTCGGGAATCGCTCGTACGGAGTGGTGCGGAAGTGAACATCTGCGCCGGGATTCACAATAAGGCGATTGCGATCGACGACCGGATCTTGATCGAGGGGTCGTTCAATTGGCTATCTGCAACGCGGGACCCTGGTAGCCCGCATGCCCGACGAGATGTCTCGGTGGCGGTTTTCGAACTGGTTGAGACAGTCAGGGAACCCGACGGTACTGATTCAGCGGATGTTTCATGGGGTGATGAGAAAACTACCGGGGCGGTTGTCGCGCGGAACATTGCGAGCTTGATCTCTGAGATGGAGCCGCATGTTGTTGAGAAACTCACGGCTGATGCAGAATAGGTGGGGATGGGATCAGTCTCGTGTGATAGGTGACCCAGTGTTCTGCCGACAGCGATGCGGAGCATCTTCCGACTGGAGAGGAAACGCCACCAACCCAAGAAACGCTCAAGCAGCACCTCGATGAATGCGGTGAAGATTTCCTCAGCCGGAAGCGCTCGATCGACGTAATAGGGACCATCGCCGAATACTATCGTGATGCGCGTTGGCAGCGGTGTGTCGTACATTTCTACCGAAACGTCTTTTCGGTCGTCCCGAAAGGAAAAGTTCGCGAAGTCGCGGCAATGCTCAAGGCAATCCACGCTCAAGAAAACCGGGAACAAGCATCCGTGAAGGCGGAGTATGTGCATCGGAAACTCGCAGATATGAAACTGGCGAAAGCCTCAGCGATGGTTCGGGACTCCATCCACGAGACGCTGGAATACATGTTCTTTCCGGATGAGCACTGGCGCCACATTGAAACCAACAATCCCCTTGAGCGGGTCATGCGAGAGATTCGTCGCCGTACTCGTGTTGTCGGCAGCTTCCCCGATGGTAACGCCGCCCTGATGTTGGTTGCGGCCCGGCTCAGGCACATCGCCGGGACTTCCTGGGGAACCCGTCGGTACCTCAACACCGACCTCCTCAGAGAATCCATACGAGAGGAGGATGCGAGCTAACGAGTCATGCCAGTCGAGAGCCACCAAGAAAAGTGCGAAAGAATCTGGACACTACCATGCTCGGCGTCATCGACCATGCCGCTCCGGTTGAGAATACCTCCCGGTTGGCGCTGGGGCTGGTAAGTGTTGATGCCCTAGTCATCATCGTGCCGTACTTGATACTCATCGGCGGTTTGCGATTTATTGCGGAACGCGAAGCAACGCCTGCTCATTGACCTGTTGGGATTACCACAGGAGTTGCGATCCCGATCTTTGTGGCAACGGCTACATAGATATCGTTGTCAATCTCCGGCGTCTCGATGGAGACCATGAGGCTGTACCGGGTTCTTTTGTCCCAGCATCCCAGATGAGCTCGGGTACGCCACCATCCCGTTGTGGGATACACAGCAATACGATTGGACTGGGAGAGGTCGATTGCGGTGCCTGCCCATATGTCGGAATGAACCGACCCGAGCTTTCGATTGTTGGACCCGATTTTCCAGTATGGCGCAGCTCCGGTGGTTTCGATTTCCTCGTTTTCCTCCCGAGCTTGAACGTTGATTCGGTGAACAAACTCCTCTTCCGACTCACGTGGACCGTTAACATCAAACCGTAATCCGTGCGAAGGGTAGCGATACCGGTTACCCCATCCCACTTCTCCCGGGCCGGGCTCGACGAAGTAGGATAACGTAACACGCATCCTCACCGGCGTCTCCGCCAGTCCGAGAAGGATCTCCGTTGGCCAGGGAAGATCGTACAGGTGCATGTCCCGGGTGACTAATCTGCCGTTCTCCTTATCAAAGGGCTGAATCTCAGCCTCCGAGATGAGTGTCAACGAGTTCGAGGCACAGTATAGCGCCCGTTCCAAATCTGGGACCCCATAGCCGCAGGTGCGAAGCAGATCGGCAATCTGATGCTTGTTTGGGTTCTCCGTGCCAAGAAATTGCCGTTTCATCTCATCCGTCCACTCAGCACTGTGAACCATCAATCCGCGGACGGTTTCAGGCCACGCACTCGGATACTCGACTTGTATCTTGGCAGCCAATTCCGCTGCCAGTGCTGAGGCTGCACTGGTCTGGTGGAAAGGTGCAAAGTGGGCAACCTGAGGATCGTGGTACGTCGAGATCAACTGCAGATCGTCCGAGGGAAACAGAGAGTTGTTTGGTCCTGAAGCGAGATTTCCACCTTCGAGTACAACATCCGGCTTAAATGGCCACTTCGTGGCTGGCCATGTTGTCGACGTTGTTGAGTAAGGTGACAATCCTTGGAATGGCGCCAAAGGACGATAGCCCATCAGGGACTGGTCACGGATTTCCGTCAACTCAGTAAAGGCTCCAACGGTAACCACGTTCCAGGCTTGCCCCGGGTCATGGATTTCCTCGACGAGATTACCGTCCGGATAAGTCTTCCAAGCCGAGGTGTCGGAATTCCCGGCTGCTACGATGAAGAGTCTTTGATGGCCGTCGTCTTGTCCCGAGGCCATTTTGTCCATGGCAGCTGACCATGATGAGGGATGACCCCGATCAGTGGTCTCACGCGCGGTGACAGCAAGACAATACACTCTCTTCCTGTCGGGTGCATTTATCTCGGAGACGCTTGCGCCTTGAGACACACGATAGCCCCAAAGCTCCTTGGGGTTTACCTCGGGGGGTGGAGGGAGGATTCGTACCGATTCCAGACGATGTAGAATCTGAATACTGTGGCTCGAAGTCAGGTGTTTCAGAAGGTTTCCGTAAGTCACGGTACCGGCCATGAGTGTGCCGTGTGGCTGTTTGGGTTCATCAGTGCTCGGCCAACCAGGAACTACCGCATTGCGGTCCCGGTCCCTCAGCACGGGCTGCAGCAGTGGATGTCCATTGTTCACCCCAGAGTCCAGGATACAAACTGCGACACCTTCACGGTCCTCGAACCGACAACGACTAAGGATCTGCTGCACGGCTTCCGCTTGGTCCGCGTTTTCTAGTTCTGCATAGTAGGTGGAAAGATGTTTCGCAAGCCTGAACTCTGCAATTTCATCGAAGCTTGCGATCAGAGTGGTGAGCTGCTCCCGATTGGCTTCAATAGATAGGACTGTTCGTTCGGGAAACCGAAGGAGTCCATCGAGAACTTCGATCCCTATACGTGTCGCAACTCGGGCAAAATGTTCGGGTAGTTCAGCCGAGTCCCCGAGTAACCATGCTTCTATACGTATGGGCTTGTCCGGGGGCACCGACTCAAACTCGTTCCGTTGCCAAAAGGATGCCAGTGTTGCTTCCCGTAACTGCGAAATGCTATCGATGAGCAGCTGATTCCGAGGGTTGCCTTGGGGCGAGTCCTTCTCTGGGTTTGCATACTCATCGATCATCTTGAGAAAGTGCGCCCTCTTGTCGTAGGGGACATACACCGTTGCCAGAGTAATCAGATCGTCTCCGTCTCCGACGGTCCTCACGTTTAGCAAGCGGATTCCTGACTTCCTGCGTTCGAGTCTCTCAAAAATCAACTCGAATCTGGGCTCACCCTCAAACTCGATATACACGCCGTGTCTTTCCGATACCCCGACGGCATGTGTCTTCTCGTGTGCGGCCTCCCAAGCTTTCTCAAAACGACGGCGCAGATGCCTGCTGTGGTCTTCTCTATTTCGGAAATCTGGGACCTGAGGTTTCCCGCCACCTCTTTGTGGATTCGTGTACGGAAGTGAGCTTGGTTGGTCAGTCAGGAAAATGTTGCGATACCGGGGATCAGCCATCCGGAACCTACGAGCCCAATCGGGACTTGCGTTCGTCGAGCATCCTCCGAAGAGTCTCGAGATCTACCGATTCTCTTCCGGATAGGATCGTATGCTTTAGAGTGTCTCTACAGGCAAGATCGATCTCCGCATGGCTCAAGTTCTCGGAACGTGACAGTATCTCGTCCCAGTCGACACTCTTGGGAAGGTTCGATCCCAGTACGTTCTGGATGAGCCTTTTTCGTTCGATTTCATCAGGGAGCGTATAGTGCAGAACATCATCGTATCGTCGGAAGAGTGCCTGATCGAGGAGCTCTGGACTGTTGGTGGCACAGAAGATGACACTGTCGGAGGTGTCTTTCTCAATGAACTGAAGAAAAGCATTAAGCACCCGTCTCATCTCACCGACGTCATTGTCCAGGGTGCGGGCTCCGCCAATGGCGTCAAACTCATCAAAGAGATAAACACCCGGAACATCGTACATCAGGTCGAAGATCTGGCGGAGCTTGGCCGCCGTTTCTCCCATGAACTTGGTGACGATTCGGTCAACCTGAATTGTATGGAGGGGTGTCCGTAACTCATGAGCCAGAACATGAGCTGTCATCGTCTTCCCGGTACCCGGAGGGCCCACGGCCATGATTCGTCTTCGAGGCGCCAGCCCGTGGCTCTTGAGCTTGTCCTTCTGCCGGTGTTCCTTCACAACTCGATCAACCCGATCGGCAAGCGCCGGGGGAACCACGAGAGCGGACCGAGGAGTAGTCGGCTCTTCCGAGAGCACGAACCCCTGTAACTCATTGGGAAACTGCAGTATGACCGGGCGATTCTCTTTCCGCGCCCGGTCTACCAGAGCCTTGATGTCGTGAGCCAAAGCTCCATGGCCGAGGCGAGCTTCGTGGGCAGCAACCTGCAGAGCAATGGTGTAGAACTGCTCGGAGTTCTCGTTAGTGTGAGAACGGATGAGGGATTTGATCTGGTCCGCAGTTGCCATCTATTGTTCCGTCCTATACTAGTTTCGGCGCAATGATACCACGGTATAGCCGTATGGTATTCCCCGAACTGTAATCATCCCGCCTTTTGTGCAGGCGATAACTTGGTACCTTCCTGGCCGTTGGCCCTACGGTAGTCCAGCGGAGTGATCCTGCCGAGAGCCTTATGGGGTCGTTCCCCATTGTATTGGTCTATCCATGTCCGGGTCAGCTGTCTGGCCTCGTCCAGGCTCTGAAAGATGTATGGGTCGAGGATCTCCTCTCGATAGGTACGGTTAAACCATTCGACGTAGGAGTTCTGGGTCGGTTTACCCGGCTTGATGAACTCCAGATGGACACCATGGCGTTCAGCCCATTCGGCGAGCGTGACCCTAATGAACTCCGGGCCGTTGTCGCTGCGCAGCTGCTTTGGGTACCCGCGCTGTTCAACTCTTCAAGCTCCTTGAGGCGCTTGACCGGGGAAACCTCCATGCCACCGTACTTGGCTCGCCAGTTGTAGAACGTGGCACCACTGATACCGTGCTCACGACATGTCCAAGGGTCGTACCGCAGCGAAGCGAGGAACGATCCCGTCAATCCTTGACCGATTTGCCGGCCTCGACCTCATTCAGGATGCCGATGATCTGTGTCTCCGTGAATCGAGACTTGCGCATAGAAACTCCTTTTCCGCTGGTATTCTAACCGGCGGCACGAAGTTATGCGCTGCACTGCTGGCGGGGATGATTACACCGAATTATATCAGACTATTTTGGCGTTTACAGTGGCATTTTCCAATGCTTCATAACATATTCCCTCCCACGTTTTCCGCGTTCCGCCATACGGGAAGAGCTGTCACCGAAAACAGCATAACACGCCAATTCGCGTACGAACGCTGCAAAGCGGCACCGAGCGTATCTGTGAGGATCGGGGCTCTTACGGTATTGGTGGGGAAGGGCGCCGCCTGCATCGGCGTCCGGGGATCATACGCGGTCAGCGCCGGGGACAGTCGGCGCGCACCCCTGATCGTCGACATCCTGTCGACTCCCGCCGGGCGCCTCCGGCACTACACCGATCTCCCGTCGGTTTGCGCTCCCCTGAGTCGCGCCGTGGTTTCGTTTCGAGTCCTGCGATCCGCTGGCCAAACAAAAAGCGCACAGCCTGATGGACTGTGCGCTTTTTCAATAGCAGGGGCAGGACTCGAACCTGCGACCTCCGGGTTATGAGCCCGACGAGCTGCCAACTGCTCTACCCTGCGTCGTGTGAGGAGAACCTACCAAACCGTGAGGATTTGGTCAAGGGAGCGGGCGATGAGATTGTAGGCCAGGTGGCCGAGGGCGCCGATGGTGAGGGCGACGGGGAGGGCGATGCGGGGGCGGGGAACGCCGTGTGTGTGTCGGTGGTCGGGGGCGGGGTGCAGGGCGCGGCCGTAGAGCCAGGTGGTGGCGACGTGGATGGTGCCGGCGGTGAGGAAGCGCAGCAGGATGAGGCCGGTGGGGGCGAGGATGTAGAGCAGGTTTTCGGTGGCGGCGAAGCCGAGGCCGACGGCGGCGCCCCGGCTGCCGGGGCTGCCGGCGTTGCCGGTCGCGCCCGATGCCCACACCGCGAGGAGTTTGGCGCCTTCCTCCAGGAGCACCACAACGGTGAGCCACGCCACGGCCGGTGCCCGTGCCACGGGCAGGAGCGAACGGAGGGCCAGCAGGACGACCATGGCGGCGACGGCGGCGGTCGCTCCGGCGCCGATTTGCGGTGCCCGCGACTGTTCCCCGGTTCGACCGACGCCGATCGCCCCCGCCACCACGACCCCGAGCACTGCCAGATTGGCGACCGGCGTGGCGAGGTTCATGCGGTGGTCTCCCGGTGGCCCATCGCTCAGCCCGCGGCGGGGTACGCGGCCGCCAGCTCCTCGAGGATCGGTTCCAGCCGATCGAGATGCGCGTCGGTGCCGATGGTGATGCGCAGGTGTCTTGGCAGGTTGAAGCTGGTGAGTGCTCGGACGGTCACCCCGCGCCGGGCGATGAACTCCGCGGCCTCCCGTGCGTCGATCGGGACCTCCACGGCGAGAAAGTTGGCCTGGCTGGGAAGGGTGGGAAACCCGAGGCGTGCGCACAGCGCCTGCAGTCGCTGCATGCCGGCGAGGTTGGTCGCCAGGGACCGCTGTACAAACTCCTGGTCCGCTAGTGCGGCGATGCCCGCCTGTTGCGCCACGCTGTTCACGCTGAACGGCTGCCGCACGCGCTTGATCTCCTCGATGCGCTGTGGCTGGGCGATGCCGTAGCCGAGGCGCACGGCGGCGATTCCGTACACTTTGGAAAAGGTGTGCAGCACGATGAGGTTGGCGTAGCGGTCGATGAGGGCGTCGGCATCCGCGGCGTCGGGGTCGGTCTGGTATTCGATGTAGGCATGGTCCACGACCACGAGGACGTCCTGCGGCACGCCGGCCATGAACTCCTCGAGTTCGGCCTGCGAGAACGCGCCGCCGGTGGGGTTGTTCGGTGAGCACAGAAAGACGATGCGCGTGCGCTCGTCGATGCGGGGCAGGTAGTCCAGCGGGCGTATTTCGAGGTTCTGCATGGGAACGGTGACCACCTCGGCGCCGTAGAGGCGGGCGGCAAACTCGTATTCCGAGAAGGTGTGGTCGGCGATGAGGACGCGGTCGCCCGCTTCCAGATACGTTCCGGCGATGAGCACGAGGATCTCGTCGGAACCGTTGCCGGTGATGATCTGCTCCGGCGCCACACCGCGGTGTGCGGCGATGCGGGCGACGAGGTCGCGGGCGCCGCCGTCGGGGTAGATGTGCAGTTCTCGCACGGCGTCCTGGACGGCGGTGGCCACTGAGGGCGAGCACCCGAGGGGGTTCTCGTTGGACGCGAGCTTGAGCGCGTCGGCGCGTCGTTCTCCGGGGACGTAGGTATTCAGTGCTGCGATAGCCTGCCGGGTTTTCATGACATCCATACTACGGAAGTGACAGATTCCGGACAAGCAGCTATAGTGGGGCAATGGTGAACATCACGGAACTCTTTGGATATATTGCATCGTTCTTTGTGGCGATCTCGCTCCTCATGAACGGCCTTCTGGCCCTGCGGATCCTCAATCTGATCGGTGCGATTGCATTTGTGACCTACGGTGTTCTCCTGGGCAGTGTTCCGGTGCTGATCGCCAACGCGTTCATCGTGATTGTGGATGTGTACTACCTGGTGCGCATGTTACGCCCGGATCTCAACGGCGTGCGTTACGTGGCGGTCGGCGCGGACAAGCGCGCCCAGCTCGATGATTTTGTGGCCCACCACCTCGAGGATATCATTCGCTTTTTCCCCGATTTCTCAACCGACCGGGTCACCCGCTGCTTCGAGACCGGCGGTCGCGCTTACGTGGCCTTCAAGGACCTTACGGCGGTGGGGTTTGCGCTGGTACAGCCGGTACCGGCGCCGGAATCGGAGGATGATCCCGCCCTGCGCGAGGTCTACCGCAGCGTGCACAGCGATCTGTTCCCGGCGGAGTCGATGATGATTCCGGTGGACTATATCACGCGCAGGTACCGCGGCCTGGGACTGGTGCACCAGCTCTACCGTGCCATCGAGGACGACGAGAACGGCCAGACCAAGTTCCTGCTGACGCCGGTTCGCCGGACGGCGAAGAAGCACCAGCGGTTCCTGCGCCAGGTGGGGTACCAGGCAAGCGTGGAAACCGGCGCCTACCTGGTGTACGGGAAGTCTTTGGGCGGCTGAGCGGTCAGCCGCCAAGCTCTTCCGGCGGGTTCTCCTTCAGGTAGTTGTGGTCCTCGCTGAGGTCCTCGATCAGTTCCCCAACCTTCATTTTCAGGGAATTCTCGGTCGTCTTCGCAAAGATGACGTCCTTGGGATTCTCCAGTTGTTTCTTCGCCGCCCGCATGACCAGATCGATCTCGGCGTAGCTCAGCCCGTGCATGATGATAACTCGTTGCTCGTCCATGCGCCCTAACATAGAAAGGCGCGGGGCTTCGATCAAGTCCCCGCGCCGGGTGTCCCCGCACGCGGCGATTAACCCGACGACTAACCCGGCGATTGACCCGGCCGACGAAGACAAATATAATTAGGAAAGCCTAACAAGATTCGGTCCCCGGCACCTATGGGCGGTCGAATCACATCGGACGGGGAATGAGCAAAACGATCTGCCTGGTGGGAAATCCCAACGCGGGCAAGACAAGTATTTTCAACGGTCTCACCGGAGCGCGCCAACGCGTGGGAAACTGGGCCGGCGTGACGGTCGAGTACAGCGAGGGCGTGCTTCCCGACCCCGACGGCGGGGATGAACTCACCGTTGTGGACCTGCCGGGGCTGTACTCGCTCCATGCCGCCAGCGACGACGAGCGGGTGGCCCGGGACGCCCTGATGAGCGGGCGCGTGGACCTGGTGGTGAACGTGGTGGATGCCACCAACCTGGAACGCAATCTCTACCTGACCTCCCAGATCCTGGAACTCGGCGTGCCGACGATGGTGGTGCTGAGCATGGTCGACCTTGCGGAACGGGCGGGGGTGGTGATCGACGAGGAGCACCTCAGCCATCACCTGGGCGTGCCGGTGATCGGGATCAACGCCACCGACGAGCGCGACCAGCGGCGGCTGCGGCGGGCGGTGCGCGGCCACACCCACAATCCGGTCTTTACGCCCCATCCGGTTCAGTACCCCGCGGCGCTGGCGCAGGTGATCGATTCGTGGTCGGTGCTGCTGTCCGCCTCGCTGGACGAACTGCCGTTTCCGCCACGGTGGCTGGCGCTGCTGGTGCTAGACGGGGATCGCGAGGCGGCGCGCCTGGCGGCGCCGGTGATCTCGCCGGAGGAGATGGAGTCCACGCGCCACGATCTCGAACAGCATCTGGACGACGAGGTGGACATCGTGATCGCCGACAGTCGGTTCGGCTTTGTCCACGGGATCGCCACGGATGTGATGCGGCAGTCACGCGCGGGCGTGTCGGTGACCGAGCGGATCGACCGCGTGGTGTTGCACCCGATCATGGGGATTCCGGTTTTCTTCGCGGTCATGTACGCGGTGTTCTGGGTGACGATCGCGCTTGGCGGCGCGGCGATCGACTTCTTCGATATCCTCGCCGGCGCGGTGTTTGTCGACGGAACGCGGGCGCTCCTGCAGACGGTCGGGGCGCCGTGGTGGTCGGAGCTGGTGCTGGCCGACGGTATCGGCGCGGGGCTTCAGACGGTCGCGACGTTCGTGCCGGTGATCTTTGCGATGTTTCTCATGCTTTCGCTGCTTGAGAACAGCGGCTATATGGCCCGCGCAGCGTTTGTCATGGACCGGGTGATGCGCCGGATCGGGTTGCCGGGCAAGTCGTTTGTGCCGCTTCTGGTGGGCTTCGGGTGCACGGTTCCGGCGATCCTGAGCACGCGCACCCTGGAATCCCGCAAGGACCGCCTCATGACGGTGTTCATCGCGCCGCTCATGTCCTGCGGCGCCCGTCTGCCGGTGTACGCGCTTTTCGCCGCGGCGTTCTTTCCCGCTGCCGCCGGGCTGGTGGTGTTCTCGCTCTACATGGCGGGGATCGTTGTTGCGGTCCTCACGGGGCTGCTGCTGAAGCATACGCTCTTTCCGGGCGAGGCGAGCCATCTGGTGATGGAGCTGCCGCCGTACCACCGGCCGCAGATTCGCTCCACGCTGATCTACACGTGGACGCGCATGAAGAGTTTTGTAACCAACGCCGGTGCGACGATCGCGCTGGCGGTGGCGATCCTGGCGGTTCTCAATACGGTGCAGTGGCCGGATTCGGAGGACTCGCTGCTTGCGCGGGCGGGGAAGACCGCCACGCCGGTGTTCGGTTCGATCGGGATCGAGGAGGACAACTGGCCGGCGACGGTGGGACTGTTCACGGGGCTCTTTGCCAAGGAAGCGATCGTGGGAACGCTGAACTCGCTCTACCGCCAGGCGGACACCGCCGGAGCCGCGGCGGGAGCCCGGGACACGGCGGTCGGTGCGTCGGGGGAAGGGGCCACAGGGTCGCCGGTCGGCGGCTGGGTCCGGGGACTGCCTGCGGCGACGGGAGAGGCCGTGGGATCCCTGTGGGCGGGACTGCGCTCGCCGGGATTCGGTCTCTCCGGCGAACACGGGTCCGGCGCCGGGGACATCGGGCGGTTGCGGCAGTACTTCACGCCGGCGGAGGCCTACGCCTATCTTCTGTTCGTGCTGCTGTACCTGCCGTGTCTGGCGGCGTTCGGTACGGCGCTGCGTGAGCTCGGCCGGCGCTACGGAACGATGCTGGCGGTGTACCTCATCGGTGTGGCGTGGTCCACGGCGTCGCTCTTCTACCAGATTGTGGAGGGGCACAGCGTGCCGATCGTGGTGGGCGCGCTCGGCGTGATCGGTGGACTGATTCTGATGTTCGTCATCGCCGGGCACCGGGATCTGGAACTGCGGGAGGCGCAGGCGTGATCGTCAGCGCGGTAAAACGGGAAATGGAGCGGCGCGGACGCGCCACGGTGTCGCAGCTTGCGGCGGAACTTCGGGAACCGGTGGAGCGGGTCGCCGCGGCGATGCAGCTTCATGTGGAACGTGGCCGGGCGGCGCGGGAGTCCGCGACGAGCATTACGCAATGCGGCACGGTGGGGTGCACCCGCTGTCCGCTGGCGGACGCCTGTCGGGTTGACGCCGACGCCACCAGCGGAGTCGATGTATTTGTATGGGTCAGGAAGGAAACGGAGAACGATGAGCGGAAAATCGGCATCCATTGAGTCCATCACCGAAAGCCTTGCGCGCTACGTGCTGGCGATTTACGAGCTGTCGGTGGAGAACAAGGTCGCGCGGTCCAAGGACATCGCGGAGCTGGTGGGTGTGAGCCGCCCGTCGGTGACGGGGGCGCTGCAGAAACTGGACAAGGCGGGGCTCATCGAATACGAGCCCTACGGGTACGTGACGCTGACCCGCACGGGGGAGACGCAGGCGCGACAGCTGCTGTTAAAGCACCGGGCGACGCAGGATTTCCTGGAACTTGCGCTGGGACTGCCGCAGAGTCGGGCGGAGGGTGTCGCCGCGCAGATCGAGCAGCACCTGCCGGCAGATGTGCTGTGCCGGCTGGTGCAGTTCAACAACTTTTACCGCCAGAACCCGGACAAGCGCTTTGACTGGAACCCCGCGTGTCGGAACCTGTGTCAGATTCTGTACGGCGTGGAGGGGCCCCGCAAGTGCCACGACGAGAACGGGACGATCACGGGACAGAGCCCGGCGCTGCAGGACGTGTTCTGATCGGCGTCACGCCGACGGCGCGTTCGAGGCGCCGTTCCCATACCACCGCCAGCGCCAGTGCCAGGCGCGGCACGATGATCCACAGGACAGGCGCCCCGAGCGCCACAAAGAGGGCGGTGTCCTCGATGAGGGAGTGCGAGACGCCGAGGTGGTGATTGAGCAGGTCGCCGTCGGCGGCGTCCAGTCGGCCGGTCTCCGCTTCCTCCCGGAGCACCGCTGCGCCGTACGCCAGGCCGAGGGTGTTCGCCACGATCCACGCCGGCGCGCTCGCCGCGGGGAGGCCGAAGAGACGCAGCGGGTGACGCACCAGCCGTGCCACGCGGTCGGTGATCCCCGCAAACTGCAGCCACCGGGTGGCAACGACCAGGACGCTGACGATCACCGTTACCCGTAGGAGCAGGCGCCCCGTCTCGATCGCCCACGCTCCCAGCGCCGGTCCGAGGTCCGCCGGCATCGCCGCCGCCGCGGTACCACCTCCCACCACCACCGGTTCGTTCCAGAATCCCCCCGACGGCAGCAGGATCGAGGTCGTCCACGCGAGGAAGAGCCCCCCGGCGAGGCGAACGGCGACCATGCGTGTCACGGGTGTCCCGGTGCGTCGCGTCACCGCCAGTTCGACCAGGAAGTTGTGGGCCACGAGGCAGAGCAGCCCCAGGATCACGAGCTGCCGGTGATCGAGGCCCAGCGCGGGCACCATGGCGATGACGGCGTAAAGGTTGATGAGCACGCTTGAGATGAGCGCCATCGCCGCCTCCCCCGGGAGGCCGATCACCGACATGAGCGGCTCCAGAAGCTGTCCCAGGTGCTCCAGGATACCGAGTCGGCGCAGGACGAAGACCACCGCCGAAGCGGGAACCATGATCCTGATAAGCCAGGCGATCGTGCCGGCGCTGCGCCGGAGGCTTTCTGCGAGGTGCTCGCGGAGGGTGGGGGACGGCATGCGGCAACGGTACCCGCAGCGATCACTTTTATTCAAGCCGCGGTCGGGATACAATCACGGTCGTGACAGTCATTTTTCATACGCCTCAGAACACGCTCTGGAACGAGCTCGCGGAGGAGTTCCGCGTCTCCACCGGTGCCGATGTGGTTCGCATTGACCGCGACGCGCCGCTGTCGGAACTGGATGCCGACGTCCGGGAACGCGCCGTGGCGCTCGTCGCATTCGCCGCCTCCGGCGAGGTTTTGGATTCCCTGCCGTCGCTGCGGCTGGTGGCGATTCCCATGGCGGGGATCAACACGCTGGCGATCGGACCGGCGCGGGAGCGCGGCCTACAGGTGGTGAACGCCCACGCCAACGGCATGTGGGTCGCGGAGCGCGCCATGGCCCTGACCCTCGGGTTCCGCGGGCAGCTGGTACGTGGTGACCGCGACCTCCGCCGGGGCCGCTGGCACGGGTTCGCCGCCGCCGAGCCCCCCACGCAGAGCTGGGAGTCGCTCTACGACACCACCGTGGCGATTCTCGGTACCGGATCGATCGGCCAGTGGACCGCCCGTTTCCTCAATCCCTTCGGGGTGCGGTGCCGCGGGTTCCGCCGGCGTCCCGGGACGGACGGTCTGCCAGAGGGACTCTTTGAGTCGGTCACCACGGATCTGTCCGAGGCGCTGAACGGCGCGTCGACGGTGGTGTCGACACTCCCGCTCACCGAGACCACCCGTGGACTGGTGGATGCGGCTGCCCTGGAGCAGATGCGCGGTGCGGTGCTGGTGAACGTCGGTCGCGGAGAGGTGATCGACGAGCAGGCGCTGTACGAGGCGCTCCACGCGGGGACCCTGGCGGGAGCCGCCCTGGATACGTGGTACCGGTACCCGAATCCGCCGGGGAGCGAGCAGTTGCCGTCGGAGTACCCGTTCCACGAACTGGACAACGTGCTGCTGTCGCCGCACCTGGGGGGATACACCGCCGCCGCCACACGGGCCAGCGCCCGGGAGGTGGTGGATGCCGTGGCACGGTGGCTGGCGGACGGCGCTCCCGCCGACCGCGGCGGCACGGTGGACGTGGAACAGGGCTACTGACGATGACCCACGAGGTACGCCACGAACGGCACCATCGGCGTTTTGTCGTGACTGTGGGGGCGGAGGAGGCGTTTCTGGCCTACGAGCTCCGGGTCGACGGCGTGCTGGTGCTGGAACACACCTTTACCCCGCTCAGCCTGCGGGGTCGAGGCATCGCCCGGGAGGTGGTGCGGGCGGCACTGGAGTACGCCCGCAACGCGGGGCTGTCGGTGGATCCGCAGTGCTGGTACGCGGCGCGGTTCATTGCACGGCATCCGGAATATCAGGATCTCGTGACCGACTCCGACCGCTGAGGTCGTTCTCCAGACGGTATAACCCCCGCAGCTGACGCGCCAGGGGGCGCCACTGAGATCCCACGATATCGAGCAGATCACGGGGTGCGTAGTCGCCGCTGAAGCTCTGGCTGTGCAGTTCGCGAACCACGTAGGCAACCTCGGTGCCGTCCTGGGTCCGGGCGATGAGGGTGCCGGCGGTTTCAAGCGAATCGATCGTTTCCTCAATCGATGCGCGTACCCGGGGCCGGTAGCGCTCGTAGAGGCCCGTCAGCTGTCGGCGCACCAGGGAGGACGACCCGCTGCGCTGCTGCAGGCGCTGGATTTCGTCGCCTAGCGTTCCGCGGCCGCGGTCGTCTCCGCCAAGGAGTGACCGGAGGCGTTCCAGCGCCTGGTCCAGTTGCAGCGCCGCCTGGTGCAGCCGGTTGCGCGTGTCCAGGTGGTAGAACTGCGCGTCGATCACCAGCTGGGTTACCACGCGGCGGGTGTCGTCAAAGAAATCGCTGCCCGCCAGAAGCAGGAGGAATCCAACCGTCCGTGGATGCAGGGCGGTGGGGATCCAGGAGACGGGGGGCCGATCGATCAGATATACGCGCGACAGGATGTCTCCGATCTCCCGCTGCCGCTGCTGCTCCAGCGCCGGTCCGATCCCCTCCATTTCCCGCCGGGTCCATTCGTCGCGGAACGGCGTCCACCAGTCGCTGCGGATGGACAGCGCCGGAATCTCGAGAAACGGTTCCCCCGCCGCAAAGCGCACGAGATCCACAAACGGTGTCGCCGCGCGAAACTCCTCGATCTCCGACCAGATCGCCCGGGGCGGTCCCGCCTTGGCGCGGATGCGGCGGTGCGCGAACGCCCACGCCTGTTCCGTGGCCTCCGGGTTCGCGTTGCGGTGACAGAGCTCGAGAACCTGGTACAGCTGCTGGAGCTGTTCCCGGACCACACGGAGCGGCGTCTGCTCGCGTCGGGCGCCCTGTACCGGCAACAGCGAATCCAGGTCAACCCGCTGCAGCAGGTTGAGCGTTCGCAGGGATGACCAGATCGGCGCCAGGCGCCGTTCGATTTCGGGAAACGCCTCCTCCAGCGACCGTTCGATCCGCCGGCGTGCGCGGTGCTGCGCCTCCTCCAGGCTGAGGCCGGGGTCGTCGCGGTCCACATCGGGCAGGTCGGCGGCATCGTGAAGGCGGGCGGTGAGTTCGGGGGCCACTGTCTCCAGCGTCTCGCGCAGAAAGGTGCCTCGGGCGCTCCCGGTGGTTTCGTCCAGGGCCGGACGGATACGGCGGCGCTGACTCTGTAGCGACCGCACGTGGCGGTGAAACGCCGGAAGCAGGGCGGGGATGCTGCAGTCCACATAGCTGCGGGCCACCCGGTCCAGGCGTCTGCGCAGCTCCTGCAGGTGGTGGGCGCGGGTGGCAACAACCACCGAGCGGGCTCCCACCAGCGCCCGCAGCCGCAGATACCACCGGTACCAGAACGGGAACTGGGCAAAGCGCTGCAGGTACACGTCCGTTGAGGGTTCCACCGGGTCGGGAAACCGGACCGTGTAGTGGCTGTTCCGTCTCATGGCAGGAGCACCCCCGGATTGAGGAGGTTGTCCGGGTCCAACGTTGCCTTGAGGCGACGCTGGACCTCCAGGACCGGGCCCGCCAGGGCCCCACCCATAGCATACACCCGTTTGCGGCCGATGCCGTGTTCTCCGCTGATCGTTCCGCCGCGTTCGATGGCGAAGGCGTAGAGTCGGTCGAGGAAATCGTGGAGCGCGGTGTCCCAGTGTTCCGGCGCCATCGACTCCGGTTTCATCGGGTTGATGTGAAAGTTGCCGTCACCGGCGTGGCCGAAGATCGCCACGTCCAGCCCCGACTCACCTTCGAGCTCGATCGCCCGGGCGACCAGCGCGGGGATCTCGGTGGTGGGAACGACCACGTCCTCAACGGAGTGATACTCACCGCTGCGGCGTTTGACCCACCACGGAACGGCCTTGCGCAGCTTCCATACCGCCTCCAGGGACGAGCTGTCGCCGGCCTCCACCAGCACCTCCCCGCCGCCGTCGGATACGAGGGCGCGGTACGAGGCGAGGTCGGCGCGGCACTGCGCGTCGTCGCGTCCCTCCGCTTCCACCAGGAGGAGGGCGCCGACCTCGTCGGCGATGGAGAACGGGGCATCACCGCGGTGCCAGAGCTGCGCCGCCGCCCCGCGGGCGGTGGGCCCGTCGATGTACTCGATCGATGATGGAACGCCGGCGGCGGCGCGGCGAAGACTGGCCACGGCGGCGGTAGCGTGGGCGGCGTCGGGAAACGTTGCCAGCAGCGCAAGGCGCGAGGCGGGGCGCGGTGTGAGGCGCAGCGTGACGCGAGTGATGATGCCCAGGATGCCCTCGCTGCCGACAAACATCGGCAGCAGGTTCAGCCCGGTCACGTCCTTGAGCCGTTTGCCGCCGAGATCCAGAACCTCCCCCGAGGCGAGCACCACCTGCAGCCCCAGCACGTGGGCGGCGGTGACCCCGTACTTGACCGCGCGACCGCCGCCGGCGTTGGTTGCGACGTTTCCGCCGATCGTGCAGATCTCCTCGCTCATGGGGTACCCGGCGAAGAAGAGGCCGACCTCGGCGAGGGACGCGTCGAGTTCCCGCGTCACCACCCCCGGCTCCACGGTCACGGCGAGGTTGTCCGGGGCCAGGGAGAGCACGCGGTTCATTCGGTCCAGGCTGCACACCACGCCACCGTCGGCGGCGATCGCCCCCGCAGCCAGGCCGCTGCCGCCACCGCGGGCGGTTACCGGTACCTGGTGGGTGGTCGCCCAGCGCATGAGTGCGGCGACCTCCGCGGTGTCCTCCGGAAATACCACCGCCTCCGGGACGCGGTGCCATTCGTGGGCCGAGACCATATCGTGATCGTAGCGCTTGAGGCGGCGGTCGCCGCGGGCGATGAGGCGTTCCCCGAAGATCTCCTCCAGCCCGGCGATCGCAATCTCAGATATCGACATGGCGAAACGCCCCGGTCGCGGTGTTCCACACGCCGAAACTGGGCTCGCCGAAGCGTCCCATCACCTCGCCGGGGTTGGCCCACAGCGTATCGCCCACCTCGTGGACGTACTTGCGGTGATCGTGGCCGCTGAATACGGCGGCGTAGGCACCGGACCCCGCGAGCCCCCGGGCGATGTCCGGGTAGTGGTTCAGGGCGACCGCGAGGCCGTCGACGTCGAGTTCGGCCAGCTGACCGTGGAGCGTCACGTGGTCGTGTTTCGCGGCGATGACGTTGAGCAGGTGCGTGTCGCCGTCGTTGTTGCCGAACACCACGTCAATCGGTCCGGAAAACCCCTCGGCGAGCTGTGCCAGGGTGAAGGGCGCGCAGAAGTCACCGAGGAAGAACAATCGTTCCGGGGCGTCCTCCGGCAGCCGCTTCAGGACGCGGTCCAGGTTCCATATGTTGTCGTGAATATCGCTCAGTACTGCTATCGTCATGCGTGTCCTCCTTGGTGTACGCTGCCGCCGTGCAGCCGCAGATACTACAGATTCGTCTCTCTCCAAAGGGTATCAAGCCCGTTCGCAATGGTCATCCCTGGATCTACAATAACGCGATCGTCGGGGCTCCGGAATCGGCCCGGGTGCCGGAGGCGTCGGTCCGACGCCTGACCGGCGGCGACGCGCTCAACTGGGAGCACCAGCAGCCGGCGCTGGTGTGCGACCCCAGCGGACGCCCCCTGGGGTGGGGGACGTACAACCGGCGGTCACGGCTGGCGGTGCGCATGCTGACCACCGACATCGACGCCCCGTGGGATCGCGCGGCGTGCGCGGCGGTGGTCGCCGACGCTGTCGCCCGCCGCGGGGCGCTGCTGGCCGACGCCGGAACCACCGCCTGTCGGTTGGTGTTTGGCGAAGGGGACGGTCTGCCCGGACTGGTCGCGGACCGCTACGGCGATCTGGTGAGCGTCCAGTACTCGGCGGCGTTTGCCTGGGACAACCGCGAGACGATCGAGGCGGCGCTGCTGGCGGCGCTTGGCGAACACGGTGTGGAGGCGCGGCTGCTGCGCACCTGGGACGAGCGCATGCGGGATCGCGAGGGTATTTCCGGCGTGCCGGCGGGAAAGGCCGGCGGCGGAGGTGCCGCGGACGGGACGGGCGCTCCCGACGACGCCACCTCCGGTGCGGTGACCGTCTCCGAGGGCGGATTGCCGTGGCTTGTGCGCCCCGGCGCCGGCCAGAAAACGGGGCTCTTCTGCGACCAGCGCGACAATCGCCGTCGTGTGGCGGCGTGGAGCAGCGGCCGCCGTGTCCTCGACGCGTTCAGCTACCACGGCGGTTTCGGGCTCACCGCCCTCGCCGCCGGCGCCCGGGAGGTATGCTGCATCGACAGCTCCGCGGACGCGGTCGAGATGATCGGGCGGAATGCGGCGGCGCAGGAGTCGGCGGCGGCGGGTGCCCTGAGCGCCGTCCGCGGCGACGTCTTTGCCATGCTCCACGGAGAGGGCGTTCCCGGCGGGATCGCCTCCTGGGACCTGATTGTGCTCGATCCGCCGAAGCTGGTTCCCGGTCGGCGGCACCTGGAGGCGGGCCTTCGCTCGTACAAGGATCTCAATCGACTGGTGATGCGCGACATGCACCCGGGGGCACTGCTGGCGACGTTCTCGTGTTCCGGCGCGGTATCCCGCGAGGATTTCCGGCGGATGCTCGCGTGGGCTGCGGTGGATGCCGGCCGCACGGTGCGCATTCTGGAGACGTTCGGCCAGCCGTCGGACCACCCGGTACCGCTGGCGTTTCCCGAGGCGGAGTACCTCAAGGGCTACCTCCTGCAGGTGTCGGGCTCGCCTCGCTGACCCCGCTGTCTCGCTGAGGCGTCCGCTGATCTGCCCGGTTGGCGGGTGATGTCATCGCCGTGAGAGACGTGCTACAGTCGCCGGCATGACGAGTGTGCTCATACGCCGGGCAGCGGTTGCGCTGCTCGTAGTGATATCCGCGGGGCTGCAGGCGGCCCCCGTCGAGGACTTCCAGGTCGAACCGACGGCGCTGCTGGTGCAGCTGAACGGAACCGACGGGCTTCAGGAGAACGACGCGCTCCGGGAGGCAACCGGTCGTAACACCTACCTGACCAGTGCCGCCGTCTCGCCGCGGGACCCGTCACGCCTGCTGGTGGCGACGACCTTTCAGGGCCTCTACGAAACGCGTGACGGCGGTACGACCTGGATTGATGTCGGTGACAGCCCCGCCGGGCGTCCCCTGTACCGCGGCAACGGGTTCTACGAGGATCTGGCCGCGGCTGCCTACGACCCGCAGGACGCCACGGTGATCTGGGTGGAGTACGCCCAGGGGAACGAGCTTGTGGCGGTGGATCGAACCACCGGCGAAGTCCGCGACCTGCCCGCCGATCGCGGCCGGGTGGCACTCCGGGCGGCTCGCCGGGCCCCGCGGCCGCCGGTACCGGAGAACACCGCCGACCGCCGTCGCCGCCGCGCCCTGGCGGCGGACCACGTGTCGTTCTACCTCTCGCCGTGGCAGATGGAAGCGGATCGCCTGGCGGCCCACATGGAGTTCGCCCGGGAGCAGGGCATGAGCGCGGTGGTGATCGACTTCAAGGATGACTTTGGTCGGATCGCCTACAACTCGCAGCTCGAACTGCCGCGCGAGATCGGTGCGGTGCGTGGATACTTCGATGCCCGCCGTGTGATCGATACCGTCCACGAGGCGGGGTTGTACCTGATCGCGCGGGTGGTCGTCTTCAAGGACCGACAGCTCTACGGCTACGACAACAACCGCTACGCGCTCTGGGATCAGCGACGCGACGCCCCGTGGGGCGTGTTCCGCACCGAGACCGACGAGGACACCGGTGAAGAGGTGACCCGCCAGGTGGAGCACTGGGTGGACCCGTTTTCCGAGGACGTATGGGAATACAACATCTCGATCGCCCGGGAGCTCGAGGACCTCGGCGTGGACGAGATCCAGTTCGACTACATTCGAACGCCCGCCGATGGCCGGGTGGGCGATATCGTCTACCGCTTCCACGACGGCAGCCCGGCGCTCGCAAACGACGATCCGTACCGCGACGACCGCGTCGAGGCGCTTTCGGGGTTCCTGGCACGGGCGCGGGAAGAGGTATCGCTGCCGATCGGTATCGATGTGTTCGGCTTTAACGGCTGGTACCGAATGAGCTATCTGGGACAGGACATTGCGGCGCTCTCGAGTTACGTGGACGTGATTTCCCCCATGCTGTACCCCTCGCACTTTCCGCGGGAGTTTCTCGGCGACCTGCCGTACCTGGACTGGGCGGAGACGCTCTACCGCGAAGGGGTCTCCCGCGGCCGCCGAATCACCGGCGACGCGGTCCTCATCCGGCCCTACGTACAGTCGTTTCTGATCGGTGGCGAACTACGGTTCGAGGAGCCCAGGTATACGGCGTACCTCAAGCACCAGATTCGCGGCGCGCAGGCGGGCGGGGCGAGCGGGTTCACGCTGTGGAACTTCTCCGGTCGGTACTACATGGTCTCTCAGGGGCTCTGGTTTGACGACTCCCAGGCGGAGGCCCGATAGGTGGCTGAGAGGCGCCCGACCGATTCCGCGCCGACGATAACCTGGAGCATCCTGTGGGTGTTCTGGCTGCCGCTGGCGCTCATGTGGATTCTCATGGGGTTCGAGCAGCCGGCGCTCAACGGTGTGATCGCCCGTCTGCCGAACGCCCCGATTCACCTCGCAGCATTCGAAGTCGCCTTCGGCCTGGCGCTGGTGATCGAGAGTCCGATCCTGCAGATGCTTTCGGCGGCAACGGCGCTGGTGGTCGGAAAGCGGTCCTACCGCTCCATGTTGCGCTTTATGCAGGCGTGGGCCGTGGGACTGACGGTGGCGCACATCGTCCTCAGCCGACCGGCGGTGTTCTTCTGGGTGACCGAGTCGGTGCTGGGGGTCCATCCCGAGGTTGTGGTGCCGGCACAGCAGGTCTTCACCGTCCTGATTCCGTTCGCCGGCATGGTCGGGCTGCGACGGCTGTGGCAGGGAGCGCTGATTCGCGCCGGCGAGACCGGTCTGGTCGCCCGCACGATGGTGATTCGGCTGTTCGTCACCGTTGGCGGCCTGGCGGCGGGGCTGGTGTGGCACCGACTGGCACCGGAAACCTCGCCGGCGGGACATCTCGTGGGGGGCGGATCGCTGGTTCTCGGGGTGATCGCCGGCGCTGCGGCGTCGTGGTGGTACTTTCGGCGTCGGGTTGCGCCGGAGCTCACCGAGGGACCCGGCGACACCGTGAAGACGATCGGCGAACTGATGGCGTTCTACATCCCACTGTCGCTGACCTCGATCATGCTGCTGGTGTCGCGGCCGGTACTCGCCTTCGGTATCAGCCGTTCGATCCAGCCGCTCCTGTCGCTGGCGGCGTGGCCGGTGGTACAGAGCCTGCTGTTCATCTTTACATCGGTTGCTCTCTCGTACCAGGAGGCGGTGGTCGCCAAGATGGGGGAGAGTCAGGGCAACGAGGGACTGCTGCGCCGTTTCGGGCTGCTCCTGGGACTCTCGCTGACCGGATTGCTGGCGATCATGAGTTTCTCGCCCGCCTCCACCGTCTGGTTCACCAGCGTCGCGGGTCTGACTCCGGACCTGGTGGCGGTTGCGCGGCCGGCGATGATGATTCTGGTGGGGATGCCGATGATCGTGACGATCCGCTCGTACTTCAGTGGAGTTCTGGTGTCGCGGGACCGGACCGGGATTCTGGGGGTTTCCGTGGCGGCCAACACCGGTGTGCTCCTGCTGCTGGTGTTTCTGCTGCCGTCGGCGACGACGCTGTCGGGGGCGCAGGTCGCGGCCACCGCGTTCTTCAGCGCCAATCTGTCGCAGCTGCTCGTGTTGTGGTACGGCCAGTACCGCGCCGCCCGCCGACTGGCGCGACGGGCTCTGCAGCCGACGGTCTGAGGGCGGCCGCGCCCGTCGCCACCGCCGCTACTGAGCCAGGCTCCGTTTGTGGAAGCGCACCACCATGTGCACCACGGCGGGGCCGCCTCCGAGATTCTCTATGTCGTGTTCCACATCACACTGGTAGCGGATGAAGTCTCCCTCCTCCAGCGTCGCGTCGCGGTCGCCGGCGCGGACGCGGATCTGCCCATCGATAACGGTGAGGAACTCCTCGGTGTGCGGAAAGTGCGGTGCCGAACGCAGTGCACCGCCCGGGGCAAAAGTCAGCAGGTACATCTCCAGGTCCTCAACCATCTGAACCGGCGTGAGCACCCGGATGTGGAGTCCTTCCTCGTCCGTGTCGAGGACCGTGATGTTGTCCCGCCGGGTAAGGTGAAACTTGCGGACGGGGCCCTCGCTGCCGGCGAGCAGCCCGTTGATCTCCACATTGAGGCCCTGGGCGATCTTCCAGACGGTGGCGACCGTGGGGTTCACCTTCTCAGCCTCGATCTGCGAGAGCATCGCCTTGGAGACGCCGCTGCGCTCGGCGAGGACGTCGAGGGTGAGGCCGTTTTCGCGCCGAATGCGGCGGATGTTCGCCCCGATGAGTGGTGGTGACTGGGAATTATCCATGACGTTCTCCGCGATGAACCAACTGTTTTTGACACGTCCGGTCCAACGGCGTACACTATAGTGAACGCCGTGTTTAATATATTGTACGGCGACCGGGGGATGCTGTCAAACCACAGTATACCCGGCGGAGGACGGCGATGGAACGGATACTGATAACCGGCGCGCTCGGACAGCTTGGCAGCGAGATCGCGGCGTTTCTGCGGGGGGAGTACGGCGCCCGGGAGGTGGTCTGTACGGATATTCGTGACGACCCGAGCGGAGACCGCGCCGAGTCCGGGCCGTTCTACCGATTCGACGTCCGCGACGGCGAGCGGCTGGCGGAGGTCGTGCGGCGCCACCGTATCGACACCGTGTACCACCTGGCGGCGCTGCTGTCGGCGACGGCGGAGGCGCGGCCGACGGAGGCGTGGGACCTGAACATGGGTGGTCTGGCCACCGTGCTGGAGGTAGCGCGCGAGACGGGCTGCGCCGTGTTCACGCCCAGTTCCATCGGTTCCTTCGGACCCAACACGCCCAAGGACTGGACGCCGCAGGATACGCTGCAACGACCGACCTCGATGTACGGTGTGACGAAGGTCGCCGGCGAGCTGCTGTGTGACTACTACTTTCACCGCTTTGGCGTTGACACCCGCGGACTGCGCTATCCCGGGCTGATCTCCAACCGAACGCTCCCCGGCGGCGGGACCACGGACTACGCGGTGGACATTTTCTACGAAGCGGTGCGTCACGGCCGCTACACCTGCTTCCTCAAGGGCGACACCTACCTCGACATGATGTACATGCCCGACGCCGTGAAGGCGGCGGTGGAATTGATGGACGCCGACCCCGGGCGCCTGCGCCACCGCAACGCGTTCAACGTCACCGCCATGAGTTTCTGCCCCGAGGATCTGGCGGCGTACATCCGCCGCTACATCCCGGCGTTCGAGATCGATTACCACGTGGACCCGGTGCGGCAGGCGATTGCACACTCGTGGCCCAACAACATGGAGGACTACGCCGCCCGCGTGGAGTGGGGCTGGAATCCGGAGTACGACCTTGACCGGATGACG
The DNA here is from genome assembly GCA_913030605.1 of uncultured Spirochaeta sp. Classification (GTDB taxonomy): domain Bacteria; phylum Spirochaetota; class Spirochaetia; order DSM-27196; family Alkalispirochaetaceae; genus Alkalispirochaeta. Next base: position 39,982 of record CAJWEZ010000002.1, read on the forward strand.
CGTGATATGCTGACGGTGCTGTCGGCACGATTGGAGGATGCACACTATGTTTGGCACGATGCGGGATGAGCTGCGGACGCAGCTGGACGAGCTGAGGCGGGACGGGCTCTACAAGGAGGAGCGGATCCTCGCCTCTCCGCAGGACGCGACGATCCAGGTTCGCACGCGCGACGGCGGGACCGCCGAGGTCGTGAACTTCTGCGCCAACAACTATCTGGGACTCGCCAACCATCCGGCGCTGCAGGAGGCGGCGGCCCGGGCGGTGTCGGAGTGGGGGAACGGCTTCGCGTCGGTTCGGTTCATTTGCGGGACCAGCGACCTGCACCGAACGCTTGAGCGCCGCGTTTCGGAGTTTCTGGGCACGGAGGACACGATCCTCTTCGCCGCCGCCTTCGACGCCAACGGCGGGGTGTTCGAGCCGTTGCTGGGGGAAGAGGACGCGATCGTCTCCGACGCTCTCAACCACGCCTCGATCATCGACGGCGTACGCCTGTGCAAGGCGGCACGGTACCGCTACGCCCACGCCGACATCGACGACCTGCGCGTGCAGTTGCGCGCCGCCCGCGACGCCGGCGCCCGGCGCATCCTGATCGCCACGGATGGTGTGTTTTCCATGGACGGTGACATCGCGCCGCTGCCGGGCATCGTTGCCGCCGCCGAGGAGTTTGAGGCACTGGTGATGGTGGACGACTGTCACGCCACCGGGTATCTCGGCGCCACCGGTCGTGGAACGATGGAACACTTCGGTCTGGAGGGGCGTATCGACATCGTGACAACGACGTTCGGGAAGGCGCTGGGTGGTGCCTCCGGTGGGTGTGTCAGCGGCCGCGCCGAGATCGTTGAGCTTCTGCGGCAACGGTCGCGGCCCTACCTGTTCAGCAATACCCTGGCGCCGGCGATCGCCGGTGCGACGATTCGCGCCCTGGACCTGGTCGAGGAGGAACCCGAGCGCCTGCGGCGCCCGGTTGCCCACGCCGCCACCTTCTCTTCGCGGTTGCGGGAGGTCGGGTTCGACGTCCTGCCCACGGAGACGGCGATCGTGCCGGTGATGATCTACGACGAACCCAAAGCGCTGGCGCTTGCCGATCGTCTCCTCGAGCGCGGCATCTACGTGATCGGCTTCGCGTACCCGGTCGTGCCCCGCGGACGAGCCCGCATCCGGGTGCAGATGTCCGCCGCCCACAGCTCGGACCAGGTCCACGCCGCGGCGGAGGCGTTCATCGCCGAGGGACGCGCCATGGGCATCATACCGGAGGCGGAGTGAGGGGGCAGGAACCGTACTCGATCCTCGCCGCGTTCTACGATGGCGGGTGGAGCGACTACAGCGAGTACGCCGCGGAACTGATCGGTCGGCTCGAGGAGGAGAGCCGCCGGCACTTCGACTCCGTCTGCGACGCCGCCTGCGGTACCGGTCTGTTCCTGCAGCACCTGGACGACGGCGATCGGCACCTCGCGGGTTACGACCGGTCGCCTCAGATGGTGGATCTGGCGCGGGCCCGGGTTCCGCGGGCGGAGATCCTGGAAGGCGATCTGCGCGACGAGCCGCCGTGTGGCGGCCCCTTCGAACTCGTGACGTGCCTGTACGATTCGCTCAACTATCTGACGAAACCGGAGGAGCTGCGACGCTTCTTTGAACACTCCCGCGGTATCGCCGCCGCCGACGGTGTTCTGGTCGTGGACCTCAACGATGCGCTCATGTACCGCGACCGCGACGGCACCGTACACCACCGGCTGATCGACGGCGTGGGAATCCGTGAACGCCTCGAATGGGACCCCGGTCCGCCGCCGATCGCCACAACCACATTCGACTTCCCCGGCGGCCGCGAAGCTCACGTGCAGCGCGCATGGGACGCCGACGAAGTGGAGCCGATGATCGAGGCTGCAGGCTGGCGCATGCTGGATTCCATGGACGTGGTGGACGACGATGACGACTCCCGCAGCGGGAAGATCGTCTACATCGCCGTGGCCGACTGAACCGTGTGCTGCGGTCGCGGGGATCGTGGCTCGAAGCGTTCGGCGGTCGACAGGTCCCGGTCTCTGTGGGTGCCACCGGCCCCGAGGTGTAGTACATTCCTGAGCGTGAAGGTTACAAAATTCCGGAGCGGTACCGTCTCGGCCTGTGCACTCGCCGCGATCATCGCTGCCGCGGCGATCGTCCCCGTTGCGGCGACGGAACCCCTGCAACCAACGATCGATCTTCCCGGGGTCCGCGAAATCGTGGCGCTTCGGGACGCGTTCCCCCATCGCGTGGAGGACATCGGATTTCGCGACGGCCAATGGGCTCTTCGCATCGACGGCGAGTGGTTTTTCTGGGCCGAGGGGCGTTTCCTTCCGGCGGAGCTGCGAGACGACTGGGCGTCGTTCGTCTCGATTCGGTTCTACAACTACGACACCGGCCCGTGGCGGCCGCGTCAGATCGAACCGGACGTGGAGGCACGACTGCGGGAACGAACGCGCCAGCGTGACAGCGACGAGCGCATGCGGTTCAACGCGTTCCTGGACCGTCTGTATCAGGTGTCGAGTCGGGCAGAGGCGGACGCACGGATGCGGCCGGTGACGTTTCTTGGGCTGAGAACGCGGGTTCATCCCGATGTGGTGGCGCCACTGGCTCGGGTGGAGCGCCGGGTACGGAATGCCATGCTCGACAACCAGGAGGTCCGGGGGTACGTGCAGAACCTCCAGCAATTGCACGGCTACGCCTGGCGAAACATCGCCGGAACACAGCGACGGAGCTATCACGCCTACGGCATGGCTGTGGATCTGGTGCCGCAGCAGTGGGGCGGCCGGTGGGGGTACTGGCGCTGGGCCGCCGATGGTGGCGTGGAGGAGTGGTGGAACCTCACGGAACGGGAGCGGTTTCATCCGCCACAAGCGGTGATCGACGCGTTTGAAGCCGAAGGCTTCGTGTGGGGCGGCAAATGGCTGTTTTTTGATCCGATCCATTTCGAATATCGGCCGGAGGTGCTGCTGCTGGCGCGCGGGGCGGGAACGACCGACTGAGCGTGTACGGCGCCGCCGCGTCCCGTTGTTTGTTCCCGCAGGATGCTCCGCAGGGGGTACACTGAGGGTATGGGGACGCTGGATCGCCCGGTACGGGCCACGATCCTGCTCCTGTGCCTGATTCCCTGTGCGTGGCTCCGCGCCGGTCAACCCACGATGTATCTCGAACTCAATCAGATGCTTTCGGTATCGCTCGGTGCGGATTGGCGTGTGTCGGACCGTGGTGCGGTGCGCGCCAGCATCGGCACCGGTGCCGGTTTCCCGACCACAACGTGCGCGCTTGACGGGGTGTGGCACCTGCGGGCGCCCACCCGAGGCCTGCTCGTGGACGTGGAACTCGGGGTGCCGCTGGCGTACGCCAATCCCTTTGAGGGCCGATGGATCGACTGGGACCCGAATATCGACAGACCGTTTGCCGGATTCCTGTTCGGCGGCGGCCTTGTATCGGGCTACCGTGGTGCCGGGTTCGACGTGACCCTCCTCACCGGACTGGCGGCGTGGTGGGAATGGCAGGACGGGCGCCGACATCGGGGCCCCGAGCCGATGCCTGTTGTCGCTGCCCGGGTGGCACGCCGGCGGTCATCCCATGCCAAGCACGATCGCCAGGAATCCGCCGAAATAGACGAGGATCAGAAGCACACTCTCGAATCCGATATTGGCAAAACCGTGTTTTTCGCGCCGGATCAGCCCGAGCAGCAGGATCGCCGTCAACAGGATCGCGAGGGTGATGAGAAACGCCGGCCGCGGTCCCATGGCGTGGTACAAAGACCCGTGGCGAAAGACGCCGTCAGCCACCGCAAGGAAGATCACATCGAATGCATTGCCGCCCATGATGTCGCTCACGGCCATGGTGAGCGCACCAATGCGGACCGCGGCGATCGCGGTGACCAGTTCCGGAAAGGACGTCGCGATGGCGGTAAAAAGCCCGCCGACCACTGTTTCGCTCAGGCCGGTGGCCGAGGCGATCGCGACCCCCGCCCGTGCCAGTACGTACCCCGCCACGGCAATCATGATCGACGCCACTGCAAACCGACCGATGAGTGCGGGAAGCGAGCTGGTGGCGCCGGAAACGGGAGCGGTGCCGGTGGAGCCCGACGGGGACGCCGCGCCGGCGGCGTCGATATCGGGGTTCGCGTCACCGCCGTCTACCTGGGTGTGCTCAGTTACCCGCGGTTGCCACATCATCTGCCCGCGGGCCGTGAGGATCAGCCGTTGCCCGAAGACGTATGCGACCGGAATGAGGAGGCTGATGGGGTGAACGCCGGCGATCGTCACCTCCGGTGCACGCGCCGCCAGCAGTGTCCCGGAGAGGAGCGCGACGAGGAGCGCACCCTGCAGCATGTTTTCGTCGGAGGCAGCGGCGTGTTCCAGGTTTGCGCGGCGATATACCAGATCGGCGATAGCGAGAAACACGGTCTGTGCCGCGATACCACCGACGGCGTTTCCGGCAGCGAGCTCCGGGTGGCCCTGAACGGCCGCCGTCACTGACGTGACGATGCCCGAGAGGGAGGTGCTCGCCCCAAGGAATAAAGCGCCGGTCAGCGCCTGCCCGAGGCCCGATCTTTGCGCGATGCGCGCCGCGAGAGAGGTGAGTCGGACACCGACCGCGGCAACGACACCGGCGGCGGCGACGAACAGCGCGGCGTGGATCCAGGCTGGCCACATCGGATCGTACATGCACTCATCCCCGGAGACCGTGACGCGGAATACCCGTGCGGAATCTCCATCCCGACGGCGCCGTGTTCCAATGGTCCCACGGTGAGCATACCGTCGGCGTCGGCGAGAGGGAACCCTGACGCGGGGGATCCGGGGGCAGGACTCGAACCTGCGCCCGGTTTGGTTGAGCTGACTGCACCGATTTTTGCGCGCCCAGGAGGACTCGAACCTCCGACCCTCGGCTTAGAAGGCCGATGCTCTATCCGGCTGAGCTATGAGCGCGGGAATCGCCGCCGCGTGGCGTCGTCTGGCGAATCGCCACGCGGTCGCTCTCGGGATGGCCGGACTCGAACCGGCGATCTCCTGCTCCCAAAGCAGGCGCCTTAGCCACTAGGCTACATCCCGTTGAGAGCGCAGTATAGGGAACGCCGATTTGGCGGTCAAGCAGCCGGTGTGGTTCCATCGGCAGTATACAGCACGGTGTTGCAAAATCGCCCGTATCTCCCAGTGCGAAGGCGAGATGCTGTTGCGAACCGTGGACCCGGACGGGAAGTGCCGTTGGAACAATGGTTTGCGCGGCGGCTTGCAACACGCTTCTGTATACACATTAAAGTTGACACAAAAGGTCAGCAATCAGTATCATACATAGCGAAATCTGAATATAAGGAGGCCGGTGCCCTATGGACTATCAGCCGGTATCGATGGACACGGTAGAAAATCTCTCGTCGACGGAGTTCGAACAGCTGATGCGCGAGACGCCGGATGGCCGCCTCGTGGACGTCAGGACCGAACTCGAGTACGCGATGGGCCACATTCCCGGATCGGAACTGTTCGATCTCACCAATCCGGACTGGCCCGACCGGATCGATGCACTGGACCGCGATGCGCCGGTCTTTCTGTACTGTCGGAGTGGAAACCGGAGTTACCAGGCCGCCATGTACATGCAGCAGATCGGGTTCACCCGGGTGTACAATCTGGCCGACGGGATCATCGCCTGGACCGGCGAGATCACCAGGGACTGAACGGCACACCGAACGGCTCAAGGGGGGGCAGATGTTTTTCGAACACGTATACGAACGCGGACTGGCACAATCCAGCTATCTGGTCGGATGCCAGGCGACGGGCTCGGCGGTCGTCGTCGATCCCCGGCGGGATATCGATGTGTACCTTCAGATCGCGGAGCGGGAAGGACTGCAGATCGAGGCGGTGACCGAAACGCACATTCACGCCGACTATTTGAGCGGGGCACGGGAACTGGCGGCGGCGACCGGCGCGACGCTGTACCTGTCCGACGAGGGCGGCGACGATTGGCAGTACGGGTTTCCCCACGCGGGCCTTCGCGACGGCGACACGATATCGGTGGGCAATGTCCGCCTGGAGGTTCTGCACACGCCGGGGCATACTCCGGAACACCTCTCATTCCTGCTGTATGACGAACCGACAGGGCCGGAGCCCCGCATGCTGTTCACGGGTGACTTCGTGTTTGTCGGCGACCTCGGGAGACCGGACCTGCTGGAAATGGCGGCGGGCGTCGTCGGGAGTCGCGAGACCGGGGCGCGACAGATGTACTCGTCTCTCCGGCGGCTGCGCGATCTTCCCTCCGGCGTTCTGGTGTGGCCCGGCCACGGAGCGGGATCGGCGTGCGGGAAATCCCTCGGCGCGGTGCCTGTCACGACGCTGGGCTACGAACGGGCGACCGGCTGGGCGTTTCGCGTCGATGGCGAGGACGAGTTCGTGGACCAGCTCCTCGACGGACAGCCGGAACCGCCGCGCTACTTCGGCACGATGAAGCGACTCAACCGCAGTCGACCCGAGACGACTGTGCGCCCCATTCTCCCGGCGATTCCGCAGTGGTCGGCGGGAGAAGTGGTTCGCATCGCCGGTGAATCTGTCGACGACGGTGACGGCGGTGCCGCGCATTCGGTACAGGTGGTCGACACGCGGGCGTCGGAGGTGGCGCTGGCGCGGCCGATTCCCGGTGCACTGTCCGTGCCGGTGGACGAGGGGATGAGTACCTGGTTCGGCTGGCTGCTGGACTACGATTCCGACATCGTGATCGTGGTGGATCCGGAACACCGGGAGGCCGTGCAGCGTTCGCTGTTCAGGATCGGTCTCGACCGAATCATCGGCTGGGCAGACGCGACCGCGGTCGATGCGGCGGTAGCCGACGGCGCACACGGAGCGGAGATTCCCTCGGTCGATCCAGGTGAGGTTGAACGGATGCGCACGGAGGGAGCAACGGTACTTGATGTCCGTGGCGCCGGAGAGGTCGAGGAGGACCGAATCCCCGGTTCGCGGCACATCCACCTCGGGTACCTCGCCGACCGGGCTGCTGAACTGGATGGCGATCGCCCGGTTGTGGTCCACTGCCAGGGGGGATACCGATCGGTAATTGCCTGCAGCGTGCTTCGGCGTGCGGGGTTTTCGTCGGTCTTCAACCTCGCCGGCGGTTTCGACGCCTGGAAGGCGGCGACCGCACGGTCAGCCACCGGCGAACCCTCGGCGGCGTCCTTCCGCTGACCGACCCGCGGGTGGTACAGTGCCGCGCATGGGACGTGAGACATCGCGGTTCATCGAAATCGTTGAGCGGCTGGAGGCGGAGTACGGAGATGCGCCGAGCCTGCTGGACTACTCCTCACCGTTCGAGCTTCTGATCGCCGTGATTCTGTCGGCCCAAACAACGGACGCGGCGGTCAATGCGGTGCTCCCGGAGCTGTTCGGGCGGTTCCCGTCCAGCACCGAGCTCGCCGCTGCCGACGCCGCGGCGGTGGAGGATGTGATCCACTCGCTGGGGTTCTATCGCCAGAAGGCCAAAAGCATTATCGGAACCGCGCGAATGCTCGAGTCGGAGTTTCAGGGCGCCGTGCCGTCGACGATGGAGGATCTTGTCCGCCTTCCCGGAGTGGGGCGAAAATCGGCGGGCGTGATTCTCCTGCATGTCTACGACACGCCGGCGATCATTGTGGATACCCACTTCGGCCGTGTGGTTCGTCGGCTGGGTTTCAGCAGTGCGAAGGACCCGGGAAAACTCGAACGCGATGTGGCGGCGGTGCTCCCTGCGGAGCACTGGAATGATGCGAGCATGCGCCTCAACTACCATGGTCGGCGCTACTGTTTTTCGCGGAAGCCGGCGTGCGACCGGTGCCCGGTTGCAGACGTGTGCCCGTCCGCCGAACGCGGCGGGGCGGGCACGGACGGGGGTGGCGCGCAGTGATCGCCCGCAAGGCGTGGTTTCCGTCGGTGGATCCGGAGCTTTCGGGGCTGCTGCAGGCGGAGGACCTCGCCCTGATCGGATGCTGCGACGCGTCCGATTCGCCGGAACAGGAGGAAGAGTATCGCCGCTGGGTGGCCGCGGGACACCACGGTGAGATGGACTACCTCGCCCGCCATGCGGACCTCAAGTTCCGGCCCCAGGAGCTCCTTCCCGCGTGCCGGTCGATCGTGTTCGTCGGCATCAACTACTACCAGAAGCCGCCGCACTCCCCGCCGCCGTCGTCGGGGCGTGTGGCGCGCTACGCCTGGGGACGGGACTATCACAAGGAACTCGGGAATCGGCTCCGCCGCGTTGCCCGTACGCTTGGCGAACGCCACCCTGATGACCGCTTCCGCGCCTGGACCGACGCGACGCCGCTGGCAGAGCGCTCCTACGCGGAACGCGCGGGCGTCGGGTTCACCGGCCGTCACACGCTGCTGATCAACGGCGAGTTCGGAAGCTGGTTCGTGATCGGGGAGATCCTCTCCACGCGCCGGTACCCGCCCTCCGAACCGCCGGACGGGCGCCATGGAGCGTGTCCCACCAACTGCAGCCGGTGTATCGACGTGTGCCCCACCGGAGCGCTCACGGCGCCATTTCGCATCGACGCCCGCCGCTGCATTTCCTACCTGACGATCGAGTACGATGGCGTCATCCCGGAGGAGCTGCGGCCGGCGATGGGGGACTGGGTTTTCGGCTGCGACCTCTGCCAGGAGGTGTGCCCCCTGAACGTCCGCGCCCGTGTGACGGAGGTCGAAAACTTCACCCGTCCCATCGCAGGGTCGCATCTGGACCTGGGCGAGGTTCTGCGCATCCGCACGCACGATGAGTTTGTCGCCCGCTTCGCCGGGTCGCCGCTGATGCGCGCGAAGCGCCGCCGTCTGCTGCGGAACGCGTCGATCGCGGCCGCGAACACCGGCGCAGTCGAGCTGCTTCCGGAACTTGAGGCCCTCTCGTCCGATTCCGACAAGATCATCGCGATTCACGCCCGCTGGGCGGTCGAGCGATTGCGCCAACGGCGGTGATACCGTACCTTTGGGGGTAATCATGGAAAGTTTGCCCCCGAAAGTACAGGAACGCTTGAATCAACTGTCGGCCCGGTTTCGGGAGGGACTCCCCGCCGTACTCGAGGAGCTTGCCGGGCTGAGACAGCGCTGCGAGGACGGCGAGACGGCTGCCCTCCGGGAACTCCGTATGCGGGTCCACCGCATCGCTGGAAGCGCGTCTACCTTCGGATTCGAACTCATCACTCAGACTGCCCGGGCGGCGGAGCAGGCGATCGAACGCGACCTCGCCACCGACGGTCAGCGTCTCACCGATGAGAGTCAGCAGGCCCTCAACCGAATCACGCAGACGGTTCGGGAGGCGGTCACACCGGCGCCAGCTGCGGCGCCAGTGGGAGATCCGCTGACCGCGGAACGACCAGAGGTGGCGAACGGATCCGACGACGCGATCGCGGCCAAACATCGACTTGTGATTGTTACCGGCCCGATTCCGGGGGCAACAGACGATATCTCCGATCAGCTCGCCGTTTTTGGACTGACGCTGGTCCGGGTGGATGAGATCGCGGAGGTGGAAACCCTGCTGCACCGGGAATCGGCGGTGGATGGTCCGCACTACGATTACACGGTTCTCCTGTCCACGGTGGATTTCGTGGCCGCCGGAAACGGTCGGCTGCGGGATCTGACCAGTCTGCGCAACCGGTACCCGGGACGGTTCCTGACGGTCCTGGTGGGGGACGAGGACGACTTCGACACGCGGCTGAGGTCGGTGCGCTACGGTGCCGACGCGTTCCTGGCGCTGCCGTTCGACACCACTGCGCTCGTGGACCATCTCGAGAAGATGATGGGAAACCAGGAAACCGCGCCGTATCACATTCTGATCGTCGACGACGACCCGGAACAGGTCTCCACAACGGCCCTGCAGCTCCAGCAGGCGGGCATGATCACGTCGGTCGTGACCGACCCGCGGAACATTTTTCGGGTACTGGTCGAATACAAACCGGAACTGATCCTGCTGGACATGTACATGCCGGACTGCAGCGGCGCGGAGTTGGCGTCGATCATTCGCCAGAACGACAGTTTCGTTGGAATTCCGATCGTATTCCTCTCGGTGGAAACCGACTCGGAACGGCAGTTCGACGCGATCCGCAGCGGCGCGGACGACTTTCTCACCAAGCCGATAGACCCGGAGCACCTGGTGACATCGGTGCGGATCCGGGCGGCACGGACGCGGGCGATGCGCTTTTTCATGGAACGCGACTCGCTGACCGGTCTGCTGAACCACACGAACCTGAAGGAACGACTCGAGGACGATCTGTCCCGCGCCCGCCGAATCGGAACGCGAATGGTGTTCGCGATGATCGATATCGATCACTTCAAATCGGTAAACGACACCTACGGGCATCTGACCGGCGATCGCGTTCTCAAGGGGCTGGCGCGCCTGCTCGAGGAACGCCTGCGTCGAACCGACGTCGTGGGTCGCTACGGCGGCGAGGAGTTCGGGATCATCCTCTTCAACACCGACGGCGTGCAGGCCAAGCGACTGATGGACGGGTTGCGGGAAAGTTTCTCCCGGCTGCGACAGACAAACGGCGAGGCGACCTTTACGGTGACGTTCAGCTGTGGAATCGCGGAGTTCCCCCGATTCGAAAGCGCCTCGAGCGTGAGCGAGGCCGCCGACGCGGCGCTGTACCTCGCCAAGGAGGCGGGACGGAATCGGGTTATGGTCGCCGAACCACCGTCAGGCGACGACGAAACCGCTCAGTCCAGCTGAGGTACTCCCACCACCGCCCGTCGGGCGTGGTTGGGCGCAACTCGATCACGGAGAGCCACAGTGCCGCCGTATCCGGGAGTGGCGCGGGAGACGGCCCCTCCACCGTCCCGTGTCCGTCGTTCCAGCTCAGCACAATCGCCGGACCTGGTGGAAGCACCCCCGCGGCCTCAGGTGCCAGCAACGGTGTCAGTGCCGCCGCGAGCGCGGTGATGTCAGCCAGGGTGGTGTCCGTGGCGGTCAGGGACACGCGGGCCGGCACCTGTGCGGCGGTGTCCACCACGCTCTGTCCCGCAAACCACACCGGGTTCTGTTTCCGAATGCGATCCAGCTCGCCCGGTCGTGGGAGAGTGCGGCCGGCGGCAAGCGGAATGAGCGGGGGAAGCGCCCGGGCGGACACGTCGCCGACGGTGGCGAATCGGCGTCGCTGCAGCGCATCGAGGCGATCTTCGATGTTGGCGGCGAAGCGGAGCGCCGCGAGATAGGTGACCATGCCCGTTGCGCATGGTAGAGTAAGCCCGTCATGGATGCAATCGTGAAGACCACCAGCGAGCGGGTCAGGGAAGTCCTGGAACAGTGGGACACCGTGGACACCGCCACCGTGCTCCGGTTCGGGAGCGATCGCTACGATCCGAGCTTTTTCGTCAGTTTCGACGTGTACTACCACGGCGTGGTGCCCGACCCCGACCGGCGCCAGGCCGACTTCTCATTTGCCACCGCCTTTGAGGCAACCGTCGACGGTCAAAAGGACCGGTTCCTGATGGACGACGTGCCGGTTCGTGTGGAGTACAAGGCGATCAGCGATCTCGATGCTCTGGTCTCCACGGCGCGAAACGCGGACCGCGGCGAGTTTCCCGGTACGACGTACGGGTTCTACCGGGTGGTCAACTCCGAAATCATCATGAACCGAAGCAACTGGCTTCCCGTTGTGCGGCGCCTGCTCGAGGACCTGCCGGAAGAGTTCTGGGTGCGGCGGATACAGATGCTCCGGGCGCGGATGGAACACGCGCTCTCAGACCTCACCAGTGCGGTGTACGCCGAGGAGGCGCTGTTCTACGAGCTCTCCCTGGGGCGGTTCCTGGAAACCAGTTGTGGACTGATGTTCGCGATCAACCGTCGATTTGACCCGCCCGGCCGCCTCCTGCGGACCGAAGTCGGGCGGCTGCCGCGACTTCCGGAGGAGTTCGAGAGCCGGTTTGAGCACCTGCTGCGGCAGGAGGCTGCGATTTCGGGGAGCCGTAAGCGCCAGATCGCCGAGCTGCTCGCGCGGAGTCTGCTGAGGTTGAGCTGATGCGGCGCCGGTTCGCGCGGCGATTCCTTACCGGCGCGTGTGTCGCGGTCGCGGCGCTGCTCGTGACCGCGTGCGACGGGGCAGTGGAATCGGTGACCGCGGTGGTCGAGAACGGAGAGGCGACGACGCCGGTGACACTCACGGATCTCGAACGACGGCCGCCGGAGTCCGAGGCCGTTGTCGCACCGTCGGCCTCGGCGCGGTTCCGCGTGCGGGAGGTCGCCGCGGACCCGGCTCCGATCCGCGGGGTTCGGGTATCGCTGCTCGGGAGCTCCGCCGGAGGCGTTCTCTCGCTGGAACTTCCGAAACGCGGCGACGGCGACGGCGACGGCGAACGGCTCCAGAAGCCGTTTGACGGAGCCGCGGTCGGTGCCGGTGGCAACGAACCCGAGCGATCCGCGGTAACACCAACCACCGTACGGTTCGATGTCGCCGGGAACGGCGCCGGCATTCCCGCGGACCGCATCAAGGGAGCGGAGATCGATTTTGCCGCCGCCGACGGTGCGACCTACACCGTACAGTCGGTGGCGTTCGAAACCGCACCGCCAACACCTGAGGTCCGGTTCGCCGCCCACGCAGACGGCCCGCTGTTCGATGAACGAACACCGGTGACGTTCGGCGAGCGGTCGGTGCGTGTGGACGGCGTTCAGCGCTTTTCCGACGGTGCCTCCGACGCGATTCAGATCGAGTATCGCGCCGACGCGGACCTGTTTTCCGACCGGGCCGCACCGCCGGCGGCGGTGATGATTCTGCACGGTTCCGATTCCCGGGTTGAGGAGCTGCAACTCTTTTTTCGTCCGGGAGATCACGCCGTGGTGGTACGCCCGTCGCTGTGGGGTGTGCGGGCGAACGCCCTCGAGGTGCGCGAGCTTCCTGCGGGGGTGTCGCTCGTCTCGGTGGGTCCGGCCCCGGCTCCGGAGGGTGAGACGGCGCCGGTGCCGGTGGAACTGGCGGAACTGCTCAACTATCCCCGGGAGCGCTGGCGACGTCCGGAGTTCGAGGTGTTTTCGTGGTCCCTGTACCCCCACGTCCTTCTGCTGGACAGCGTTGATTACGCGACGCAGGCGCGATTCTTCCGTCGGCTCTCATTTTTCGTCGAGAAGCGTGGTTTCGCCGGGCACCTGCTGACGAACGACGAACTTGCCAACCGCCACGGGTGGAACGCCCACAACTACAACGCCGCCGGTCTTGCCGCGTTCTTCACAGCCGCCGCGGATGAGGATTTTCCGCTCAACCCGGAGGAAGAGACGCTGCGGGAGATCGCCCTGCAGCAGGGGCTCATCGTGCGGGCCGACGATCGCGGGTTCGATCCCGGTGAGGGCGGAATCCTTGCGATCAGCCAGGAAAGCTACAGCGAGCTGCGACGCCTTCTGCTGGTGCACGAGTCGATGCACGGGGTGTTCTACAGCGAACCGGCGTTTCGCCAGGCGGTGTTCGACTACTGGGATTCGGCGCTCACCGATCGTGAGCGGGAGTTCTGGCGCGATTTCTTCGGCTGGATGACCTATTCTCCCGACGACCGCTATCTCATGGTGAACGAGTTCCAGGGATACCTCCTGCAACAGCGGGAGGACGCGGTCCGCTGGTACTTCCGTTCCCGCGTCGCGGGGCGTCTCCGAAACGGCGTTCCCTCCCGTGCCGCGGAGATCGACGCGTTTCTCGCGGACCACCCCGATACATTTATTCGGGCCGCCGACGCCGTCAACGCGGCGCTGTTCGGCTCCGCCGGAATGGTAGGTGGCGTTCCGTTCTGTCTCGTTCCGATGTCGGTGGAAGGCTGAGCCCGCGGCGAACGGTTCGCAGCACCGCTGTTTCCACGAGGCTATCGAGGGCGTCTTCAATCTCCGCGGGAGTCCACGCGGCCAGGGCGGCGGCGGCGGGGTGACCGGCCGCTCCCCGGAGCCGTTCGCGGTGGGTGTGACGTCCGGTGAGGATGCGTGCCCATTCCGCGCCGCCCCGTCGGACACGGTCGGTGGCGATCACTTCGAGAAACAGCGCCGTCGCCGCCGAGTGTGGCGGGTCGGATGCTTCCCCGGTGGTGCACCGGTCACAGCCCGTACACGGGGCATCCTCCTCTCCGAAATACGAGAGCATCGCCGCACGCCGACACCGCGTACCGAACGCCATGGTCTCCACCGGCGTGAGGGCGGCGTCGGGGCGGGCGGGAAGGGATCGCGCCTGTGCCGCCGGTGTGAGCAGGAGGACCGACCACGCCGGTTGCCCGTCGCGTCCGGCACGGCCACTTTCCTGCAGAAACGCTTCCGCCGTGGTGGGCAGGTAGGTGTGAACGACCGCGCGCACGTTTGTCTTGTCCACGCCCATGCCGTACGCGCAGGTCGCTGCAAGGACCGCGTCGTCGGCGGCGAAGAACTGTTCCTCCACCGTCCGGCGCTGTGGCGCGGGGAGCCCTGCGTGATAGGCGTAGGTCGTCACGCTCGCGCTCCGGGCGAGGTCCGCGGCGATGCGTTCGGTTTCGCGACGAGTGCGACAGAACACGATCGCCGGGCGGGGCAGGGGTACGCCCGGTTCCCACGGCGATTCTTCGTGGAGGACGCGATCCGATCCCGACGGGCACAGCGCGCACCGGAGGGCGTGGGAGACGGACACGGCCGGAACCACGCTGTAGCGGATGTTGGGACGATCGGGGTTGCCCCGCACCAGATGGGCGCTGTCGTTGTCAAACAGGACTTCCCGGATACGTCGCACCACGTGGTCCGATGCCGTGGCGGTGAAGGCGGTTCGCCGGGGGATGCCGATCGCCGCGAGCGACTCGCCGAGGGTGAGATAGGCGGGGCGGAACGTGTCTCCCCATTCGCTGATGCAGTGGGCCTCATCGATCACGGCGTGGACCGGCGGGGTGCTGCGCAGTTCGGAGCGCACGCGCTCCCCGGCGATCGTTTCCGGGTTTGTCAGGAGAATATCCACGTCGCCGTCGCGGAGGCGGGAGAGGATGCGTCGGCGCTCCTCCGGGGTCTGACCGCCCCGTAGCTGGGCTACGCGGAAGCCCGCGTCCCGCATACGCCGTTCCTGGTCGTTCATTAGCCCGAGAAGCGGATACACGATCAGAGTCGTGCCGCCGCACATCGCCGCGGGAAGCTGGAAGCACAGACTCTTCCCGGCGCCGGTGGGGAGTACCACGATCTGGCGTCCGCGGTGCTCCGCGTCATCGGCACCGTCCGGGTCCGCGTCGCCGTCGGATGCTGCGTCCGCGGAGAGGGACTCCACCAGGCCGGTAATCACGATCCGCTGCCAGGGAAAGAGGTAGCGGATGCCGAATCGTTCTGCCGCACACGCGTCGATACGGGTGCTGAGGGGCTCAGTATCCACACTTCACTACACGATTGAGCGGGGTACGGCGCATTTCGGGTTTGACACTCCCGTCGCGGGAGTCGCATGTTCGTACCGTGAAGATTACCGTGTTCAGCACCAAACGATGGGTGCGCGAGTTTTTTGAACGGGTAAACGGCGAGTTCGAGTTCGAACTGCGTTTTCTTGAGGCGCGCCTCGACCGCGATACGGCGCAGCTTGCCGCCGGTTCCGACGCCGTGTGCATCTTCGTCAACGACAACGCGGACCGGCCGGCGCTGGAGGCCCTTTCGCGAGCCGGCGTCGGTATGATCGCGCTCCGCTGCGCGGGTTTCAACAACGTGGACCTGTCGGCGGCGGAGGAACTGGGTCTCACCGTCGCCCGGGTGCCGGCGTACTCACCCTACGCGGTGGCGGAGCACGCAGCGGCGCTCATTCTCGGACTCAACCGGAGGTTGCACCGGTCGTACAGCCGCGTGCGCGAGGGGAACTTTTCCCTCGACGGATTGATGGGATTCGACCTCCACGGCCGTACCGTGGGCGTGATCGGGACCGGCACGATCGGAGAGATCTTTGCCGGCATCATGCAGGGCTTCGGGATGACGGTGCTTGCCTACGACCGGTATCCGCGGGACGAGCTCGCCGAGCGGGGAGTCCGGTATGTGGGGCTCGAGGAGCTGTACCGCGAGAGTGACGTTGTCTCGCTGCACTGTCCCCTGACCCACGAGACCTACCACCTGATCAACGAGTACGCGATCCGCACCATGCGGGACGGTGTCATGATCATCAATACGAGCCGGGGAGCGCTCATCGATACAACGGCGGTGATCGAGGGACTCAAGAGTGGCGTCATCGGTTCGGTGGGCCTGGATGTCTACGAGGAGGAGGCGGACCTGTTCTTCGAGGACCTGTCCGATCAGGTGATCAAGGACGACACGTTCTCTCGGCTGCTGACCTTCCCGAACGTCTTGATCACCGCGCACCAGGCGTTTTTTACCCGGGAGGCGGTGGAAAACATCAGCCGCACCACGTTCCGGAACCTTGCGGAGTGGCACAGCGGAACCGGTTGTGGCAACTGCATTACCGCGGCGGCCGGCTATGGAGCGCGTCGGCCACCCGGATGAACGCGTCGCGGAAACGGTCGGCGCTGTCGTCATCCGGATCCTTGATGATCCCACGCCACACGGGGGGCTTTCCGCCGCCTTTCGCGCCAAGCGGTCCGAGAATGCCATCTCGGAGCTCCTGCTGCGGAAAGGGGTACGCCGCGCCGATAACGATACCCCAGTGGAGACCCGAGTCGGTGCGGTTGAGCACACACAGCCGCCGCTCCGGTTCCTCCGATGCGTGTTCCACGATCGCTGAAAACACCTCCTGGTCTTCGCCTTCCAGCACGATCCCTGCGGCGGCGTGGGCGGGCGTTCCGTCGAGGCGGCGCTCCAGCTCGAGTTCCGCGATCCGGGCGGCCATGTGCCGATGGGCGCGACCGGCCTCCTGGACCTCGGATATGAGAGCCGCGAGGCGGTCAGGCACGTCGGCGGGCTGTGCCGACACCTGAAACGCCGCCCGCTGCAGCGCCTCGTCCTTGGCTGCGTAGTCCTCGAGCGCCCGGTCGCCGATCTTGAATGCAAGGCGCAGCCTGCCGCGAATGCGTTCCACCGCCACGAGGTGAATCAGATTGAGCATTCCCGTCCGGGGAAGGTGCACGCCGCCGCAGGCCACCAGATCGAACTCCTCGATTTCGACCAGACGGATGCGGCCGGTGCGGGATGTGGGGCGGCGCAGGCGATAGCCTTCGAGCTCCGAACTGTCGACCCAGAACGTCCTGAGGGCGCGGTCGTCGCGGATGATCTCGTTGGCACGGCGTTCCACCGCCGACAGCCGATCGGGGGAGATCTCCTCGCGGTCCACCTCGATCGTCGTCAGCTCTTCTCCCTGGTGGACGCTGACCGTTGCGGCATCCGCCTCGGCCATGAGCGCTCCTGAAAGAACGTGCTGCCCGGTGTGCTGTTGCATGTAGTCCCAGCGGTGCGGCCAGTCGATCACCCCGGACACCCGGTCTCCCACCGACACCGTCTCGGCGAGGGGGTGCGACAGCGTATGACGGATCACTCCGGCGTCGTCCTTCTGCACGTCCGTGACGGAGACGCCGGCAAGCGTACCGCGGTCGGCGGGCTGGCCGCCACCTTCCGGGTAGAAACAGGTCTCGCTCAGCACCACGGTCACGCGGCGTTCGTCGATCTCCGTGATCGGGGAGGCAAACGTGTCGGTCATGGGCTCGGTGTAGTAGCGTGCGCCGTTCATGGGGCGCAGTGTACCATCCGACACCGGCTTGCTCTATCCCGCTCAGGGCCGGTACGGTAGAAAGGCCACGTGATCTGGGGCATAGTACTGTTCACGGAATGAACGGACGCCGGCCGGGAGAGCGGTCCGCGGACGGCGAACAAAGGAGTTGAGCGACGTGACGGATGGACACACACGACTGGAACGGTTTCGACGCGCATTGTCAGAACGCATCCTGTTTCTGGATGGCGCGATGGGCACCAACATCCAGGGCTACCGCCTGGAGGAAGCGGATTTTCGGGGAACGCGCTTTGCCGATCATGCCCGTCCACTCAAGGGTGACAACGACCTCCTGACACTGACACGTCCCGACATCGTGGCGGACATCCACCGCGGTTTCCTCGACGTGGGTGCAGACATCATCGAGACCAATACGTTCAACGGCACGTCGACCTCGCAACAGGACTACGGACTCGAGGATCCGGCGTTTGTCCGCGAGCTGAACCGGGAGGCGGCACGTCTGGCACGGTCGGTGGCCGACGAGTTCACCACGGCAACTCCGGACAAGCCGCGCTTTGTGGCCGGCATTCTCGGTCCCACGAACAAGACGCTGTCTCTGTCGCCGGATGTGAACGACCCGGGCTTTCGGGCGATCTCGTTCGACCAACTCGCGGATGACTATGCCAACGCCGCGGAAGGCCTGATCGAAGGTGGCGTTGACTTTCTCATGATCGAGACGATCTTCGACACGCTGAACGCAAAGGCGGCGATCTACGCGGTCCGTCGTCTCAATCGCGCCCGCGGCACGTCCGTTCCGATGATGATTTCCGGCACGATCACCGACCAGAGCGGACGGACGCTTTCGGGACAGACGACCGAGGCGTTCTACTATTCGGTTCGGCATGCGGACCCCGTCTCGGTCGGACTCAACTGCGCCCTCGGTGCCGACCAGCTTCGGCGCTATGTGAAGGACCTCGGTCGCGTGTCGGAGTACCCCGTGAGTGTGCACCCCAACGCGGGGCTTCCCAACGAGTTTGGCGAGTACGATGACACGCCGGAGCAAATGGCCGAGGTGCTCGGCACCATGGCGCGGGAGGGACTGGTGAACATCGTCGGCGGCTGCTGCGGCACAACCCGCGAGCACCTCGCGGCGATCGTGGAGGCGTGCAGTCCCCACGCGCCGCGTACGCTCCGCGACGATCCCCACACGATGCGACTGTCGGGCCTGGAACCACTCGAGGTTGCGGAGCACACCGGATTCGTGAACGTCGGCGAACGGACGAACGTGACCGGCAGTCGCCGCTTTGCACGTCTGATCCGCGAGGGGCTCCACGAGGAGGCGCTGGAGGTGGCGCTGCAGCAGGTGGAGAACGGCGCCCAGGTGATCGACATCAACATGGATGAGGCGATGCTGGACAGCGCCGCCGAGATGACGCGCTTCCTCAACCTGGTGGCAACGGAACCCGACATCAGCCGCGTGCCGATCATGATCGACTCCAGCAAGTTTTCCGTGATCGAGGCGGGTCTACGGTGCGTTCAGGGAAAGGCGATCGTTAACTCGATCTCTCTCAAGGAAGGCGAAACGGAGTTTCTGGAACACGCGCGGACGGTGCGTGACTTCGGTGCCGCGGCGATCGTGATGGCGTTCGACGAAGACGGGCAGGCGGACACCGCGGAGCGAAAGAAACAGATCTGCAGGCGCAGCTACGAGCTCCTGCGGCAGAAGCTCGACTTTCCGCCGGAGGACATCATCTTCGACCCCAATATTTTCGCGATCGGCACGGGGATCGAGGAGCACCGCAACTACTCAGTCGACTTTATAGAAGCCACGCAATGGATCCGCGAGAACCTGCCGTACGCCAAGGTGTCCGGCGGCGTCAGCAACGTGAGCTTCTCGTTCCGGGGCATGGACCAGGTGCGGGAGGCGATCCATTCCGTCTTTCTGTACCACGCCGTACAGGCGGGTATGAGCATGGGAATCGTCAACGCCGGTCAGCTCACCGTGTACGACGAAATTCCCGAGGAACTCAAGATCGCCGTGGAGGACCTTGTCCTGAACCGCACGGCGGACGCCACGGAGAACCTGCTCGACATCGCGGAGCGCTACGCCGGCCGCGGTTCGACCCGGGAGGAGGATCTCAGCTGGCGGGAGCAGCCGGTCGAGGGACGTCTGTCTCACGCTCTGATCAAGGGAATCACCGCGTTCATCGAAGAGGATGTTGAAGAGGCGCGTCAGAAGCTGCCTGCGGCGCTCCACGTGATAGAAGGCCCCCTCATGGACGGCATGAACGTGGTGGGTGACCTCTTCGGTTCCGGCAAGATGTTTTTGCCTCAGGTCGTGAAGAGCGCCCGCGTCATGAAGCAGGCGGTGGCGTACCTGACGCCGTTCATCGAACGGGAGAAAGCCGCGAGCGGTGACACGTCATCCAAAGGAAAGATCCTGCTCGCGACGGTAAAGGGTGATGTCCACGACATCGGCAAGAACATCGTCGGGGTGGTCCTGGCGAGCAACAACTTCGATATCGTCGACATGGGAGTGATGGTGCCGACCGAGGACATCCTCAAGACCGCCGTTGAGGAGAAGGCCGACATCATCGGCCTCTCGGGGCTCATTACGCCGTCGCTGGATGAGATGGTGAACGTCGCGTCGGAAATGGAACGGCAGGGCTTTGATCTGCCCCTCATGATCGGTGGCGCGACCACCAGCAAGATTCACACCGCAGTGAAGATCGCGCCGGCGTACCACGCGCCGGTTGTGCATGTGAAGGACGCGTCGCTGGCGGTTGGCTTCGTGAACCGGCTGCTCAATCCGACGACTCGGGCGACGTTTGCCGAGGAACTGTCGGCAGAACACGAGAAAACCCGCAAGAAGCGCCTGCAGGAGGTGCAGGACCGGGAGTACCTCTCCATCGCCGACGCCCGAGCCCGGCGATTTCGGCCGGACGTTTCATCGGTGCCGCCGAAACCGGCGATGGTGGGCGTGAAACACTTCCGCGACTATTCGATCGCAACGCTGGCGGAGTACATCGATTGGACGTTCTTTTTCATCGCCTGGCAGATGCACGGCAAGTACCCCGCGATCTTCGACGACCCGGAGGTTGGCGAGGAGGCACGCAAGCTGTACGACGACGCCCAGGCGATGCTCCGCGACATGATCGACACGAGGGCGCTGGAAGCTCGGGCGGCGATATTTCTGTACCCGGCGGCGCGAACGGACCGGGACACGATCGAAATCTATGAGGACGAGTCTCGCGCGACGGTGATCGGTGAGTGGCATACCCTCCGCCAGCAGAAAAAGAAGGAAAAGGTCGACTACTACCTGTCCCTGTCCGATTTTGTGGCCGACCGTGATTCCGGGATTCCCGACTACATCGGCGGGTTCTGTACGAATACCGGCTTCGGGATGGAGGAGTACGTTCAGCAGTTCAGGGACGCCGGTGACGACTACAGCGAAATCCTCGCCAAGATCCTCGCCGACCGACTGGCGGAAGCGTTCGCCGAGCGACTCCACGAGGAGGTTCGCACGACCTGGTGGGGCTATGCACCGGAGGAACAGTTGAGCAAGCCGGACCTGTTCGCGGTCCGGTACCAGGGAATCCGACCGGCGCCGGGGTATCCGCCCTGTCCCGACCACCACGACAAGGAACAGCTGTTCCGGCTGCTGGAGGCGGACAAGCTGGGAATGTCGCTCACGGAGAGCTTCATGATGCTGCCGGCGGCGGCGACCAGCGGCTTCTACTTCGCCCACCCGCAAAGCCAGTATTTCGGCGTCGGAAAGCTGCAGAAGGATCAGGTGTCCGACTGGGCGGCACGGAAGGGCGTGTCCCTGAAACAGGCGGAGAGCTGGCTGCAGCCGGTACTGGCCTACGAACCGGACCTGGAGTAGTCCGGTGCTGTCCCCGTCGGTCCGTGTCATCGGGTGGGACGCCGCGGTGGACCCGCGGAACAACGCGCTGGCGCGTCTCACCGTGAGTACGGATGCCACTGGGGAACCGGGGACCGCGGGCGGGAGATGGACGATTCGTGTGGACCGGATTCGGGATCCTCGGACGTCCCGGCATCTGGTGGAGACCGTTGCCGAGTGGTGCACGACCGACGCGATGCCCGTGATGCTGTGCGTCGATGCGCCGATCGGCTGGCCCGAGGCGATGGGGACGGCGCTGGTGACCCATCGGGCCGGAGAACCGATCGAGGCTTCGGCCGACGCACTGTTTCGACGCCATACCGACCACGACATCAGGCGGCGGCTGGGCAAAACCCCGCTGGATATCGGTGCTGACCGTATCGCGCGCGCCGCCCTGGCAACGCTGCGGGCACTGGACGACATTCGCACATACCTTCGAGTGCGGGGTGGGAGCCGGGTGCTCCAGGTTGCCACGACCACCGCCGAGTGTCTTCCCCGCGATGGCATCGTTCCGGTCCTGGAGAGCTACCCCGCCGGGTGGTTCGCCTCCGAGGGTATCCCCACCCGCGGGTACCGCCCACCGGCGGCCGAAGACCGCCGCAGCGAGCTGTGGGCGGCGGCAGTCGCGGCGCAGGAACGCGGGGGGCGACGCCTGGCGCTGGATGTACCGGAGACGGCGATCACCGCCCGGGCGGACGATCTGGACGCGGTGGTGGCAGCGTTCAACGGGATCGATGCGCTCACCGGGCGATGCCCTGGACCGCACGAGGGCCTGCGGACGGCGGTGGAGCGGGAGGGATGGATCTGGTGCAAGGACCGGATGCCAGCGTAGACGCCTCACGTCGCCTTCGGGATCTGCGGTGGGCGCTCGCGCTCCCGTCGCTGGTGGTACCGTCGGCTCCGGCCGATGTGCGGCGGTCCCCGTCGGCGGGCGAGGCGGTGCGGGTCGCAACGGACCCCGCCCACTGGATGCCTGCCCGGTTCTTTTCGATGCTTTCAGATTCCCTCGACACGCTCCCTTCTGCCGAACAAACCGCGCTGGCGGCGCGCATCCCGGATGTCGGCCGGCGGCGCCACGGGATCGTGTACGAGGACATGCTCGCTCTCGTGTTCGAGAAATGCGAGGGGGTGCGGCTGCTGGCACGGGACATCGTCGTCGCGGATCGGGGGCGAACGCTGGGGCAGGCCGACTTCCTGCTGGAGTGGGAGGGGCAGATCCACCACCTGGAGGTGGCGATCAAGTTCTATCTCCGGCGGGGTGCCCCGGGCGATATCGGTTCCTACACCGGCATACACCCCCGTGACAGGCTGGACCACAAACTCGCGCACATGCTCTACCACCAGCGGCGCATCCTCGATGGGACAGTGGCGAACGATGAACTGCGACGGCGGGGGCTTCCCCTGCCGGACCGGCGCGTCGTGAGTCTCCGCGGCGTTGTGTACTCTCCGCTGGAGGAGGCGGGGACCGCGGTTCCTCCCCGGTGGTGGGGCTCGGTCTCCCAGTGGTCGCGTCTGCCGCAGTTCAGCACACTGCTGTGGACCGCGGTGTCACGGGCGGAACAGTTCGCGCCACTCTCCGGTGGCGGCCAACGCTGGGAACCGGCCGGTGATCTGGACCCCGCCGGCCGCCTGTCGTCTACCGATGGACCGCTTCTCGTCGCCGGCAGCGTCCCCGGTGGCGGGGAGATCACGCGCGGGTATGTCGTTCGAAATGGAGCTTGATCTCCTCGTACAGCTCGATGAGGGGCAGGGGGCTGCAGACCGTCCGGCGGCACGGTGGGTCTCCGACGATCCCGTCGTTGAGATTCTCGGGGCCGATATCATCGAGAATCGCCCGGAGGTGTTCGGCGTCCGGGTGTTCGACGGCCGTCTGCCAGATCCTCACGCTGCGAACGGACCGTTCCCGCGCCCCTGCCACCAGCTCCTCGAAATTCTGCCGGGAACGGCGGGCGTTGTCGCAGGGATGCGCCCACTCCCGGTGCTCAAGATTGAGTGCATCGACAGAAATGAGCGATTCCGGCGGGTGCACCAGTGAGAGCCACCGGCTGCTGACCTCGCCGCGACGCTCCCGATGTCGTGCCAGGACGAAATACCGTTCCGGGGGCGCCTCGGTGTAGCGATAGAACCCGAGTCCGTCGTGCAGTGCGTTCAGGAGGCGACGTGGCAACTGGCTGTCGTCTGCAGCGCTCACCAGCGCCGCCCGAAGCGCCTGCACCAGCGCCGGCCTCATCCGAAAGAAATCGGCCGCGCGACGGGGCAGGCGGTCGACGAAGCGGTATTGGGCCACGGAGAGGTCGCTGTGCCGGCGCAGGTACTGCACGTCGATGAGGCGTTCCAGGAACGCGTGCATCGCCGGTCGGTCGGGGTGGGAGTCCGGCGTGCCCCGCCAACCTGCGGACCAATTGATGTAGGGGTGAGCCAGACGGTCCAGCCACACGTGGGTGATGTACCCGAGGGCGTACGCGGACAGGTCCTCCCGGTCGCCTGTGGCGGCGCTATGCGCCAGCGACGCAAGCAGCGGGGCGTTCCCTTTGCGATGCAGGAGGGCGCCGTAGCGGAACCCGCGGGGTTTCCTGCGGTGATTGTGAAGAAAGAAATCCGGCCCCTGGGCGCCCGTGACCAGGATCGCCCGCAAACGGTCGGTGGGCGCGGGGTCCACGCCCGTCAGGGCCCCTACATCGCCGGCGACATCCTCCGCCAGCAGCGCGTGACTAATATGACTTGGCATCCAGGGCGACCGGGTCTATCCGGCCACCTCCGTCGTTCATGGTGGCGGCGATGTGGTCCGCGTACGTCCCGGCCGCCGGTGCCGAGAGGGCACCGGTGAAGAAATCACAGCTGAACGTGTCGCCGGCGGGAAGCGTTCTGATATTGCCCTTTTCCTTCTCCGCGGTGTACCCGTCCGGTTCCGCCGTTGCGGGAAGGACGAGGCCGAGCCCGTCCTGGTCCGGGGTGCGACAAATCCAGCGGACCGCGTGGTCGAGCTCAGCGGGATGGTAGCTGATGAAATCTCCCTCTCCTGTGGGCAGGCGCTGGAGGCTGTGGGCGACACCGTCGGCGTCCGCCTGGAGATCGACAAACAGGACCGCTTCCGGGTCGAAGGGAAGATCCGGTGCCAGGGTGTTGTGCTTTTCGGGGTGTCGCGCGAGGTCCGCAAGGAAATCGCGGTACTCCTGCGTGACGGTCAGGTGCGCGGGGATGTTGTCCCGCACCCGGACGTGGTCGGGATCGCAGGGGGCGGTGTACAGCAGTTCGGCGTTGTCCACCGGTCGGAAATTGACGTGGCAGAGGTACATGTACTCCATGGGCGTCTTTTTCAGGTTGGTTGCCCGAAAAATCACGCGGATCGCGCCGGATCGGGGATACATACGCAGTTCCGGATGGGCGCGGTAGTGCGGTCCGAACGCGCGGGCATACTCCACCGAGCCGGTGACTCCGAGGTACGCGCCGTGTTGGTCCTCTCCCGCAACAAGGGAGGCCTCATCATAGGGGATGTTCGGCAGTTCTCCGTGGAGCGGATGGTCATCGCTCGGGCCAGGGCCACCCATCGCTGAGAATCCGCAGTGCAGCAGAAACCCGCCGTATGTGCCCAGGAACGGCACGCCGGAGCGGGGCTCGGCGAACATGGAGCGCATCGTCTGTCGGCGCCCGAGCATCTGCAGATCCCAGATCTGCTGACCCTGGTACGGCAGGACGGTCATCTCACCGGCGCTGTTGCTCAGGCGGAGAGCCTCGACACCGGTTGAGAAACGGAAGGCGCTCGCCTGAAAGTCGCCGTACTCGAGAATTGTGCGTTCATCGTCGCGAAACAGCTCGCGATACAGAGGCAGTTGCAGCATGGGGCCAGTATACTCCGTGATTGCCGCCGCGGAAAAGTTGTCGTATGATCCAGACCATGATCGTACACACCGGTGAAGCACTGATCGATTTTATCCCTGTCGTTGATGCTGATGATAACGCCGCCTACCGCCCATCGCCGGGCGGGTCTCCCTACAACTCTGCGATTGCCGTTGCCCGGCTCGACGTCCCCGTCGCGTTTCTCGGCAAACTGTCGCGCGATTTCTTCGGCGACCAGCTCCTTGCGCGTCTCGCGGAAAACGGGGTGGGAACCGACTGGATCGCCCGGACCGACGCACCGAGTACGCTGGCGTTCGTCAAGAAGACCGAAGCGGGAGAAGCGCGGTACGCGTTTTTTGCCGACGGTGCAGCGGACCGCAGCCTGACGGCGACCGACGTCCCGTCGCTGAAACCGGAGGTGCAGGCGATCGTCTTTGGTTCCATCTCCCTGATTGCGGATCCTGTGAGCGCGACGATCCTCGATCTTGTGGAACGGGAGTCTGCGCATCGTGTTGTGTCGTTTGATCCCAATATCCGTACCGTGCTGGTCCGGGACGAGGACGATTACCGGCGTCGCGTCGCCCGCGGCATTGCAGCCAGCACGATCGTCAAGGTAAGCGACGAGGACCTGGCGTGGATCGTCGGCACCGCCGACCTGGAGTCCGCAGCCAGAACGCTTCTGACACAGGGGCCCCGGATGGTGGTTGTTACGGCCGGTGGCGATGGCGCGTTTGCCGTGTGGGGCGATTCCATCGCCCGTGTTCCCGCTGTTCCGACGAGCGTGTCCGATACGATCGGAGCCGGAGACTCGTTTCACGCGGCCCTTCTGTCCTGGCTGCACACGAACGGGCTTCTGGATCGTGAAACCGTTGGGACGCTGGATGCCCGCCGGGTGGAGGCGATGCTGCGGTGTGCGGCCACGGTGGCGGCGCACACCTGTTCGCGGCCCGGCGCCGATCCGCCGACGCGGAGCGAGCTGGATCCAGGGCTGTTTTCAGACCCCGTCTGAGGCAGTCCCGGGGGCGGCGTCGGCGGTTTCCAGGGCGACCTCGTAGATCGTGTTGAACCGCGCAACCTGGAAGGCGATCATCGCCGAAAGGATGCCGGCAACGCCGTATCCTCCTCCAAAGAGCTCAACCGCCAGAATCGCCCCCGCGAGCGGGGTGTTCATCGTTGCCGCGAGCATGCCCGCAAACCCCGCAACAAGCAGCACCACGTACCCGGGGGTCGCCGGCGCGATACCGAGGACCACTGCGACCAGCGCTCCGCCGGCCAGCCCGACGAGCGCCGCAGGGCCGGTGAATCCGGCGCTCATTCCCGACCCGGTGGTGATACAGTTGCCCACGATTTTTGCCACGATCAGGATCGCCAGAATGGCCGCCGGCGAACTGATCGTCGGTGCAATGGAGAGCGAGAGTCGTGGGAAATCCCCGTGTAGCACGGCGTCGTAGAAGCCGCGGGCCGTGCCCCACAGCGTTGGAGACAGCGCCGCGCCGAGGAGCGCGGATACACCCATGCCGGCGATCATT
Organism: uncultured Spirochaeta sp.; assembly: GCA_913030605.1. Taxonomy (GTDB): domain Bacteria; phylum Spirochaetota; class Spirochaetia; order DSM-27196; family Alkalispirochaetaceae; genus Alkalispirochaeta. Next base: position 66,810 of record CAJWEZ010000002.1, read on the forward strand.
GCGGGAATGCGACGGGAGCTGCGCTCCCGGCCCATGGAGCGTGCGATCACGCGGTAGAGCGACGTATACGCGATGCCCATGACGCCACAGAAAAACCCGACGACAATAACCGGGAGGACCAGAAACACCTCGGCCCGAAAGACGGGCAGATCGGGATTGACGGGCGGCGGCCACCCGGCGAGGGAGGATACGAACACCGCCGTTCCCGCCGCCAGCGCCGCCGGGAACAGCTGGTGATATCGGAGCTGGTCTGTCTGAATCACCTCGACGGCGAAGACCGCCCCGGCGATTGGGGCGCCGAAGATCGACGCCACCGCCGCCGCCATGCCACTGATCGCGGCGGTGGTCGGCGCGTGGTAGTTGGCATGATGCTGGGATGAGTCGGCGAAAAGTCGCGGAAGCAGACGTTGAAGGTGCCGTGTGGCCCATTGGGAAAGCCCCGCTGTGACGCGACCGATCGGGCCGACGGCACCTCCACTGCCGTAGCAACCGAGGGTCAGGATCGCGGCGGGATACTTCATGATCGTATCGCGCAGCGGAAGGTCGGATTCGGGGCCTCGAACCGCGCGGAGGTAGGCGGGCACCCCTTCACCGGCGGCGCCGGGCGCCAACCGATAGATCAGGAGCCCGACGAGCGCGGCCGCTCCGACCGCGACCACCACGGGGTGGACACCACTGGCGCCGACCGCCCGTTCGAGGGTTCCGGTGAAGACCACAAAGCCGCGGACAAGGACCGCCCCCATGCCGCCGGCGACGATCGCCTGGAGAGACCAGCGAAGCAGGAAATTCGGTGCCTGAGGTTCTGTTCGCGCCACGCCGTCGCAGTATACCATAGGTGCGAAAGGGGCAGACGTGCGAGAGATATCCGTAGAACGCAAGACCCGCGAAACTGACATCACCGTTTCCCTGGGGCTCCCGGACGATGGCACGCCAGCCGGGCGTGATGCGATCGACGTGCGGACCGGTGTTCCGTTCTTCGACCACATGCTCACAGGGATGCTGTTTCACGGCGGGTTCGGCGCCACGATTGCCGCATCGGGGGACGTTGAGATCGACGATCACCATACGGTCGAGGATGTCGGCATCGTGATCGGTACGGCGCTCCGTCGGGCCGTCGAACAGTTCGGGCCCGTGCGGCGCTTTGGTGATGCCACCGTCCCCATGGACGATTCTCTGGCTCAGACGGTAATCGACGCCTGCGGCCGACCGTACCTGGTGTTTCGCGCGGAATTTCCGCAGGCGTACGCCGGCAGGTTTGACCTCGCCCTGGTTCGCGAGTTCTTTCAGGGACTGGCAAACAGCGCTGCGATCAACTTGCACGTCATCGGTCACTACGGACTCAACGGGCACCATCTGGCGGAGGCGATCTTCAAGTCCGCGGGGCGGGCCCTGGCGGCGGCGTACCGGCCGGCGGAGCGCGTTCAGTCCACCAAGGGTGTGCTCTGACTCCCGGGCGCCAGGACCAGAACCTTCTCGGCGATATCGCGGCTCAGGGCGATGGGATCGGGGTGGCCGCCGGTGATCACCGTTACCGTGCCGGCCGCGTCACTCGTCTGTGTGGGGGTTATTGAGCCGCCGGGCACGATACCGTGCTGCTTCATGAACTGCAGGAACTCGCCGCTGTCCTCGACCAGTCGGGCGACTTCCAGCAGTTGGCCGGGAATCGCTTCGGATAGCGGAAAGAGCTCCCGCGGGGCGAACCGGCCGTCGGGGCGGGGGATCGGATCTCCGTGGGGATCCGTCTCCGGATAGCCCAGGAGCCGGTCCACGCGCTCCACGAATCGATCCGAAACCACGTGCTCCAGTTCCTCGGCGTCGGAGTGGACCTCGCTCCAGTCGTACTCCAGAATCCGTTCCAGAAACGTTTCGATCAGGCGGTGACGGCGAACAACCTTGACCGCGAGATTGCGGCCGGAATCGCTGAGGATCGTACCGCGACGGGGAAGGTACTCGATCAGTCCCTCCCGGTGCAGGTGTTTGGCCATCGACGTCGCGGTACCGGGGGTGACGCCCATGGCGTCCGCGAGCGTCTTCATGGGAATACACCGGGTACCCGACCGTCGTTCGATCAGGAACATCGTCTTCAGGTACTGTTCAACCGTGCTGGACGCCACCAGACCTCCCTGCGTGCTCACTGTACCGCCTTCGCGGCGCAAAAAAAAGACCCGGCGGTGCGCGCTGCACCACCGGGTCTTTGCGGCAGAGAGGACTTGAACCTCCACGATCGAAAAGATCACTAGCCCCTCAAGCTAGCGCGTCTACCAGTTCCGCCACTGCCGCGCTGGTGAGGCGGAATATAGCATGGCACCCCGGGAGTGTCAATATTCCCGGGGTGTTCCAAGGGCGCTTTCGAGCTGGTCGAGACGCTGTCGGAAGACATCCATCGCCACACGAATGGGCTCCGGTTCTTCCATATCCACCCCGGCCAGTCGCAGCGAATCGATCGGATATCGCGACCCGCCGGACTTCAGGAATGCGAAGTAGTCGTTCCGTTCCGTGTCTCCCCCCTCGAGTACACGCCGGGACAGCCCGATGGCGGCCGAAATGCCGGTGGCGTATTTGTAGACGTAGAACGAGCGATAGAAATGCGGAATCCGCAACCCCTCGAGCGTCAGAAGATCGGGGAGCTGGACGTCGGGTCCGAAGTACGCCTCGATCAGACTCCGGTACGTGGCGCGGAGCGAATCCACGGTAAGTGCGTCTCCGTCTTCAACAGCCCGGTGGATCAGGTGCTCGAACTCCGCAAACATCGTTTGCCGGAACAGGGTTCCGATCATGTCCTCGAGGTGTTTGCTGAGGAGATACGTGCGCATGGCGCCGTCGGGGTGCCGGTCGAGGAGATGGTGCATCAGCAGCTGTTCGTTGAACGTACTGGCGACCTCGGCCTCAAAGATCGTGTAGCTGTAGTGCTGGAACGGGTTGTTGCGAACCGAGTACCAACTATGCATGCTGTGTCCGCCCTCGTGAGCAAGGGTGAACATGTCGCGGATCGTGTCCCGTTTGTAGTTCATCAGGATGTACGGATCGCCGACGTAGCTGCCCGCCGAGAACGCGCCGGAGCGTTTCCCCCGGTTTTCGTAGCGGTCCACCCATCCGTTGAGCAGGCCGCCCCGAAGCGTGTCCACGTATTCATCCCCCAGCGGCGCCAGGGCGTCCGCCACCGTCTCGACCGCTTCCTCGTAGGGTGTGTCAACGGTGAGTTCCGGGACCAGCGAGACGCGGGTGTCGTAGACCGCAAGGTCCGGCAGGCCGAGGGCCCTGGCCCGGATGCCGTAGTAGCGGTGGAGCAGCGGCAGATGCTCCCGCACGGTTGCGATCAGGTTGTCGTAGACCGACTCGGGGACGCGGTCGGGAAAGAGACGCGCTTCGCGTGCTGAGGAAAAGCCGCGAACGCGGGACCGGTAGACGTCAAGCTGTACGCTTCCGCCGAGGAGCGCGGCAAGGGTGTTGCGGTGACCGTCGTAGTGTTCGTAGAACTGTTCAAACGTGCGCTTTCGTACGTCGCGATCACGGTGTTCGAGAAGGCTGCCGAAGGACGACTGACTCAGAGGGCGCGGCCCTTCCGGCGTGTCGACGGTGCCAAAGTCCATGTCCACGTCCACGAGGGCTCCAAACGCCTTTGAGGCGGTCTGGTTGGCTTCCTCCTGCATCGCCAGAAGCTTTTCCTCCTGCGGACCGAGGGTGTACGGGCGATACCGGAGCACCTTGTCCAGGGTGACGGCGAACTCCTCGAGACGCGGATCGCTGCGCAGCTGCTGGATGCGCTCATCGGGAATCTGCTGCAGTTCCGGCGCAAAGAAGCTCATGGCGGTGGAGACACGCGACGAAACCTGCATGAAACGCCCGAAGCGGCTCTGGTTGTCGCTGTCGCCGGCATCCTCGCTCTGCCGCAGCATGGCATAGTAGCCGAGGCGTTCCTCGAGTGTACCAACCTCCACACTCAGTCGGAGGTATTCCACCAGCGTGTCGGCGGACTCTGCGAGGCGCCCGCGATACGCGGCAATGCGTTGTTCGTATTCCCCGAGGCGTTTGAGGTCCGCCTCCCACTGCTGATCGTCGGTGTAGAGCGTCGAGAGATCCCAGCGGTCTGCTGCCGGGACCTCCGTCCGCTGCGGTATGGAACTCATAGTCCACGAAGGTAGGTCGGGCGTCCGCCGCTGTCAAGGCGGCATTGCCGGCGGGTCGTCGATATCGTCACACGACGCCGGCGGCGGCCAGGACTCCGCGGGCGGCCTTGGCGCGATGGGAAACACGGTCTTTCTGCTCCTGCGGAAGCTGTGCCACGGAGCAGTCGTAGTCCGGCAGCCAGACGATCGGATCATACCCGAAGCCGGTGGAGCCGGGATGCCGTTCCGGCAGGATGACACCGTGCCAGGTCTCTTCCACCTGCACCCACCGTTCGCGGTCGACGATCAGGGTCATGTTGCAGACGTAGTGTGCGCCGCGATCGTCGAAGCCGGTCAGCGTTTCGAGCAGCAGATCGTTGCGTCCCTCGTCCCCGAGGTCCGGACCGCCATCCTCGCTCCCGAAGCGGGCGGAGAGTACGCCCGGCCGGTTATCGAGGGCATGCACGCAGATACCGGAGTCGTCCGCGACGACCATCGGTGTTTTCCCTTCGAGTCGATCGCGGACCAGATCCGGTACTCGCTGGGGATCAACCGAACACGCCACTCCCGCGGCGGTATCTCCGTTGATCAGGCCGTGGAGCCCCCACGCCTTGATCGCGGAGTTCCCGCTGAAGGTGCCGGCGCTCTCGTCGACGTCGAACGAGAAGCCGAGGTCAGCGGGCTGCACGAGTCGAACGCGGGCGTCGATGTGTCGCAGAATCCCTTCCATTTCCATCCGCTTGTGACTGTTGTTGGAGGCGAGGAGAAGCGTCGTCATGCAGTGAGCCTACCGTTCCCCGGGTGCATGCCGCAAGTCGGTGCGACAGGTTGGCGAGGGCGCTGTCAACGGAGCCCTTCGGGATTCCGAGGAGCACGGCGACCTCGCGGTTGGTGAGGTGGATCGACTGATGGCTGAGACGCCGGCGGTAGTAGGCCCACCGGCGGCGGTGAAAACGATCGGTTTCGGCCTGTGCGCGGGCCCAGTCGCCGGGGACCTGGTCGGTGACCGCTTGGTTCATCAGCATGGCGGCGAAGTGTCGGTCCCGGTGTTCACGGTAGGCGGTGCGGCGGCGGGATACGCGGTCCCAGCGGTCGTGGACGCACCTGTCGAGACCGTCGAGCCAGGATGACGGGATGTCGAACAACCGGGCGTAGTAGGAGCGCTCGGCGTCGGTGAGGACCGGAAGGTTCTTGCACAGACACAGGAAGAGCTGTCGCCGGACCGTATCGCGCTGTCTGCTCGTCGCCAGAATCGCGATGCGCGGCGAAGGGGCGCAGACGTCCTTGTCGTCGGCCTCTCCGTCGGCCACGGGCGTCTCCGCGACAACCTCGTCCATCCCCGCAGTCGTGCCGGCAAAAACGGAGTCCCGGGTCATTCGTTCGCGGGCGTCCCTTCGGCGGCTTCGTACCGCGTAGCGGAGTGAGGTGAAAAGATACGCGTCAAACGGCGCTCCGTGGTACACATAGTCCCGCGAGAGCCGAACGAAGCGAGGGTAGAACTCTCCGATGAGATCGTCACGATCCGCGGGCGGTACACGCAGTACGCGGCCGAGCATGCGCTGCATGTGGGCCCCGGCGACGCGGTAGAACTCATCCCAGCTGATCTCCCGGGCGCGGTAGTCGACAAGTGACTTGGTGAGTGGTGTCATGAAATACCTCCGGAGAGGGAAAGCAAACGACGTGCCAATGGACAGCGCATGCGCCGCCCGTACGACTGTTACAAAGCGTTACATTTGGGGAAAGGGGGTGGGGGTGTCCCTGTCAGAGGTTTGCCAGGCGGGTGCGGACGTGGGGGAGAAAGGCGGTCAATGACTGAGTGCTGAAGGCACCTGCTGCCTTCTGATGCCCTCCGCCACCGAAGTCTGCGGCAATGCGGGACACGTCCGTTTCGTCGTTGGCGCGAAAACTCACGGTACAGCCGTGGGCTTTTTCCTTGACGACACCGATGACGCGGACGTCCTCAATCGCAAGGAGCAGGCGGTAGAGCGCGTCGGTATCGCGGCGTGTCCCGAACTCGAGCTCGTCCTGACTGGTCATGTACGTCAGGAGAACCTGTCCATCCTGGAGTTGCTCCGCCCGGTCGAGCATGCGTGCGATGATCTTGCGGCTACCCCAGGAGCGTCCGCTATCGAGGTGTTCCGCGGCGAGTCGTGGTGAGGCACCTGCCCGGGTCAGACGTGCCGCCGTTTCGAAGGCGACCGGTTCGTCGGAACCGAGAAAGCGGAAAAAACCGGTGTCGGTCACGAGGCCCAGAAAGAGGTCCTGCGCCTCGCGCTGCCGGGGACCACCGGCGAGGGTGTCCAGAATGGCGGTGATCAGAATCGTATTGGCGGGAACGTCCGGGCGAATGAAATGAACGTCGCCAAACGGACGTCCCTCCCGGTGGTGATCCACCACAAGCATCTCACGCCCGTTAAGAGACTCTTCGAACGGGTGAATCCGGTCAGCGCTGGAACAGTCGACGACGACCACTCCGGTGGCGTCGGGATCGACACCGCCGGGGTCGGTAACAAAGCGATCCGCGTAGACGGCGATCTCCTGTCGTTCGAAGGGCCCTGGGCTGAGGAGCTGGGTGGGAACACCGCTGCGCGTGAGGCCATCGGCGAGGGCGACCTGGCTTCCGATGCAGTCGGCATCCGGCTCGAGGTGGCCAACCACCACGAGGCGCTGGTGCCGTCGGAAGAACGCAACGACCTCGTCGGGGACGGGAACGAGCGCATCCTCCTGCTGGGTGGTCTCACTCACGGAACGTGCCGGGTTCAGTACGCGATATCGAGTGTTTCGACGGAAAACTCGTCGGTCAGGTCTTCGTTGCCGGGGAGGGCGCCCCAGGTGGGGTCGGCGCGGTTTTCCCGGGCAAAGACGCGTACGTGGTCGAACTCGCCGTTCTCGTAGTACACATCCATGTACGGCGCACTCGGGTGCGACGTGAAGATGATCTCGCCCTTGTCGGCGGCATTGGTGAACCACCGGCCGGGAAGGTACACCTCGCCGGGGTAGAGATCACTTCGATAGTAGATCACCTTGTACCCCTGGGGATGCGGGTAGATCTTCTGGATGTAGACGGTCACAACTTGAACGTTGATGTCCCCGGGCCCCTGCTGCTGATCCTGCGCGGAAGCCGCTGCGACCGCGATACCCATGATCGCGACCGTGATGAGGAGGTGCCGAATCTTCATGGCTCAATACTACTATGCCGGGTTTCAGCTTGCAAGCGTGGGGCTCTCATGAAAGCCCCAGCAGCGCGAGTAGTACGGCCTTGATCGTGTGTTTTCGGTTCTCGGCCTGGTCGAACACCCTTGAGGCCGGCCCATCGATGACAGCGGCTGTCATTTCATTGCCCCGGACCGCGGGAAGGCAATGCAAAAACACCGCCTCCGGCGCCGCAGCGAGCGTCTGCTCGGTCACCTGATAGGGTGAAAGCGTCCGCACCCGGTCCTTTGCCGAGTCCTCCTCGCCCATGGAAACCCATACGTCGGTGTAGATCGCCGCGGTCTCCCGCGGAACGTTGGTGGGATCGTGTTCCACGGTGATCGTGGCACCACTTGCCTTCGCGAAGGAGCGGGCCATTTCGAGGACCTCCGCGGGCGGCGCGAGGTCTGGTGGACAGAACACGGTATGGTGCAGCCCCATCTTCGCCGCGGCAACCACAAGGCTGTTGGACACGTTGTTCCGCCCGTCCCCGAAATACGCACTCCGCAGTCCCGGCAGCCGGCCGCAGTGCTCCTCCATCGTCATGAGGTCGGCAAGTGCCTGCGTCGGATGCCAGGCGTCGGTGAGGCCGTTGACCACCGGCACGCCCGAGTGCCGGGCGAGCGTCTCGACCGATTCCTGGGCAAAGCCACGAAACTCGATCGCATCGAACATGCGTCCAAGAACGCGTGCGGTGTCCTCGATCGTTTCCTTGGCGCCGAGCTGGATGTCCTGGTTGGACAAGAAGACCGGATGACCGCCCTCCTCTCCGAAGGCGGTTTCAAATGCAGCGCGCGTACGCGTTGATCGCTTCTCGAACAGCATCGCCAGAGACCGACCGGCAAAACGCTGAGGACGGGCCCCTCGGTGATACTCGGCCTTCACATGGCCGGCCAGGTCGAGCAGGTACCGGATCTGGTCCGGCTCAAGATCCGCGATTCGCAGGAGAGACGAGCCTTCGAGGTGTTTCATGGAGCGGATTATACCTGGAACGATTCTTCGGTTCCAGCGGTGGGTCCGTCGGCGGACACCGCCGTTTCGCCCCGGTCGTCGCGGACGACCCCGGCGCCGGTCTCGAAAACCAGCGCCAGGACATCCTCGATCGTCCGTACGGTATGGAACGTCATGCCTCGCCGCGCGTCGCGCGGCAATTGATCGAGGTCGGTGCCGTTCGCGGCGGGTACGATGACGCGATGAATCTCGGCCCGCCGGGCGGCGAGAACCTTCTCCCGCACCCCGCCCACAGGGAGGACGCGCCCGGTGAGCGTGAGTTCGCCGGTCATCGCGATATCCGGAGACAGAGGTCGCTCGAGAAAGAGCGACAACAGGGCCGAGAAGATCGTGATACCCGCGGAGGGACCGTCCTTGGGAACAGCTCCCTCCGGGACGTGCACGTGGATGTCGCGGTCGGTAATTGCCGCGGCAATGCCGAGTTCTTCGGCCCGGGCTCGGGCGAGGCTGAGCGCCGTGCGGGCACTCTCCTTCATCACGTCGCCGAGATTTCCTGTCAGCACCAACTGCCCGTTGCCGCGGTAGGAGACCGCCTCGACCGATAGCGCTACGCCGCCGGCCTCGGTCCACGCAAGGCCCCGAGCGAGTCCCGGGCGGGCGATTCCGTCGCCCGTGTCGCGTCGGTGCGGTGGCGGTCCCAGAAGCCGTCGTACCGTGGCTGCGGTGACCTGGTGCTGGCCGTCACCCCCGGATTCCACCTGTTCGCGCACGAGCTTGCGGATCACCGTGGCGATCTGACGCTTCAGTGTGCGGACACCGGATTCCTGCGTGTACTCGTGGATGAGGGTGTGGAGCGCGTCGCTGCGGAACGCGAAGGCGTTGTCGCCGCGTCCATTCTCGGCGTTCTGCTCCGGCACAAGAAAATCGCGCGCGATATGGACCTTGTCATCCTCGGTGTAGCCGGGCACCGGAATGATCTCGAGGCGGTCGCGCAGCGCTCGCGGAATCCCGGCGAGATCGTTGGCGGTGGTCAGGAAGATCACCTGGGACAGGTCGAACTCGAGCTCCACGTAATGATCGGAGAACGTCGCGTTCTGTTCGGGATCCAGAACCTCGAGCAGCGCACTGGCGGGGTCTCCGCGAAAGTCGGCGCCCAGTTTGTCGATCTCGTCCAGCAGCATGACCGGATCGTGGGTGCCGGCGGTGCGCATCGACTGGATGATACGCCCCGGCATGGCGCCGACGTAGGTCCGCCGGTGCCCCCTGATCTCGGCCTCATCGCGGATGCCGCCCAGCGAGAGCCTGACGAACTGTCGGTTGAGTGCGCGGGCGAGGGAGCGGCCCAGAGATGTCTTCCCCGTTCCCGGCGGTCCCACGAAGCAGAGGATCGGTGCCTTGAGGTCGGGGTTTTGCGACTGTACCGCCAGAAACTCCAGCAGGCGGTCCTTGGGCTCCCGCATAGCGTAGTGGTCGCCGTCCAGAATCTCCCGGGCCGAAGCGAGCTCCACGGTTTCTTCGTGCGAGGCACGGTGCCACGGGAGTTCCAGGAGCCAGTCGAGGTAGGTCTGAATGATCCCGGACTCCGGTGACACCGGCGGCAGCTTCCGCAGCCGTCGCAGCTCGCGTTCGGCGCGCGCCTGAACCGGATCCGGAAGCCCGGCCTCGCTGATCCTGCGTTCCAGATCCGCAAACCCCTCGTCCTGGTCGTCCTTGCCGAGTTCGCGGTTGATTTCCTTGATCTGTTCCTGGAGAAAGTATTCTTTTTGACCGCTTTCCAGGCGCTTGCGCACCCGGTCGCGGATGGAACGCTTCATGCCGAGGAGTTCCACCTGGTGTTGGATCGCGTCCGCCAGGAGCGATACGCGTTCCACGCTGCGGTGCTCGCCGAGGAGGGCTATCTTGGTGTCGTACTCCAGGGGAAGATTACCGCCGGAGAGATCCACCAGACGGTCCGCGCCATCCGCGGCGAGAATCCGTTCACCGGCTCGGGAACCGACCGTCGGATGGAGGCGAAGGTACTCCTGGAGGGAATCACGCACGACCGACACAAGCGAGGGCAGACGTTCATCGGGATCGCCGCGATCGGCATCGATCGTGGTGGTCCTGGCGGTGTCGACACCACTATCCTCGGTGCGGGGATCGGCGACGCGGACGCGGAGGCGCCCTTCGACAACCACCCGCATCGCCCCGTCCGGCATTTTGGCGACGTGGTGAACGTGGGCCACGGTCCCGACATCGCTTTCCGTGTCGCCACGACGGGGTACCATGACGAGGGAGCGGTCGCCCTCCATTGCGCTGTTGATAACGCGCTGGTCGCGCTCGTCGCGTACCACGAGGGGCACCGATACGCCGGGAAACAGCACCGAGTCGGTGAGGAAGTAGACCGGGAGCCGACGGCGATCCCCGCGGTCGCCGAAGAGTTTCATGCGGATTTCTGGGTCAGTTCAACGTTCGGCTTCTGGCCGGTTTCGACGTCCTCGCGAGTGATCGTGACGCGCTTCTGACCCTCGATTGACGGCAGTTCGAACATCAGTTCCGTCATGAGCCGCTCAACGATGGACCGGAGCCCGCGAGCACCCGTCTTCCGGTTTAGCGCCTGACCGGCAATCGCTTCCAGGGCGCCGTCTTCCAGAACGAGTTCCACGTTGTCCAGCTTGAGTGCCGCCTGGTACTGGCGGACGATGCTGTTCTTAGGTTCCTTGAGGATGCGAACCAACGCCTCCTGGTCCAGATCCTGCAGCGTGACGTGGATCGGCAGGCGGCCGACAAACTCGGGAATGAGCCCGAACTTGATCAGGTCGTCGGGATGCATCTGTCGGTAGAGCGCGACCAGGTCTTTGTCCTGAACGTTGCGGATGTCCGCTCCAAAGCCCATGGGTTTCTTGGACACGCGGCTCTCGATGACCCGGTCCAGGCCGACGAAGGCGCCCCCGACGATGAACAGAATGTTCGTGGTGTCGATGCGGATCATCTCCTGGCTGGGGTGTTTGCGCCCACCCTGCGGGGGCACGGAGGCAACGGTGCCCTCGATGATCTTGAGGAGCGCCTGCTGGACGCCCTCACCGCTGACATCGCGGGTGATCGATGCGTTTTCGGATTTCCGTGCGATCTTGTCGATCTCGTCGATGTAGATGATCCCCCGCTCGGTGGCGGAGATGTTTCCGCCGGCGCTCTGGTAGAGTTTCAGCAGGATATTCTCCACATCCTCGCCCACGTACCCCGCCTCGGTGAGGGTGGTGGCGTCGGCGATTGCAAAGGGGACCTTCATCTTCTTTGCCAGGGTCCGTGCCAGAAGCGTTTTCCCCGTTCCGGTGGGACCCATGAGCAGCACGTTGGACTTGTCGAGTTCGATCTCGTCATCCAGGGCCGCCTTCTGGCTGATGCGCTTGTAGTGGTTGTACACCGCCACCGCGAGCGTCTTCTTGGCATCGTCCTGACCCACCACATACTGGTCAAGGTAGGACTTGATTTCCTTGGGACTGGGTACGGTGTCGAGAATGCTCGAAGTGAGGATGTCGTCCTCTTCGTCGATCATCCGCTTGCACACGTTGACGCACTCGTCGCAGATGTACACACCGGGACCGGCGATCAGTCTGCGGGCGTGCTCCGCCTTCTTGCCGCAGAAGGAACAGGACTTTCCGCTTTCGCTTCTCTGTTTAATCATGAGCTCCTCGGACCAGGACTTCGTCTACGATACCGTATTCTACACTCTCCTGAGCGGACATGAAATAGTCCCGTTCGAGATCGGTACTGATCTGGTCTTCGGTCTTGCCGGTGTGGCGCGCAAAGTAGTCGATGAGCATCTTTTTGAGGCGCACGATCTCCCGCGCCTGTATTCCGATGTCGGTGGCCTGCCCCTGGACACCGCCCCACGGCTGGTGGACCAGTACCCGGGACGAGGGGAGGGCGCGGCGCTTGCCGGCGGCTCCGGCCGTAAGCAGGAGCGCGGCCATGGAGGCAGCCTGGCCCATACAGATCGTGGATACATCGGGTTTGATGTACTGCATCGTATCGTAGATCGCCAGGCCGGCGGTTACGGATCCACCGGGGCTGTTGACATACAGGTTAATGTCCTTTTCCGGGTCCTGGCTCTCGAGGAAGAGCATCTGCGCCACTACCAGGTCCGCCGTGGCGTCGTTGATCGGGCCGTCCAGAAAGACGATCCGGTCCTTCAGCAGGCGGGAAAAAATGTCGTAGGAGCGCTCGCCGATGCCGGTCTGCTCGACAACGATCGGCACCAGGTTGTTGTTCTGCACGTTCATGGGAGGAAACCTACTCATTCTCCCGGAGCACGTCCACATAGGCGATCTTCTCGCCCTTCTTAACCTTGGACTCCTCCAGGACCTTGTCAAACATCCGCCGCTCGGCGATCTCCTGCTGCACGTAGCTCAGCATTCCCTGGCTCTTGTAGTACTCGATAATCTGGTCGGGATCGGCGGAGCGCTCCTCGGCATCCGAGCGAATCTCCGCCTCGGCGTCCTCTTCGCTGACCTCGATCCCCTCGTTCTCGATCATCTTCTGGACGAGGAGGCTGCGCTTGATGCGCTCGGTTGCGGCGGGCCGCCATTCGCCAAAGATGTCATCCCGCGTCTTGCCCTGCATGGAGAGGAGCTGCTCCAGTTGCTCCGGCGTTACACGATACTGCTGGGCCAGATTGTTCCAGCTCTGCTGGAGTTCCGTATCGACCATCGTCGCGGGAACCTCAACCTGCGAGGCTTCCACGACCTGCGTCATGAGCTGATCGATCTTGCGGGCGCGAACACGGCTCTCGGCGTTTTTCTCCAGCTTGCTGCGAACATCCTTGCGGAGATCGTCCAGCGTCTCGAAATCGTCGCTGATGTCCTGGGCGAACTCGTCGTCCAGATCCGGGAGATCGCGCTGGCGGACGCGGGTCACGGTGACCTGGATGCGCTTGGTCTGACCCTGGAGTTCCTCGTGTTCGAAATCCTCGGCGTACTCTTTTTCGATTACTTTGGTTTCGTCGGCTTTCATGCCAACCACCTCGGTGTCGATGTGGTAGAGGTTGTGCCCCTCGCCGACGGTAAACTGGAAATCCTCGCGCCGGGTGCCCTCCACGGGGGTATCGTCGGCGTCAACTTCCTCGTAGTTCATGGTGACGAGATCGCCCTTGGCGACGGTACCGTCCTCCTTGTCGATGACCAGGGCGTTCTGCTGCCGCATGTCCTCGATATCGCGATCCTCGTCGGCCTTGGTGATCTTGACCTGCGGCTCGGTGACTTCAAGACCCTTGTATGTGCCCAGCGTCACCTCCGGAAACACGTCGTAGGTGACCGTGAAGGTGAGATCGCTGGCGGGATCCAGGTCCAGCTCCTCGTCCATGAGCGTCGGACGGGCGTAGGGCAGGGGCTTTTCGGCGTCATCCACCGCCTCGATCGCCTCCCCGAGCCCCTTCTGGATCAGGTCGTCAAGCGTCTCGGCACGAAACGCCTCGCCGAACTTGCGTTCCAGAATCTCGCGGGGCACCTTGCCCTTGCGAAAGCCCTTGATCTGGGCGCTCTTCGAGTATTTCTTGACGAGATCGTCGTACGCCGACTGCACTTCCGGTGCCGGAATCGTCACCGTGAGTTTGACCGCTGAGTTCTCGAGCTTTTCTACCTTCTTATCCTGTACCATGTAACAGCCTTTCCAACGTGAAAATGTATGGCGTCAACAAAAAAGGCGATTCGGGAAACCCGAACCGCCTCAAAATCGAGCGAGAGACGGGATTCGAACCCGCGACATCCACCTTGGCAAGGTGGAGCTCTACCACTGAGCTACTCTCGCAAAATGCCGGTACGCTTGAAGCGTCCATGAGTGGGAATCGGTTTTCCTTCCCCCTTGCGAGAGAAGGGACTCGAACCCTTACGCCTTTCGGCACCAGATCCTAAATCTGGCGTGTCTACCAATTTCACCACTCTCGCGCATGGTATCTGTTCAGACCCATTTGGTCAAGCGTATCCAGCGCGTCCCACGATCGTGTCGCCTGACGCGGGAAGTGAGCCGTGAAGGGATCGAACCTTCGACCCGCAGATTAAGAGTCTGCTGCTCTACCAGCTGAGCTAACGGCCCACAAGCTTTGTCTGTACGCCCGGCAGGATTCGAACCTGCGACCTGCGGATTCGAAGTCCGACGCTCTATCCAGCTGAGCTACGGGCGCGCTTCCGGGTGGATGACGGGACTTGAACCCGCAACAACCAGAACCACAATCTGGCGCTCTACCGATTGAACTACATCCACCGCAAGTGCGGTGGAATATGCCCGGTAACGGCGTGTTTTGTCAAGCCGTGGGCGCTTCGATTGTCAGGAAAAGGTGTGCGCGTGACCATTGAACCGTCGACGGTTTCCACGACCGAGCCGACGCCCGAATCCTCTCCAGTGTGTCGCCGTCGGCGGAGGCGGCCAGCGCATCGCCGAGGGCGCCGTCAGGGGCAAGCCACTCCGTCAGCTGCGCCGCGGTGATGCGGCGGGGGGTCACCGTGTGGTGAACCGACAGTTCCGCCGTCCAGCCGGGAGGCAGCGAGCTGTCGGCGGCGTTCCGCCAGAGCGAGGTTCTCGCCGGTGCTCCGGTGAGTTCCGCACGCTTTAGGGCGTCGCGATCCTCCGGGGAGAGTTCGAGAATCGCGGATGGTCGTGTTCCGTCGGCGGGATCGATATCCACCACCACCGCGCGACCGCCGGGGACGAGGAGTGGCGGAAGTGCGGCGAGCCACGCCGCTGGATCGTCGTACCGGAAGGAGCGCACGAACACTCTGTCGAACGGTCCCCGATGACCGGAGGTTGACTGCCGGTCCGTCCCCGGGGGCGCTGCGGGCGGTCCCTCGGTGCTGAGCAGTTGGGGGGCGTCGATGCGGTCCGCCTCGGCGCCGAGGGAATGGCGTACGACCTGGATCGTGTCTTCCGGACTCCATACCGCCACCAGTCCGCCGGGGGAGCGCCGCACCGCCTCCCAGACGACCAGGAGGATGCCGTCGCCGGCCAGAAGGCAGCGGTCGGTGGCGGACAGGTTGAGACGGTCTACGAGGAGATCGCGGAGTTCGGCGACGTGATCGTAGATGCCACCTTCGGCGCGGCGCGTCCAGCGGGCATCGGCGCCGCGGGCAGGAGCCACCACCCACTGACCGCGTTCCGCCTCCTGGATGGCGGCGACCTGGAGTCGTCGGCGGTCCTGAAGCTGCGCCGCCCGTTCGCCCTCCCATCCCAGGTTGCCGGGTTCGTAGAAATGTCGGCCCTGCATCGCACCGGGCAGGTATTGCTGCGCCACCCAGTGGTCCCGGTAGGCGTGGGGATACAGATAGCCCTGTCCGTGGCCCAGGTCGGCGCCATCACGATTCGCGTCCCGAAGGTGGGTGGGGACTTCGTCACCGGCGTGTTCCTGCACCGCGGCGCGGGCGTCGAAGTAGGAGAGCGTACTGTTGGATTTTTGGGTATTGGCGAGGTACAACACCGCCTGGGCAAGGTGAAACTGGCCTTCCGGGAGTCCGACGCGGTCAAAGGCGGTAGCACACGATGTGACGACTCCGAGAGCCTGCGGGTCTGCGAGCCCGACATCCTCCGACGCCTGCACCAGGAGGCGTCGGAATATGTAATGCGGGTCCTCGCCGGCGGTGACCATTCGTGCGAGCCAGTAGAGCGCCGCATCCGGGTCGGATCCGCGGATCGATTTGATCAGCGCGCTGATCGTATCGAAATGGTAGTCTCCGTCCTTGTCGTAGAGCACTGCGCGTCGCTGAATGCTGTCCTCGGCCACGGAGAGATCAACGTCGATCTCGGTTCCGGGAGGCGGGGGAAAAGTGGGAACGCTTGTTTCCACCGCGAGCTCGAGGGCGTTCAGGAGGGTGCGTGCGTCTCCCGAGGACGCCCCCACCAGATGGTCCCGCGCCTCCTGGGTCACGGTGACGGCATAGGCGCCGTAGCCGCGTTCACGGTCAGTGAGGGCGGCATCCAGCACACGACTGAGGTCCTTCGGATCCAGTGGATTCAGGAGAAACACCCGGCTTCGGGACAGGAGCGCCCGATTGACCTCGAAAAACGGGTTCTCGGTGGTCGCGCCGATGAGGATGATCAACCCGTCCTCGACCCACGGAAGGAGCGCGTCCTGCTGTGAACGGTTCCAGCGATGGACCTCATCGACGAAGAGAATCGTTCGACGATTGGTCTGATCGCGGAACGTCCGTGCCTGTTCGATCGCGGCACGAAGGTCCTTTACACCGCTCAGGACGGCGTTCACCGAGAGAAACTGACTCCGTGTGTGTTCCGCGATCACCCGGGCCAGGGTCGTCTTGCCGGTACCCGGCGGACCGGAAAGCACGATTGAGCTGATCTGGTCCGCCTCGATTGCGCGCCGGAGCAGACGACCGGGCGCGAGTATGTGCTCCTGTCCGACGAACTCGGCGAGGGAACGGGGTCGCATCCGCGCCGCGAGCGGAGAGCGATCGGTATCGAAGGCAAGCTCCATCGATCAGTCGTCGAACAGGTCGGACTCGTCTCCACGCTCGCCGACGAGTTCGGCGTGATTCGCCTCGCGGGCGGCACGACGTTCCCGCAGGTCCGCGAGGCGCTGCTCGGTATCGCGAATCTCCCCGTCCAGCGATTCGATGTCCCGTTCAACCAGCTCCGCCTGTTGTCCCGCCTGGAGTCGGCGAATCAGCTGATCGAAGTGCGCCGTTCGCCGCTCGCATTCCTTGAGGGCGGAGACCTCCGCCTCCACCGCCTCGGGGGGATCGGTTGCGGCGATACGACCGAGCTCCGCGAGTACCTGGTTCATCTCACCGCGCGCCGCGTCGATCTCGCCCTGCCGGTCCTTGCGCGCCCGCGGCAGCTTTTTCCCGGCGCTCAGGCCGTTGAACTCGTCCACGAGGCGCCCCGATTCGGTGCGGAGTTCCTGGAGTGCCTCCTCCAGTTCCTGTCGGCGATCGGCTGCGTCCCGGACCGGCTGGGAGACACGGTTGAGTTCCTCGTCGTCGATCTGGGAAATGAAGTCCGTTTCGACCAGTTTGCGCCCCGCGTCCTGCAGCAATCGGGGCAGCTGGTTTTCCCGGACGGCACGCCGGTTTCGCAGGAGCGCCTGCCGGCCCCGTGCTCCGAGGCGCTCGAACACGGAGCCCTTGGCGGCTCCTGGATCCGCAGAATAGCGACCGAGGTTTGCTTCGATATCGCGAATGTCGTCCTGGTAGCGGGCGAGTCCCGCAAATACCGACGAGTAGGTCGCATCTATGAGGGGATGCTGCCGGAAGAGACGAAACGCCACCGCACCCACCTGCTCGTAGACCCCGTCGAGGCCCTGGTGGAGCTGGTCGCGTTCTTTCTGCAGCTCTTTCATCCGGTCGCGGATCTCCGACTGCCGGTCGTCGATGGCGATCATCCGCTCGATGGCGGAGCTTGCCAGTTCCACGCGGTCGGCGATTCCGCGATAGCGCTGAACCAGCGGCGCCGCGGTCTCCGGAACCTCCGACGGAGGGAGATCGACGAGGCGCTCCCCGATCAGGCGACGCTGGTTTTCACACTCCTGCAGCGCCCGGCGCCGGACGTCGGTGAGTTCGTGAATGCGTTGTGCGTAGTCGGCCATGTGAATTGCCTCCTCTATTCGGCGATGAGCGGTGCCAGTGATTCCATCCCGCGGACGGAACGGCAAAAACCGTACCAGTGCCCGGAATTGTAGTGGCCCCGCTCGCGCAGGATTGTCAGGATCGTTTCCATGTTGGTATGAACAACGCCGGAACGCAGAAACGACTCCGGCAGTTTCGCGTGGAGGTCGGCCCGCGAATCACCGTGGGCGAGGGAGTTGAGATGGTCGAGGACCCGCTGGGGAATGGGTTCCTCGAAATCCTCCTGTCGCAAGCGCCGGTCGTCGCCGAGTTCGTCCGGCCGCTTACGCAGCCACAGGACGTCGGGAAAGTACTGCCGTGCCTGATTCCACCAGGAGGTGGGCCCCAGAATTCGCAGCGTGAGGGTGACGTTCCACAGAACAACACCGGCACGACGCGTCCGATCCATCCGATCGCCGGCGTTGCGGAGGGTACGTGCCTGTTCGAGCCCGTGGGGGCCGTCCTCGAGTTCGACCTCGATGCGTTCCATACCTCTAGTACTTTAGCACGCGGTCAAAGAACGTGCGTACCTTCGGGTGCCGTGGATTGTCGAAGATCTGCTGCGGTGGGCCTTCTTCAATCACCACGCCATCGTCGATGAAAATCACGTAGTCCGATACGTGTCGCGCAAAGCCCATCTCGTGGGTCACGAGAATCAGGTGCTTGTCCTCCTCGCGGAGCTCCTCGATCATGTCCAGTACCTCGGCGGTGAACTCCGGGTCCAGTGCGCTGGTCGGTTCGTCAAGGACCAGAAACTCCGGGGCGATCGCGATCGCCCGGCTCAACGCGATCCGCTGTTTCTGACCGCCGGAGAGCTGCGCGGGCTTCTTGTGGACGTGGTCCGCGAGTTGAAACCGGTCGAGAAGCGCCATGGCGGTGTCGCGCGCCTCCGCTGCGGGACGGCCATGGACCTTCTCCAGGGGAAGGGTGATGTTCTCGAGGGCCGTCAGGTGAGGAAACAGGTTGTACGCCTGGAAGACCATCCCGACGTGTTTGCGGTACTCCCGGAGCTGGGCTTCGTCAAAGGCGATCTCCCGTCCGTTGACCACAAGGCGTCCGGAATCCGCCTGTTCGAGGCCCGCAATCACCCTGAGCAGGGTGGTTTTTCCGCCGCCGGAGGGACCAACGATGACGAGGGAATGGCAGTTGTCCAGCCGCAGGCTGACGTCACGCAGGACGTGATGTTCACCGAAGCTCTTGTTCAGTCCCTGAATATCAATCTGCATATGCGTACTTCCTCTCGAGCCCCTTGGTCAGAATCGATATCGGCAGTGTGAGGAGGAGATACCCCACCGCCAGGGGAATGTAACTCTCCAGCGTGGAAAAGGTGTTGGCGTTCACCTCCCGCGCCATTTGCGTAAACTCGTTGACGGCGATGATCGACAGCAGTGAGGAGTCCTTGATGAGCGACGCAAACTGGCCGGTCAGCGGCGGCAGAATGCGGGTGATAACCTGGGGCATGATGATGAAGCGGTACGTCTGGAGCGTCGTGAACCCCAGGGACCGTGCCGACTCCAGCTGGCTCTGGGCGACGCCCTCGACGCCGCTGCGAATGATCTCCGAGACGTAGGCACCGGAGAACATCGACATGATGATGATACCGACCGTGTAGCGATTGCCGATTCCGAAGGCGTTGGCAACCACGTAAAAGAAGATCAGGATCTGAACCAGGAGCGGCGTGCCGCGGATCACTTCCACGTAGGCGCGGCTGAGGTAGCGCAGGGGCAGGAAGGTGCTCCGCTGTCCCAGTCCGAAAAACGTTCCCACGAGAATGCTCAAAAGCAGGGCGAAGAACGAAATGACGATCGTCATGCCGAAACCGCGGACAAGGTTGCCGCGGTAGCGCCACACGGACGCCCAGTTGAACGTGTAGTTGAGTCGACTGAAGGCGAACCAGAAGAGCGCGGCCAAAAGCACGGCGACGATGACGATGTTTACGCCGTGGCGAATCTCCGGGGAGAGGCCGGTTTCGGCCTCTCCCCGGGCGGGTTCAAAGAAAACGTGCGGTTTCATGCAACGTGATACGGTATGGACCGCGCCTACGACTCGACGTCGAAGAAGAACGGAACCCCTTCGGCCGCAAACAGCCGCTGCATGTCGCCGAGGTAGGTTTCCGCGAGACGATCAAAACCGCCGTCGGCCCGAAATTGGCGGATGAACTCGTTCATCTGATCCCGCAGCGGACTTCCCTCGGGAAAACCTGCACCCCAATACCCGAACGTTCCCTCGATCGACTCGAACACGGGACGGGTCGTATCGGGGTTGTTTTGCCAGTTGCGGTACACGGTGAGGGGATCGTAGATGAAGGCGTCGGCCTTGCCCTGGGAGACCTCGAGGACACAGGCGGAAACGGTGTCGAACAGACGGATCTCGGCATTGGGATACTGTTCCTGCGCCGTGATCGCCCCGGTGGTACCGGACTTGACCGCCAGGACCACATCCTCGTTGTTGAGATCGTCGGGGCTGGTGACGGGAGAATCGGTGCTGACGAGGAGGGTGAGGCCGGACTGGGCGTAGGGAATACTGAAATCGATCTGCTCATCACGTTCGTCGGTGATCGTCATGGACGAGATCACCACGTCGACGCTTCCGGTACGCAGCGCAGGGATAAGACCGGTCCATTCGATATTGCGTATCTCAACCGGGCGGCCGAGATACTCACCGAACGCCTTGGCGAAATCCACGCTGACCCCGGTGGGATTGCCGTCGGTGTCGGAAAACTCGAACGGGGGATACTGGAGCTCCATACCCACGACCAGTGGCTCGGGCCCCGCAGCTTCCTGGGTTCCCGTCGCGAAAAGTGTACCGCCGACAAACACCGTCAGCAGCACCAGAAGATGCTTCTTCAGATTCATACGTCCTCCTGCAAACAAAGTTGCGAAACTACACCCCCTCGGGGAGGGAGAATGCCACCGCCGCCGTGGTGGCTCAGTTGAACAAATGGTCGATGTCTTCCTCGTCCTTGCCCAGCATCTCACGGATACGCTGTGTCATCGCCCGCCGTTCGCGTCCGGCATCCAGGGCACGGGCCGCACGACGCATTCGGTCCGGGGTCGAGCGCATCTCTATGAGCTGCTGTTTTTCCTCGGTACTGAAGACGTCCGTCGTTGCCAGGAGAAACGAGAGCTCCTCGGGCTCCAGCGACTCGAGCATCGTCGTGTCGACATCGTAGCCGGCGACGCGTGCGAATTCCGTGAGGTCGTCGATCGCGGTCCGCGACAGATCGCTGACTGCCTGAACCTCTTCGCCCGGGATCGCCGCATCGCGAAACACCTCAATGTCGGCCTCCAGGTAGGACTGGTCCTCGTGCATCGCGGTGACGCGAAACCGCTCCGTGCCGATCGTGAGAATATCGAGACGGCCGTCGTCGTAGCGGTTGATCACGCTATCGATACGGGCGAGACAGCCCACGGTCTGCACGGTGGTGCCCGTATGCAGCAGGACGCCAAACGGTACGTCCTGCTCGAGGCAACGCGCCACCAGCAACCGGTAGCGTTCCTCGAAAATGTGCAGTGGCAGCGGCATGCGCGGCATGAGGACGAGCCCCAGCGGAAACACCGGTACGCGGTTCACAGTTCAACCTCGATGTCCAGCGTGACGGGACAGTGGTCCGATCCGTACACGTCGGATCGGATGGCAGCCGAGGACACCCTGTCCAGGAATCCCCGATCCACGGCGTGGTAGTCGATCCGCCAGCCGACGTTTTTTTCCCGGGCACGGGCGCGGTAGGACCACCACGAGTAGTGTCCCGGTTCCGAGACAAAGTGCCGGAAGGTGTCGACGTATCCGTGTTCGAGGAACGAGCTCATCCACTCGCGCTCTTGCGGCAGGTATCCCGGGTTGTCCTCGTTCTGCTTCGGCCGCGCAAGGTCGATCTCGGTATGGGCGATATTGAAGTCACCGCAGATCACCACGTGGCCGCCGTCGGCGACGATTCGGTCCGCCTCGGCGTGTATCGCGTCGCAGTACGCGAGCTTGTAATCGAGCCGGGCTCCCCCGGCCTGGCTGTTGGGGAAGTACCCCGTGATGAGGGTAAAGTCGGCGTATTCTGCGATCAGGGTTCGTCCTTCAGCGTCGAACTCGCGCCGGCCGAGGGGGCGCACCTCCCTCGGCGGCGTGCGGGAGTAGATCGCTACACCGCTGTAGCCCTTCTTCTCCGCCGACGCAAAAAACGCATGGTATCCGTCGGGCTCGCTCAGGGCTGTGTCGAGCTGGTCGGGCGAGGCCTTGGTCTCCTGAAGGCAGAGAATATCCGGGCTCGTCTGCGCCAGAAACTCACCGAAACCTTTCTTCTGGGCGGCGCGAATCCCGTTCACGTTCCACGATACGAGCTGTGTCATTGCCGGACAAGGTACTCACACCGCGCCCGGGGGAGCAACGGTGAGACTACGATTCGACGCCGAGTTCCTGGAGGCTGGTCACCAGCGACTCCCACTCGGCACCTGCCCGGTGCTGATCGGCCTCGTTCCGCTGGAGACGGTCCTGGAGATCCCGTATACGTTCGGGGTCCGTATAGTTTTCCTCGAGAGACATGGCGTGCTGGATGTCGCCGTGCTCGTGCTCCAGCCGTTCCATCTCCTCCAGCACCTCGTGTTCGCGTCGCTGCAGCCGTCGCACTTCCCCGCGGAGCGCCTTCTGACGGGCGTAGTCGTCTCCGGCGGGCCGGTTTGCGCCGGTCGAGCCGGCGGCGGACGAGGCCGCTGTGGCCGAACCCGGTGTTTCGCCGCGTTCAGCCGTGGCGAATACTTCGCCCAGATGGCTCCCCTCGAACTCCCGGTAGCTGCCGGGGTAGTAGCGCCACGCCTGTGGCGGCCGCTGGTCGCGGTCGATCGAATGGGGCCACAGGGCCAGGACGTCGGTGGATACGGCGCGAAGGAAGTGGCGGTCATGGGACACTACCACCGCGGATCCCTGGTACGAGGAAAGCGCCCGGGCGAGAACCTCCTGACTGGTCATGTCCAGGTGGTTGGTGGGCTCATCCAGGATCAGAAGATTGGCGGGCTGCACCAGGAGACCGGCGATCACCAGGCGGCTGCGTTCGCCGCCGCTGAGCACATCGAGCGGCTTGTCGATCGCATCCTCGTCGAAGAGAAACGAGCCCAGCATGGAACGGACCCGGGGGAGGGCCTCGTCCGACGCCCGGGAGGCGAGGTAGTCGTACACGCTTGTCCCGGTCGGAAGGGTGTCGGCACTGTCCTGGGCGTAGTAGGCGATCTGGACGCCGGTCCCCGTCCGCACGGACCCCGCCGTGGGCGTATCGTTTCCGGCGAGAATCCGGAGCAGCGTGGACTTGCCGGCGCCGTTCAGCCCCACCACCGCCAGTCGCTGGCCGCGTCGAAGGGTGAACTGCAGGTCCTCGAGGACGAGGTGTGAGTCGTAGCGTCGTGTGACCCCGTCGAGCTCCAGTACCTGGTCGCCGCAGTGGGGCGGCGGCGGCAGCGAGATCGAAATCGGTCGCAGGTGCTGGGGAATCTCGATCCGGTCGGTCTTTTCCAGCGTTTTCACGCGGCTTTGGACCTGGCGCGCCTTGCTCGCCTTGGCCCGAAACCGGCGAATGAACTCCTCCTGCCTGCGAATCTCCTCCTGCTGTTGTGCCCACGCCTTGACCAGCTGTTCGAGTTCCTGGGTGCGCCGGGCTTCGTATTCGCTGTAGCTGCCCTTGTACCGGCGCAGGCGTCCACCGAACAGTTCGAGGATGATCGAAACCGAATCATCCAGAAAGGCCCGGTCGTGGGAGACGAGGACAACCCCGCCGTCGTAGCCCCGAATGAAGTCTGCCAGCCACAGGCGGGCCTCACTGTCCAGGTAGTTCGTTGGCTCGTCGAGGAGGAGGAAATCCGCCCTGGTCAGGAGCGTGCGCGCCAGCGAGGCCCGCATCTGCCAGCCGCCGCTGAACTCCCCGAGGGGACGATGCAGGTCGTCCTGCGCAAAGCCGAGTCCGTGGAGCACGCGGGCGATCTCGGTGGCCCGCTCGTGGTATCCGCGGCGTTCCAGCGTGTCGTCGATCTCGGCGAGCCGCGCCAGCGCGGCCGTATCGTCGGGCGTCCGGCTGAGGCGATCGGCGAGTTGTGCTCGCTCGGAGACGAGGGTGTGCTCCGCCCGGAATCCACGATCGGCAAGCCCGGAGATCGTCTCCTCGGCGGGAACGTCGAGGCGTTGCGGAAGGTAGGCGAGGGTCGCATTCCGGCCGCGGGTCACCTCGCCGGCATCCGGCACGGTGTCTTCCGCGAGGATCTTCAGGAACGTGGTCTTGCCGCTGCCGTTGGCGCCGACCAGTCCCGCGCGGACGCCGGGGTCGAGCGTCACACTGACACCGTCGAGGATCGTCTGCGGCCCGAAGGCGAGATGGAGTCCCGTTGCCGAGAGCATTCCGGATCAGCTGTTTGTGAAGCGGTAGAACATGACCACCGGAGAGATCGGCTCTTCCTCGACCACGTTGTCGTCGTTCACGAGCTGCGGCGGAACGTAGACCAGTCGCAGCCCGTCCTCGACGAGAGTATACAGGAACGCCGTGCTGCGCCCCGATCCCAGCTGCATCTGGAGGGCGCCGTCGTAGCGTCCCCGGAGATCGTCAGCGAGGAAGAGTGAGAACTCGAGACTGGCGGTGCCGTCAAAGCTTGATGGAAGTACGGTCGGGACCAGGCGATCGTAGCCGGTCCAGTTCACTGTGCCCCGCTCCCCGAGTGACATCGTGCCGAACGCGGTGCTTACCAGGCCGTTGCCTCGACTCAGGATCTGGTCCAGTTGCTGCCGCCGCCGTTCCTGTTCGGCTTCGATCACCTCCTGAAGGTCATCCTCGATGCGCACGAAGGTGGTGGCGCGCTCGCGTCCGTTGATGTTGTACTGCGCCTGCAGCGACCGGTCTCCGGATATCGTCAACTGGAGATCCGTGCCTTCGAGACGGATCGTGTTTTCCGACGGCGACGATACCGCGGTATAGCTGAACGTGCGCTGAACGTCCGGGAGGACAAGACGAAACTCCTGCGCCTCGGTGTCGCCGAAGAGGCCAAAGCGCGGTCCAAACCGTGAAAGGACGACCCGACCGGACTGGATCATGCGGTCGAAATAGTCCGGCCGCCAGTCCACGCCGGCGATATCTTCGAGAAGCCGCGTGGTGGAGTCCTGCTGGGCGGAGCTCTGGGTGCTGCGTCCGCTGGCCCCCGTGAGTTCCAGGTGGTACCCGAACACCCATCCGGTGATGCCCTCACGGGTGAGGACGCGGTACCAGTAGTCCACAAGCCCCGCTTCGTTTGATTCTTCGTCCTCGCGATCGAGTATCTTCACGAGTTCGCCGTCACGGAGGCGGTACACCCGGGTTGTGGTACGGTCGGCGCGTTCCCGTACCGGCAGCGCGGTTCGCAGGCTCCGGCCGTATACAGTGGCCCACTGCGAAAAGCCGTCCACAAAACTCTGAGCGGCGGCCTGGTCCTCGAAGCGCATGACGCGCCACGCATCGACGCTGACGGTGGCGTCTTCCACCTCCAGGCCAACTGTCTCCTGGATGTCGGACTCGGTCACGACCGGCAGAAGCTCGCCTTCGGCGAGGCCGCTGTCGGGTTCCGGCCACAGGACGACGGCGTAGCCGATCGGCTGGCTGGAACACGCGGCAAGGGACAATACAGCAAGAAGAATGATCAGCTTCACCGAGATCCGTTTCATAGCAGAGCGTATTTGACCATGCCACCGGGGGCCTGTCAATCGCGGTTGAGCTGTGTACAGGGGCTGGGCTGTACGATCAGCGCAGCCGTTCGATCTGTTCCGGCGGGACGATGACGACCACGCGGCCCTGCCGGAGAAGATCCCGGTTGTGGTCGGAGGCCAGAATGCGGTCCGCGTCCTCCGGACTGATCATGATGTCGGTGGGGATGATTCCGAATGCGCGGCGCGCCATGATTCGCAGTGGTTGCGTCCCGGCGCGCTCTCGCCAGGCGTCGGGGGTCGTCTTGTCGGTGTAGTGAACCACACCCCAGCGACGGATCGCTTCCGGATCAACCATGTCCTGTTCGAGAACCGGGCGCAGGTTGGTGTCGTAGATCTGTGGAAAGAGGGCGGGGACAAGCAGCGCCTCTTCTCCGGAACGACCGGGGTCCATCGTACCGTGGACCGGAAGGGGCTCGGCGGCGTAGATCACGATCCCGGTGAAGTCCCTGGTTGGAACCCAGCGAACAACGCGCTCCATCTGGAACGGAACGGTATGATTCACGAACAATCGGGTCAGGTCGGGGAAGAGCGGAACACGGTACGTCCGGGAGACCGTCCGGAGGTCTGCGCTGGGCCTGGGGACGCCGCGTTCGGCCTGTTCGGCGAGGTCGGCTATCCGGGAGGCCAGGTCCGGATCCTGACGTACGGCGTCCTCGATCATGCGCCGAGAGTCCACCGGAAGCGGCAGCAGGCTGGAAAACAGCACGCCGGGAAACTCCTGCTCGATGCGCGTCTGCGCCCGGTACAGGTCTGCGGCGGACCGCTGTCGATCGGTGGCGAGGTGCGCCTGGAGGTCAACGGTAAAGGAGTTCGTTTCCCAGTCGATGCGGCTGTCGGAGGTCGTTTCCTGCGCCGGGACGTCGTCAACGGAGAGAAACGCGAGGGCTACGCATGTGAGTGCGACCGCTGCTCGTACCATTACACTACAGATTGTCGGCCACCGGAGCTCCCGGCCGTAGTCCCGGCACCTCAGATTGTCTCGCCGAAGTAGATGCCCGCCCACTCCCACGTTCCGTTGATTTCGGGGTCTGCGGGAAAATCGACGCGACGAAAGTAGAGATACCAGGTGGGGATACGATGTGACCAGCCCCACGTCCGCAGGTACGCTTCGTTGGCGTTCGAGGACATCTCCAGCTCCTGCGCAAAGCGGACGCGCGAGCGTCGCAGAAACGCCGCGATGTCAAACGATGGAATCTCGCTGTTGGCGTCGCCGAGTTCCTGCTCCCACGACATCGTGAAGAAGTTGACCTGGGCACGGTAGCGCAGGAGCGCCCGCGGGTCCTGGCGCCACAGAGCGTTCTTGATCGATTGAACCAACGCGTTCAGGTCCCGTTCGGTCCAGGAGCGGGCAGAGTCGTAGAAGGCGATCCGCTGGGTGACTTCCTGGCGCGCGTTGGGGCGTCCGGGTACCCGCGTCGCCGGGTAGCGGAGGAAGGTGCGGTACTCGTCGTAGGCGTCGGTCCAGCGCCCCGTTCCCGCGTAGGCCTCAGCGAGGTAGTAGGCGAGAAGCCCCGGCTGGATATCGTCGGCGTAATCGTGTTCGAGGCGGGTCAGGTACTCCAGTCGCTCGTCGGGGTCGTCGACGATATCGAGGAGGCTGTCGATCGCGACCCGATGGGTGGAAACCGACCGTACGACGACATCGGGAAATGCAAGTAACGCCCGACGCTGGTACTGCCGCGCCACCTCGGGACTGCCGTGGGAACGATAGAGATCCCCGACGACCGTCAGGTAGTAGCCGTTATTTTCATCGCCGGGAAACCGTTGAACGTGGTCGGTGAGAAACGCGACCATGGCGGTCCAGTCGTGCGCCTCGCGGGTGGCTTGTGCGGCGCGCTCAACCACCGGAAACGGAGGAGGTCCCTCGGCGGACTGTGTGCGGTAGATTCGCACCGGCAGGGGCTCGTCGGTGGGCGATTCGCCGACGGACGTAAGGAGGATGCCCGCGGCAAGAACGGCCAGGGGCAGCAGGAGAACGGTGACGCGCTGCATTGTGAAACACGATAGCGCCGACCGGCGGCGATTGGCAAGGAGCCCGCGGAAGGACTACAGTACAGCCATGAGGCGACGGGTACAGCTGGGCATCGCGCTGATCGTGGGTGGGGCGGCTCTGCTCCTGGTAACGACCGGAACGGTCTCGATCGGCGCGCTATTGCTCCCTATGGTGGTAATCGTCGTCGGGGTGGTCCTGCTGGCCCGCGCGTTCATGCCGGATGGGCGTGAGGGCAATGTGTTCGCGGGGACGTTCCT
This sequence comes from uncultured Spirochaeta sp., assembly GCA_913030605.1. Taxonomy (GTDB): domain Bacteria; phylum Spirochaetota; class Spirochaetia; order DSM-27196; family Alkalispirochaetaceae; genus Alkalispirochaeta. The sequence goes on from CAJWEZ010000002.1 coordinate 94,594, forward strand.
GGTGTTGCTGGGAGGGTTTCTGCTGTTGCGGGAGTCGGCCCTGGCGGCGGTGGAGATCGGCATGATCTGGCCGATCTTCATGACGATCGGGGGCCTTGCGCTCGTTGCCTATGGCCTCAAAAAGGGGCCTGAATCGCGTATGAACCTCGTGGTTCCGGGCATCGCGATCATCCTGCTCTCAGTGCTGTTCCTGCTTTTCAGTCTCGATATCATAACCGCCAGCCTGGCCACCGTTGTGGTGCGGTGGTGGCCGGTGCTGTTTGTCGGCATCGGCGGCCTGGTGCTTCTCGGCCATGGCTCCGACGGACACGAGACGTAGCGCGCGCCGCGTCCCGTGACACTCCGCCCTATCGATCCTCTTCAGGTTCCGTTTTATCCTCGTCGGCCGATGACGGATCATCACCGTGGTTGTCATCAAACATGATTTCGTCCCACGTAAGGCGCCGGCCGTCCACCGGAGAGGTGAGCCGGAACGGAAAGGTATGATCGCGAAACCGATAGAGCACCGCCGCCACGACGATGAATGCGGGGGCGAGCATCCAGTCGGCACCCCCGTATGTCACGATTCCCTGCGAGAGTATGAAAATCACAAACACACCGAGGGCGATGTACAGCGTGGCGAACCGTTTGCGTTCGGCCTTCTTCTGGTGCCGTCGTTGTACCACGTTCACAAACAGAATACCGAGAAAGACCCAGTACAGGGCCCGGGCCAGGTACGCCGCCACCGGCGCCGCCGCGTTCGCTTCTTCCATGGGGACTCCCTTCGGTCGGTCAGTAGTGCATCGCGTGCTGCCGCTTCTGGTGATCCAGCACGACAAGTGCCGCCATCGCTTCCACCACCGGCACGATGCGGGGACAGATACACGCGTCGTGGCGCCCTTCGGTTCTGATCGTCTGCGGCGTGCCGTCGATCGCGACGGTCTGCTGCTCCCGGGCGATCGAGCTCGTCGGCTTGACCGCAACCCGGAAGATAATCTCTTCGCCGGTGGAGATTCCGCCGATGATCCCACCGGCGTTGTTCGTCAGGAACCCGTCGGGCCCCATCTGATCGTTGTGCTGGCTACCGGTCATATCCGCGGCTGCGAAGCCCGCACCGAACTCGATACCCTTGACCGATCCGATCGAAAGCATCGCGTGGGCGATCTCCGCATCGAGTTTGTCGAAGACCGGTTCGCCGAGGCCGACCTCAACCCCGGTAATACGGCACTCGATGACGCCGCCGACGCTGTCCTCCGAGTCCTTGATCGCCGTGATCTTTTCCAGCATCCGTTCGGCGGCGGCGGGGTCGCACGCCCGGAGCGGATTTCGCTCGATCGCCTCAGGATCAAACGTTTCGCATTCGATGCCCGCGCTGCGCTTGGTGTAGGCGAGAACCGAGACACCGCGCTCGGCGAGCACCTTGCGCGCAACGGCTCCGGCGGCGACGCGGCCGGAGGTCTCACGGCCGGAGGCACGCCCGCTCCCGCGCCAGTCCCGGATACCGTACTTCTGGAGATAGGTGAAATCTGCGTGTCCCGGTCGAAACTTGTCCTTGATGGTGTCGTACGCCGAGGGGTCCGCGTCGGAGTTGTACAGGATCATCATCAACGGGGTACCGGTGGTGCGTCCCTCGAACACGCCACTCAGAAAATGAACCGTATCGGGTTCCTTCCGCGGAGTGGTAATCGAGGACTGTCCCGGTTTGCGCCGGTCGAGCTGCGTCTGCACGTCCTCAAGGGAGAGTTCCACGCCGGGTTTTACGCCGTCGACGACGACGCCTACCGCACCACCGTGGGATTCCCCGAACGTGGTGATTCGAAATGCCTGTCCGAAGGTGTTGCCGGGCACCGTTGTTACCTCACTTGCTCCATGATTCGCGCCAGGGCCTCGTCGGGGTGCAGTCCTGTAATGTCGACGACCAGGTCCGCGTGTTCCCGATAGCGGGCATCTCTTCGCGCTGCGATTTCCAGAAAGTGTTCGCGGGGCCGCTCCGGGTCGAGAAACGCCGGAACTCCGCCGCGTACCGAGCGGTCATACAATACCAGCGGGTCGTTGTGCAGGTAAAGCATGCGGTAGTTGGTGCTCAGCACCGCCATCGTGGCAGGGTGATCGCATACGCCGCCGCCGGTGGCAAGCACCACGGCGGATCCCGACACGGTGGATGGAATCTCCCGAACGCACTCCGCTTCCCACTCCCCGAAGCGGGTGGCTCCCAGGGCGCGAAACACCGTTCGAATGGGAGGTTCCGGTGTGTGTCCCGGCGGCAGGATATTTTCGTATTGCGCGCGGCGAACCAGGAGATCGTCCAGATCCAGAAAGGGAAGGCCGAGCCTGACGGAGAGCGCGTGGCCGAGTGTGCTCTTGCCGACGTGCTTGAGGCCGGTAACGGCGATCGACTGCGGGTGGTGCACGTCAGCCGGCGGGAATCGGTTCGTCGGTGTCCAGCGGGGCGGGGCGGGCGATCTGGTAGCCCTGCAGGAAGTCCACACCGATCTCCTCGAGCTTGGCCCGCGTGCGCTGGTCCTTCACATACTCGGCGATCGTCTTCATGTTCATGACGTGTCCGATGTTGTTGACCGACTGTACCAGGGCATAGTCGATCGGGTCGTCGGCGATGTCGCGGACGAAGGAGCCGTCAATCTTCAGAAAATCGACCGGCAGGTGCTTCAGATACGCAAACGACGAAAACCCGTTCCCGAAATCGTCAAGGGCGAAGGAGACGCCCAGACTCTTCAGCCGTTTGATGAACGATGTCGCGCGGCTCATGTTCGCGATCGCGGTGGTTTCGGTGATTTCCAGGCAGATTTGCGTCGGGTCCACCGTGCTGCCGGTAATCAGGTGCCGGATGTAGTCGAGCATCGATTCGTCGGCGATAGAGGCACCGCTCAGGTTGATACTGACAAGCGGCCTGCGGCCCTCGGCGGCGAAACGGTCAAGTCGCTCGAACGCCTTCGACAGGACCCACCGGTCAACCGCCGGCATAAGGTTGTACTTTTCCGCAGCGGGAATGAAGTCCCCGGGACTGATCAGTGAGTCGTCGTCATCGAGCATGCGGATCAGCAGCTCGAGGTGCTCGTGGGTGGATCCGTTGGTCGACACGATCGGCTGTCCCCAGAGCACGAACCGGTCACCCTCCAGGGCGTGGTTGAGGCGGGAGATCCACTGCATCTCGCCGCGACGCTTCAGGAACGTGTAGTCAGCAGTCTCGTAGACCTTGATCGTATTGCCGCCGGATTCCTTGGCCAGGTACGAGGCGTCGTCGGCGGCGGCCAGAATCGAGTACCCGTCGGCGTTGACGCCGGCAACCGGTACCAGGCCGATGCTGGCGGTGATGTGGAACGCGTTCTTCTGCCAGATGAACTTTCGATTGAGATTTCGCAGCAGTGTTCGGGCCAGCGCCATTCCGCGAGCCAGGGGGCTGTCGAAGAGCAGGACACCGAACTCATCGCCGCCGAGGCGGGCGGCAATGTGTTCCTCACCGTCAAGATGGGAGCGGAGGTCGGTTGACACCTGCCGCAACAGCTCATCGCCCGCCAGATGGCCACAGACGTCGTTCACGATCTTGAACTGATCGAGATCGAGGTACACGAAACTGTGGGTACGGCGGTTCTCCTGCGCGTCCCGGGCGATTTCCTGCAGGCGGCTGAAAAACTCCTCCCGGTTCATGAGACCGGTAAGCGAGTCGTGACTGGCCTGGTACTCGATGATCTGCGACATCTCCTTGATGTCGGTGACGTCATGAAAGGTGATCAGTCCGCCGTCGATGTGGTGGTGCGTTCGAATCGGCGTGATCGATCCGGCAACGCTCACGCGCCCGCCAAGCTCGGTCATGAGGTAGACGTTCTCAAAATCGAAATCCTTGCCTTCTTCGACCTGAGAAAACGGAATCGCGGCCGCGAGCTGACTGTTTTCATCGTAGAGCGAGAACACCTCGTCCAGTTCGCGGTCGATCGCCCGTTCCTCGGACCAGCCGGTGAGGTTTTGCGCCACCGGATTGAGAAACCGGATCGTGCGATCGCTGGAAAAGGCGATCAGCCCGTCGTTCATGCTGTTGAGCAGGGCCTCGAACAGCTGCTCCTGTTCCTGCATCTGCCGGTCGACGCGCGCCTTGTACAGGGCGATATCGATCGTGGTCTGGAGTTCGCGCTCCTTGAACGGTTTGAGAACGTACCCGACCGGCTCCGCCTTTTTGGCACGCTCGACGGTTCGTTCGTCGGCGTAGGCGGTCAGAAACACGATCGGGACGTTGTACTGATCCTTGATCTCGATGGCAGCGTCCACACCGTCGCGGTCGCCACCGAGCATGATGTCCATCAGGACGATGTCTGGCAGGTATTCGAGGGCGGCCTCCACCGCTTCGGTGGCGGTGGAGGCGAGGGCCACGACGCTGTACCCGAATTTTTCGAGTCGGCGCTGGAGGTCAAGGGCGATGATCTTTTCGTCTTCGACGATCAGTACACGTTCATCGGGCATGGTGTGTCATCACAGCATATTGGTCGGGCCCGAAAAAATCAATCTCGTTCGGCAGGATCAAAGCGGTGCCGGAGCTAAAGCTCCAGCACCTTTTTCACCGTCTCGGGGTCGATCCGGAATGAGGCGCCCTTTCCCTGGAGGAAGTGATTCTTTTCCATCAGGTGGAGCGACAGATCGCTGACGAGCAGCGACGTACCGTCCGGTGTACCGCCCGGGGCGTGCTCGATCAGGGCGTTCACCTTGCGGTAGATTCCGTCCTCAAACGGGGAGGCCAGGTGGCCCCGTGCCTCGGTGGTCGTCACGATCCACTTTCCGTCGATCGTAACCGGTTCACCAAGCCCCTTGCGCCCCTCCTCAAGGAGACGGCGCAGGATCCCGACAACCTCGTCGAAGTCCATGCCGAGCCGGCTGAACTCCTCCTCGTCGGCCTCGATGATATCGACGATATTGCGCGTATCGTCGCCCAGAAAGCCGTCGGACGTAATGACCCCGGGCTGCATGTTCTCCTGGGCCTTGGTGTACTCCGGTGACATCTTCATAGAGCTTCCTCTCTCAGGCGAACTTATCGAAGTAGATCTTCTCGGTTTCCATGTCGTTGTCGCCCATGACCTTGATACAGGCGTCAAGCATACCGGGACTTCCGCAAAGATACCCTTCCTTGGGTGTTTCCTGCGAAATGGTGTTCTTCAGGTAACTGTCCAGCACCTCGGTGATCAGCCCCGTAGGACCGTCCCAGTTGTCTTCCGGCTGCGGCTCGCTGAGGGCGGGCACGAAGTGGAACCGTTCGTGTTCTTCGTCCAGCTTGTAGAGCCAGTCCAGATAGTAGACATCCTTTTTGGTGCGGGCGCCAAAAAAGTACCAGATATCCCTGTCGTCAAATGTACCACGGTCCAGCATATCCTGAAAGATACTTTTGAAGGGGGCCATTCCCGAACCGCCGGCGACGCAGATCATCTGTGCGTCGGTGTCCCGGACGAAGAAATCTCCGAACGGTCCGACCAGACGCACCTTCTGGCCTTCCTGCAGATACTGGTGAACGTAGGAGGTGACGATACCGCCGGGGACCAGCCGAATCAGGAATTCGAGGTGGTTCTTGTCGCTCGGCGGCGAGGACATGGAGTAGGCGCGCATCGTCTTCTCTTTGACCTTGTCGTAGGGCGGAACCTCAAACTGCCCGTACTGTCCGGAGGTGAAGGTGATCTCCATGCCCTCCGGGAGCTTGCAGTACACTTCCTTGATGTCATGGGTGACGTCCCGGATCCGCTCGATCGTCGCCTGAAACTCCTGCACGTTGAAGAGTTCCTCGGGGATCTCGATATCCACATCCTGCTTGAGTTTGATCTGGCAGGAAAGACGGATGTCGTCGGCGAGTTCCTCCTTGGTCAGGTAGGGAACCTCGGTCGGCATGACCGGACCGACATCGCTCTTGACCTTGACCTTGCAGGCGCCGCAGCTGCCGCGGCCACCGCAGGCGGAGGGAACAAAGATGCCCTCGCCGGCGAGACCGAAAAGCATCGGCTGGCCACCCTTGACCACGAGCTCCTTTTTCCCGTTGTTGATATCGATCGTGATGTCGCCATAGTTGTTGACGATCTTGTCCGTGATCGAGATCAGGGCGGCGAGGCCGGCGGAAATACCGCCGATCGCCGCGGGAGCCACAAAGAATAGCATATCAAATGTCATGCAGTACTCCTTCTCTCTTCAGCTCACTGCACCGCGAGCATGCCGGAAAAGCCGATGAAGGCCATGGCCATGAACCCGATCGTGATCACGGTAATTCCCGGACCCTTGAGGCCCGCCGGAACCGGCGCCTTTTCGGTCTTCTTGCGGATCGCCGACAGCAACATGATCGCGAGCCACCAGCCGAGGCCGGAACCCAGACCGTAGATCACCGACTGCAGGAACGTGTAGTTCCGGATCTCCATGAACAGCGAGACGCCGAGGATGGCGCAGTTGACGGTGATAAGCGGAAGAAAGATTCCCAGGCTCATATAGAGCGCCTGCGACACGCGGTCGATGATCATCTCGAGCATCTGCACGACGGCGGCGATGGAGATGATAAACACGATGTAGCGCAGGTACTGCACGTTCAGCGGAATGAGGACGTAGTTGAGGATCACCCAGTTGAGCGCCGTGGTGACCGTGAGTACGACGGTCACCGCCATTCCCAGGCCGTTGGACGACTTCATATCCTTTGAGATGGAGATGAAGGAACACATCCCGAGGAAGTTCGCCAGCAGGATATTGCTCGTGAAAATGGACGCGAAAAACAGCGCGAAGGGGTTCAGTACGGGGGCCGCATTCATGCCGGAGCTCCTTCCCTGTTCATAATCGATTTACCAATCCAGATGATGATGCCGAGGAAGAAAAACGCACTCGGCGCGGTCACCATGATCGTCCACGGAACGAACGCGTCCGGGAGCACCTGGATGCCGAAGAGGGTGCCGAAGCCGAGCAGTTCGCGGAAGAACGCGATCACGAGCAGAACGGCCATGTAGCCGAAGCCGCTGGTGGCGCCGTCCCACATCGAAATGAGCGGCGGATTGCTCTGGGCGAACGCCTCGGCGCGACCCATGATGATGCAGTTGGTGATGATCAGGCCGACGTAGGGACCCAGCGCCCGGCTGATGTCGGGCAGGTACGCCCGCAGCAGAATGTCGACGATGATCACGTAGAACGCGATAATCAGTGTCTGGACGATCATCCGGACCTTCCGCGGTATCAGTCCCTTCAGAAGCGATACCGTCAGGTTCGACATCGCCGTCACGAAGGTCACACCGATCGTCATGATCATGGTGTTGGTGAGGAGGTTCGTTACCGCCAGCGCGGAACAGATACCAAGCACCTGCATGAAGATCGGGTTGTTGGTCCAGAGGTTCTCTTTCAGGATCTGTCCGGGACTACTCATGAATTGCCTCCCAGAATCTGTTGAAAGGTTGAAAGTTCTCTGCTCAGGATCGTGCGCATGGCGTCGCTGGTGCGCGAGGCGCCGGTGATCGCGTCGATCTGGCCGTTGTCGTGGTTGGTGTCACCGTCGCCGGCGCCGTCAACGCGGATCGTGCCGTCAACGATCTTCTCGTTCCGCAGTTGCTGCTTGAACCACGGTTCGTCGATCCTGCCGCCGAGACCGGGGGTTTCATTGTGCGACAGGATTTCGATCCCGATCGTCCGGTCCATATTCGCCGTGACAGCGAGATAGCCGCGAATCAGCCCCCACAGCCCGCTCCCGGTGAACTCCTTGGCGTAGATCGTCTCGCCATCCACGGTGGTGCGGTAGAGGGTAACGCCGTCGCGTTCGATCTGTTCGACGTTCTGGAACTTGTCCTGCACGTCCTGGGGGCCGTTGTAGTCGATGTTCAGCGCGTTGAGAATCGCGCGCTGCCGATTCAGCTCCTGATTGAGCTGTACACGTTCCTTGGTTCCATCATTCGCCAGCGCCAGCAGCGTGACGAACACAAAGGACACGATGAACGTGAAGATGACGGTGTACACGAGGCTCTGCTTGTTCATGCCGACACCTCCTGGGTCTTCTTCCCGGTGCTGCCGCTGGAGGACGTGTTCTTTTTGGCGGCACTGCTTTTTTTCTTCTTTTTCTTCTTCGGGAAGATCTCGTCGAGAAGGGCGCTGAAGACGTTCCCCATCATGATGCCGAAGCTCGTTCCCTCGGGAAACCCGCTGAATGTACGCACGGCCATGGAGACGCCGCCGATGATGATTCCATACGCCCACTGCGCCCCCGGATTGTTGGGACCGGAGATCGGGTCGGTGGCCATCCAGACGGACACGTACATGATGCTGCCGCTCATCATATAGGCGGCGATCGGGATGAGGTGCCGAACTCCACTGTACGACGAGGGACTCACTCCGGGAATCCAGTCGGCGAAGTAAAACACCACCGTAAAGAACAGCGCGCTGCCGAACGTCGACAGGATCAGCTTCCAGTTGGCGGTCTTGGTATAGATGAGGTATGTGGCCGCAGCGAGGATCAGAATGATGCTGCTTTCACCCATGGAACCGCCGCGGAAACCGAGGAACAGGTTCCAGAGGTTGGGCATCTCCCCGGATCGCATGACCGCAAGGGGAGTCGCGGCGGTCATCGTATCAACGGCGACCTGTCCCGAGGTGCCGAAGGCGCCGCTCAGGCTGAACGCGTTGCTGATGTCCACCATGGCCGGCACCATCCACGCGGTGGTCAGTACCGTGGGAAATGTCAGATAGATGAACAGACGACCGGTGATCGCCGGGTTGAAGATGTTGCGCCCGAATCCGCCGTACACCTCTTTTGCGATCGCCACCGCGAACACGATTCCGATCGCGGCGATCCACAGGGGCGTCGCCGGAGGTAACGACAGCGAGTACAGTGCGCTGGTAACCAGCACTGCTTCGCTGACATTCTTTTTGCGGGACCGTTCGAATACGTACTCGGTCGCAATTCCCAGTGCAAATACCACCGCGGTGGTGACCAGGACGCGCCAGCCGTACAGAAAGGTCGCAAACAGAAACACGGGTATGAGCGAGTAGACAACCCGCCGCATGATGTCCTGCTTCTGAAACACAAGCCCTCCTCGTTGTTGTTGACTAATTATCTCAGCCTTTATAGATACGGATTTATCTCTATGCCGGAGTATAGCAACAGGGGCTTTCAAAGTACAGTAATTTTAGTCAACAATTTGGCGTCGCGACTCCGGCTTCCGGGTTACCAAAGTGTTTCGCTTTTATTACATTAGCCCGGTACGTGCAGTCAAAACAATCACGAATGAATGAACATCCCTTGGAGGAGGAATCGATGGAGTTGAACACACTTCTGGACGTGATGGAACGCGTCCTGGACGGTTCTCACGCCGCCGTGTTGTCCACGGTGGACGCGCAGGGTCGTCCCCACAGCCGGTGGATGGTGCCGGCGGTGCTCCGCGGACAGCCCGGCAGCCTCTACGCAGTCACGTCGCCGCATTTTGCAAAGATCGAGCATATCGCCGCCCAGCCGCGTGTGTCGTGGCTGATCCAGTCGAAGTCCCTCGATGAGATCGTGGAGGTCACCGGTAAGGCGCAGGTCATCGACAACCCCGCGCTGAAGGTGGACGTGCTCGAAGCGCTCGGCGGAAACCTGTCGACATTCTGGCACGTGAATTCCGACGAGACCGACCTGGTGGTTCTGGAAACGGCGGTGGAGACCGTCACCTATTTCCAGCCGAACAAGGGCGAGCGCTCCAGCGCCTCGGCCACGGTGTAAGGAGAGCACAGTCTCATGAGTGATGTAACCAAATACGATCCTGAGTGGCTCAAGAAGGCGCTCCGCGACATGCTGCTGATCCGTCGGTTCGAAGAGAAGGCTGCGCAGATGTACGGGCTTCGCAAGATCGGTGGATTCCTCCACCTCTACAACGGACAGGAAGCTGTGGCCGTCGGGAGTGTCGCGGCCGTCGATCTCCAGAAGGACTACCTTCTTACCTCATACCGCGACCACGGTCACGCCATTGCCGTGGGAATGGACCCCAAGAACGTGATGGCCGAGCTGTTCGGCAAGATCACCGGGTGTGTTCGCGGGAAGGGCGGTTCGATGCACATGTTCGATGTGGAGCGCCACTTTCTCGGTGGGAACGGCATCGTCGGCGCCCAGATTCCGATCGCCACCGGCGTCGCATTCAAGCAGATGTACGACGAGGACGGTGGTGTCACGCTCTGTTATTTTGGCGACGGCGCGATTCACCAGGGGGCGTTTCACGAAAGCCTCAACCTCGCCAAGATCTGGAAGCTACCCGCGATCTACATCGTCGAGAACAACCACTTCGGCATGGGAACCGCGGTCAAGCGGGTCTCCGGTGTCGACGACTTTTCCGTAAAGGCCGCCGGTTACGACCTCCCGGGATACGTGATCAACGGCATGGACTTTCTCGAAGTCTACGAGAACATCAAGAAGATCGCCGAGGAGACGAGGAAGACGAACACCGCGTGTCTGATCGACATCAAGACCTACCGCTACAAAGGGCACTCCATCAGTGACCCCGCCAAGTACCGGACCAAAGAAGAGCTGGAGCAGTACAAGAAGCAGGATCCGATCGTGCAGCTCAAGTCCCAGCTCATCGAGGCCAAGCTAATGACGGAAGACGACTTCAAGGCGCTGGACGACGACGTCAAGAACCAGGTGCAGGAAGCGGTCGACTTCGCCGACCAGAGCGAGGAACCGGCGCTGCACACGATGTACGAGGACGTGCTGGCCTGAGGCCGCGAGACAGGAGACACGAAAGATGCCCGAAATTCAGATGCGAGAAGCGATCCGTCAGGCCATGGACGAAGAAATGGCCCGCGACGGCAGCGTATTTCTACTTGGAGAAGAGGTAGGCGAATACAACGGCGCCTACAAGGTGAGCAAAGGGCTCCTGGACAAGTACGGAGCCAAGCGCGTCCTCGACACGCCGATCACGGAGCTCGGGTTTACCGGGCTGGCCGTTGGGGCCGCCTCGGTGGGGCTGCGCCCGATTGTCGAGTGGATGACCTTCAATTTCTCCCTGTTGGCGCTCGACCAGGTCGTGAACAACGCGGCCAAGATGCGACATATGTCCGGCGGTCAGATCAAGGTTCCGATTGTACTTCGCGGGCCCAACGGCCCGGCGGAATACCTGTCCAGCCAGCATTCGCAGGCACTGCACAGTTACTACGCCCACATTCCGGGGCTCAAGGTGATTGCACCGTCCACGCCCTACGATGCGAAAGGGCTTCTCAAGACGGCAATTCGGGACGACAACCCGGTTGTGATGGCGGAGAGTGAACTTGCGTACGGGTGGACCGGCGAGGTACCGGAAGAAGAGTACCTGATTCCTATCGGAAAGGCGGACGTGAAGCGCGAGGGCTCCGACGTGTCCCTCATCAGCTTCGGAAAGCCGATGCGGATGGTTCTGGAGGCGGCGGATCAGCTCGCCGATATCGGTCTGGACGCGGAAGTGCTGGACCTTCGCTCGCTTCGGCCGCTCGACGAGGAAGCGATCTACGCCACGGTGCGCAAAACCAACCGGGCTGTGGTCATCGACGAGGCATGGCCTATCGCCAGTGTCGGCAGTCACGTGGGATGGATGATCAGCAAGAACTGTTTCGACGACCTCGACGCTCCGGTGGAACTGGTCCACAGCGAGGATGTGCCGATGCCCTACAACCACACGCTGGAACTCGCCGCGCAACCGTCGGTGGAGAAGATCGTTCAGGCCGCAAAGCGCGTCAGTTACAAGGAGTAGACAATGGCGGAAAAGGTACCGATGACAGCCCTGTCCCCCACGATGGAGGAGGGCACGATTACCGGATGGAGCGCAAAGGAAGGCGACGTCATTTCCGCCGGCGACGTCCTCTGTGAGGTGGAGACCGACAAGGCCTCCATGGAGTACGAGGCCACGCAGGAGGGGACGCTCCTGAAGATCATCGTCGGGGAAGGCGGAAACGCCCGCGTCGGACAAACGATCGCAATTCTCGGTGAGAAGGGCGAGGATACCTCCGCTCTCGAGAAAGAGATCGCGGAGGAAGGTTCCGGCGGCGGCAGCGACGAGGCCGACGCGGAGGCTGAAGCTTCCGCCGAGGAGAAGCCGGAAAAACAGTCCGCGCCGGAGAAGCCGGCGGAGCAGCCGGCGGCGGAGCAGAAGACGCCCGAAAAGCCGGCTCCTGGCACCTCCTCGGTGGCGGCGCGTTCATCCGGCGACTCCGGCATCAAGGCCAGTCCCCTGGCGGTAAAGCTGGCGGCGGAGCGAAATATCAACCTGGCGCTGGTCACGGGATCCGGTCCCAACGGCCGCATCGTGAAACGCGACATTGAGAACTTCCGCGGGGTGCCCGGCGGAAAGGCTGCGGTGACCTCGGCAGCCGCCTCGGGTGGCGCGGTGCCCGCCGGTGCCGACCAGGAAATCCCGGTGGCCGGCAAGCGCGCCGTGATCGCCAAGCGCCTCAGCGAGAGCAAGTTCACCGCACCCCACTACTACCTCAAGACCTCGGTCGAAATGAAGAGTGTGGTAGCGGCGCGCAAGATGCTCAACGAATCCCTGAGCGACAAGGTCTCTCTGAATGCGTTCTTTATCAAACTCGTTGCGGAGGCGCTGAAGAAGCACCCCAACGTGAACGCATCGTGGCAGGGTGACAAGATTACCCAGTACGGCAGTATCGACATCGGTATCGCGGTTGACCTGGGCAACGGGCTCATCACGCCGGTGGTCCGCAACTGCGGCAACCGCGGTATCGTGGATATCGATGCGGACCTGCAGGAGCTGATCGGCAAGGCCCGTGACGGCAAGCTCAAGCCGGAGGAATACACCGGCGCAACGTTCACGATCAGCAACCTTGGCTCGTTCGGTGTGGAGGAGTTCACGGCGATCATCAATCCCCCGGGATCGGCGATTCTCGCGCTCGGGGCCACCAAACAGACACCGGTCGTGAAGCCGGACGGCTCGATCGGTGTGGGCAACATCATGAAAATGACGCTCTCGTGCGACCACCGGGTCATCGACGGCGCCGCCGGCGGCAAGTTCCTGCACGAGCTGCAGCAGACGATGGAACAGCCCGTCCGGGTGATTTTCTAGGAGGATTCTGTGGCAAACTACGACTACGATCTGGTAGTGATCGGGGCCGGTCCCGGCGGATACGTTGCGGCGATCCGCGCCAGCCAGCTGGGGCTGAAGGCCGCGGTGATAGAGAAGGAAGCGCCCGGGGGCGTGTGCCTCAACTGGGGCTGTATTCCGTCCAAGGCTCTCATTCATCAGGCGGAGATCGCGCATTCCGTCGATGACCTCAAACACATGGGGGCAACGGTGGACATGTCCGGTCTGGACTACAGCAAGGTGCATCAGAAATCCCGCGACGCCGCCAACAAACTGTCCAAGGGCGTACAGTCCCTGTTGAAGAAGAACAAGGTCGAGTACATCCAGGGCACCGCAACGTTCACCGGTCCCCACGAGGTGAGCGTCGACGGCAAAAAGACGGTGACGGGTACCAACATCCTGATCGCCACCGGTTCGCGGTCCCGGGAGATCCCGGGGTTTGAATTTGACGGCAAAAAGGTGCTGTCCTCGCGTGACATGCTGGGACTCAAGACGCTTCCCAAAAAGCTCGTCATCCTCGGTGCCGGGGCAATCGGCATGGAGTTCGCGTACGTGATGAACGCGTTCGGGGTTGATGTTACCGTGGTCGAAATGCTTGACCAGATTCTCCCGCTTGAGGACGCCGACGCCGTGGATGTGGTGGCCAAGGCGTTCAAACGATACGGGATCACCACCATGACCGGCACCAAAGCCAAGAGCGTCGACAAGAAGGGCAAGGGTGTGAAGGTCACCGTTGAGAAGGCGGACGGCGCCGAGGAGACGCTCTCCGCGGACATGATGCTGGTTGCCGTGGGACGCGCTCCCAACACTGAGGGAATCGGACTCGAGTCCGTCGGCGTTACGACCGAGCGCGGTTTCGTTGTTGTCGGCGACTACTACCAGTCCAGCGTCCAGGGGATCTACGCGATCGGCGACGTCACCAGTTCGCCGCTGCTTGCCCACGTTGCCAGCAAAGAGGGGGAGATCGCGGTCGAACACATGGCCGGCCATTCGCCGGAACCGAAGATCGACCCGGATCTGATTCCGTCGGCCGTGTACTGCGAGCCGGAAATCGGGAGCTTCGGTCTGTCCGAAAAAGCGGCCAAGGAACAGGGACTCAAGTACGCCACCGCGACATTCCCGTATCGTGGCGCGGGGAAATCGGTGGCCGTGGAAAAGAGCGAGGGACTGGTGAAGCTGGTCTATCGGGCCGACACCAAGGAGATTCTCGGCGGGCACGTTGCCGGCTACAACGCCACGGAACTCATTCACGAGTTGCTGCTGGCCAAGAAAGCGGAGCTGCTGCCTGAGGATATTGCCACCATGATTCACGCCCATCCGACCCTGTCGGAGGCGGTCATGGAGGGCGCGCGGAGCGCCGAGGGGTGGGCGATCCACTTCTGACCCGTGCGCCGAACACGGTGAAAACGCGACGGGCCGGACGGAGACGTCCGGCCCTTTTTGTGTCCAAGCTTGTCAAAGCACGGAGGATACGGATACTGTAGGGACGATGTCTGACCCCACTGGTTCGCCCCTGCAGCGCGTGCGCCAGCTTCGGCTTCCGACCGGGTTCACGCGCGCAACCACGGTCTACCTCTTCGTGATCGCGCTTGTGGCGGTGGGGGCGGTTCTGCGCCTGACCGGCAGCATCTTCATTCCCTTCGTGATCGCGGTTCTGCTCTCGTTCGTCTTTGCTCCCGTGGTCTCGTTCCTCGTAAACCGGAAGGTGCCGCGGTTCATTGCGATCACCTTTGTCCTGCTGATTTTTCTCGCCTTCGGTTTCCTCATCGCCCTGATCATCTACTCGAGCTTCCAGAGCCTGCTTCGGGAGTTTCCGACCTACCAGGCGCGGTTCTCGCGACTCCTGCAGGACCTCATTACGCGATTCAACCTGCCGGCGGATATCACCAGCCAGCTCCAGGTAACCAGAACGATCGGGAACACCCTGTTGTCGTTTTCCGGCAACTTCATGTCGTTTGCCAGCGGCTTCATGGTCGTCATGATATTTCTGCTGTTTCTCCTGATGGAGAAGCCGTACACGCGACGCAAGCTGACGATGGCGGTGCGGGACGAGACCACGCGGCGACTGAGTCGGGTGCTGCTGCATATCACCAGTCAGATCGGACGCTATGTGGCGGTGAAACTCTTCGTCAGTAGCCTCACGGCGGTGGTGATATACATCGCGTTCTCGATCATCGGCGTCGATTTCCCGTTCGTGTGGGGCGTACTGACGTTTCTGTTCAACTTCATTCCCAGCATCGGATCGGTGGCGATCACGTTCATCAGCGGTGTGTTTGCCCTGGTCCAGTTCCTGCCGGACTGGAACCCGATCATCGCGGCGTTCGCGAGCATGGCATCGGCGCAGTTTGTGATCGGCAACGTGATAGACCCCAAGATGCTGGGCGATCGTCTCAACCTGTCGCCGGTGATCA
Organism: uncultured Spirochaeta sp.; assembly: GCA_913030605.1. Taxonomy (GTDB): domain Bacteria; phylum Spirochaetota; class Spirochaetia; order DSM-27196; family Alkalispirochaetaceae; genus Alkalispirochaeta. The sequence continues at coordinate 110,027 of CAJWEZ010000002.1, forward strand.
TCCTGCTCTCGCTGCTCCTCTGGGGGTGGCTGTGGGGCACCGCGGGACTGTTCCTGGCGGTGCCACTCACCGTGGCGATCAAGATCGTATTCGAAAACATCCCCGGCCTCGAGGCGTTCGGAATCCTGATGGGGACGGGAAACTTCAAACCAAAACGAAAACAGCCATCTGAGGAGGCTCCCCAGAGTGAGTGAGAAACGACGAATCCTGACGGGTGACCGCCCGACGGGAAAGCTGCACCTCGGCCACTACGTGGGCTCACTGAAAAACCGCGTCCGGCTCCAGAACGAGTACGAGTGTTTTTTCATCATTGCGGATCTGCACACGCTGACCACGCGCCCGGAAAAGGACGCGATAGCCGGCATTACCGAGAACGCCAGGGAGATGGTCCTCGACTATCTCGCCGCCGGAATCGACCCCGAGATCTCGACGATCTATCTGCAGAGCGCCGTCCCCGAGATCTACGAGTTGAACCTGCTGTTCGAAATGCTGGTCACGGTGCCGCGGTTGCAGCGGCTTCCCAGCCTCAAGGACATGGCACGCAGCGCGGACCTGCAGGAGATGCCCTTCGGGCTCCTCGGATACCCGGTGCTGCAGACCGGAGACATTCTTCTGCCCCGTGCCCATCTGGTACCGGTCGGAAAGGACAACGAGGCGCACGTTGAGCTTACGCGGGAGATCGCACGGCGCTTCAACAACTACTACGGCGAGGTGTTTCCGGTGCCGGAGGTTCTGGTGGGCGATGTGCCGACCCTGGTGGGAACCGATGGCGCGACCAAGATGTCGAAGTCCCTGGGAAACGCCATCCTGCTCTCCGACGACTCCGCTACCGTTGAGAAGAAGGTCCGGGCGATGTACACCGACCCCAACCGCGTGCGGGCGGACATTCCCGGGACGGTTGAGGGCAATCCGGTGTTCATCTACCACGACATTTTCAATTCCGATACCGCAGAGGTCGAAGACCTGAAGGAACGCTACCGTACCGGTCGTGTCGGCGACGTCGAGGTCAAGGAGAAGCTCGCGCGGGCGATCAACGCCTACCTCGAGCCGATGCGCGAGCGGCGCGCCGCGTTTGCCTCCCGCACCGGACTGGTGGACGAGGTGATTTACAACGGCACACTCCGCATGCGCGACGAAGCCCGCGCGACGCTCGCGGAAGTCCGCAAGGCGATGGGACTCGGCGGCGTGTGGAACAGCATTCGCCGCAAGGCGGAGAAGGCGATCAAAAACCGCGAACGTGACACCTGAACTGTTCGACGGCCTGCCGGCTCAGCCGGGCCGCCGACTGAACCCCGAGGATACCGCGGACATCGCGTTTTTTCGGAACACGATCTGGGAGTACTTCCGGATCGCGGGACGGCCCATGCCGTGGCGGGACGACCCCAACCCCTACTGGGTCCTGGTGTCGGAGGTCATGCTGCAGCAGACACAGGTCCCGCGTGTCCTGACACGTTTCCCGCGCTTCGTTGAGCGGTTTCCAACGATTGCGGCCCTCGCGACGGCACCGTTTTCGGAGGTCCTGGCGGAGTGGAGCGGACTGGGATACAACCGCCGAGCGCGGTTTCTCCACGCAGCCGCCGGTCAGATCGTCGACGAGCACGATGGGCAGGTTCCGGCGGATCCGGCGGCGCTGGTCAGGCTTCCCGGTATCGGCGTCAACACTGCCGGATCCATCGCCGCGTTCGCCTACAATCGGCCGGTGGTGTTCATCGAAACGAACATCCGTCGCGTGTTTTTGCACTTCTTTTTCGCCGGCGTGGAAGATGTCCACGACAGGGATATCCTGCCGCTGGTTGAGCACACGCTTCCCCTGGACCGTCCCCGGGAGTGGTACTGGGCGCTGATGGATTACGGCGTGGCGCTGCCCCGTCATGCGGGAAACGCGAACCGTCGAAGCAGGCACTACTCACGTCAGAAGCCGTTCGCCGACAGCGATCGGCAGATTCGCGGACGTATTCTCAGGCTGTTAACGGAAACAGGGGCGGTGTCGGTTGCGGACCTTCCCGACGCCACCGGTTTTCCGGCGCCTCGTGTGGCAGGAGTGGCCCACACACTCGCCGCCGAGGGCTTTATCCGTCGAACCTCGGACGACCGGTGGGTCGTGGCCGACTAGAGGCCAACAGCAGCAGCCACGGCCTCGCGCTGCCATTCCACGAGACGATCAAGGAGATCCGGTCGATCGCCGCGGCAGTCGGCGAGGATCCGGAATACGGGCTCCGTACCGCTTCCACGCATCCAGACGGCCGCGAGCGGCCGATTGCGCCCCTCGCCCGCGGTGAATACCACGCGCAGCCCGCCGCGCTCCTCACCGCTTCGATTCCCGGCGCCGAGGCGTCGCGCGGTCCCTTCGTAGTTTTCGATCTCCCAGCGCACCGCGGTTCCGTACGTTTCCCGAAGTATGTCCAGAAGAGGGGCGATACGCTCGGGGAGGGCGGCCTCGTAGCGGGCCTTGAGATCGCGATGGCTTGTGCCTCCGATCTGCATCTTGGCTCGGGGATCGTCCGTGGCCAGGGTCGTGAACGCGGGAAGCGTGGCGGCGAGGGCGAAAAAACCTCCATCGGGCGCCGGCTCCAGCTCCGGCTCGGGACCGTTATCGGCGCCCGCAACGTCGGGTGTGGAGGTGGCGCGCCAGACACGGTCGAGATGAAAGGCGTGCAGTTTGAGGAGCGCCTGGAGCGTGTTTAGCGGGTCCCTCACCCTGGCCGGCGGCGTGATATTGCCGCCGTTCGACCCCTCCCCGAGGATCACCACGTGGAACCCGTCGGCGGTGAGTTCCGCCGCCCGCGAGACGACGTTCGCCTCACCAACCTCGGCTCTGTGAATCTCCGCCCCGAACGCCGTACAGATGTCGTCGATCCGGATGGAGGTCGGCCCGTTTGCCACCACCGCAAGCGGGCCGAACGTGGCGTCGTGTTCATCTTCGAGATAGCGGGTCCACGCGAGCTCCGTCATTACCACCAGGGCGAACACGGTCTGGGCATCGAGAGCATGGGCGGAACCGTCGGAACCCATAAACACAAGGTTCCCGCGGTCGCCATCGTTGTCCGGGACGTACGCCACCCTGAACCGCGGATCATCGGCTGCGTACCGCTCGAGGAGGCGCGCCGCCGACTCCAGACCGGCACCTTCCGGCAGAATCTGGTGCGCAAAAACGCCGGGCGTGTCGTTGTGCAACGCCGTGGCCACGCCGAGCTCCGGTAGCAGTGCCCGATCCACCGATACGGACCTGGCGCTGCCGTTCAACTCCGCGACGATTCCCAGCGGTCGCTGCCGGAGCGCCTCGCGAAGGAGACGGGAAAACGTCTCCGGTTCCATGGACGCGGCCCCGCATCGCAGAGCGAATGCGCGATAGGCCGCCAGGGCCTCCGCCTTCCACCGCGGCTGGGCATCGATGACGTGTTGAACCTCCTCCGGCGGGAGTGCGCCGATCGCCTCCACGAGGGCACGGGTCCGTTTCTGGTCCGTCGAAGCAGCACGGAACGCAGCGATCAGTGGATTCGCCTGCGAACCGGGCATCACGGCGCCGTCACCGTACCCCATCTTGAATCCGTTGTGCCCGGGAGGATTGTGGCTGGCGGAGACGTAGAAGAACGCATCGATCGTCTCGACGTCGGCAACCCACGCCATGATCTCGGGAGCCGCGGCGATTCCGAGCCAACGGACCTGCAGCCCCCGGGTCAGAAAGGCTCGAATGGCCGTGTCGGCTATTGCCGGACCCGTTGGACGCGTGTCTGTTGCGACCGCGACGGTCCTGAGACCGCGGCGTTGCAGATCCTCGGCGTAGACATCGGCGGCGAGGGCAACCAGGTCCCGGTGGGATACGGAGATCGCTGTGGTGAGGGCGTCGTCGCCGCCACCGAAGACCGTGCGCCATCCGGACGCGGAAAGCACCATGTCGCGAAGGGCAGCGTCGCGTTCGTCGACGCTGCTTACGGGAAGCGGGGAAGAATCCATGGCGGGAGTATACCAGCCACCTTGATTTTTGGCATGGTCAGCCACCATAATCGTGGCACGGTGTGCATATGAAAAAAGTGCTCGTAATCGATGAATCGCAGTTATTCCGGGACTACCTCAAGAAGAAACTCGAAGACTACGGCTTCGAGGTCGACGTTGCCGTAAGCGGGCTCGACGGAGGATCCAAGCTCCGGGGATCACTCCCGGACCTCCTGATCACGGACTACAACCTGAGCAGGAAATCGGCCGTGGACCTTCTGAAGGAAAAGCACCAGGATCCCAACGCACGGGACATCCCGGTCATCATGGCGTCCGCAAAGGTCGACCGCGACGCTCTGATGGAGGTTGCCAGGTACAACGTGAGAAAATTTCTCACCAAACCCATTCGCGTCGACGCCCTTCTGAAGGCGGTGAGTGAAACACTGAGCGTTCCGGTATCGATCGATACGACGCCGTGTATCGTTGAGGCTCATGTCAACGAGGACATCATGTTCATCGAGGTGGCGCAGGGGCTCAACCGCGAGAAGGTCGACCTCCTGCGGTACAAAATCCACGAGCTCCTGGACCTCTATGAGCTGAAGAATCCCAAAGTGCTTGTGCTGATGACGAGCATTGAGGTGTCAACGGCGGACTCCATCAAGCTGTCGGCGCTTTTTTCGACGATCCTCGAGGCTACGGGCGCGATGAAGCGCTATTTCAAGGTCCTTACACGCAGCGCGTACGTTCGCGAGTTCCTGGAGAGCCGTGGCGACTACAGCGGCATCGAGGTCTCCGGAAACCTGGAAGACGCGATGGACGGCCTGCTGGGCCGCAAGATCGTCAGCGGACCGATCCTCGCGCAGGTCTCCGACGCCAGAGAGGATGTGGTCGCCAGGAGCGCGCCCAAGAAACAGAGGGGCGAGGCGATCAACATGCGGTTCCAGGAGGAACATCGCTCCAGCTTCGAACTGTCCAGCCTCGGGGACTCGGTGCGGCTCTCGATCGTGGATGACGACGAAGTGATACAGGAACTGATTCGCAGTTCCTTCGCCGACACCCGGGTGCAGATCCATGCGTACGGAAACGGACGCGAGTTTCTGGACGATGACGGAGCCCTCGATTCCGACCTCGTATTCCTGGACCTGATGATGCCGGAGATGAACGGGTTTCAGGTGCTGGAAACACTGAAGGCACGGGAACTGCGGCTTCCGATCATCGTCCTCTCGGCGCTGTCAAAGCGGGAGACGGTGGTACAGGCACTCAAGATGGGGGTGTCCAGTTATATCATCAAACCGTTGAAACCCGCCGACGTTCGCAACAAAGCATCGGAAATCCTGGGGCTGAACTTCGGTTGAGGCCGAACGGGTATCGTGGGTGAGTGAACAGGGTTTCGGCAGGCAGTTTCAGGTTGTATTCGAGCATTCCCCGATCGGAATCGTCGTTATGGACGGCACCGGTCGGATTCAGTATGCCAACAACGCCGTGCAGCGCTTCTTGCGGGCGGCGGACGACGGACTCGTTGGAGGCTTTCTGACCTCGTTCTCCCACGAGGAGGACTCCGATTTCTTTCAAACGCTGTTCGCGGAGCTGATCGAGGGCGATCGCGACGACTTTCAGGTCGTCTCGCGCTGCAAGGTCGGGGACGGAGAAGTGGCGTGGTGGCGCGTGGACATGCGCGCCGTCCGGATTCCCGACAGCGTACCGTTCATGCTCGCCGTCGTGGACGATGTCACGTTGCAGAAGAACGACGAGGAACGTCTGCGGCGGGCAAAGGAGTTTGCTGAGGCCGCCACCCGCACCAAGAGCGCGTTCCTGGCCAACATGAGCCATGAGATCCGGACCCCGCTCCACACGATTAACGGCATGGCGGAGCTGCTGCGGGACACGCAGCTCGACGAGGAACAGCTCGAGTACCTGCATCAGATCCAGTTTGCCGGTGAGGTCCTCCTCGGGCTGATAAACGACATCCTCGATTTCTCGAAAATCGAAGCGGGGCGGCTGCAGCTGGAACACATCGTGTTCGACCCGGTGCAGACGATCGAGGACGCGGTGGACATGGTGAGCATGCAGGCACACCGCAAAGGACTCGAGGTAGTGCTGTACGTGGACGATCGGATTCCACGAACGATCACCGGCGATCCCAACCGCATGCGCCAGGTTCTGGTCAATCTGGTGAACAACGCGGTCAAGTTTACGGAGTCGGGGACGATTCGCGTCAGCGCGGAGCTTCGGACCAGCAAAGGCATCAAGCGGCTGCTTGTTCAGGTCAAGGACTCCGGAATCGGGATTCCCGAGGATCGGCAGAACCGGCTGTTCCAGCCCTTCAGCCAGGTGGACGCGTCCATGACCCGCAAGTTCGGCGGAACGGGGCTGGGCCTTTCGATATCCCGGGACCTCGTCGATATGATGAACGGGCGGATCGGCGTCAAGAGCCGGGCAGGCGTGGGCTCGAACTTCTGGTTTACGCTGCCGGTTGAACTTCCCAGCAGCGAGACCGTGGCGATACCGACGCCGTCGGCGGTCCGCTCCGGTTTTCGCGTCCTGATTGTGGATGACGCGCAGGAAAGTGCCTCGGTGATCGCGCGGTACCTTGCCCGCTGGAGTATCGAGGTTCACCAGCAACGGTCTGCCGCCGACGGCCTTTCGGCGATGACCAACGCGGTCGTCGATGGAAACGGGTACGACCTCGTGATGATCGATTTGCGGCTTCCGGATATGGACGGATGGCAGCTGGCGTCGGAGGTGCGGAACGACCCGGTCCTGGAGAAAACGCGTCTGGTACTCATGAGTCCCTCGGGTCTGAGCACGGGCGACGCGAAGATGAAGCTGCTTCGCTGGTTCGACGCGTACATCAATAAGCCGGTGAAAGTGCGGGAGCTGGCATCGGCACTGGAACAGGTGTTTGCGAGCGACATCGAGGAACTGGAAGCGATCGATGCCGAGCCGGCGGAACTGGAACCCGTTGATGCCGAGGCCGTGAACCTGCCGCGGACGGTGCTCGTGGCGGAGGATCACTTCGTCAACCAGCAGCTGTTCCAGACGATCCTGGAAAAGAAGGGGTTTCAGACGCTGGTGGCGTCCGACGGTCTGGAGGCGGTAGAGGCGGTGCGAAGCAATCCTGAGATCGGGCTGATCTTCATGGACGTACAGATGCCTAACTTGAACGGATACGATGCGACCAGCCGAATTCGCGACCTCGGGGTGCGCACTCCGATCATCGCGGTCACCGCCAACGCCCTGTCCGGGGACCGGGACCGCTGCATGCGCGTCGGCATGAACGAATACATGTCCAAACCGTTCAAGAAGACCGACATCGATGCCGCGATTTCACGACTCGTTGACGCCGGTGCCTTCACCGATGACGGAACCTACGCTCCCGCGCCCCGCAGTCCGGTCGATGTGCCGGAGGATGACGACCTGAGTGTGACCCCCCTGGAGCCGTACGAGGATTCCGGCACGGCTGCGGACGCGGAGATCGGCGTGGAATACAGTGACGAGGAGATCGGCGATGGTCCTCCACCGATCGATCTGGCGGAGGCGATCGAAGCGTTTATGGGTGATGCGGAGACGACCGAGCGCGTCGTGCGAAAATTCGCGGACAGACTGGATTCACAGATCGACGAGGTTGAGGCACACCTCAACGCTGATCACATCGCCGATGCCCGTGTGGGTGCCCACGCGATCAAGGGCGGGGCGTGGAACCTTCACAGTGCGGCGCTCGGCGACGCAGCCAAGGCTGTCGAAGACGCCTGCGCCTCCGAGGATCGGGCCACCGCCGAAAACGGCCTGGGCCCCCTGCGACGCGAGGCAGACCGTCTGAAACGGTACGTCGAATCGGTGGATTTTTCGGCCTTCGAAAATATCTGACTTGTCTTCTCATGCTTTGGGGGGTTATCTCTGTAGGCACGGGAGGACGTTGATCGATGAACAGGATCACATGCACATGTCTGTGCGTACTCACGCTTCTGACCGCCACCGCGTACGCCGGCGGGGCGCGGGAAGAGACCGTTTCCGACAGCGCCGACGGGTCCGTCATGACGAACACCGCCGACGATCGAAACCCGGATGCGGCGTTGTACGAGTACCTCACGCCGGAGGAGCGGGCACTTGTCGAGGCGTATCCGGCGCCGGATTCGTTTCCGGTCGAACTGTCGGAGGACCAGTGGCGCCAGCGCCTCACGGAGTTCCAGTATTTCGTCCTCCGGGATCATGGTACGGAACGTGCCTTTTCGGGAGATCTCCTGGACGTGAAGGAGGCCGGAACGTTCTATTCGGCGGCCACCGGTGAACCGCTCTTCCAGACACGGACGAAATTCGAGTCCGGTACCGGCTGGCCAAGTTTTACGGAGCCGATCACGCCGGATGCGGTCCGGTATCGCCTGGATACCAGCTACGGAATGGTTCGGGTTGAGGTGGTGGACAGTCTCAGTGGGTCGCACCTGGGACACGTTTTTCCGGATGGTCCGGATCCGACCGGCTTGCGCTACTGCATGAACTCGGCAGCGATGGTGTTTGTACCCGACGGCGGGACGCCCCCGACGCTCATCACCGAGGAGGTCGCTACCCGGTGATCCGTGAATCGGCCGCCACCAGGGAACCGCTAAGGGACGACTATGAGGCGTGCGAAAAAAGATCGGAAATTTTCCGTCGGTGGTGTAACTCCCCGGGGGTCCGGTTGTTATAGAGGGTGACAACGCACACGAGCACCGCAATTCTGCCCCGGGGATTTTACCTCCTTTGCCCCGGGGCTTTTTTTTGTTCAAACGGAAACCGCCAGCCTCCACACCCCGTCGCACATCGTCCCGGGGGATTGTGTGCGACGGGAGCGGGGGAGACGGGCGTTTTAGAGGGTGCGGATGACCGTGGCGCCGTAGGTGAACCCGCCGCCGAACGCGGTGAGTCCCCAGTACTGGCCGGGTTCGCGATCCGGAAGGAGTTCAGTGAGGCAGAGCGGAATCGTGCTCGACGAGGTGTTTCCGTTGTCGGCGATGTTGCTGTACATCTTCGCCGGTTTCAGCTTCATGCGCTGGCGGATCGCGTTGATGATCCGCTGGTTAGCCTGATGCGGGACATAGAGATCCAGACTGTCCGGTCTGAGCCCCGCGTTCTCCGCGCTGACGGACAACGTTTCCATCATCGCCTTGACCGCCTCCAGATAGACTTTGGGGCCATCCATCGTGACGGGGGCGGTGGCTTCCGCCGGCACCCGGAGTGCGTCACCGGATTCTCCCTTTGCGGCGATTACCGGGCGATCGACCGCGGCGACGGCACTGTCTGAGATCATTGAGTTTGCCCCGCCGAGAATCGTCGCGGTCGCGGCGTCACCGAAAATCGGGGCGGTACCGGCGTCGTTCATGTCGAGACGGGGACTCAGGACCTCGCTGGTAATCAACATGACCACCGCATCCGGGGAGTTGCTGAGGAAGTCCCACGCCTGCTGTAGTCCGTAGATGTAGCCGGCGCAGGCGGCGTTGATGTCGTAGGCCGGGAAGGTGAGTTCGATATCGCCGTGTGCCTGCGACAGGCGGTGCTGCAGGAGCGTGCCCATCGACGGGGTGGTGCTCGAAGGAGTTCCGGTGGCAAAGATGATCATGTTCAGGTCTGTCGGCGCGAGTCCGGTGCGCGACAGGACGTCGGTTGCCGCGTCCGTCGCCAGGGTCAAAACGTCCTCGCCATCAACCACCCACGGGCGCCGTTCGATGCCCGTGCGTTTGGCGATTCCGGCGGCGTCCCAGTCGGGAGACATGCGTTCGATTTCGGTGTTCTCGACGATCCGTGAACCTCGGCGCCCGGCGACGGCGGCAACGAGACAGGTTCGGGTTGCATCGGTTCGCCCCTCACGCGCCTGAACGCCACCGGCGAGACCGGCGGAGGCGTGGGAGGTGGTGTCGAGACCGGTGATCACCGGCTCTCCGGGGTTCTCCCGCGTGAGCGGTTTGACGTGCGCCGGCGCGTCGGTGGCCGTGCGAATCCTGGCAATCGGGGTCCCCACGGGCACGCTGTCGCCGACCTCGATGAGGAGTTGATCGACGGTTCCCGAGACCGGCGACTTGAGCTCCGCGGCGGCTTTGTCCGCTTCGACCTCCGCGAGCAGCTGACCTTCCTCCACGGAATCCCCGGTGGCGACCATCCACTCCACCATGGAGACCGTTTCGTCGCTGGGACTGGAGCCGATCGCTTCCACGTCGAAGACACCGGCCTCGGCGGCGTCCTCCTGCTTCCACAGCACGGAACCGCCGAGGAGGTCCACGGCCGTTTCGAGAATGCGCCGGTAGGAAGGCAGGACCTCGAGCTGGTTCCCGAAGTTGCACGGCACGTAGGTGTCGGGCCTCGTGACGCGCCGGGCGGCGATGTGGCGGCGACTGCGTTCGGCGACGGTGGAGACCACCTCGGCACCGAAGCCTGCGGTATGGCTGTCCTCGTGCGCAACGATCAGCCGACCGGTACGCTCGACGCTTTCGACGACCGCATCGATGTCCCAGGGAACGAGACTGCGCAGATCAATGAGGTCGACCCCGACCCCGAGCGGTTCGAGCGCCGCGACGGCGCGGGCAGCGAGGGGAACCGTGTTTCCGTACACCACGATCGTGATGTCGTCACCGCGGGACAGGAACCGTGCGCGGCCCGGAGGGACGAGCTGTTTTGACACGTCGCGACTCGTGGCGCGGGAGCGGTCGTTCAGCTGGTTTTTCGGGTAGAAAAAGATCGTTGGTCGTCCGGACTCGAACGCGGCGTTGAGAAGACCGGCTGCGTCGCCGGCATCGGAAGGCATGTATACGTCCACGCCCGGCGTGTGTGCCACCAGCGCCTCGAGGGTGGAGGCGTGGAACGGCCCCAGACCGGGGCGGTAGCCGCCGGCGGTAACCATCAGGATGACGGGAACCTGCCACTGACCGTCGGTTCGCCAGTACATGCTCCCGAGTTCCGCGAAGATCTGGTTGTAGGCGATGGGGAGAAAGTCTGCGAACTGAAGAAAGCCCACGGGGCGGCCGCCTGCCAGGGCCCGGCCGATGGACACGCCCATGATCAGGGACTCGCTGAGGGGGCTGTTTTTTACTCGCGCACCGTAACGCTGCGTGAGACCGCGGGTGATTCCGAACACATCGCCTTTGGGGTCCTCAATATCCTCACCGAACAGGGTAATCCGGTCGTCGGCCGCCAGGCGTGCGTCGAGGACATCACGGATCGCCTCAAGCATGACGAGCTCGCGGTCGCCGGACCCCGTGTACTCCGATGCGGGGTCGGTGAGCGCGGGCGGGAGTGCGGCCTTGGCGTCGGCGTAGGGCTGAGGTTCGGGACTCAACTGCGCTCGGCGCGCGTCGTCCTTCAGCGCCGCGCGGATCTCGTCCTCCTGCGCGCGAAGTTCCTCCTCCGGCACACCGGCGGCGATGAGGGACCGACGCGTATTGGCGACGGGATCTCCGGTTTTCGCCACCGCCTCAATCTCTTCCGGCGTGCGGTAGAGGCGCTGATCGTCGGCGTTGGTGTGGTTGTGCAACCGATCGACCTGAAAGACAACGATTCGCGGGCCCCGGTCGGATCGGATCGCATCCACTACAGGGCCGAACGCGTCGACGGCGGCGGCGGTGTCACGACCGTCGATCCGCGTAATGGGGATTCCGTAAAACTCGTCCACGTCTCCATCGGGGTAGGAGTAAAACGTCTGGCCCCGCGTCTTGGTACTGATGGCGAAGGCGTTGTCCTGCACGACAAACAGAACCGGAAGCTGCTCCCTCACGGCGTGTCCGATCGCCTCGATGACCTCGCTCTCCTGCGTGGTGCCTTCGCCGATCGCACACAAAACCAGGGGTCGCGATTTCTGGTCTTTGACCACCTCGGCGACGCCCACCGCCTGGAGGGCACTGTTGCCGACGGGGCCAACGATGCTCATGACCTTGAGTTCCGGTGCGCTCATGTGCGCGTTCATCTGACGGCCACGGCTGTGTGATTCGTCTTTGTTGAACAGGCTCAGGAAGAACATGTACGGGGTGATGCCGCGGGCCAGCATGAGGGCCTTGTCGCGGTAGTGGCAGTGCAACCAATCGTCGTCTGTAAGGTGGGGGAACAGTGCTACGGAGCCTTCGTGTCCGGCGCCGGACACGTGAAAAAACGCCTCCCCGCGGGAGGTGTAGCTCTGCTCGATGATGTCCATTTCCCGGGCGGTTACCATCTTCGTGTACAGGTCGCGTAGTGCGCGAACGTCGTCTTTCGCGGTCGTTGCCATGAAACCTCCGATGCCGACTATAGCACTAAGAATACGGGTAGTCGACCACCTCCGCTGGGCACTATTATTTGGGGACAAGGAGTGAAATGAATGAGTGATGCGTCTCAGAGCAATAGCTTCGATGTGAAGAAACGAATGAACACGCCCTTGGGCGAGGTGGAGTATTTCAGTCTCAAGGAGTTCGCCGCCAAGGGCTTTGCCGACGTCAGCAGGTTCCCGTTTTCCGTTCGGGTGCTGCTGGAATCGATCCTCCGAAACGAGGACGGCTACGAGGTCACCAGGGACCATGTGGAGGCGATCGGTCGCTACACGCCCCATGCTCCGGAGAAGGTCGAGCTGCCGTTTAAGCCGGCCCGAGTCCTGTTGCAGGATTTTACCGGGGTTCCCAGTGTGGTGGACCTGGCGGCGATGCGCAGCGCCATGGCGCGCCTCGGCGGCGACCCCAACAAGATTAACCCCCAGCTCCCGGTGGATCTGGTCATCGACCACTCGGTGCAGGTCGACGTGTTCAACAGCTCCGACGCGCTTCGTCGGAACGCGGAGATCGAGTTTCAGCGAAACCGCGAGCGCTACGAGTTCCTGCGGTGGGGACAGGGGGCGTTCGAGAACTTTTCCGTGGTCCCGCCGGCGAGCGGTATCTGCCACCAGGTGAACCTCGAGTACCTCGGACAGGTCGTGCAGATTAAGGAGCAAAACGGCGGCAAGGTTGCCTATTTCGACTCCCTCGTCGGAACCGACAGCCACACCCCGATGATTAACGGTCTCGGCGTCGTCGGTTGGGGCGTCGGTGGGATCGAGGCGGAAGCCGCGATGCTCGGGCAACCGATATACGTACTCGCCCCCGCAGTTGTCGGCGTCAAGCTCACCGGATCGTTGAAACCCGGCATTACCGCCACGGACCTGGTCCTGCGCATCACCCAGATGCTTCGTGAACACGGTGTTGTCGGAAAATTCGTGGAGTTCTTCGGTCCCGGTCTCAGTCAGATGACCGTTCCCGACCGCGCAACGATCTCGAACATGGCACCGGAATACGGCGCGACGATGGGCTACTTCCCTGTCGATCAGCAGACGCTTGACTACATGTGGTCGACCGGCCGCAGCGAGGATCTGATCAGGACTGTGGAGCAGTACGCCCGGGAACAGGAGATGTTCCGCACCGACGATACGCCGGACCCCGAGTTCGAGGCGGTTCTCGAGCTGGATCTGGATACCGTCGAGGCAAGTATCGCAGGGCCCAAACGGCCGCAGGATCGTGTTGCGGTAAGTGATGTGAAGACGGAGTGGCAGCGGTTGCTGGAGGCGCCGGTCGAGGAACGCGGTTACGGTCTCTCAAAGGATGAACTGAAAAAGACCGCGACGGCGACGCTGGAAGATGGGTCCAAAAAGGACCTGACCCACGGCGACGTGGTGATCGCAGCGATCACGAGCTGCACCAACACCAGCAACCCGAGTGTGCTTCTCGGGGCTGGATTGCTGGCGAAGAAGGCTGCGGAGCGCGGCCTTGAGAGGAAGCCCTGGATCAAGACCAGTTTTGCACCGGGTTCGATGGTGGTCACCGAATACCTGCAGCGCACGGGACTCATGACCTATCTGGAGAAGATGGGTTTCTACCTCGTCGGCTACGGCTGTACCACCTGTATCGGGAACAGCGGACCGGTTCCGGAGAACATCGCCTCGGCGATCGAGGAGGGCGACCTGGTTGCCGCCGGCGTTCTGTCCGGGAACCGCAACTTCGAGGGGCGGATCAACCCGCACACCAAGGCCAACTTCCTCATGTCGCCGCCGCTGGTGGTGGCGTACTCCATCGCCGGGACGGTAAACATCGATCTGAGTTCCGACCCGATCGGACACGACCGCGACGGCAAGCCGGTCTACATGTCGGACATCTGGCCCACGGCGGAGGAACTGCAGGAGTACGTCCAGCAGGCACTCGATCGTGACGCGTTTATTGAAAGCTACAGCGGCCTCGAGGATTCGAACGACCAGTGGAACGCGATTCCCTCCGCCGGTTCTGCGATCTACGACTGGAAGGCGGACTCGAGCTATATCCAGGAGCCGCCGTTTTTCACGGACATGGGACTGGAGACAGAGCCGATCAAGCCGATCAAAAACGCCCGCACACTGGTGATGGCGGGAGACAGCATTACGACCGACCACATCAGCCCCGCCGGTGCGATCGCTCCGGACAGTCCCGCCGGACGGTTCCTGCAGGAAAACGGGGTGGAACGCAAGGATTTTAACTCCTACGGCAGTCGCCGGGGGAACGACCGCATCATGACCCGCGGTACATTCGCCAACATCCGGTTCCGGAACAAGCTGGCGCCGGGAACCGAAGGATCGGTGACCACCCACGTTCCGACTCGGGAGGTCATGAGCATTTTCGACGCCGCCGAACGGTACAAATCGGATGGCGTGCCCACTGTAGTACTGGCGGGCAAAGACTATGGCATGGGGTCGTCCCGTGACTGGGCCGCAAAGGGCACCCAGCTCCTTGGTGTCCGGGCGGTTATCGCGGAAAGCTACGAGCGGATTCACCGCAGCAACCTCGTCGGCATGGGCGTCCTGCCCCTGCAGTTCAAGGATGGAGAATCCTATGCGAGCCTCGGGCTGACCGGTTTCGAGACGTTTACGATCCACGTGGACGACAATCTGAAGCCGCAGCAGACGGTCACGGTCGATGCCACCGCCGAAGACGGGTCCGTGACCAGTTTTGAGACGGTGTGTCGTATCGATACTCCGGTCGAGGTGCAGTACTACCGCAACGGCGGAATCCTGCACACCGTACTCAGGAAATTTGTGGCGTAAGACTCGACGGCCCGGGGGACCGGGCAGTACATTGACCGGGCGGTGATCGAGTATCGCCGCTGTTCCCGTCACCGGGAGCGCGTTTTGGGGATTTTCGCGCTCCCGGTTTTTTGTGTCAGCCGGTGCGGTCTCGTGTGGGATCGCAGGCTGTATACACAATCCTGTTTCAAAAAGCACGGTAGCTCATGACGGTGTCGTGAGATACAGGGACGAGGTGCGCTGAACGGCGCATTCCGGTCCCGTATCTCTCGAGAGGAGGCCGTCATGC
>CAJWEZ010000003.1 GCA_913030605.1 uncultured Spirochaeta sp.
ACGACACCGTCATGAGCTACCGTGCTTTTTGAAACAGGATTGTGTATACAGCCTGTTGACCCATATAGATATCCCTCGGGAGAACGTCTACAGTAGGGCCGGGGGACCGCTGTGCCACAACCGGAATGGCTTGCCGCATTCACCAGCCGACGACACCTCGCCCAATTCTTTTCGGATATCCTGCTCCTGGGGCTGCTCATGCTTGCCGACGGCTGGATTCTCGTCCGGGTTGCACGGGCCGTGGGCGTGTATCTGGCACTGGCGCTGGAAGCCTCGGTAGCGATCGCTGCGACGGTCGTGGTGGGCAGTTCAATCGTCCAGCAGATCCGTACGATCCGCGCGGCGGCCCGGGACGGGTCGTTCCGACCGGCTCACTACGCGGTACTTGCCGCGTACGTCGTAGCGGCGATCCTGTTGGTCCTTCCCGGATTTGCCTCCGACGTAGTCGGCGCGTTGATCTATCTGCCGCCGGGTCGTTACCTGTTTGTGTGGGTGTTTCTCAGACGGAACGGCTCGCGCCTGCCGGTGGTCTACGAATACCTCAAGCTGTCCGTGTATTCCGACGACGTCGCGCCATGAGGCGGTGAACCAACAGCGCCGGCCACACGAACGGTCGTATCAGCAGGGCCAGCCACGCGCCGCTGCGCGGTGCCTGCGGTCGCCCCGCCATCCGCTGTGCGGCTCGGCCGGAAACGATCGTCAGCACGGGGCCGAAGTCACCAGCCTGGTCGCGGATCCAGCGCAGCAGCACCGGGGCGTCGGACCCAACGAACACCAGTCGGGGCCCCGCCTTTCGTATCGCCGTGGTGATCGACGCGGTGTTGGCGGGGTGAAACACGGCCCGCCCCACCACGCGGAGCGCGGGAAAGGTGGCGCGCACGTTCTGCTCCACCCGCTGGAGCTGTTCCGCCGAGCGTCCCACCAGATACACGGACGACGTGTCCTCTTCCGCCCGCGCCATGATGCGTACCACGCTCTGAAACTCGACGAAGGGCCCCACGCGACACCCGGTGGCGACGCGGACCTGCCGCGCCGTGCCGCGCCCCACAGGCGCGATCCGCCCGTCGATATCGAGCAGAAACTGCCGCGTCACGCGGGATCGCGCCAGTCGCCAGAGCAGCATCCTGTCAGCGAAAATCAGCGCCCCCAGGCGGGACCGCTCACCACCCCACGACGCCGCGAGCTCGTCGGGAGACTGTTCCACCAGGGGAACCCCAAAGAAACGTCGTTCTGTACACGCCATCTGTCTTACCTTGCCTTTGCGGAGTGGGCAGTGTATGCACTCCGCAGGGACTGTACAAGCGTCGCGGCGGCGATGGCGGCAGTTTCCGCCCGCAGTACCGGGACCGGCATCCGTCGGATCCGCCATCCGCTTCCATCAAGCGACTCGATCTCGCCGGGAGCGAGTCCGCCTTCCGGTCCGATCAGCGCCCACACCGCCCGCGGTGCGTCTCCGTCGGAAACGGAGACGTCGGCTCCGCCGAACGTTTCATGCGCCGATTCGTGAAACGCCACGGCGAGAATATCCGGCGAGACGGGCACGATGTCCGAAAGCGACCGGGGCTCACCGACCTCCGGAAGCCGGCTTCGACCTGACTGCTGCGTGGCACCGCGGACGATCTCCTGCCACCGTTCCCGCTTGCGGTTCAGATCGCGCGGGTCGGGGCGACTCACACAGTGATGGGTCACCACCGGCACGATACGGTCCACGCCGAGCTCGGTGACCTGCCGAACGACGGTGTCGAACTTCTTGCCCTTGAGCAGGGAGAGGTACATCGTCACCGGCGGCCCGTCGGAGCCCGCGTCCGGCGCACCCGGCGCGGTGCGCGCGTCCGACACCACCCGCAGTGTCACGGCCTCGGGGTTTACGGTCGAAACAACCGTCGCCGCGACCCGGCCCCCGTTTCCATCGGTACACAGGACCTCGTCACCGGCGTGAACCCGCCGCACGCGCGCAAGGTAGTGGCTCTGGGCCCGGTCCAGGGAAAACTGTTCCCCCGGACCGGGGATACCCTCAACGACAAGCTGCTTCACAACGTCGACGCGCTACTGGTCCGAACCGCTGAGGAACTCCATCGCCCGCTGCAGGACAAGGTCGTACTCCAGATCGTAGATTTCGCTCCGGTTGAGCACACGGTTGACCTCGATTCGGACGAGTCGCCGAATGTAGCGTTCGTTCAGGTCGATCCCGTCGGCACGCAGCCCCTCGATAAACGACTGAATATCGGACTCAGACGGCTCGCCGACACGTTCGACGAAGGAGATCACGCGACGATCCTCCCGAATGCGGCGGTACGCGTCCTGTTCAGCCTCGCTCAGTTCCGGTTCCTGCACCACGATATCCGGCGTCACCCCGACGTGGTCGATGTTGATGCCGGCGGGTGTGTAGTACCGCGCCATGGTCAAGCGGAATCCCGCCTCACCAATACGACGGACCTGCTGGACGCTTCCCTTGCCGTAGGTTGTCTCGCCGATGAGCGTGGCCCGGTCCCGGTCCTTGAGTGCCGCAGACAGAATCTCAGCGGCCGACGCCGAACCACCGTCGACGAGCACCACGATCCGGATATCCTGGTCAACCATCTGGCCCGGATCGGCGTTGAACACCTGATTCTCGCTGGCGACCCGGCCGCGGGTCTCGACCACCATGCCGCCGTCGAAGAACAGACTGGCGACGTCGACCACGCCGCTCAGCAGGCCCCCGGGGTTCGATCGCAGGTCGATGATCAGAGACTGATACCCCTGATCCTGAAAATCGCGAATCGCCTCGCGGACGCGGTCATCGGTATACGGAGTGAACTGAATAATGCGCAGAAACGCGGTGGTGTCATCGATCATGTCCCATTTCACGGTGGGAACACGGATCACGGCGCGTTCGAGCGAGACGGGAAACTCGAGATCCTCGCCCCGCAGGATCGTAATGGCCACCTCGGTGCCCGGTTCTCCGCGCAGCAGGTCCACGACGTCGTCCACGGACATGTCGGAGGTTGACTCACCCTCAACCGCCTTGATTCGGTCACCGGCCCGCAGTCCTGCGCGGTACGCTGGCGTGTCCTCGATCGGAGACACGACCTCGATATACGCATTGCGACCCTCTTCGCCCACGGGCTTGCTGATGTACATACCCACGCCACCGAACTCGCCACTGGTGGTGTCGGTGAGTCCCCGCATCTCGTCGGTGTTCAGATAGGCGGAATGCGGATCCTCGAGGGATTCGAACATGCCACGGAGCGCGCCTTCAATCAGGACGTCGGGGTCGACCTCGTCGACGTAGTTGCGCTGAATAAAGCGGTACACCTGCTCGAACAGACCCAGCGCCTGGTCCGAGGCCTCTGCAGACCCCTGGGAACCTTGCGCCACGACCCGCGGAACGAGGGCGAGCGCTACCATAAGGACCGCGAGAAACGCGGTGACGCTCCCCCACAAAAACGGACGGGTCGTGTTGTGCTTCTGGCTCATGAGACCTCCTGCCGGTATTGTACTGACTGCAGCTTGACGCCAGCAAGCACCGGCCCGTAGACTCTCGCACAGTGGCAAAACACACGATGTTCCTCACCGCGTCCTGCCTGTACCAGCTGTTCCGGTTTGCCGCCCTCGTGATTCCATTTCTGGTGTTCGTCCAGGTGGCGGCGCCCCCTGACCTCAGCGGTCTGGCGCTGGCGATTGCGGCCACGGGCGTGGTGCCGGCGGTGATGCTGCTGCAGCTCATACTCACCCGATCGGAGGCGCTCCTGGCGCCCCTGCGAGTGGGTCTCACCCTGCAGATGCTGGGGTCACTGCTCTTCCTTCTCAGCATTCCCGGGGCCGACGCCGGCCTGCTCCTCCGGCCGGTGGCGCTGCTCACGGCAGCGGGTCTCGTCTTCCTGCTCGATGCAGTCTCACTGCTATATCTGTTATCATATAGACCGAAGGTGTCCCCGACACACCTGGATCCGCGCCCTCCGGCCTCGGCGGGACCGGACATCAATGTGGAAGAGCTGGAGGAACAGTGATGCATATCGTGCCGATCGCCAGCGGCAAAGGCGGCGTTGGAAAAACCCTTGTATCCGCGAACGTGGCGATCGCGCTGGCCCAGGCAGGCAAACAGGTTGTCCTGGCGGACCTGGACCTCGGTGGTTCCAACCTGCACCTCGTGCTCGGCATGACCTCCGGCGCACCCTCCATCGGTGGCTTTCTCGGGAAAAAGAAGATCGACTTCGGGAATCTGCTGCAGGACACAGGGGTTCCCAATCTTCGCTTCATCGCCGGCGACGCCGAGATTCCGGGGCTCGCCAACCTCAACGCCTCGCAGAAAAACATGCTCATCCGCCGTCTGGGGGAGATCGAGGCAGACTATCTGGTCCTGGACCTGGGAGCGGGAACATCGCAGAACATCCTCGATTTCTTTCTCATGTCCGGTCAGGGAATCATCGTCACCGCGCCAACACCGACGGCAACGGTAAACGCATACCTGTTTCTCAAGAACGCCGTGTTCCGACTCCTGCAGCGGTCGGTGAACAAAAAGTCCGCCGGTGGCAAGTACATTGACGGGCTGTTCCGCGACCGGAGCTCGCTCCAGCGAATCTACATTCCCGATATCGTTCGCGAGCTGGACCAGCGGGACCCCGACGCCGGCGCTCGCTACCGGGAGGCGGTGCGCCGCTTCCATCCGCGCCTGATCATGAACATGATCGACGACCCCAAGGACGCGGAGACGGTCACGCGCCTTCGCCGGAGTGCCCATCAGTACCTCGACCTCGATCTGCTGCACCTGGGAATCATCTACCGCGACAGCCTGCAGGACACCGCCCTCCAGGCGCGGCTTCCGATTTTGCGCTACAAGCCGCAGTCGGTGCTGTCCCAGGCGATCTACCGAATTGCCGAGAAGGTGGACTCCCTGGCGGGATCCGAGTCCGACGGGTTCCTTGACCTCGAAGCGGTGAACGATTCCTTCGATGCGGCAGGGCAGGAAGCCGAGCAGGATTTCGAAAGCAAACTGAACTACATCGAGGAGCTGCTCAACACCGGCGCGCTCTCCACGGGGGACCTGGTGGAAACGATCAAGAGCCAGCACCACGAGATCGCCCAGCTGAAACGCCAGAACGCGCTGTACAAATCGAAGCTCGTCGCGGCGGTGCAGCAGGGATTCCGGGTATGAGCAACCATGGCGGAGCGCACTGATTCGATCGTCGGCATTCTGAAAATAGAGATCCCCACTCCCGCGCTCTCGGTAAGTCTTACGTTTGAGGCTGCCGAGGATGGCGACACCTGGGACGTGGATCGTCTGGCCGCCGCCCTCGGAGAACGAGGGGTGACGGGAGTGTCCGCCGGTGATCTCGAAACGTTCGTGAAAACCGCGGCGAGCGCCTCCGGCCCGGTGAGCAGGACGGTCCGGGAAGGCACCCCGCCGGAACCGGCGACGCCGGAACGCATCGCCTGGAGCGACAGCCTGGAGATGCCGGACGGTCTCGTCGACATCCGAGACCGCATTCTGGCGCGGGCGGCGTCGCCGGATATCCGACGAGAAGTCAAAGAGAAGGTGGAGCGAACCAAGGAGGTCCCCAGGAAGGGGATCCTGGGGTTCGGACAGTCGCGCACGGAAACGGTCACCGTGACCGAGACGGTCACCCGAACGGAGAAGGTGTACATCGACCCCGCCGTGGAGCAGTCGTGGCACGTCACTGCGGATCAGTCGGTGGGAACGTTCAATACCGCCAGCCCGGGCACCCCCGGCCGCGACGTCTTCGACCGGCCGGTACCGGCGAAACAGCTCGCGGATCCGCGTTTTCACCTCGGCGAGAACCTTGTCCGAAAGGGAGATGAGGTTGTCGCCACCGCCGAGGGGTTTCTGCGCGTTGGACGCAACTGGGCGGACGTGGTTCCCTTTGCCCCGCACCGCTGGAGCGTCGAACTCAGTCCCGATCAGGCGACATGCTACCTGAACATCACTCCCGGGCATCCGGAGAGCGCACTCCCCGCGGGCCAGGATATCCTCGATACCGCGGTCCAGCTGCCCTACCCGGAATCGTCACTGATGAGTGCCGACGAGCTGGACAAACTGGTCCGCGGGCAGATCGAAAGCGGCGACGCCGCGGCGCTTCCGATCTCCTCGTCCCGGGACGCGTCCTTCGACATCGTCGTCTCCGAGGACCGTCTGCAGGCGCTCCTGTACATCCACAAAGGAAAAGGCCGCGGAAAACACCTCAACCTCAAAGAGGTCGGCGCGGCGATCAAGGCCAGCAAGCTGAAAAACCTGGACTTCGGGAAGATCAGCAACGACATCAAGGCGTTCTACAACAGTACCGAGTTCGACCTGACCGGGTACGTGCTCTCCGAGGGACGCGCGGCGACCCCGGGGCCGCCGCGGGCGATCGAGTTCTCGCTGCGGTTTGACGCCGACGCCCGTACCGAAGCCCATCGTCGCGCCGTCACCGACGCGAGCCCCGAAGACCAACCGGAATCGATCGCCGTTTTTCCCGCCGATGCGATTCAGAAGACGGCGGCGGTTGAGAACGAACAGCTCGTTGCCACGGTCGATCCGGAAACGCCCGGGGAACCGGGCGTGGATGTCTACGGCGCAACGATCGCCGGACCACCGGGAGACGCACCGACCGTCCATCTCTACGAGAACCTCGAGCAGAAGAACGCGATCATCGCCACCACTGCTCCCGGTGTTCTCGACTACGCGGAAATCGATGGCGAGTACCACCTGCGGGTCCGCGCCCACATCGATGCAACGGTGGAGGTCGGGATCGCCGACGACCGGATGTCCGCAACCCTCTCGCTCCGGGAGGGGGTCGGAACCGGCCGCCGCCTGGACAGGACCCTGCTGGACGACGCGATCGCCAACGCCGGGGTCGTTCACGGTGTGGAGGAAACGGTCGTCGAGAAGGCGCTGGCGGCGGCGCAGGCGGGGACCGATGTTTCCGGCGTGACGTTCGCCCGCGGTACCGCGCCGGTGGACCAGAGCGAAAACCGTCTCGAGATGCTTGTGGATACCGACCCCGGCAGCGCGGTGCGTATCCGAAACGACGGAACCGCCGACTACCGGACACGTGACGACATCACCACGGTCGCCAAGGACCAGAAGCTGTGCCGCATTCTTCCGTCGCAGCAGGATCCCGTGGATGGCACCACCGTAACGGGAGATGCGATCCCGGCGAAGACGGTGTCCGGCCTTGAGCTCGAACTTGGCGACGGGGTGCGACGCGAGGAACAGGAAGACGGCAGCGTGCTCCTCATCGCCGATACCGAAGGCGAGTTCATCCACGCCAGGAATCGCATGGAGGTGCGCACCACCCATACGATCAAGGGCGACATCGACATGAGCGTGGGAAACGTGAAGTTTCCGGGCACGGTCGTCATCGGAGGAACGGTTCGCGCCGGCTTCTACGTGATGTCCGGCGGCGATATCAAGATCGCCGGCGGCGTGGAGGGTGCGCTCCTGAGCAGCGACGGTGACATCATTATCAAGCAGGGGATAAAGGGAGCCGGCAAGGCGGTACTGCGGAGCAAACGCAGTATCATGAGTCCCTTCGTGGAACTCGCCACGCTCCTGTCGGTCGGTGATGTCGTCCTCAAGACCGCCGTCGTGCGGTCTCGGATCAAATCAAACGGGAAAATCAGCTTTCAGGGCGACAAGGGCCGTATCGTCGGGGGGACGATTCGCGCGCGACACGGGCTGGAAGTCACGAGTGTCGGATCCCCCCGCGGCGTGAAAACGCGAATCTCCTTTGGCCAGGACTACCTGATCGCGGACCTGATCGAGAAGGAGGAGAAGGAGATCGAGAAGGTGAAAACCCGGATCTCTCAGCTCGATATCGAAATGCGCAAGGCGGAAAAGGCCGGCGCGACCGAGCAGCTCCAGGGTCTTCGTCAGGAAAAGGTCAAAATGCTCAAGCTGATGGAAAAACGCGGACTGCGACTCTTTACACTTCGCGAGCGATTTGAACAACATTTCCCGAGCAAGGTTGTCGTCAACGGTGATGTGCACACCGGTACGGTGTTCGAAAGCCACGGTCGAACGTTCGAGATCACCCGGCCCCGCAAGGGAATCCAGGTGGAGTTTGACCCCCACACCGGCAACCTGGACGTCTCTGATCTCAACGGGAGCTGACTATGCCCTTATTCATCAATTTTCCGGAATGGATTTCGCCCGAGATCATCCCGGGTCTTCCCTTCCGGTGGTACGGTCTCATGTATCTGGTGGCGTTCGCCATCGCCTACGGCCTCACGATCATCCAGCTGCGCGACGAACGCCTGTCGGTGAGCCGGCTGACCAGCGACGACGTGGTCAACCTGTTCTTCTGGACGATCATCGGGCTCCTGATCGGATCGCGGCTGTTCGCCACCACGATCTACGACACCACCGGGCGGTACATGCGTCAGCCGTGGCTGATCTTCTGGCCCTTCGATGAGAACATGAACTTCGTCGGCCTCCAGGGCATGAGCTACCACGGCGGCCTCGTGGGGTCGGTCGTGGCGTTCGTGGTCTACTGCCGGGTCAAGAAGATCGATGTCCTGGAGATGGGCGATGTCGTGATCACCGCGGTCCCGCTGGGCTACACCTTCGGCCGCCTGGGCAACTTTATCAACGGGGAGCTCTACGGGCGCATAACTTCCGCGTGGTACGGCGTCCTCTTTCCGCACGCCGAGCGCGTCCCCACCAGCCATCCTGCCGTGCAGCGGATCGCCGACGAGGTCGGTATCAGTATTTCCGGACAGAGTCTCGTCAACCTGCCGCGTCATCCCTCGCAGCTGTACGAGGCGTTCCTCGAGGGTGTGCTGCTGTGGGCGATCATGTGGTTCATCCTGCGTCCCCGGAAACCGTTTCGCGGGTTCATGATCGGCGCGTATCTGGTGGGATACTCGATCGCCCGCTTCATCGCGGAGTATTTCCGGGCCCCGGATCCCGGACTCGATTTCATCATCCAGCTCGGCCCGACGGACAACCCTCGGTGGCTGCTCCTGTCGCCGTGGAACATCACGACCGGCCAGATCCTCAGCCTCATCATGGCGCTGGCGGGGGTCGTGGTCCTGCTGGTCATGCGGGCGATGGCGCGACGCACGCCAAGGGTCGAAACGTTCGGCGAGTAGCTCTGCGGGCGCGCGGCGGCGGTGCCGACGGCCACCGCGCACGGGCGGCCGCCGGGCACCGACCACCACGGTCCGGCGCTACACCGAGTAGCGCACCATGCTCTTGGCGATCCGCTTGCGGGATGCCCGGATCTCGTCTCCGTACTCGTTCAGCACCGTGCGGAGGCGATCCTCCAGCGTTGAGAGACTGAACTCCCGACGCGCCACCTCGAAATTGTGGTCCACGATCTCGCTGCGCAGCGCCGGATCGGTTACGACCGTACGAATCTCGTCGAGCACCCGATCCTCGATCACCAGTTCGCCATTCTCGTTGTAGCGGTCCCGGACCTCGATGTTGCGCAGCCCCATGGTCATGATGTCGGTCTTGTAGACGAGGTAGGTTGTCGTTACCACCGGCACCCGGGCAGCGACCGCCTCGAGCAGGGCGTTCCCGAAGCCCTCCCAGACCGGCAGATAGGTCACCAGGTCCGCGTTGCACAGCACGTCGCGGTTGGTGTAGAGACGCTCACCGCCCTCGGTGAGCCCTCGAGCGCTTCGAACGCGGTCGCTGATGATGTGCAGCGACACGTTCCACTCCGCGGCACGACGACGGATCAGGTCGATGTAGTCCTCGTCCGGTTCATCGCCCTGGTAGAGCGAGATGATGTAGCGCAGACGTCCAGCCATCTCAGGAAAGCGCTGTGCCAGCCGACCCACCAGCAGGACGGAGTCCTCGATCCGCTTGCGCGGTACGATCCGCGTGGGCTGCACGATCAGGATGTCATCGTCGGCGAACCCGAAATCCGCGCGGAAGTTCGCGTTGTACTCATCCCGGACCACCGGCGTATCGAAATCCTCACAGTTGGGAACGATGTGCGGTCGTACACGCTTGAGCGAGGCCAGGATGTGGGCGGCGTAGGAAGAGATCACCACGTGTTCCAGCCCCAGATCGACCGGTGGCATGATGCGGTTCAGCAGCGTTTCGATCCGGCTGTTGGAGAACCGGCTGCGCTCCCACCAGAAATCGTGATGGTGGAATATCGTAGCTACGCGCTGCGTGGTGGCGACGTAGTACATCGCCACACCGCCGAGAATTGTCATCGGCATGGCGTTGGTGTTCTGCCCGATGAGCACGTCGATCCGGTTCTGCTTCACGATGTCGTGGAGCGTTTCCCCGAGCTCCCGACCGCGGGTTTCTATCTGTTCAACCAGCTGACGGAGCTCCTGCCCGCTCGGGTGGGGTGGTCGCCGCGACATATGCGGAAACACCTGCAGTTCGACCTGCCGCTGGAAGTCACTGTCGAACCGGATCGCCGGAAGCTCGTACTGCCGTGCCGGATCGATCGAGGACAACGGGTGGGCGTAGACCCCTGCGATCGTGAATACCTCGTGGCCCAGTCGCAGAAGGATGTCGATCCATTTGTCCACCTCCAGCGATACGCCGTCCACGCCGCCGAGCTTTCCGCTGACGATCCCGATGCGAAACCGGGTCTGTTCGTCGACTGCCATCCTCTACATCCTCCGTGTCGATCGTCGTCGCAGGCGTTCAACCACACCGGCGGCCGCGAGCAGAAAAACCGCCCCGGCTGCGGCCCGGGGAACCCAGTCCCCCCAGCGCAGGTACAGCGTCCGGAGCCCGGTATCGTCGGGTCCGAGGTCCGGCACGGCGACGTCTGCGATCAGGTACTGCTCCGAGTATTGCGGCACCGTGGCCACGATACGCCCCCTGACGTCCACGTGAGAGGTTACACCGCTCGCCGTTGCACGCACCATGGGGCGGCGAAGTTCCACCGTGCGAAACATCGCCGCGACGAAATGCTGCTGCGCGGCGGTTTCACGCAGCGACCAGTAGTCGTTGGTGATGTTCACGATCACCTCCATCCCCGCCTGGGCGAAACGCCGAACCTCCTGCGGGAACACGTCCTCGAAACAGATCGGTGTGGCGAAGCGTACCTTCGGATGGTGAAATATCGTGCGCTCCGTGCCCGGCGTCCAGAAGGCAATGTCGAAGTTCATGAGCATGTCGTGAAGCCAGGGGAGTTGTTCCTCGTAGGGGAAGTACTCGGTAAAGGGGACCAGCCGGATCTTGTGGTACGTCTCGCGGCGTTCCGACGTGTCCGAGAACAGCACCGCGGCGTTGTAGCTGTTGCGCTCGACCTCGTTGCCGTCGGCGTCCAGTACGCGACGGTAGTCGTCGTTGCCGGTCAGAAGCCACCGGTCGATCGAGTCCTGGTACGCCAGAAACTCCCGGACCAGCCGGGCGAGCTGATACCGATCGGGGTCTTCCTGCGACCAGCGTCTGATATTTGGCACAAACGCGGTCTCCGACCACACCACCAGGTCCGGGTTCGCGGCGAGCGCCTCGTCGGTGAGCCGCATCAGGGAATCCAGCGTTCGCTGGTAGTCGTGTTTGCGCGGATCGCTGTTCTGCTGGATGAGCGCCATGCGCACCGTATCGCGCGTGGGGATCGGCCGCAGGAGCAGCAGGGCACCGCCGGCGTGGGCGACCACCAGCACGGCGAGCGCCACCGTGACCGGTCGTCGCCAGGCCGCAGTCGGTACCGCCCGACGGGAGGCGGCACTCCCGTCGCCGTCGCGGGATTCACGGAAATCGCGGGATTCACGAGAGTCGCGGACACGAAGGATGGCAAGAATCGCCTCGGCCAGCGCAGCGTTCACGACCAGGACGATGAGACTGACGAGCCACACGCCGCCAAACTCCGCCCATTGGATGAGCGGGAGGTTGCGGTACTGGCTGTGGGCGTTCAGAAGCCACGGGTAGCCGAGGAACCCCGAACTCCGCGCCAGTTCGAACGCGGTCCACGAGAGCGGGAGCACAGCCGCCCGGGCTGGACCGCGGGGCACGATGCGCAGAAGCCCTGCGGCAATCGGCATGTAGATTGCGTAAAACCCGAAAAATATGATCCCTACCGCCTGCAGGCTGATCAGATTGAAGGTGCCCAGCCAGTAGTTCCCGAGCAGGGTAAGGAGCACCCCGTACAGGATGCCGTAGCCCACGGCGCGACCGGCGTGTCCCGTCTCCGTCTGGCGACGGATCACCACGAACAGCGGCACCAGGCTCACCCATCCGAGAACTCCGAAGCCCTCCAGATGGACGAAGGACGGGAACGCCAGAACCGACAGCATCACAGACAGAATCGTGAGCGTCGGGGCGGACCCCGTCCGAAGCGCCCGTCGGACGACCGCCGCGGAAGGGACGGAGTCCGTTCGTGGCCACCGCTCACGAAGGAGCGCCTCCCGGGCATCTGCCCGTACCGCAGCGATCCACATCGCCAGATCGACCACCAGCAGCGGAACGAATCGCGCCGAGGCGATGTGGCGCTCGGTACGCGTGTCAGGTGCCAGCTGCAGGTCGCCACCGCTGGCCACGAACCGCTGCACGTAGTCCATATTGGCGTTGCTGGCAAAAATGTAGGCGAAGAGGAACAGGAAGAGTCCGAAAAAGAACAGCATCTCCGCCGACCGGCGCTGGGCTCCGTGGTCCAGCGGACGGTAGGGTCCCCCCGCCAGAAGCGTCGCCGCCCACGCCGGGTGCAGCATCACGAAGACAAGGTACAGGAGATCCCCCATGTCCACCGGCGCGATCGTGATACCGGGGGCGAACGCGACAAGGGTCGTGACGAGGGATGCAGCAGCAAGAAGAACCGCGACCACAAGCCGCGGCGGGTATTCCGTTTTCGCCCGCATGCCCCTATAATACCGGGACCGAACGGGACGTGTGGACCGGCATGAAGACAGCAGTCGTTTTTTTTTCGTACCAGGGCACGACGCGCCACATCGCCCACGCCGTCGCCGGGGAAATCGGTGCCACACCGGTGGAACTGGAGCCGGTGGTCCACCGGAGGAGCGCCCGGGAGCGGGCAACCTTCGCCTGGGGCAGCCACCAGATCCGGATGCCGGCGCCCCTTGAGATCACTCACGACGACTACAGCTTTCACAGCGCCGACCTCATCGTTGTGGGGACGCCGGTGTGGGGAGGGTCCATGGCGCCACCGGTGCGAGCTTTCCTCAGGAATCACGAGTTTTTTCGTCGATCGTTCGCGCTGTTCAGCTGCTACGCCGGCCGCGCTGGGAACGCCATTCCCCACATGCGGGATCTCCTGATCGGCAACTCGATCATCGGTGAACTGGCGCTCCGGGAACCCCGGGACGGGACGCTGGACGCGGTCACCGACGAAGCCCGCAGGTGGGCCGAGGCTCTGTCCCGGGACCTGTTCGGCAACGAGCGAAAGGAAGCCTCCGGTGAGTGAACAACGACAGCTGCGGCGAAAAAAGCGCCGGGATCGACGCCGGGAACGACGCAAGACGCGACCAAACATTCCCGTGTACCGAATTCTGAGATTCATCGCCCGTCAGATTCTGGTTCGACTGTTCAACGTGAAAACCGACGGTCTGGATATCGTCGACCGTGAGCAGGGACCGATGCTGCTGATGGGCAATCACAGCTCGGTGATAGACCCGTTTATCGTGGCGGTATTTGTCAGGCGCCCCGTCCAGTACGTCATCTCGGACTCGCAGATCCGGTCGCGCTTCCAGTCGTGGCTCCTGGGGTTCGTGGGGGTCATACCAAAGACCAAAGTGGTGGCGGACCTGGACACCGTCAAACGAATCGTGGCGGTAAAGCGCGAACACGGGATCATCGGCATCTTTCCCGAGGGGCAGAGCTCCTGGGACGGCCACAGCCTTCCGATCGTCCGGGCCACCGACAAGCTCGTGAAATCACTCAAGGTACCGGTTTACACAGCCCAGATCCGCGGCGCGTATTTCAGCTGGCCGCGCTGGGGTCGTCGGCTCCGACGCGGGGAGATTCGCATTTTCTACCGTCGCCTGTTTACGGAACAGGAGCTCCGCGAACGCAGCGTCGACGAGGTCGGCGCCGCCCTCCGCGAGGCGCTCTCCTTCGATGTCTTCGAGTACCAGGAACGCGTCGGTATCCGGTTTCACGGCGCCCGGCAGGCGGAGTACCTCGAACGTGCGCTCTTCGCCTGTCCGTCCTGCGGTTCGTTCTTTACCCTCCGGTCGGAGCGCCGCCGGCTCGGGTGCACTGCCTGCGGCTACGAGGTTCACTTCACGCCCCACGGGTTTTTCGAAGCCCGCTCCGGGTCGCTGGCGTTCCGCACGATCCGCGAGTGGAACGTCTGGCAGCTGGACGCATTCCGGCAGCACCTGGATCGGCGTGTCGAGGAGCGCCGGACCCGCGACGGAGACGGCAGCTCAACCCCGATCATGACCGAACCGGCGGTACTCATCCAGGAGGGCTACAAGGCGCTCCCCCTCAAACCGATCGGGACCGGCCGCCTCGAGTTTCATCTGGATGCGATTCGCTTCTTCCCCGACGGAGACGATCCGTGGGAGTTTCCGATATCCGAGATCGAGGGCATGAACGTTCAGAACAACGAACACCTGGAGTTCTACTGCTACAACAGCCTGTATCGGGTTTCGTGTGTCGATCCCCGCGGAAACACCTACAAGTGGGATGTTGCCGTTCGACACCTGCAGTCGGCGGCTCTCCAGTCGGTCGGCGGCGGACTAGCTTGACCCGTCTGCTGGTTATGTGATAACTATAGTGCTCCCGAACGTACAACAGGAGAGATACAGTGGCCAAGGCAAAGAAGGGTAATCTGGTACGCGTCCGTCTCAAGTCGACGGAGAGCGGATACTGCTACTACACCGTAAAGAACAAGCGAAATACTCCCAACAAGATGGAGTTCATGAAATATGATCCGTTTGTTCGCAAGCACGTCCTGTTCAAGGAATCGGGAAAGGTCTGAAAGGAGCGTCACCATGAGCCGTCGTTGCGCAATCTCTGGAAAAAAGCCGCTTTCCGGCAACAATGTGTCGCACGCCCACAACAAGAGCAAGCGCTGGCAGCGCCCCAACGTGCAGACCAAGCGCCTGTACGTGCCCGAACTCAAGCGATTTGTCCGCCTCAAGCTCAGTACGCGCGCTCTGCGCACCGTGAGCAAAATCGGACTGCTTCCCTACCTGCGGAAACAGGGCCTGCAGCTCAAAGACGTGGTCTCCTGAGCACGTCGATCGCTCGTTGTACGCGACACCACCGGTGACCACGGTCACCGAGGTCAGAAGCCATCCCGTCGGGGATGGCTTTTTTTGTGCGCGCCCGGCCCCGGATGCCGGTCTCGAGCGCGCGGCGGGTCCCTGGCGCGCTACGCCGCCCGGCGAACGAGCACGCGGCCCGCGAGCTCCCGGCCCAGTGCGACCCGACTGCCGTCGATCTGAACGACCAGCGGCCCGCGACGACTGTAGGACTGCACGGTGAGTTCCTTGCCGGGAATGATCCCCATCGCGATCACCTTGCCCCGAAAGCCTTCACCGCCATCGAGCCGGACCACGACAACGCGGGCGCCGGAAACCACGTCGGAGAGAGGGACCACCTGCTGTTCGCTCATGGCTGAATCATGAGCGGATCGCTCGGACATGTCAATCTCGCTGGTCCTGGGCGTCGTTCGTGTCGCGGTCGTCGCCGGCGTCCCGCTGCTGTTGCGCCCCGCGCCGGTGACGGGCAACGGAACGCTCGCGATACTCATGCCGCAGTTCATCGAAATCGAACCGCTCCGGGACCGGATCGTTTCCGCCGTAGAAGCGTGCGGAACACCGACCGATGCGCATGAGCCCCATGAGTGCACCGCGAAACACGCCGTGGCGGACGATCGCTCCGCGGGCGTACTCCGAACACGTGGGATAGTAGTTGCAGTGCGAGGGAAACAGCGGCGAGATCAACAGCTGATACAGCCGGATCGGGAGGATGGCGAGAAGGCGCACGAGGCGGCTCATTGGACAGCTCCACCGCGGATGTATATCATGGGGACAGCACCTTTCGTATGAGCCACGACGCAGACAAACTCCGCAGCATCATTTCCCTCGACTCCGAACTGAACCAGATTCAGGACCAGGACATCCTGCTTGAACGTATTCTGCTGGAGGCGCGTCGCGTCGTCAACGCCGACGCCGGGTCGATCTACGTCGTCCGGGACGGTGAACTGGTCATCAACTACGCCCAGAACGACACCAAGCAGCGCGAGCTCCCGGCGGGGCGCAAACTGATCTACCGGGTGTTCACGGTGCCCATCTCCACCAAGACGATCTCCGGTTACGCCGCTGCAAAAGGGGAACCGGTCAACATCCCCGACGTCTACGACCTCCCGGAGACCGCTCCGTACGGGTTCGATCCGTCCTACGACGCGATCTCCGGATACCGCAGTCGCTCAATGCTGGCGATTCCTCTCAGGGCCAACGGAGGGGAGATTCTCGGCGTGATCCAGGTTATCAACAAACAGACGGCCGACGGGCGGGTTGTGGCATTCGATCGTGATGACGAACTGATGGTCATGCACTTCGCGTCGAACGCCACCGTGGCGCTTCAGCGCGCCCAGATGACCCGTGCGATCCTGTTGCGGATGATCCGCATGGCCGAACTCCGGGATCCAAAGGAGACCGGGCCCCACGTCAACCGCGTCGCGGGGTACTCGGTCGAGATCTACGAGGCGTGGGCCACCCGCCACGGAGTGTCATCGGAGGAGATTCAGCGCACGCGCGACAATCTCCGCATGGCGGCGATGCTGCACGACGTCGGAAAAGTGGCGATCTCGGACGTGATCCTCAAGAAGCCGGGACACTTTACCCGGGACGAGTACGAGATCATGAAGACCCACACCTGGTACGGCGCGCGACTGTTCGTCAACAGACAGTCGGAGTTCGACGAACTGGCGCAGCTTGTCGCGCTCACCCACCACGAAAACTGGGACGGCAGCGGCTATCCGGGGTGGGTCGATCCGGAAACCGGTGAACCCGTGCGAACCGACGACGACGGCGGTGCCCTCGGAAAACGGGGTGAGGAAATCCCGCTGTACGGACGGATCGTGTCGATCGCCGACGTCTACGACGCCCTCCTGTCGAAGCGCGTCTACAAGGACGCCTGGAACGAGGACGATGCACTGGCCGAGATGCACGCGCTGCGGGGCACCAAGTTCGACCCGGAACTGGTGGATATCTTCTTCGAGATTCTGCCCAGCATCCGGCAGGTAACGGAAAAATACTCGCGCGAGGTGTCGTAGCTCCGGCGCACAGGAAATCGCGGCGGAGCAACCGCCGCGTCGGTCGCGGTCGCCCGCCGGCGACGGCGCGCCGGCGGCTGGGGCATTCGCCGGCTGCTGCGCGGCCGTGTCACGCCTCCTTGTAGGCGCTCACCAACCCTTCCATCATCGCCTTTCCGTCTCCGAAGAGCATCAGCGTGTTGTCCGCGGCAAACAACGGGTTCTTGATGCCGGCGAATCCAGGACTCAGGCTGCGCTTGATCACGACCACCGTCCGTGCCTGGTCCACGTTGAGAATCGGCATGCCACTGATCGGTGTCCCGGCCGAGTCCCGCGCCAGCGGGTTCACCACGTCGTTGGCCCCCAGAACGATGACCACGTCCGTGTTGGGAAACTCCGGGTTGATCTGGTCCATCTCCCGCAGTTTGTCGTAGGAGATATTCTCCTCCGCCAGGAGCACGTTCATGTGCCCCGGCATACGTCCGGCGACCGGATGAATCCCGAAATCCACGTGAACACCGTCCGCCTCGAGCAGCTCGCTGAGAATGCGCACCGGCGTCTGCGCCCGCGCCACCGCCATCCCGTAGCCGGGAACAAACGAGACCTTCTGTGCGGTCTTGAGGATCATCGCCACTTCCTCCGGCGAGGTGCTTTTGACCCGTCCGGCGTAGATGTCATCGCCGTCGTCGGCACTCTTCTGAACGGCCCCGACGCCGCCGAACAGGACGTTGGCGAGCGAGCGATTCATCGCCTTGCACATGATGTTGGTGAGAATGATGCCACTCGCGCCGACCAGCGAGCCGGCGATGATGAGCACGGTGTTGGTGAGCACAAACCCGGTTGCCGCCGCGGCGATGCCCGAGTAGGAGTTGAGCAGAGCGATCACGATCGGCATGTCCGCACCGCCGATCGGCATGACCAGCAGAATGCCGAGCAGCGACGCGATCCCCGCCAGGGCCCAGTAGTACTCGACCCGTGCGGGATCCCGGACCAGGAGCACCCCGGCGGCGACCGCCGCGAGCGCCACCACGACTTTGACCACCTGTTCACCGGGGTAGCGCACCGGCTTCTCGGTGACAAGGCCCTGCAGTTTGCCGAACGCGATCACCGAACCGAAGAACGTCACCCCACCGATCAGTCCGCTCGCGGCGGTGGCGATCAGGAACTGAAGCCCGCCACCGCCCGTCTCGACGCCGGCGCCGGAGATGCCGGCGTTCAGCGCCTGAACAAGCACGGCCCCCGCAACCAGAACGCTGGCGATACCTCCGAAGCCGTTGTAGAGGCCCACCAGCTGCGGCATCGCCGTCATCTTGATCGTGAGGGCGAACACGGCGCCGATCACACCGCCGACGGCGAGACCGGCGACGATCAGCACCGGGTTCAGGATATCCTGGGCCACGAGCGTCGCGACGATCGCGAGGAGCATACCCAGGGCACCGAGCAGGTTCCCGCGAACCGCCGATCGCGGATGACCCAGGCCTTTGAGCCCCACGATGAACAGAACCGCCGCCAAGAGGTAGATCAGGTTTACGATCGCAGCGGTCATCACTGTTCTCTCTTTCTGAACTTGCTGAGCATGCGGTGGGTCACGAGGAATCCACCAACCACGTTGATCGTCGCGAACACCAGCGCCGCGAATCCGAGCCAGACCGTGAGCGTTGACTGGCCCGTCCCGGCGGCGACGAGCGCGCCAATGACCGTGATGCCGGAGATCGCGTTGGACCC
Organism: uncultured Spirochaeta sp.; assembly: GCA_913030605.1. Taxonomy (GTDB): domain Bacteria; phylum Spirochaetota; class Spirochaetia; order DSM-27196; family Alkalispirochaetaceae; genus Alkalispirochaeta. The sequence continues at coordinate 18,852 of CAJWEZ010000003.1, forward strand.
CGACATGAGCGGAGTGTGCAGGATCGGCGGCACCTTGGTGATCACTTCGAATCCGACGAACACCGCCAGAACGAAGATCGTTACGATGAGAACAAAATCCATGCTTACTCCTTGCTGGTGTCGGCCCCGGGGATCTCAAGGGCGGCGGCCAGCGCGGCGTCCGTCGCGCGTCCTCCGTCCATAATCATCGTCGCAGCGACGATCTCGTCATCGGCATCCGCCACCAGCCGACCATCGGAGATGATCTCCTTCAGGAACGTGGAGACGTTCCGGCTGAACAGCTGGCTCGCGTGGTGCGCCAGACCGGCGGCGACGTTCACCGGCCCCACGATGTGCACACCGTCGTGGTCTACGGTGGTTCCCGCCTGCGTGAGTTCGCAGTTTCCCCCGCGCTCCGCCGCCAGGTCCACAACCACCGTTCCGGGGTGCATCGCCTCCACCATCTCCGTGGTCACCAGGGTGGGAGCACGTTTGCCGGGAATCGCCGCGGTGGTAATGACGACATCGGTCTCCGCAACGACCTCCAGCATCTTCTCGCGCTGTTTCCGGTAGAACTCCTCGTCCATCTCGCGGGCGTAGCCGCCGCTGGTTTCGCTGTCGCCGGTGTCGAGCTCGATCTCGACAAAGCGGGCGCCCAGGCTTTCCACCTGCTCCTTCACCGCCGGACGAATATCGTAGGCGCTCACCACCGCACCGAGCCGTTTGGCGGTGGCGATCGCCTGGAGACCGGCAACACCTACACCGACCACAAAGACCTTCGCCGGAACCACCGTTCCTGCGGCGGTCATCATCATGGGGAACATCTTGGGGAGTTCCAGCGCGCCGAGCAGAACGGCCCGGTACCCGGCGAGGTTCGCCTGTGAAGACAGGACATCCATGCTCTGGGCCCGCGTAATGCGCGGAATGCGCTCAAGGGAGATCGCTCGCATGTGCTTCCCGGCCATCGCCGCAAAGGCAGGGTGCGGTTCGTAGGGGTTCAGAAGCCCCACAACCGTGGCGCCGTCGGGCAGAGCACTCAGCACCTCCACCGCGCGATCGCCGTCGGAACCGGATCCGGCGGCCGCGGCCTGGCGTACGGCGCAGAGAACGTCGGCGCGGGACAGGGCGTCCCCTTCGTCCACGACTTCGGCACCTTTTTCCTGGTATTCAGCATCGGTGTAGCCGGATGCGATACCCGCTCCGCGCCCCACGAGCACCGTTGCCCCGATCTTGACGAGCGCCGGAACGTCGCCCGGCACCAGCGCCACGCGTGGTTCTTCCGGTGCGGGTTCCCTGATCACCGCGATGTTCATCAGCACCTCCTGAGTCTACACAGTACGCCCGGACGAACCTGAGCGCAAGGATATGAATTAGCCGTGGTGCCGTGTCACCAGCTCCGCCACGATCCGGCCCCCCAGGACAACCAGCGGCATTCCGCCCCCGGGATGGGCGCTCCCGCCGACAAAATAGAGTCCCGGATAGCGACGGGAGCGATTGGGATGTCGGAGAAACGCGGCCATCGTGCTGTTGGACGAAATGCCGTACAGACTCCCCAGATGCGAACCCGTTCGTGCCTGGATCTCCGGCGGCGTCATGCGCGACTCCACCTCGATCGCCGATTCCACATCGTATCCGAGCTCAACGCTCATGCGACGAAGGACCGCCCGCCGCGTGCGATCGGCCTCCGCTTCCCAGTCCTGTCCCTGGTCCCACGGCGCGTTCACGAGTACGAACCAGTTTTCACCGTCCGCCGGCGCGTCGCCGGGCGCACCCTCCTTGGCAGTGATGTTCACATAGACGGTGGGATCGTCGGGGCAACGCCCCTCCCGGAAGATCTGTCGAAACTCGCTGCGATAGTCATCGGAAAAGAAGATGTTGTGCAGCCCGAGCTCGGGATGTCGCCGCCGGAGGCCCCAGTAGAACACCAGACCCGAACTGGAGGGTTCCAGTTTTCGGTACCGCCGGTACAGCCGCGCCGACGTGTCCTCCAGGAGGCGCTCGTAGGTGGACACCACGTCGGCGTTGGAGATGACCACGTCGACGGCGCGCTCCTCTCCCCCGACGCGAACGCCGCGCACGCGCCCCGGCCTGCCGCGGCGGGATGCGGTGGTCAGGATCCGTTCAACAGCCTGCCCGTAGTGGAAGCGAACGCCGAGATCCCGGGCCAACGCCTCGATCGCCCTGGGAACGGCGTGGATTCCGCCATGTACCGCCCAGGCGCCCATCCCGTACTCCACGTGCGGAATGATGTTAAGCGTTGCCGGTGTCTGGTAGGGGTCGGATCCGTTGTAGGTGGCGTAGCGGTTGAAAAACTGCTGCAGCCGCCGGTCGTCGAAGAAGCGCTCGTTTGCCCGGGCCATCGTCCGCAGCGCGTCGATCCGCGGGAGCTGGACAAGCGACGACCAGAACCCGCGGGTCGCGTAGGTGGACCATTCATGAAGGCTGTGCTCGAGAAACAGATGGCTGGTGATACGGTGAATTCGACCGGAGTACGACAGGTACCGCCGCAGGTGGTCCGGGTCCTCACCGAAGGCGCGGGCAAAATCCTGCGCCATGCGCTCGGTGTCGCGGGAGCTGTGAACGCGCGTTCCGTCGCGCCAGAAATACGAGCAGATCGTGTCAAGCGGCGTGGTGGTCACGTAGTCGTCGAATCGACGACCGACGTCGGCAAACAGACGATCGAACACCGGCTTGAGCGTAAACAGACTCGGACCGGTATCGAAGCGATAGTCGCCCAGGGTCTCGCTGAACGCCTTGCCCCCGGGGCCGGACTGGCGGTCGAACACGTCCACCTGGTGTCCCGTTGCCGCCAGTCTCGCGGCGGCGGCAAGGCCGCCGAGCCCCGCGCCGATCACCGCGACGCGGGGCGATTCCCGATGTGGATTCTTCATCCGGTGAAACGTACTGACTCCTCACCGCCGGGAGCAACGTCAACCTGCCGTTCACCGACCTCGATCGCCACGGTTGCGGGGCTGTCCGCGTCGCTGGACACCGTCACGGTCACGCCCGCGTCGGCGGACTCCCGTCGAATCGCCACCCGGAGACGGGCGCCCCAGCGCTTGAGCACAAAGGCAACGGCGTCCCACCCCTTCGGAAGGTGCGGTCTGAACCCGAATCCGCCGTCGGTCAGGTAGAGACCCGCGAATCCGGTCACCACGATCTGCCAGCTCACGCCGCAGGCGGCGGTGTGAATTCCGCCGATGAAGGTACCGCCGCTCACCGCCTTGTTGTCGTTGTACAGGTCCACCGTGCACGATTTCATGAAGTAGCGTTTCGCCTCATCCATATGGCCAACCCACGCCGCGACGATGGCGTACACGGCGGGACTCAGGGATGAGCCGTGCTGGGTGCGTGGTTCGTAGTACTCCCAGTTGGTCTTCATCACCTCCCGGTCGTAGGCGGTCGGGTGCAGAACGAACAGTTGCGTGACGTCCGCCTGCTTGCTCACCTGCGTTGCCACGGCGACACCGTTGGGCCAGCCCCAGTATTCGCCCCGATCGAGGAGCCGGTTTTTGAGCTCGCCGGGGGTCGTGTCCTCCAGGCGGAAGAAGCCGTCGAACTGCGGGATCACACCCGTCTCGGGATCCGGCTCCGGGACGAAGATGCGATCCGCGAGTTCCCGCCACCTCGCGGGTTCCGCGTCGGTGAGTCCGATCGCACCGGCCAGCCGCTTCAGGTCGTCTTCGGCGTGCTCGGTCATCCACTCGTGGACTTCGACGGCGTAGGACACCACAAAGCGCGCCTGGTAGTTGGTGAAAAAGTTGTTGTCGACGTTCTCGTGATACTCGTCCGGGCCCAGGACACGCACGATGTCGTACCGGTCGAGATCCGCCCGGTAGTGAGTGCGGGAAGCGATGAAACGGGCAACCTCGAACACGATCTCCGCACCGTAGCTCCGCAGATACTCACGATCGTGGGTCACGGAGACGTACTTCCAGATCGTGTAGGCGACGTCGGGAGAGACGTGAATCTGCCAGTCGTTGAAATGGTTGCGGATCGGCCGGCCGGAGATCACGTCCTTGAAGAAATACGAGGGGCAGATCTCCTCTCCGCTGTCGCCGCTGATCCAGGCGTAGTAGGCGCCGGCGTACCCCAGTTCCCGAGCCTTCTTCCGCGCCCCGTCCAGCGTCCGGTAGCGGTACACCAGGATGTTGCGGGCCACTCCCGGTGCCGAAAAGAGGAACATGGGGAGGTTGAACACCTCCTCGTCCCAGAACGCCGCCCCCTGGTACGCCTGACACGAAAGCCCCCGGGCGCCGATCGGCAGGTGGTCGGTGTGTGCCGGCGTGGCGATGATGTTGTGGTACAGGTTGTAACGCAAGGCCGTCTGCGCCACCGTGTCGCCAACGAGCTCGATGTCCATGTCGGCCCAGCGCCGCTCCCAGCGGTTCGCGTGCGCCTCCCGCAGGGCGGTCCAGCCGCGGTCCTGGGCTCGTTTCAGCGTATCCCCGGCGGCCTCCCGGACCGCCTCCGGAGCGGGGCGGTCCGGGTCGTGGTGCCGGTAGAACTCCTCGCAACTCCCGGAGAATGCACGGAGGCTCACCGACGAGGCCCCCGGCTCGATCCCTACCCGTCCGGAGGCCGGCGGAGCATCGGGAACCGACACCACCGTGAAGGGGTTTGGATGCGTGCGAAGGTCGTTGGTGGAGTACACGCTGCAGTACTTGGTCAGAACCACCGTCTGCCCCGCCTCCAGCTCCAACTCGAACGTCCGAAGGATCCGTCGCTCCTCACGGTCAATCAGGTGGCTTGCCACGTGCATGCCGTCGGCGAACACGAGTTCCGACACCTCCCGGACCACGACGTCGTAGCCGTGCTCGCCGGTGACGCACGCGATTTCCAGATGGTCTCCCCGCTCGGCGGGCTCGTACGCGACGAAGTGCTCGCCGTTCAGGCTCCAGACCTCGCCGTCGATTCCGGTCCGCACCGCGAGTTTCAGCGCACGGTCGGCGACAAACTCCATGCGCGATACCAGCAGGTGCAGATCGTCGCTGCTGGCGAAGCGCCGCTCAGAGACGCGCAGTCCGTGCGTGTTCCAGTGGGCGCTCACCGCCCATTCACCGTGTCGCACGTTCAGGTCCCGGCGGTAGTCGTCCCAGCCCGCATCGCGCCATCGAACCGGCGTTCCGTCCACGGCGATCTCCGTGTACATGCCGTTCGGGGCCGTCACCAGCTCCTTCCACACACCGTCGGCGTTGTCGTAGGTGTCGGTGAGAACGCAGGCAACGTACTGCTCGCGGCGGTCGTCGGCGAAGGTTCCGCGGTAGCCGAGATATCCGTTGCCGATCATGTAGTTACTGCCAGTCGTTACCGCCTGGTCGGAGACGAAGGAGTCCTCATAGATATCCCAGGTCGTATCGGTCTGTATGTTATTTTCGAGCTTCATCGTTGTGTTTCCAAAAAAAGGGGCGGCACACCTGCGCATGCCGCCCGCTCTGAGATTACATGGTCCGTGACGACTATCCCTTGACGGATCCCGCCATCATTCCGCGCACAAAGTACCGCTGGAGGCTGAAGAATACGACCAGCGGCATGACCATCGTCAGGAACGCACCTGAGGTCAGCACGTACCAGTCCTGGCCCCGGGACCCGACCATCTCCGCCAGGCGGGTCGTCACCAGTGCGACGTCGATGTTGGTACCCAGAAAGACCAGGGCGACGAGCAGGTCATTCCAGACCCACAGGAACTGGAAGATCGCAAACGAGGCGATCGCCGGAACCGACAGCGGAACCACGAGATAGATGAACTTGGTCATCGGTGTGGTCCCGTCCACCTCGGCAGCCTCGATCAGGTCCCGCGGGATCTGGGAGATGTAGCCGTAGAGCAGGTACGTCGCCAGCGGCAATCCGAATCCGGTATGCGCCAGCCATATTCCCAGATACGTCCCATTGAGGTGCGCGCTGTTGTAGAGACGGAACAGCGGCAGGAGAGAGGTCTGCAGCGGCACGACCATGAGTCCGACGACGAGGACGAACATCAGTCGACGTCCCGCGAACTCCATCCACGCCAGCCCGTAGGCGGCGAACGCCGCGATGGTGATCGGAATCACCGTGGCCGGGACTGTCACCAGCAGACTGTTGAGGAACGCCCCGCCCATACCGTCCTCGGTGAGGACGTAGACGTAGTTGTCGAGCGTCCAGAAGCCCTGCGAGAACGGCTGGAACACCGCACTCCACCACCCGCTGGTGTTGATCGCCTGGGGCTCCCGGAACGAGCTCACCAGGAGCCCGAAGGTCGGAATGGTCCACAGCACCACGATCGCGATGACCGCCAGGTTGAGCAGGATGCGTCCGGTGACCTCCTTCGAGGTCTTTTTTCGTTTCTGAAGGACAAGAGTGTCAGACATTGCGTTCCCCCTCACGCCTCGTTCATGTTGCGGATGTTCCGGATCATCACCGGCGTCACCGCAATGAAGATGAGAACCGCCAGGGCGGCGCCACGTCCGTACTGCCCACGGGTGAACATCTGGTTGTACATCATGTTCGCGACCACGTCGGTATTGAACCGACCGCTGGTCATGACGAACACAACGTCGAAGATCTTGAGGACCAGAATGACGATCGTCGTGGTGACGGTCAGGATCGTCCCGCTGACGTAGGGGATGATCACCTGGAAGAAGATCCGAAACTCACCGGCACCGTCGATTCGGGCGGCCTCGAGGAGGCTCGCCGGGACGCCTTTGACCGCAGAAGAAAGAATCACCATGGCGAAACCGGTCTGCAGCCAGATCATGATGACGATCAGGAAGAAGTTGTTCCACGGCTCCATCCGCAGCCATCCCACGGGGTCCCCGCCGAGGCCGACAACGATCGCGTTGAGCAGTCCGATCTGGTTACCGTAGGTGGCGAAGTAGTACACGAACCGCCAGATGACCGACGCGCCGACGAAGGAGATCGCCATGGGCAGAAAGATGAGCGACTTGGCGAACTTCTCCCATTTGATGCGGTCCACGAGGACTGCGATGATCAGCCCAAGGGACACCGCGAACAACGGCACAAACACGATCCACAGGATGTTGTTGCGGATCGCGATCAGCAGCGCCGGGTCCTGGAAGGCGGCCACGTAGTTCTGAAGGCCGAAGTTGGTCGGTGTTCCACCCCGGGTGTAATCGAAGAAGCTGATCCAGATCGTGCGTATCGTCGGATAGATGATATAGACGAACAGGATCAGGAACGCCGGCGTGATAAACACGTAGGGCCGTAACAGGTCACGGGCCCGGATCGGAAGCTGGGAAATCAGGTTGTCGACCGTGAGATACAACGCCCAGATACCACCGACGCCGACCACCAGGGCGACAACGGCGATGAGGAACTTCGGCGCATCCTCGTTCCGCATGAAGTTAAAACTCCACGCGAAGATCGCGATCAACAGCGCTGCTACAGCGATCGAGAGGACGATCTGCAGCGGCCTGTTCTTTACTACTGCGGCATCACTCATAGCACCCCCGCACGGAAAACGGTTTTGGAAAAAAAACCCAGCAGGACGACGGGGACCCGCCGCCCTGCTGGTTGCGAACGTCTCGCGTTCTTACTGGTTCGGCCAGCTGGCGTCGATGTTCTGGAGCAGCTGATCGAGGTCCGCGTTCTCGTCGTTGACGTACGCGGTGATCTCCGTCCAGAAGGTACCGGCGCCGACCGGTCCGGGCATCAGGTCGGAGGCATCAAAGCGGAACGTCGTCGCGTTCTGCAGAATCTCCGCGATACCGCGGTCGGTGACCGTGGGATACCAGTCCAGCGGGGTGTCGCTGTGGGGCGACACAAAGCCACCCTGCTCCAGCCATCCACGAGTGGACTGACCGGTGGAGAGGTAACGCATCGCTGCGCGGACCTCGGGGCGGTCCTGCATGGCACTCAGCATGTCGCCGGCGCCGAGAACGGGGCGTCCCATGTCGGGATCGATCGGGGGAAGGTAGAAGAAGCCGATCGTATCTCCGACCTCGGCACCTTCCTGCGGCAGGAATGCAGTGATGAAGGAGGCCTGGCGGTGCATGAGTGCGGCGGGCGGATCAACCGTCAGCGGCGTCGGTGCATCGCCGAAGGGAGTCAGCACGATACCTTCGCGACCACCGAGGACGTAGTCCGGGTTGAACCAGATCTCGGTCATATAGTTGATCGCTTCCTTGACTTCGGGGCTGTCGAAGGGCAGTTCGCCGGCGACCCAGGCATCGTACACCTCCGGCGGATGGATGCGGAGCATGATGTCCTCGATCCAGTCCGTGGCGACCCAGCCGGTGGCACCGGAGCTCTCGATACCGATGGACCACGGAGTGTATCCGTCGGCAACCATCTGATCGCTGAGGGCAAGAAGCTCATCCCAGGTTTCCGGGATCTCGTAGCCTTCCTTCTCAAACGCGGGCATGTTGTACCACACGAGGCTCTTGACGCTGGCGCGATACCACACGCCCGCCTGGATACCGCCGATCTCGGCGAGATCGGTCCACGCGCTGTTGTAATGCTCGTTCAGCCAGTCCATGCCCAGCCAGTCGGCCATGTCGTAGACGTAGCCACCGTTGACGAGGTCGGCTGCAAGACCGGGCTGCGGGAACGCCGCGATGTCCGGCGGGCTTCCGCCTTCGGCGCGAACGGTAATCAGGGTCTCGAAGTCACCGCTGCCTTCGTACACCACATCAATACCGGTGGCCTCTTCAAAGGGAACCATCGCCGCGTTGAACCGGCTCGCATCCTGATCGACAAACGCACCAAAAATGTTGACGGTCGTTCCGGAGAGGTCCTGACCGTCGGTCCACGGGTTGTCCGTGTAGTCGACGTCGGACGCCATGCCGCCTCCGGCCTGTCCGCCTTCCTGCTGTCCACCGGCGAAGACCGCCAGCGGGGCGAGGACAAACAGTGCCACCAAGAGCACCGTCAGTGTTCGTTTGAACATAGTACCTCCTATTGGTTTTTCCTATTGGTTGCATAATACAACCAACCATGAGAGTAGCATGGTGAATTTGCGCTGTCAAACAAAAAATCGCGGGAGTTTTCCACCATATGTTGGAGATATTTGTCTTTGACAGCGCCGCGGCTGGGGTGTAGATTGGTTTCGGCAACCAACTGCGATGGCACACTACATAAGTGACGTGAACATCACCAGAGTACTCCGCGCGGTCTGGCTCAATCAGGGCCTCAGCCGCGTGGACATCTCCCGTCTCCTCGACCTGAACAAGTCCACCGTATCCAAAATTGTGGGGTACCTCGAGGAACTGCGTATCGTTGAACAGGCCGCGGTCGGCGACGCCGGTCCCTCCGGCGGTCGGCGCCCGATTCAGCTTCAGGTCCGTGCGGACTGGGGCTGCGTCATGGGCGTGGAGATCCAGACCGAGACGTTTACCGTGGTCGGCATCAATCTGCACGGCGACGTGTTCTTCTCCCACACCGAACCACTCGACCTTCGACACGCAGATCTCGTCGACTCGTTCATCGAGATCGTCCGGAGGTTTCGACCGAGCCTGGAAGCTACCGGCATGCCCCTGATCGGTATCGGCGTGGGCCTTCCGGGGTTTGTCGATCCCGTCCGCGGCGTCCTACGGGCGTCGATGCCGCTCGAACAGTACGACGAGGTCGCCTTTGTTGAGCGTGCCCGCGACGCGCTGGGGGTGGAGATCCCGATCCTGGTGGACAACGACGCAAACTGCGGCTGTTGGGGCGAACTGGCGTTCAAACACAGCACGCGTCCGCAGAATTTCGTGTTCGTTCTCGGCGAATTGCGGAAACACACGATCGAGATGGACGATTACCGGATCATGGCGCTGGGGCTTGGCCTGGTCCTCGACGGCGACGTGCACCACGGCACGGAGTACTCCGCCGGCGAGTTCCGCAGCATCCTGTACCGGGTGGGCACGGTCAACCAGTTCTCGATCAGCGACGCCGAAGCACGCCGGTTTCTCCGCGACAAGGATGTCGACGCGATGATTATCGACGAACTGGCGCGACACATTGCGTTCCTTGTCAACGTGCTCAACCTCGGCAAGGTCGTGATCGGCGGCCCCATGGAAATCCTGGCGGACGAACTCATCGCCGCAATTCGCGAACATATCCAGCAGAACTGGGCCTATCCGAACATGGTGGACTGTCAGATCAGCGTCTCGCGGCTCGGAGAACAGGCGGTCGCCTACGGCGCCGCCGGTATGTTCCTGGAGCACCTGATCCGTGTTCCGTCGGTCCGAACCGACCGGGACCCGACGGCACCCTGTGGCGTGGAGCTCCTGCCGCGGCACGGTACCGAACTGCCCGTGTAGACCCCGTACATCCCGCCCCCGGGCCCGGCCGGTCGCGGTACGGCGGCAGGTCGACGTGCCGGTTCGTCCCGCCCACGGGACGTGGTTCTACCGCGGCCCGTGCCAGCTGCCCATGCTGTCCCACACGCCGAGTACACGCATGAGCCAGTTGAACCACGGATCGGGGAGAACCCCGCGGAACAGTACGGCCAGTCGAACACTTCGCGGTCGCATCGGTCGCGTTCGACCTCGCCGGAGCGCGCCCTCGACGATCGCCTCGGCGACGACATCGTGAGAACGCAGCTGCGGCACGATCAGTCGGCCCGGACCGGTGAGACGGGCTCCGGCGAACATACCGGTGGCGATGTAGCTTGGATGGATCGAGCTCACCATGACCCCGTGGTCCCGCGCCTCCGCCCGGACCGCCTCCGAAAACCCCCATACCGCCCACTTGCTCGCGGAATAGACAGCCAGCCCGGGAACGCCGATCGCTCCGGCGGCGGAACTGATGTTCACCACGTGGCCTGTGCCGCGGCGGTACATCGACGGCAGGACCAGCGCCGTCAGGTAGACCAGGGCGTTGACGTTGACCTCGAGCGTGGTCATCCAGATCTCGGGATCCTGATCGACCAGCGTTCCCGGAGCAAGATGCCCCGCGTTGTTGACCAGAACATCCACCGGTCCGAGCGCCGCCTCGCTGCCGGCGAGTGCGGACCGCAGGGCGTCGTGATCGGTAATGTCGCACGCCTCGGAGTGCACCGTACCGGGCAGCTCCCGTGCCGCCCCTTCGAGCGCCGCGGGGTCGCGATCCCACAACGACACACGGGCACCATACGCCAGGAGGCGTCGTGCGGTCGCCAACCCGATGCCGCGAGCACCGCCGGTCACCACCGCGTGGGAGTCCCGAAGCTGAACCATCTGTTTCCGTGCCATACCCCAACCTCTCTCCTCCGTCGTCGCGCCGCTACTGCTGCGCCCGCGCCCTGATCTCCTCAACCACCCGGCGATGCGCATCCGTCCCGATCGCCGTCCGGTCCGGAAGAAGTACGGGCGCCGGGAGAAGCCCCGCCCCGCGACGGCCGCGCGCGTCCGGGGCGTCGTCCGCGATCAACAGGTGGCGCGCAACCTTGAGACGCAGGATTCGGCGCACCGACTGGTCGATACGCGCCTCCGTGAGCTGCCCCGACTCCACCGCAGCGGCGATCGCCGTGACCGTCGCCTCCGGGTCCGCCGGCCGCAGCAGGATGTCCGCCCCCGCCGACACGGCGCGCACCGCGATCTCGTCGTCGGCGTAATAGCGCGTCAGCCCCTGCATCGTCAGCGAGTCGGTGACGATGACGCCGTTGAACCCCATGCGTTCGCGGAGCAGTCCCTGGACGATGACTGGATCGAGGGTCGCCGGCAGGCGGGACCCGGAAACCGCCGGCACGGTTATGTGGCCCACCATGACCGCGTCGGCGCCGGCGGCGATACCCCGGCGAAAGGGAACCAGCTCCACGGCCTGCAGCCGCGCAAGATCGTGCGACACGATCGCCGCTTCCTCGTGGCTGTCCTGGTAGGTGTCGCCGTGACCGGGAAAGTGCTTGAGAACCGCCGATACGCCCGTTCCCTGCATACCCCGTACCGTTTCCGCCACCATCGTCCCGACAAAGGCGGGATCGCTACCGTACGCCCGACTCCCGATCACCGGGTTGTCCGGGTTGGTGAGTACATCGGCGACGGGGGCGAAGTTCATGGTGATGCCCAGGCTGAAGAGCTCCTCACCCACGACCCGTCCCAGCTGGAACGCCAGCGCCGCGTCCCCTGCGGCTCCCACGATTCTGGCGGAGGGAATCGGCGTCGCCGGCATCCCGGCGCCGGGCACTACACGGCGCACGATGCCCCCCTCCTGGTCGGTGGCAACGATGAGCGGGATCGGGACGGACGCATGAAGATCGGAGACCAGACGGCGGACCTGTTCCACCGAGACGATGTTCTGGCCGAACAGAATGAACCCGCCGGGCTGAACCGTCGAAACGAGATTCCGAAGCTCAGGGGTCATTGTCGTCACCGGAGCGCCGTCGGAATCGAGCGGAAGCCCCGGCATCACCATCTGTCCCACCTTTTGCCGTAGGGACATCCCCATGAGGGTGATCTCGACCGGATCGCGCAGTGTGGCGGTCGCCGCGGGAGCGGGCGACGCCTCACCGCCCGAGAACGCCTCGCCGGCGGCAGCGGGAGCGTCGGTTCCACCGGCGCCGGCGCCCGGTTCGATCGTATCGGCGGGTCCCGCCTCTCCGCCGCCGGCGTTGCCCGTGTCGCGCCCCTCCGGAACCGAAGAGGCAGATACCGGGCCCTCACCGGTTGACGGCACTGAGGCACATCCGGCACCGAACAACGAGAACACCGTCGCCACCAGGAGCAACCCTATTATTTTTTGAAAACGTCTGTGCAGAAAAGCATACATCACCAGACCGCCCGTCCCTGCGCCGATGTTCACGAAACCCATAAATCGTCGTGCCGATTGAACTTACATTGCCGCGCCGTGAGCGCGAGGTGTGGCACGCGAATTGCATGCACATGTCACTGATGCAGCAGATCGTGCTCCAAAACACCCGGAACAGCATCTCCCGCGAACTCCAGACGGAGTTGATCAGAAAATCGATCCACCTATCAATAGCTCTCGCCCCCACCGTAGCGACGCTTATCGGCACGGCTGCGACCCTGGCACTCCTGGCGGTGGGAACCGTTTCGTACACGGTTGCGGAAACCCAGCGCCGCCATGGTCGGACCGTTCCGATCATATCACGACTTACCGTACTGGCGTCGCGGAGCCGCGATCGGAATCACTTTGTTCTGGGACCGATCACGCTCGGCATCGGTGCCATGCTCGCCATGCTCCTCTATCCCGATCCGGCCGCGTCGATCGCCATCTACGCCCTGGCGTTCGGCGACGGCATCGCGAGTTTTTCCGGCAAGCTGTTCGGCCGCATCCGCGTACCGGGAACCGGCGGCAAGACGCTCGAGGGAAGCCTCTCCTGCGCCGCGGCGGTGGCGGCGGCGGCCTACTGGGTGTATCCCCATCCGGCGGTGGTGGTTGCCAGTGCCGCCTCCGCAACCGTCCTGGAAGCTCTTCCAACCGGTGATGCAGACAACCTCATCCTGCCCGTTGGGGTTGGCCTTGTTGTTTCGCTGATGGTGTAGATCGGAGTCGGCCTCCGAGCTGCCATGCGTCTCCTCCGCCCCCGGGCGCCAGCCTGGGGGCCTTTTTTTGCCGCGGGATCGCGCGAGCATGAATCGACCGCGCGTCGACGGCAGGCGGGAGGCAGGAGGCGGCCATGGTCCGGGCGGGCCGTGGACCCCGGCTACGAGAGCAGAAAGTCGCGGTAGTTCTGCCCGGCGAACAAAATCCCACCCACCAGGATCGACACCGCCCCCGTCGCAAGCCAGACCGGCTCGATGCGGTAGAAGAGGAGTTCCCGGCCCGTTGCCAGCAGGGCGATCGCCAGCGCGGAGAGCAGCTGCCGCGGATTCCCGTTGTTGATCGACGCCTGGACGAAATTCACGACCGACACCACCAGCAACAGGATAAGCGTGGCCTGAAGCGAGGCCCGGACACCGGCACGGTAGACCAGGTGACTCGGCAGGAACGACGTGTCGATGGGGATTGACCAGCTCAGGCCGAAGGCGATGACGCAGGCCACAAAGATGGCCGTCCCATGCCGCTGCATCCGCACCCCGCCGGCGTAAAGGCCCGCCGCGAAGAGCGCCATGACGCCGGTCACATGACCGAACACACCGATCCGCGAGATCGCCGGGCCAAACTGCGGCCACGGTGTACTGGGAAGGACCACCTGCACCAGTTTCAGCACGTCCACCACCATGGCCAGGTAGAACCAGATCACGAAGAAAACCGCCAGCGACGGAGTCCTCCGAAAAAGACGCAGGTAGACTGCCGCCATCGAGACGCCCAGCGCGGCGGCCAGTAGCGCGCCGCTCACGGCAAGGAGTTCATCGATCGACAGACGCACGGGAGTCGGGACATACTTTCCGTTCGCGGCGCCAACGAAGGCGACGACGACGGCGACGCTGATGAGGACAAGACCGGTAAAGGCAACGCGGAGTGAGAGATTGCGGCCCGTAAGCGTCATATCTGTCACTATAGCCTGTTTGACGAAAAACTACAGCAACCGGCAGAAACAGACGATACACTACAGAGAGGAAAGGCAAGGTCCCATGATTCACGACAAGAAACGATTGATCGCAGTCGTAGGTGTACTGTTCATGTCCCTGGCCACGGCGTTTGCGAGCGACGTGGCGCAGTTTGTCAACCTGGGCTTTTCCCCGGATTCCCGGACGTTCATGTTCGCCCAGCACGGCATCAACGACGAGCACGGCACTCCGTACGCGGACGTCTACACCGTCGACGTTCCCCGCAACACCTTCGTTCGCAACGGCGTTGTGTCGGAGGAATACGACGTCGACATCTCTCCCGGTCAGGACGGGAGCGGCGCGCTGTTTAGCCTGCTTCCCGAGGTCAGCGACGTGATCGCGCGTTACCGCATCAACCACCTCCGGCAGGGCCGCCTCATTTACCTCTTCGTAAACGGTGAGGAGCAGCCGGCCACGATCCGATTTCGCGACTTCGACACCGGGGACCGCTACACCATTGCCATGAGCCAGACCGCCCGCGGCGAGGGAGCCGAGGGAAGCGCGGCGTTCTACCTGGACGTTACGGTGCAGTTCAACGATGGAACCACGGTGGAACGGCAGGTCGGTCGCCCCGACTACTACCGCGACGGCGTGAACCACTACCGCATCAAACAGGTGATCGTCAGCCCCGACGAATCCTCCCTCGTGACGGTGATCGAGCGGATCTCGGACACCGACGACGGTCAGCGAATTCGCTACATGGTGGAGACGGCCCGCCTGCGGTAATTCTTGACGCCGTCGACATTTCCCCCTACACTCTCGCGAACCGTTATGGCAGAACGAATTACGCCCCGCAGCGAAAGCTACTCAGACTGGTACGTGGATATTGTCCTTCAGGCCCAACTGGCCGACTACAGCCCGGTGAAGGGCTCCATGGTCATCCGCCCGCGGGGATACGCGCTCTGGGAGCACATCCAGCGCGGCCTCGACGGCATGTTCAAGGAGACCGGCCACACCAACGCCTACTTTCCGCTCCTGATCCCGGAAAGCTTCCTCAAGAAGGAAGCCGAGCACGTCGAGGGGTTTGCACCGGAACTCGCGGTGGTGACCCACGGCGGCGGTGAGGAACTCGACGAACCCCTGGTGATCCGTCCGACGTCGGAAACGATCATCTGGAGCATGTACAAGAAGTGGATTCAGTCGTATCGGGATCTGCCGCTGCTCATCAACCAGTGGGCCAACGTGCTGCGCTGGGAGAAGCGTACGCGGCTGTTCCTGCGAACGACCGAGTTCCTCTGGCAGGAGGGGCACACCGCCCACGAAACCGAGCAGGAGGCCCGCGAGGAAACGCTGCGAATGCTGGAGGTCTACCGGACCTTCGCGGAAGAGTACATGGCACTGCCGGTGCTCACCGGTATCAAGAGCGAGTCCGAAAAGTTCGCCGGCGCCGTGGCAACCTACGCGATCGAGGCGCTCATGCAGGACAACAAGGCGCTGCAGGCGGGAACCTCGCATTTTCTCGGACAGAACTTTGCAAAGGCGTTCGATGTTCAGTTCCAGAGCCGCGAGAGCACCCTGGAGCACGTCTGGGCAACCAGCTGGGGCGTGTCGACGCGGCTTATCGGCGCCGTGATCATGGCCCATTCCGACGACAAGGGGCTGGTGCTCCCGCCACGCCTCGCGCCGACGGAAGTCGTGCTCGTCCCGATTTTCCGCAACAAGAACAAGGACCAGGTAGTCGGTGCCGCCCGCGGCCTGTTTGACGAGCTGCGCACGCAGTTCCGCATCGAGATCGACGACGACGAAAACAACTCCCCGGGCTGGAAGTTCGCCGAGTGGGAGATGCGTGGCGTTCCGGTGCGGGTGGAGATGGGGCCACGGGATATCGAGAACGGCCAGGTGACCCTCGCGCGCCGCGACACCGGCGAGAAGGAAGCGGTGCCGACGGAACAGGCCGCTGCCCGAATTCGCGCGCTCCTCGACGAGATCCAGCGTGACCTCTTTGAACGGGCCCGCGTCTTCCGGGAGGAGAACACCCATCACCCGGCGACGTACGAGGAGTTCAAGGCGCTGTACAACGACGGCCCCGGCGGGTTCGCGGTCGTTCCGTGGGACGGAGACGCCGCCACCGAAGCGAAGGTGAAGGAAGACACCAAGGCCACGATTCGCGTCCTGCCCTTCGGAAACGAAGAGGACGCGGCGGGAAAGACGTGCATTGTCAGCGGGAAGCCGGCGAAGCACATGGCGGTGTTCGCCAAGAGCTACTGACGCCGGCGACGGCCGCGGAATTCCGCCCTCGACCCGTGGTATAGTCTCAGATGTGAACGTCCTCCGTCCCCGTCGTAGATCGCGAGCCCGCCGTGCGCTCCGGAGCATCGTGGCACTTCTCTTTCTGGCGGTCGCCGGAACCGCTCCGACGGCCGCACAGAGCCTCTTCGGCATCCGGATCACGCAGCTCTATCTCAGCGCAATGCCCACGTGGATCTACAACGGCTTCACGGAAGACGGCGACGGTACGCCCGTGCAGGGCAGCGACGTGAGTCCGCTTCGCATGAGTTTCGGTGGGGGATTCGAGCTGCGGCTCACGGACACCCTGTCCGTCGAACCCGACATCTGGATGCTGATGCAGGAGTACATCGCCCTGCGGGACTACGACAAAACGGTCCCGACGCAGATCGAGACGGGCAATCAGGTGGGGGATATCGCAAACACGCTCACCCTCGCCCTGTCCGTACCGGTGGTCTACACGTTCTCCCCGGCGGCCGTACCGAACTGGGAGTTCGACGGAAGCGCCGGACTGGCTCTGATTTACCGAATCCCCGTCGCCGGCATCGACAACAGCAGGGCCGGGCCCGTGGGTCGCTACTGGATAGCCGGCAGGTTCATCTATCCGCACCTGGGCGTCGCGGCGGACTACCGGTTCACCGATCGCGTGCAGGTCGGCGGCGGTCTCACGTGGTATGTACCGATCTACAACATCTGGGGACGCAACGAGGCATCTCCGTTCCTCGATGAGACGATGCTGCGCTACGGGCTCAGGGTGCGCTGGCGGATCGGAAACTCGTAGCCCGAGCGCTACACGGTTCGATCGACGCGCCGAATGGCACCACCCGCCTGCGTCACGGCCTGCGAAACAAAACCGATCGTCATGAGGTCCAGCCACGCGCCGATGCGTTCGAGCAGCGGCATCACCGGAAGCAGGATCAAGTACGACTCTTCCATCCCTCGACCGTAACGCACGGCGATATAGCTCAGCAGGAGCATCACGCCGCCGGCGGGGGTCCGCCCCAGCATCAGGGAGTAGATCGCTCCAACCCCGGCGAGCTGCAGGACCGCGCTCAGTCCGATCTCAAGGGCGGTGTAGGAGCGGATGACCAGCAGAAACGCGGCGACGCTCACCAACGCGGTTCCGGCGCGGCCGAACACGGCCATCAGCGGCGGTATCACCCCGCCGTGACGGCGCGGAATGCCCTGATTTTCGTTGGCGACCCGGCTGTACGTTGCCAGCGATACGTACACGTCTCCGGTCGTGACCGCCGCCAGCGCCGCGGGCGTCATTCGGTACAGCCAGCTCAGGGGACGGGCACGCTCACGGTCCAGGACGTACAGCGCCAGCGGATAGAGCACGACCCCCACAAACAGGGTCGCCGTGACCACCACCAGCAAAAACTGCCCGAACAGCAGCAGGTCTTCGGTTTGTCGCGTCCAGACGATCATCATCGCCGCCGGGATAACCAGAAACACCCCCATCACTTCGGTGAGGATCGCATTGAGGCGATACAGGATCCGGTTGGCGGAATCCGCCACCAGTGAAACGGGCGACGTGATCTCCCGGTCAACGTGCAGGCTCAGGCCGACCAGCATCCCGAAAAGCGCAATCATGAACAGGGCGTTGTCACCCGCCACAAAAAGACGGAACGAGTTGCCAGGAACCGCATCCAGGACGGTGGCGAGGAGATTCGGCGCGACGCCGGCGCGACCTTCCTGAACCATCGGCGGAATTCGCTGCGGCTGCAGGGCGATTACCGACAGCGCCCCGACGAGGGTGGCGACGACCAGGACCAGCGCAAGACCGACCGCCGCCGTGACCAGCGTTCGCAGGACGGCGCGGTCCTCCCGCAGCTCGTCGGTGGCCACCACGGCGGCGAAAAAGACCATCGGGAACAGCATGAACCGACCGACCCTGATCACCAGCAGGGACAGGTCCTGCAGGAGGCTGTAGGTGTCACCGCCGGACAGCGGCAGGAACGAGCCAAGCACCACGCCGATCACGGTGCCGGCGAGGTAGCGCATCCACATCTTCATATCGGTGTCTGTCTCCAATCAGCGACGGAAGGGGAGAATTCCCATCTTCTGTCCGTACTTCTGCAGGCGGCCGGCGCTCTTCTCGCCACGATCAAGCGCCTGTTCCAGAACCCATCGGGCGACGGCGCGACTGTCGCTGTCGGACGCCTGAAACCCCCTGATCACCACCGGTTCGTCCTGATAGAACGCCAGGAGCGATCGCATGAGGCCCTGCACCGCCCCGGCGATGGTGGCGTCCAGCGGCGGCATCACCTCGGACCCGCCGTCGTACCACACGATCGAGCAGTTCCCACCGCCTGCACGCTGGAGCTGCGCGATAACCTCCTTGATGATAAAGAGGTAGCCTTTCAGGGCCGCGTCCACGCGCTCCTCGATGAGGGCGGATTCGGTCTGGTGGAGCGGCTGGTTGATGCCTTCGGGAGAGCACACCACGAAGGCGTGATCCATGGGGGCGTGTTCGGCGGCATCCTGGTCCACCGCCAGCAGGACCGACCGCGCCGACAGCAGCGACCGCCGGTTCCACGGGGTGTACGACAGGTTGTCGCCGAAGGTGTCGGGAACCTCCGGCGGCGTGTCCTGGGGATCGTGGGTTGCGAGGACACGAAGCTTCCGGTTGAGGGCCTCCTGAACGAGGTCATCGGTAAAGCCGGATTGCTTGCCCGTTATCAGGACGGCTCCGTTCATGGTACGGTATAGTAGTTGGGCATGAAATCGAGGTCAACGGCGTGAAACTTGCACTCGGGCAGATCAACAGCACTATCGGCGATTTCGCGGGTAACCGCGAACGGATCCGCGATGCCGCCGTTCGCGCCCGTAGCGAGGGCGCCGAACTCATCGTGTTCCCGGAACTCAGTCTGTGCGGGTACCCGCCGATGGACCTCCTGGACCACGAGGCGTTCGTGGAGGAGAACCTCACCTCATTGCGCTGGCTGCAGCAGCACGTGCCGCCGGAGATCGCGGTGGTGGTCGGCTACGTGGACCGCACTCAGGGGAGCACCGGCAAGAGCCTGCAGAACGTGGCGGCGGTGATCTTCGGCGGCCGCGTGGTGTTTCGGCAGGCGAAGCGGCTCCTGCCCACCTACGATGTGTTCGACGAGGCGCGGTACTTTGAGCCCGCCCGGGAGAGTCGCACGTGGCAGTTCGGCTCCCTGCACATCGGCATCGCAATCTGCGAGGATATCTGGTGGGAGACCGAACCGGTCCCCGGGACCCGCTACCCCGTCGACCCCGTCCGCGACCTGCTCGACGCCGGCGCCAACCTGATCCTCTCGCCGTCGGCGAGCCCCTTCCATTCCGGCAAGCTCCACATCCGCGCCGGTCTCGTGTCCAGCATCGGACGCAACAACAACGTCCCCGTTGTGTACGTGAACATGGTGGGCGGAAACGACAGCCTGATCTTTGACGGCTACTCGCTGACAACCGACGCCGGTGGCGCCCTTCGCCACCTCTCCCCCGGGTTTGCCGAGGACATCGCCGTGATCGACACCGATCAGCTGCACGTCGACGGTCGTGACCGGGTCGACGAGCGACGCACGTCCCGTCCCACGCTCCCCGGGGACGGTGACCGGTATGCGGAACTCGAACGGGCCCTCGTTCTGGGGCTGCAGGACTATCTGAAAAAAACGGGGTTCACACAGGTGCATCTGGGACTCTCCGGTGGCATCGACTCGGCGGTGGTGGCCGTCATCGCCGCCCGCGCCGTGGGACCCGAACACGTCAAGGTCTTCCTGATGCCGTCGCAGTACTCCAGCGGGGGCAGCGTCACCGATTCGGAACAGCTGGCGCGGAACCTGGGCGTCGCGTACCGCACCCTCCCGATCCGTTCGCTCTACGACGCCTTCGCCGACGTCCTGGCAGAGGAGTTCGCCGGAACCGAAGTCGGCGTCGCCGAGGAGAACATCCAGGCGCGCGCCCGCGGCAACCTGCTCATGGCGTGGTCCAACAAGTTCGGGTCGCTCACCCTCACCACCGGCAACAAGAGCGAACTGGCGGTGGGGTACTGCACCCTCTACGGAGACATGTCCGGCGGCCTTGCCGTGATCGGAGACCTCCTGAAAACGGAAGTCTACGCCCTGGCGCGCCATTTCAACCGCCACGGGGAGGTGATTCCCGAGGAAATCATCAGCAAACCTCCGTCGGCGGAACTGCGCCCCGACCAGAAGGACGAGGACAGTCTTCCCGCCTACGATGTCCTCGATGGCATTCTGCACCGCTACCTGATCCTCAATCAGACCTATCCGCAGATCGTCGCCGCCGGGTTTGACGCCGGGACCGTCTCCCACATCCTGCACCTGGTGGGGCGCAGCGAGTACAAGCGGCGCCAGGCGCCACCGGTGCTCAAGGTCTCGCCACGGGCGTTTGGAACCGGACGTCGCATGCCGATCGCCCGACGCATCTACGAGTCGCACCGCTGAACGTTGATAATCGGTTTTGCGGCTGTTATTATTTCGTATAGGGTATGAAGAACATCATGCTGGTGGAAGCTGAGATCTGGACAGTTGCACGCACCGACAAAGGGAACGCTGTGCTCGTCAAGCCGGTCGGGAGCGACCGTGCCGTCCCGATCTTTATCGGCCAGCTGGAGGCGCAGTCGATCCTGTTCGGACTGGCAAGCGTACCGGTTCCCCGCCCCATGACCCACGACCTGTTCATTTCGGTGCTGGAGAAAAGCAATATCGCGGTGGAACGGGTTGAAATCACGGACCTCAAGGACCGAACGTTCTACTCGCGCCTCATTCTCAAGCAGGGGCTCAAGCGGATCGTGGTCGACTCCCGGCCCTCCGACAGCCTCGGGATCGCGTCGCGGGTCCACTGCCCGGTCTACATCGCGGAATCGATCGTCGACGAGGCGGGGGTAGCGGTAAACCTCATCTCGGACGACGAGGTTCAGCTGAATACCGAGGATCCCGCCGGCGACACGGCCCCCGACGACCGGCGCTCGCAGCTGGAGGCGGAGCTTCAGAAAGCGGTGGACGAAGAGAACTACGAAGAGGCCGCCCGCATCCGCGACCGTCTCAAGGACCTCTGACCGAATCCGTTCATTGCTCACCCATTCCATCTCCTCTATACTGAATTCGCACAGTATTGGAGGCCCTTGATTGAAATACCCCCACGGAACAGCGCGCATTACCGGTGTGCTGGTGCCCGTTGCCGCACTCCGAAGCACCGAGAGTTCCGGCTGCGGAGAGTTTGCCGACCTGCCGCTCCTCGCGGACTGGTGCGCCGCCACCGGGCAGAAACTGATTCAGATCCTGCCGGTCAACGACACCGGCTCCCAGAGTTCCCCCTACAGCGCCCTGAGCGCCTTCGCGCTGCATCCGATGTACCTGCGCATACCCGACCTGCCGGAATACCGGGCCCTCGACGCGAAGACCCGCGCCGCGGTGGACGCCCACCTGTCGGAACTCCGCGAACGGCATGAGTCCGCCGAGCGCTTTGACTACGACGCCGTTCTCAACGCCAAACTCACCATCCTGCGGGTGGTGTTCAACGCCGCCCGCGAGGAAATCCTCTCCGGCGCGGACCTGACAGCCTTCCTTCGCTCCCACCGGTGGGTGAAGGCGTACGCGGTTTTCCGCACGCTCAAGGATCGGTTCCAACAGAAACCGTGGACCGAATGGCCTGAACACCGCGACATCGACGCCGCGACCCTGGACCGTCTGTGGAAACGACAGAGCCTCCGGGACGAAACGAGGTTTCACGCCTGGCTCCAGATGCGCGCCGCGGAGCAGTTTGCCGCCGCCGCCGGCCACCTGGAAGCGGTGGGTGTGGCGCTCAAGGGTGACATCCCGATCCTCATGAACGAGGACAGCGTTGATGCCTGGTTCGATCGCGACATCTTCCGACCGGACCTGCGGGCCGGCGCGCCTCCGGACATGTTCAGCGAGCTGGGACAGAACTGGGGGTTCCCGATCTACAACTGGGAGCGCCTCGGTGAACGCGGCTACGACTGGTGGACCGAACGGCTGCAGCAGGCGTCGCGCTTCTACCACGCCTATCGGATCGATCACGTGCTGGGATTCTTTCGTATCTGGGCGATCCCGGCGGGGAACTGGTCAGGAATTCCCGGCTTTTTCTGGCCGCAGCACGGCATCTCGCGGGAGGAGCTCCACGAGAACGGGTTCGACGACGGTCGCATTCGCTGGCTGGCGGCGCCCCATCTCCCGGGTGACCAGCTGCGGGCGGTCCTGGGATCCGCGTTCTACTCCCTCGTGGGGTCCGTGTTCCAGCAGCTTCCGGACGAGGATCTGTTCCTGTTTGCCCCGGATGTCTCCGGCGAACAGTCGCTGTCGGACCTCGATCTGCCGGTTGAGCAGCGGGACTGGCTGCTGACGCAGTGGCGCGATCGCGCCCTTGTCGAGCTGCCCGACGGCCGGCTGGCACCGACGTGGACGTTCCGTGACTGTTCCCGCTACGCCGGCCTCACCGACGGGGAGAAGGACCGGTTTGAGGCGCTGGTGGCCGCCCGTGGCGCCGACAGCAACGAACTGTGGGCCGACCACGGCCGCCGCATTCTGGCGGTGATGAAAGACGCCACGGAGATGCTCCCCTGCGCCGAGGACCTCGGAGTGGTCCCCGACGCGGTCCCGCGGGTCCTAGAACAGCTGGAGATCCTGGGGTTGCGGATCCCGCGCTGGGCGCACTACTGGGACCGCCCCGGCGAACCGCTCATCCCGTTTCACGAGTACCCCGAACTCACCGTGTGCGCCTCGAGCGTGCACGATACCTCGACGCTCCGGGGCTGGTGGGAGCGGGAAACGGGCCGTGAACAGCTCTGGCACCAGATCGGGATGGACGACCCGTGCCCGGAGGAGTTCGACGCCGACACCGCCCGGGCGGTATACCGGGCGATCCTCAAATCCACGAGCCGCATCGTGGTCTTTCAGCTCCAGGATCTGCTGACGCTCGCCCCGGAGCTGCGCAGTGCGGACCCGCATCGGGAACGGGTCAACGTTCCCGGTACCTACAACGACTTCAACTGGACGTGGCGAATGCCGCTCACTCTGGAACAGCTCGCCGAACACGCAGCGCTGCAGGCTGAGGTGTCGGCGCTGTCCGCGATCCGTTCCACCTGAAGGAGGACCCCATGCCCCGACACAACGCATGCACGAACCGCTCACACCAACCGACCCGGTCGGTCAGGATCCCCGTGCCGGTTCCGGGGCCTCGCCGGGAGTTTCACGTCTCACGGAACGCCCGCGATACGTACGAATTCCGGGAAGACTCCTTCTCCGTTGCCGGCCACATCCTCTTTGCGGACGTCCGCGGCGCCCGCGCCCTGGCCATGAAGATGAACACCGTCCGCCGGTCGGCTCTGCACCCGGACCGGGCGGTCCGGGCGGGCGACATCTACGCTATGGGCCTCATCGACGAGATTTTTCACGCCGTCATCGGCCTGTACCTGCGACAGTACGGTCGCAGCATCATGGAGCAGCTGGAAACCGCGCTGGCCCACGCCCTGGGAACGGAGGCGCTGGATCGGCTTCTGCTGACGTTCTCCGAACGATTTCCCACCGTGGCTCACTACCGGAACGCTGAAACCGCCGCCGACAGCCTCTCCCGCACGGTGGACGGGGTCTCGGGCCGACAGGTCGCGCTGGAGGAACTGATCGTACTGTGGGTCGGAAACCGGAACCCCGCCTACAGCCCCCTCATCGAGCTCTTTGACGAGGAGATCCTCGCGATCGACACACCCTATGCCGCCTTCGCCCGGACGATGCAGGAGTTCTTTGCCGAGCGGCCCACGTTCGGAACCGACGACCAGACACTGATCGACCTGCTGCGATCCCCGGCGATCGCCCACCCCGACGACCTGCAGGCACAGCTGGACTACATCCGCACGCGGTGGGGCACGATCATCGGGGCCTTCCTCGACCGCCTGCTGCGGTCACTGGACATGATCGCCGAGGAGCGCAAGGCGCGGTTCTTTGGACCGCCGGCGTCGGCGCCGGTGCTGGAGTACGAGTCCGGTGAGGACGACTATGCCCGCTTCAGTCCCGACCGGGACTGGATGCCGCGCGCCGTGATCATGGCCAAGAGCACCCTCGTCTGGCTCGACCAGCTGTCGCGGCAGTACGGCCGCGAGATTCACACCCTGGACCAGGTACCGGACGAGGAGCTGGACCTGCTTGCCAGCCGCGGGTTCACAGGCCTCTGGCTCATCGGGCTGTGGGAGCGTTCCGGCGCCTCCAAGCGCATCAAGCATCTATGCGGAAACCCCGAGGCCGAAGCGAGCGCCTACTCCCTCTACGATTACGAACTCGCCGACGAACTCGGTGGCTGGGACGCGCTGGACAACCTTCGCCGGCGTCTGTGGCAGCGGGGCATCCGGATCGCCAGCGACATGGTTCCCAACCATACCGGCATAGACAGCAAATGGGTTCACGAGCACCCGGACTGGTTTATCGGCCTGCCGTACTCACCGTTTCCCGGCTACAGCTTCAACGGAGAGAACCTGTCCACCAACCCCGGGGTGGGCATCTACCTCGAGGATCACTACTACGACCGCACCGATGCCGCGGTGGTGTTCAAACGGGTCGATCACGGCACCGGCGCCACCCGCTACATCTACCACGGCAACGACGGGACCAGCATGCCGTGGAACGACACCGCCCAGCTCGACTACCTCAACCCGGAGGTCCGGGAGGCGGTCATCCAGACGATCCTGCACGTGGCACGCAACTTCCCCATCATCCGCTTCGACGCGGCGATGACGCTCGCCAAGAAACACGTCCAGCGCCTGTGGTACCCCGCCCCCGGGCAGGGAGGCGATATCCCCTCCAGGAGCGAACATGGCCTGCCGCAGGCGGAGTTCGACGCGGCGATCCCCGAGGAGTTCTGGCGGGAAGTCGTGGACCGCGTGGCGCAGGAGGTGCCGGACACACTGCTCCTGGCGGAGGCGTTCTGGATGATGGAAGGCTACTTCGTCCGGAACCTGGGCATGCACCGTGTGTACAACAGCGCGTTCATGAACATGCTCAAGAACGAGGAAAACGAGAAGTACCGCCAGACGATCAAGAATACCCTGGAGTACGACCCGGAGATCCTCAAGCGGTTTGTCAACTTCATGAACAACCCCGATGAGGAAACCGCGGTTGCCCAGTTCGGAACCAGCGACAAGTACTTCGGGGTGGCGACCCTCATGGTCACGATGCCGGGTCTGCCGATGTGGGGACACGGCCAGATCGAGGGGTTCGCCGAGAAGTACGGCATGGAGTACCGACGTGCGTACTGGGACGAGACCCCGGACGCGGAGCTGATCGACCGGCACAATCGCGAAGTGTTTCCCCTCATGCACCGCCGGTACCTGTTCGCCGACGCCGATCATTTTCGACTGTTCGACGTGTACGACGCCAACGGCGACATCCATCCCCACCTGTACGCGTACTCCAACCGCCACCACGAGGAGCGGGCGCTGGTGCTCTACAACAACTTCTGGGAACGCGCCGACGGATGGATCCATACATCGTCCCCGTTCGTCGAGGACGCCACCGTACCGCAGGACCAGCGAACGCTCCGGACCGAACAGCTCGGGCCGGCGCTGGGCCTTACACACTCCTGGAAGCACTTTGCGATCCTGCAGGAACAGCGCAGCGGCCTGTGGTTCATCCGCAACAGTGGCGAAATCTGCGAGCGGGGCCTGTTCGTGTCCCTCAACGGGTACGAGAGTCAGGTGTTTCTGAACGTGTACGAGGTGGAGGACAACCAGTACTCGCACTACGCGCGCCTCGCCGACTCCCTCAACGGCGCCGGCACCCGGGATGTCCAGCGGGCGCTCAAACGCCTGCTGTTGCAGCCGCTGCACGACGCGTTCGGCGTGGTTGCCAACACCGGGGTGTTGCGCTCGCTGGCGACGGCGCTGGGCAGCGAACGCGACGGCGTCGACTGGCGACAGCTCTCGGAGGAGTACCGCGGGTTCCTGGGCATCGCCAGTCAGTTCTGCGAACACACCACCCGCATCGAGGATGCGGTGCAGCTCTTTGAGCATACCGGTGACGCCCTCATGCGGCTCCCGCAACTGGTGCACCGCGCCCCGGACAACGTGGGAGCGCTCATCGAGTCCCATCTGCAGTCGGGCCGTGAGGACTCGTCGGTATTTCTGGCGCTGGCCCTGCTGATCCCCCTGGATGTCTTCGTTCAGGGAGAAGAGGATCTGACGCCGGCGGTTGCGGGTTTCCGGGCGCTGGATCAGGCAGCCGAGTGGGAGCTGGTGACGCAGCTTCAGGAACTGCTCTCGCATCTGTCGGCGGAGGGGGCGCTCCCCAGCTACTGGGAGGCGCTGGTGAAGGTGGTGCTGGCGCACCACAACTGGTGGGCCTACACCCGGGACGCCGAACAGAACCGCTCGGCGCTCACCGTACTCGAGACGCTGCTCGCCGACTCCCACGTGGAGGACTTCCTCCAGGTCCACGTGCACAACGGGGTGACCTGGTACAACAAGGAAGCGTTTGAACTCATGATCGACTGGCTCATGGTCGTCGGCGCCTGGCATGAACTGACCGGGGCCGTCGCCACCGGCACGCGCATCGGGTGGACGGCAATCGTCGCCGAAACCACCGCGATGGCGGAAATCTACAGGGAATGGCAGCGGGCGGAGCGCAACAGCGAGTTCCGCGTCGACGCCCTCCTGGCGGCGCTCGAACCAACAGCGAAAAAGACCTCCCCGCGGCGCAAACCATCGTCGTCCGGCACCGGGTCGAAGAAAAAGAAAACGCCACGTTCGAAGAAAGGGAACACATCCGGTGACGCTCACACAGAATAGCAGCAAACAGTTTTCCGAGGAGGTGCGCGTCCCAAGCTACCTCTGCGGCCCCGACGACCAGCTCAGGCTGGATGGGGTCGCGCGCCTGCTTCAGGAGGCGGCGTGGCAGCACGCCGAGCGCCTCGGCTTCGCGTTTACCGAGGAGGAGATCTCGCTGTTCTGGGTGCTGCATCGCATCCGGGTGCATTTTCATCGCCCTCCGCAGTGGAACGACCTCGTCACCGTGACCACGTGGCCCAGTGGCATGGAGCGCCTGTATGCGCTCCGCGAGGTTCGCATCGACGGCGACGACGGCGAACCGCTGGTTGACCTGTCGAGCGCGTGGATCATCCTCGACGCCGTCCGCCGCCGTCCCGTGCGTCCCGAACGCCACCTTCCCGCCGACCGGATTCTCGAGGAACGGCTCCTGAGCCTTCCGACCGGCAAAACGACGGCGCTCCCGGAGGAGATCGTGAACGCGCAGCTCGCGGAACGCGAATGGCACCGCGTGCGCCCCAGTGACACCGACCGGAACCGTCACGTGAACAACGGGCGGTACCTGCAGTGGCTGTATGACGAGGCACCGGACATTCTTGCGGATGCACGGGAGGGTATCGCGTCGTTCCTCTCGGAAACCCACGTGGGCCAGACCTACTGCGTCGCCGACGATCCCGGGCGTGGCATCGCCGAGGTGTGGACGCGCGACGCGGAGGGCGCTCTTGCCGTCGCCTGCAGGTTCAATCTCGATGGCGAATAGTGCTTATCAGGCGTTTGTGAAAACCCGATACTAGAACATGGGTATGTGAGTTCGGTATGAGGGTGTCTTGACACCATTTGGCACGAGCGGTATCTATACGATGGGTATGAATTCAGTGGAAGGCAGTTCCTTTTTCGCTCCCGGCAGCGTTATCTGGGACCTGCAGAGCACCAACAACCTTGACGCCATTCGCGAAACCATTCAGCGAACCACCGTCTTCCACGCCATTCAGGGTTTGAACGTCGACGCATTTGCGGAAACGGTCGTGAGACGGGAGCTGGAACAATCCACCGGCTTCGGCCACGGTATCGCGATTTCCCACGGTCGAACGGATCAGGTACCCACAAGCGAGATCGCCCTGGGCGTATCGCGTCACGGGATCGAGTTTCACGCCTTCGACGGGCGACCGGTCCATCTGCTGTTCGTGGTGGCAAGCCATCCGGACCGGCAGATAGACTATCTGCGCATTCTGTCGTCGCTCGCGACGATGGCGCGGAACGAACTATTCCGCCGGGAGCTGCTGTCCTGCCTCTGCCAGGAAGAGGCGCAGCAGAAAGTCTTCACGGCGTTCAGTGGTGTACTGCAGCGCAACGTAGCCGTTCAGAGCTACCGCGCCAGCTAGTACACCTTTTTTTTTTGATTCAGAACCGATCCGGCGACAAGTACGGAGATTTCCGTATGGTATTCCTGCGCTGACCGCGGCATTGTTCACGCCGGAGGCCCGCAATCGATGACACACCCCGGACACATCGCCAGTCACACCGTCGCAGTGTGTGCAGTCCTCATTCTGGCGGGCTGCGCGCAGCCGACCCAGCCGGTCGACGAACCCCAACCGGAGACGCGGCCGTTCTACCTCGGTTTCACGCCGTGGCCCTACCGCAGCGATTCCGACTACATGGAGATCGTCTACACCTACGACCTCGTTCAGGAGTACGGAGACATCGTCACGCACCACTTCCAGCAGGGGATCCCGTATCCGGAGGCCTACGCGATGCGTTCTGATCCCCAGGCGACGGGTCTCCCGGGCTACGACGCCGGGTCCGGCAATCACTCCCTCGTCTATGCGGAGGTCGACCTCAGGATCGGCCAAACCGACGCCGGGGGGCGTGTGTACCTGGCGATCGACTGCGTGGACTCTCTACGGAAGAACCTCGTGGGGTACTACGGTGACGACTGGGACTCCGACGGATCGACGGAACAGCAGCCACGCCCGGCTCCCTGGGACACCGCGTCCTTCTCCGAACAGCGCGTCGCGGACGCGTACGTCAGCTATGCCCGCGCCGTCATCGACGCGTTCTCCGACGCGGGGCTGGAGGTTGCGTACTTCAACTACGCCTCTGAGATCAGCGACCTTCTCCTCAACGATCCCGATGAGTTTGACGACTTTCTGGTGTTTGCGGACCGGGTGCATTCACAGCTCGAGGCGGCCTACCCGTCCCTGCCGCTCATGATCTCCGTGGCGGCCAAACACCCGCACTCGTCCGAGACTGCGGAGATCCGTTCGCGAATGGACGATCTGACCGACGACATCGACGTCCTCGGCGTGAGTGTGTATCCCTACGCGTTCTTTCAGCCGGCGATTGAGGACCCCGACGACCTGCCGACGGACTGGCTCTCAGCCG
Source organism: uncultured Spirochaeta sp. (assembly GCA_913030605.1). GTDB lineage: Bacteria > Spirochaetota > Spirochaetia > DSM-27196 > Alkalispirochaetaceae > Alkalispirochaeta. The sequence goes on from CAJWEZ010000003.1 coordinate 48,603, forward strand.
TTGCCGACATGGCACCGAACACCCCGGTTGCCGTTACCGAGACCGGGTGGATCGCCGAGGACCTGTCCATACCGGCATTCCCGCTCCAACGCAGCGCCTCCGAGGACAGGCAGGCGGCGTACGCTGACACGCTGCTCCGGGAGGCGGCCCGGCTGGACGCGGAGTTCGTCGTCTGGTTTTCGCTGATTGACTACAGTTATTTCTGGGACAACACGCTCGGCCGGGACGATCTCTCGGCAATCTGGCGGGACACCGGGCTCCTCGACTACGATGGCGTGACCGATCTCGCCGCCGGAACGGACCTGACCTCGGTGTCGATCGACGCGGCAGGCCTCAGCGAGCGCCAGGCCGCCGGCGTCTGGGGCGACTGGCTCGCGCTGCCCCACGACTAGTCCGCCGACACCCCGTTGGCCCGCGGTTCGTTCCCCTGCGGAACGGGCGGCTCCAGCGCTCGCACCAGCGCCGTCTTCGATCCGACGCCAAGTTTCCGGTAAATGCGGTAGACGTGCGTCTTTACCGTCCCGTAGGAGACGTGAAGCCGATCGGCGATCACCTGGTACGTAAGCCCCTCTGACAGCAGCAGAGCCACCTCCCGCTCCCGGGCGGTGAGCGTGTCCGCGGCGTCCCGGCTCATGTCCCGGGGAGCATCATCGCTCACGGTCGCCTCCTCATGCCCCCCGACCGGAATCCTGCGTCGGGCAACGATCAGAACCGCGCTCCCACCGAGATAAACGCCCGCCGCGGCGGTGTACCATGCGTTGAGGAGGGACAACCGTTCCGGGGCCGCAACCAGGACTCCCTCGATCGCCGAAAGACCGACCCAGTACAGCGTCCACAGCAGGAACGGTATGGCAACGCGAGGCGCGCGTGCCCGGAGAGCCAGCAACGCAACCCGCAATGACTGGTGCAGCACCATCAGTCGCCCGGCAATGAGCACGAGGAGCGCCGCGAAACCGAGCGACGGCATGTGCACGATCGCCAGTGATGCTCCGGACAGGGCTCCACCCACGATCCCGTAGGCGAGGAACCAACGCGACATGCGGCGTCCGGTGGATACGACGACGCGAGCCCACCACGCCACCACGATCGCGGACAGCGGCGCGAGGGCATACTCCATACTCCGAAGGACCGACACCACGGCGACGGAACCGTTCAGTTGGGAGACCAGGTACTGGCCGAATACGACCGTCGCGTACAGGAGCAGAACTGCGTGCAGCGCGAGGTACCGGCCGATCGCAGGGCGCGACGGGGGCACGGCTGCTTCCACGACGATCGCGACCGACGCGACAACGATCGCTCCGAACAGAAACAGGAGACCCGCGAGGTCCTCCATCGGTGGACGACCGGCCCGCTCAGCTCACGTCGGGAACGGCGGAGGGCACGCCCTCCCATACGATCGTCCGGAACAGATCCTCCACCGTTTCTGCCCGCCGAATCAGCCGCACCGATCCGTCCGGACGCAGAAGCAGCTCCGCCGATCGGGTTTTACCGTTGTAGTTGAACCCCATGGAGTGTCCATGAGCTCCGGTGTCGTGAATCACCACGAGGTCACCGATTTCGATCTCCGGAAGGGACCGATCGATGGCAAACTTGTCGTTGTTCTCGCACAACGAGCCGGTGACATCGTAGGTAGCCGTCGCCGGAAGGGTTTCCTTGCCCAGGACGGTGATATGGTGGTACGCGCCGTACATACCCGGGCGCATGAGGTGCGCCATGTTTCCGTCCAGACCGACGTACTGCTTGTAGGTGTCCTTTTTGTGCAGGACCCGGCTCACCAGGTATCCGTAGGGACCGGTGATCACGCGGCCGTTCTCCATGACGATTCGCAGCGGATCAAGCCCGGCGGGTCGGATCGTTCGCTCGTACGCGTCGCGTATCCCGTCGGATACGCGCTGGTAGTCCACTGCGGCCTGGTCGGGCCGGTAGGGAATACCGATGCCGCCACCGAGGTTGACGAACTCGATACGAATGCCGAGTTCCCGCTGCAGCTCGACCACCAGGTCGAAGAGGATCTGCGCGGTCTCCACGAAATAGTCGGCGTTCAGCTCGTTGGAGGCCACCATCGTGTGCAGCCCGAACCGCCGGGCGCCGTGCTCCCGCGCCGTGCGGTATCCCTCAAACAACTGGTCGCGGGTGAACCCGTACTTTGCCTCCTCGGGATTGCCGATGATGACGTTGCCGCCTTTGAGAGGACCGGGATTGTAGCGCATGCAGATGAGCTCAGGCATGCCGACGTTGGCCGCCAGGTAGTCGACGTGGCTCAGGTCGTCGAGGTTGACAACGGCCCCCAGGTCCACGGCTTTGGCATACTCGTACGCCGGCGTGTCGTTGGAGGTAAACATGATCTCCTCGCCGCGCACGCCGAGCCGCGACGCCAGTTCCAGTTCCGCCCCGCTGGAACAGTCGAAGCCCATACCCTCTTCATGGAGAATCGCCATGACGTGCGGATTCGGAAGCGCCTTTACGGCGAAATAGTTCTTGAAACCCGGCATCCACGCGAACGCCTTCTGAAAGCGGCGCGCGTGACCGCGGATCGCGGCCTCGTCGTAGATGTGAAACGGGGTCGGATAGTCGTGCGTGATCGCTTCGATCTGCTCGCGGGTAAAGGGAACCTGTCTCATGCGGCACAACATACGCAGCGGCCCATGACCCGGTCAAGATGCCGGACGCCACGCTGTCTGTCGCCTCGGGGTCAGTCTCGGCGGGGTCGATTGTCGCTGCGGGGTCAATTGTCGCCGATTTCCACCAGGTAGGTATCGCGGTACCAGTTGAAGAGCCCTTCGGTGCGTCCGGAGAACGCCGCCTCGATCCGGTCGTCGAGGAGCCCGAACATCTTGAACGCCCGCACGGCGCCGACACCGTACATCAGCACAAACCCGTCACCCGGGATCACCAGGATATCGGTGATCATGTTGCCGGGCTGTACCACCGGTACACTCCGGTAGGTCAGGGTATCGACGTTGGTCCCGGAAAAGAGAAACGCCTCGCCCCCGGACCGGTAGCGATACCGGCTGAGGATCGTGCCGAAGGGTGGCAGTCCCTGAAGCACCCACACGGTGTCCTCTTCCGGAATCGAGGTCACGGTGGGATCGGAAACCGGCGTTCGGTCCTCCGGCCCCGCGACGGCGAACGAGTCGTGAAACAGTTCGTTGGTACTGTCCTTGCGCTCGTTGTAGTACTGCAGGTAGGAGAGGTCGGAAACCCGCCGCAGCGAGTTGTACAGGCGCAGCAACTCGACCCGGTCAACGTCGCCGCGGACCAGGACAATCTGCTCCGAAATGACGTTGGGCCGAACCTCGTTGACGCGGTCCTCGATCGCCCGTGCCAGGGGATGGTCCGGCGCGTAGGAGAGCCGGCGATGGTTTTCGATGTACTGCTCGATCGCCCCGGTTTGCACGAGACGCTCCCGGTCGCCCCGGGACAATCCCGACAACAGGGAATCGAGGCTTTGGGCGTCCGCCGACAACGGACCGATGAACGCGGCGAGGGTAATGATCGCGGCAAATCTGACGACAATCTTCATGGGTAGGCACGAGTCTAGCCACAGTTGCGATCACCTATCAAGTCAGCTACAGTAGGCGGGAGGTACCGGCACCCGGATGAGAAGAAACACACTCAAAATTCTGCTGGCAATCGGCGACTACCTCGTCATGTTCGTCAGCCTGGTGGCGGTCCTGTACGTTCGCTACCGCGGCTACCCCGGTCTGCGCATCGACCAGCACATCGGCCCGTTCGCGATCGTCTTTGCCGTGTGGGTGCTGGTGTTCTACATTCTCGAACTCTACGACATCAACGCCCCGTTCAATCACCGCAACTTCCTGTACGCGATGCTCACCAATGTCGCCGTGGCGGGGCTGGGATTCTACCTCCTGGCCGACTTCGTGGACATTTCGCCGCGCCGCAACCTGGCTCTGGTGGCGGCCATGTTCGTGGTGCTCTTCTACCTGTGGCGCTTCGTGTTCAACCGCCTGGTGGACACCGTGGGCTGGTACCGGAACGTGGCGGTTATCGGGTCCGATGAACACTCCCTGGCACTGGTGTCCCGAATCGAGATGGAACGACGCCAGGGCTTCCGCGTGGCGGTGATCGTGAGCGAGGAAGACCATCCGGTCCCCCAGTGGGTGATCGACCGCGGCATTGCGGTGGTCCCCACCGTCGCCGAACTCAAGGAGCTCGTCAGGGACCGGCACATCCATACCGTGATTATCAGCGACGAATGGTACTACTCGATCTACAACGAACTGTATGACCTGATTCCCCACCGGCTGTACTTCTTCCAGCTCACGAACTTCTGGGAGCGGTTTGAGGAATCGATCCCGATCTACGCCACCCGGGAGATCTGGTTCCTGGAGAACCTCAACCGGGGCCCCCACAAGGGGTACCACCTGGTCAAACGCGCGATGGACATCCTGACCGTCCTGCTGTTCCTGCCGGTGTTCCTGCCGCTGGGTCTGCTGACGGCGATCGCCGTGCGGGTCTCGAGTCCGGGACCGGTGATCTTCTCCCAGACCCGCGTCGGGCGCAACGAGACCCCGTTTACGCTCTACAAGTTTCGATCGATGCGAACCGATGCGGAGAAGCACGGAGCCCAGTGGGCCACCGAAAACGATCCCCGCGTCACGCCGGTGGGGCGGTTCATCCGCGCCACCCGACTCGACGAAATCCCGCAGGTGATGAACGTGCTCCGCGGAGAGATGAGCTTTATCGGGCCACGCCCGGAACGGCCGGAGTTTGTCTCAACGTTGTCCAAGACGATTCCGCACTACCATCTGCGGCACCTGGTCAAACCGGGGCTCACCGGCTGGGCGCAGGTCAAATACCGGTACGGCGCCAGCGGAGAAGACGCCGCCACCAAGCTTACCTACGACCTGTACTATGTGAAGAACGTGTCGCTGGTCCTCGATATCAAGATCGTGTTGAAGACGATCATGACGGTCGTCGGCCGGCGGGGACGGTAGCGCCGCATGCAGTACCGGCTCCCGGAAGACCACCCCGAGTTCCGCATCGTCATCGTAACGCAGGAAGATCCCTTCTACATCCCGGAGTTCTTCCGTGCCTTCTTCGCCCGCTACGCGGCACCGCCGGCGGACGAGACGCCCCGCATCCCGATCCGCGTTGCAGGGGTCATGATTCAGCGTCCCCTGGGAAACCGCACCGCAAAGGGCCTCGCGAAGCGAATCTGGCGCCTCTACGGGACGGGAGGGTTCGTCGTCATGGGCATTCGCTACGTGTGGCGGCGCCTGCTGCGCTCGCTGGGTCCGCTCGCGCCCACCGTCGCCGCCTACAGTCGCCGCGCCGGGGTCCCGCTGCTGGACTTCGCTCCCAACGACGCCAACGGCGAACCATTTCTGGACTATCTCCGGCGCGAACGGATCGATCTGGTCGTGTCGGTGTCGGCGAGTCAGATCTTCAAGACGCCGGTACTGAACACGCCGCCGCTGGGATGCATCAACCTGCACAACGCACCCCTCCCCCGCTATCGGGGCATGCTGCCCAATTTCTGGCAGCTGTACCACGGCGAGACGCGGAGCGTGCTCACCATTCACCAGATGGTGGAGAACCTCGACCAGGGAGACATCCTGCGGCAGGCGGAAACACCGATCGACGACCGGATGAGCCTGGAACGGCTGATGAAAACGACAAAACGGCGCTCGGCCGCCGTACTGTGGGCAACGCTCGTGGAGATGACCAGGGACGGCGTAGAGACACGACCACTCCCGGCGGACGAGGGGAGCTACTTCACCTGGCCGACGCGCGAACAGGCCCGGGAACTCCGACGACGGGGTCGACGCCTCCTGTGAACGGGTCGCAGTACCGTCCGGCGGTCATGTCGGTTGATGTGGAAGACTGGTTCCAGGTGGAGAACCTCCGGGCGGCCGTCTCGAGGGAATCCTGGGATACGCGGGAGCGACGGGTCGTCGCCAATACGCAGCGCCTGCTGTCCGTGTTCGACAGGACCGGAGTCACGGGCACGTTTTTCTGTCTCGGATGGGTGGCGGAACGGGAACCGTCGCTGATCCGCGACATCGTTTCCGCCGGCCACGAGATTGCCAGCCACGGCTACGCCCACCGTCTGATCTACGAGCAGCCGCTCGAAGAGTTCCGCCAGGATGTGGTGCGCGCCAAAGCGCTGCTTGAGGACATTTCCGGGCAGGAAGTGCTGGGGTACCGGGCGCCGAGCTTTTCCATAACCGCCGATTCGCTGGCGGTCCTGGCGGAAACGGGACACCGGTATGACTCCAGCTGGTTTCCCGCGCAGGGCCACGATCGGTACGGCCGACTCGATCTGGCGGAGGAGGAACCGCGCGGGAACGGCGACGCGTCCACTGCGGACTCCTCGCGATCCGCGCTCGCGGTTCGTCCGGTTATGCGGCTGACCCCGACCCCCGCGATCCGCGAGCCGTTCTTTGAGCTTCCCATCACCACCCGGCGACTCGCCGGACGGGTTCTTCCCTGGGGCGGCGGCGGCTGGTTCCGCCTGATTCCGGCGGGTATGTTCCGACGCGGGTTTCTCCGGGCGGTGACGCGTTCCGGCGGCGGAGTGTTCTACCTCCATCCATGGGAGGTTGACCCCGATCAGCCCCGCGTTGAGGGTATCCGGCGCGACTACGCCTTCCGCCACTACGTCAATCTGAAGCGTACCGAGGATCGACTGGAGCGACTGTGCCGGACGGTGCCGTTCGCCCGCGCCGACCGCGTCCTAAAACTCCGGTAGGTACCGGCGGCGCAAACCCGGCCGGCTCAGACGCGACCGACACCGGCGTATGTAAACCCCTTCTCCCGGGCGCGCTCGGGGTCCAGGACGTTTCGGGCGTCGAAGATCAACCGACCGCTCATCGCATCGGCGGCACGATCCATGTCCAGGTTGCGGAAGGCGTTCCACTCGGTGACGATAATCAGGGCGTCGGCGCCGGTGAGGGCGTCAAACTCGTCGCTGCAGTAGTGCAGTCGCGACGCCGCCGCTTCCGCGATCTGTTCCTGGAGGTCGGAGTTGAGGTTGTTGCCGAAGGGCCCCTCCCCCACAACGGCCGTCTTGAAGTTGTCCATCGCCTCGGGGTCGAAGGCACGCACCGTGGCCCCCTCGCGCAGCAGCTCCTGGACGATGTCGATCGCGGGACTCTCGCGGACGTCGTCGGTCTCCGCCTTGAACGCCAGGCCCAGGACGGCAACGGTCCTGCCGCTCACACTCCCGCCCATGAGACGCATCAGCTTCCCGGCGGTGATCACCTTCTGGTGATCGTTGGCCTCGATCACCGCTTTGATCACGCTCATATCCACCCCGTATTCGTCGCCGGTGGCGGCGACCGCCTTGGTGTCCTTGGGAAAGCAGCTCCCGCCGTAGCCGGGGCCGGGGTGCAGAAACTTGGGACTGATACGGCCGTCCATTCCCATGCTTTTGGCGATCTGGTGAATGTCGGCGCCGGCGGCCTCCGCGAGGTTCGCCATCTGGTTAATGAAGGTGATCTTGGTCGCCAGAAAGGCGTTGCTTGCGTACTTGATCAGCTCCGCGGTTTCCAGATTGCACCACACGAACGGCGTCTGAATCAGGTACAGGGCGCGATAGACATCTTCCATGTACTCCCGGGCCCGATCGTCCTCATAGCCGATCACGATCCGGTCGGGGTGGAAGAAGTCCTGAACGGCCTTGCCCTCCCGCAGAAACTCCGGGTTGCTGACCACGGAGAAATGCGTCCCCGGTGTCTTGCCGCTTGCCTCGGCGATGATGTTCTGCACGCGGCGGTTGGTGCCCACGGGGACCGTGCTCTTGGTCACGACGACCTTGTATCCGGTGAGGTTTGCCGCCACCTGCCGCGCCGCCGCTTCGATCTGCGAGAGATCGGCGTGGCCGTCGGCTTTGGGCGGAGTACCCACGGCAAAGAATACGATATCGGCGTCGGCGATGGCGGCGTCGCCGTCGGTGGTAAAGGAGAGCCTGCCGGACTCCAGGTCCCGCTGCAGGTACTCCTCCAGGCCGATCTCGTAGATCGTGGAACGACCGCCGTTGAGGGTGTCGACGATGTCCGTGCGAAGGTCGACGCCGGTGACGGTGTTGCCGAAGTCCGCGAGGCCGACGGAACTCACGAGTCCGACGTAGCCGGTTCCGAGTACGGTGATGTTCTTTGCCATGGTATGTCCTCCGTAGTGTGTGTGCCCTCAGTCGCTGAGGGGCGTCTGTTGTCGGTACCAGTCCACGTAGGCCCGCAACCCGTCCTCGAGTTCGGTGCGCGGATCGTATCCGAACGCCTCCCGGGCGCGGCTGATGTCCGCCCAGGTCTGGTTCACGTCACCGGGCTGCATCGGCTGACGATCGATCACGGCGGCTTTGCCCACCGCCGTTTCGAGTGCCGCGATCAGCTCACTGAGACTCACGGTACGCGATTCGCCGAGGTTGAAGACGCCGTAGGCACCGGGTTCCTGATCCCGGATCCAGGCGAGCGCCCCCACCACGCCGTCGACGGTGTCGGCGACGTACGTATAATCGCGGCGGGTCGAGCCGTCGCCGTAGACCGGGATCGGTCGCCCGTTGTCGATCAGCGAGGTGAACTTGGCGATCGCCAGATCCGGCCGCTGCCGCGGACCGTACACGGTGAAGAAACGCAGCGCCGCAATCCGCATGCCGTGGAGATGGCTGTAGGTGTGGCACAGGAGCTCGCCCGCCTTTTTCGTCGCGGCGTAGGGCGAGATCGGATGGTCCACCCACGCGTCCTCCCGGAACGGCACCTCGGATGTGTTGCCGTAGACCGACGAACTTGAGGCGAACAGCAGGTCACGAACGTCGCTGGCGACCATCGCCTCCAGCAGGTTCACGGTGCCGTCCACGTTGACTTCGGTGTACCCGTGGGGATCCTCTATGCTCGGTCGAACCCCGGCCTTGGCGGCCAGGTGGACCACGGCATCGATCGACCGGCTGGCCTCGGCGGCGGTTCCAAATACGGTGGCCACGGCGTGACGATCGCGAAGGTCGGCTTCGAAGAACCGAAATGCGGTCGACCCGTTCAGGGTTTCCAGGTTGCGATCCTTGATCCGCCGGTCGTAGTAGGAATCGAAGTTGTCGATGCCGTACACCACGTGGCCGTCGTTCACCAGCCGCTCGGACAGATTGGAGCCGATAAACCCGGCGGCTCCGGTAACCAGAATGTTCATATGCCGGGTCATGGTACCGTCCGGGGGACGGTGTTACAATCCCTTCCATGCCCATCACGATCGACCGTGCCGCCGCGGTTGTGACCCGCACCGGCGTGCTCACCGACCAGACGATTCAGATCAACGGGGGCCGGATCACAGCGATCCGGCCGGCGGATGCCGCCCCCCGCCCTGCCGACGGGACAACGGTCATCGACGGCCGCGACCGTGCAGTCCTCGCGGGCTGGAAGAACGCCCACACCCACGCCGCGATGACGCTCCTGCGGGGCTACGGCGACGACATGCTCCTGCAGCCCTGGCTGCAGGAGCGGATCTGGCCCCTCGAAGCGCGACTGCGGCCGGAGGACCTGTACTGGGGCACCCGGTTGGCGGCGATCGAGATGATCCGCAGCGGTACGGTCTTCGCCAACGACATGTACTTCAATCTGCCGGAGGTGTGGCGGGCGTTCGAGGATTCCGGCATGCGTGCGGCGGTAGGGCTGGCGATGTTCGACTTTCACGACGCGGAGCAGCGACGGGCGATCATGGAGGACGTGGACCGGCTTCTGGACCGCTACGCCGGCTCCGACGGGCGGGTGTTCGCCACCGTGGCACCCCACAGCATCTACACGTGCAGCGGAGAACTCCTTCAGTGGGCCGCCCGGCGCGCCGAAGAGGCCGGCGTCGTGTTTCACATTCACATGTCGGAGACGCGTCAGGAGGTCGAGGACTGCGAGACCGCCCACGGGATGCGCCCCTTTCACTGGCTCGATTCCCTGGGCGTGCTCGAGCGGGTCGGGGCGCGGTCCGTTGCGGCCCACGGGATCTGGCTCGACGATACCGAGCGGCGACTGGTGGCGGACGCGGGCATGACGGTAGTGCACAATCCGGCGAGCAACATGAAGCTCGCGTCCGGCGTTCTGGACTGGGCCGCCCTGCGCGATGCCGGCGTTCCGATGATGCTCGCCCCGGACGGGGTTGCGAGCAACAACAACCTGGACATGTACGACGAGATGAAGCTTGCCGCGCTCCTGCAGAAGGTTCACACCGGCGACCCGACGCGCCTGCCGGCGGCGGATGCCCTGGCCCTGGCGGCGGGGGAGCTGAGCGATGCCTTCGCCACCAACGGTGTCGGTGGACACCTCGCCGAAGGTGTGCCGGCGGATGTGCAGATCGTCAGCCTCGCCGCACCCCAGATGGTGCCGTTGCACCACCTGGACAGCAACCTGGTGTACGCCGCCAACGGGTCGGTCGTGGAGACCGTGATCGTCGACGGCGAGATCGTCATGCGCGACCGGCAGGTTGCCGACGAGGCGGAGGTGATCCGCCAGGCCCGCCGCTGTGCCCGCGAGCTGACGACGTCGGCGTAGCCACGGGCGCCGTGGACCGCCGCGCCCGGGGGTCGCAGCGCCGGGGGGCGGTTACTCCGGCGCGTTAAACGGCGCGAAGTAGGCCTCCCGACCGAGGAGCAGGCGCCGGGCGCGCCATTCCGGAACGGTAAAGGCGTAGGGCGATGTGGTGACAGTCACCGGGAACCGGCGCTGGTCGTCGGGAGGATAGAGACTGATCCCGACGGTGGACCCGTCGGTGCGTTCCACCGAGAGGGTGGCGAACGCCTCACCCTGCACGTCGCCGTCCACGAACTCCTGCGCCCGCAGGGGGTCGAGCTCCTGGAAGAGGTTCTGAAACAGGCCGGGAGAAATCTCCTCCGCGGCCCCGTCCTCCGCCGCCGCGTCCGTTGCATCAGGCGCCGGGGCGAGCTCCCAGACCGGGTCGCCGTCGTCGACGGCGTCATCGCTGCTGCCGCCGCGGACGCGCTGCACCGTACGCGTCTCCTGCGAGGGACTCTCGATGACGATCTGCACAACGGAATCCTCGGGAACCGAAGCCATGACGTGGTTGCGGATATCCGCGACATCCGACACAAACCGTCCGTCCAGGGAACGGGGCAACAGCACCACCTCGCGGCTGCGGTTGAGGCGACCGTAGACGGCGTCGCCGGCGGAGGCGGAGTCTCCCAGCTGGATCGCCAGCGGTTCGGTATCGCCGGCGAAGAACCGGATCTGTCGCTGCGTGTCGTCCTGCAGTCCGTAGTCCTTGTAGCTGCCGCGACCGCTGATAATGTCCAGTTCGCCGAGCGCGGCAACCTGATCGATCAGTGACTGGATCGAATCCTGATTTGCCGGGTACGCCTGCTCTCCCACGACCCACGCGTCGCCGTCCTTCCGGATCTCGACCGATCCGTCCGGCGATTCCATGACGATCCGGTCGATCCCGTCACCCAGCTCCGGGACGGGAATCGTGTTCCGGCGCGAGGTGGTGGTTTCCTGGATGACGAATACCGCCACCAGGACCACCACCAGTCCCAGGTAGACAAGCGTTTTTCTCGGTATCGATGCGATGTTCATGAGGCGTCCTCGGAAGTGTTGTCAAACATTGCCTGAATCCGGCGCGCGCGAGCACGGCGCCGGGACCATACGACCAGTCCCACGACAAGTACCAGGGCGGGTACCAGGATCGTGTTGCCCCAGCGGGCAACCACGCGCGATGCGGGGTTCGCCACCGACAGACGCGCCACACCGAGCCCCTTGCTCCGGAGTTCCGCGATTCCCGGTGCGCCGTTGAGATAGTCCACGGCGTTCATCAGGAACGTGCCGTTGGGGGTGCGATTCTGGGGATCGAGCATTTGCGGCGTCGTGAGTGCCGATGTGCTCACGACGATGACCTTGGCCGGTTCCACCGAGGTGGCGCGGTAGCGGTCCGCTGCGATCGAGGTCGCTCCCGCCGTGGTCGACGTTCCGGCGGAGGGCGCGACATCGGATTGTGCTGCGCCGGTTTCACCGTCCCGCGGTCGGCTCGGGAGACCGAGATCCACCGGCTGATCAAAGGCGCTGGTGAAATCACCCGTCAGCAGCACCGCCACGTTGCGGGGCGCGGTGTCGCTGTCCTGCGGCGCACCGGAGATCCACGGCCCGACCTCGGAGGGGCTCGCGACCGCCCAGCTCTTCTGTGAGGTACTCAGCAGCGGAACGTAGTCCGGAACCACGTCCGGAAGGGTGAATCCGTCGGCGGATGAGCCCTCCCCGGAGGCGCCGTCCGACGCGGTGGTATCCGACCCGGCGGCAGCGTCCGTATCGGCGTACGGCAGGATTTCGGTGGCGTTGAGAACGATAACATCCTCGAGCCCGGCGGTCACGACGTTGTCGCGGTTGAATCCGTCACTCTGGATGATCGGCGCCTGGTAGAGCTGCTGCCGCGCACCGCTCTGTTGTCGGGCGATGTAGCTTTCCTCGTCCAGTACAACCTGGTCTGTGAAACGCACGCCCCAGGTCTGCAGGAGGCGCGAAAGGCCCGTATCGTTGAAGTCCCACGTGGGCTGCGCCCCCGCCGCCATCTGCTGGCGGGTGGGTACGTTCTGCACGTGGCGGTCGACGAACATCATCACCGATCCCCCCCGCATGACGAACTGGTCGATGCGGTAGAGCGCCGCGTCACTGTACTGTTCCGTCGGCCCGTTGATCACGAGCGTGTCTATGTCGGCGGGAACGGAGTCGCTGTCCAGATTCACGTTGACCAGCTCGTAGGACTCACCCACCAGCTGGGCGAAGGGCGCCGCACCGCGCTGACCGTCGGCGGGGTCCTTTTCACCGGCGGTGGTGGAGTACGCGATCCGCGGATTGGCCGACACCAGCGACCGAAGGCCCTCGCGAACGGAGTCTTCGATATCGGCGGGGTCTCCCAGCGAATAGCCGCCAAAGAGCCCGGAATAGATCTGCAACGGGATGCGTTCAACGCGATCCCCGAGGGTCAGAACGATCTCGAGGAGCCCCTGATGCTGCGCCCCGTCCTGCGTCTGCCACCGCACCGGCTCCACGCCGTACTCCCGGGCGAACTGCCGGATCTCGGAGTCCGTGGCCGGTGTGTGAAACGCGAAATCGATGCGGCCGTAGTTGTCGGCGTTGACGCGCTCGTGAATCGCGGTCATCTGCGTCTGCAGTTCCTGAAAGCCCTGGATCTGCAGGTCCCCAAGCGTCGGCGACGCCAGAACGTCCATCGCGACCTGCTCCGATGTGCCGGAGAGCGCATCCACCTGCGTGATCGCTGAGCGCATCGCCGTGGTCAGGCGATACTCGAGACCGTCGGTCGAGGTGATCCGGTCCACCCGTTCCACCACGTTTCCGTACAGGACGACGGCACCGAGGTAGACGGCGCGGGAGGCGAACTGATCGGACTGGATCTCCTGGATCTCGACCTGCTGCAGGCCGTAGCGCTGGGCTTCCTGTTTCCCGGCGTCCGTGGTGGGGTCGATCACCTCGTAGCTGAAGTACCGGCCTTCCGCGTTGTCGTACTCCCGCAGCATATCCATGAGGTACTGGCGAACACCGTTGTACGGTGCCGGGACCTCGGCGTTGTAGAACACCTTGATCCGCAGGGGGTCTTCAACCCGCGCCAGCGTCTCGCGACTCACCTGCGACAGGCTGTAGGCGTTGTTGTGCGTCAGGTCCAGACGGAGGTAGGCGTTGGTCCCCACCAGGTTCACCAGGACCAGAATCAGCACTCCGAGGAAAACGTTCAGTCGTGAATAGAAGCGTGTTGTCTGCATTCAGGCGTTCCTTCCTCAGCGCAGTTGGTCGAGGCGCTGCCGCGCGAACATGAGGAACGCGACGGTCAGCGTCACCAGGTAGATCACCGACCGTGTATCGACCAGACCGCGGGAAAAGTTGGAGAAGTGGTATCCCACGCTCAGATACTCCACGACCGGCACGATCGCCGCCGGGAGCAGCACCAGAAAACTGTTGAGCAGCGACAGCCCCAGGGCGATGACCAGCCCGAGGATGAGCGCCACGGTCTCGTTGCGGGCGACGCTGGACGCGAACACCCCCACGGCACCGTAGGCGGCCGCCAGAAGCGCGGCGCCCAGATATCCGCCGATAACCGGTCCCGGGTCCAGCCGTCCGAATCCCGCCACGGTGACGGCGAAGATCACCGTCGGCAGCAGGAGAAACAGGCCGGTGACCCACACCGCCAGAAACTTGGCGATCACCACGTCGGTGTTGCGGACCGGAAGCGTGCTCAGCACCTCCCACGTGCCGCGACGGCGCTCCTCCGCCACCAGACGCATCGCCAGCGCCGGCATCAGCAGCGCCAGCAGAACCGGGAGCGACCCGAAAAACTGCCGCATCTCGGCGCGGTCAAACAGGAAGAACACCGAAAAGAACAGCGTGGCGGTGACCGCCAGAAAGACGATGCCCACCACGTAGGCAACCGGTGTCTGAAAAAACGAAGAGAGCTCGCGACGGAACAGGGCCGCCGTCGCCCGTGTGCGCGTCGCGGTGGTGGCCTGCGGATCAGTCGGCATCCGCGTCTCCTTTCTCTGCAGTGATCGTGAGTTCCCGGAAAATGTCCTCCATGGAGGTTCGCTCCCGCGACATCTCGTAGATCGTGAACGCCCCGGAGGCGGCGCGACGGAAGATCTCCGGCCGAAGGTCCGTGTCGGTCTCGCCGGACACAACAAACGAAGCAAGCCCGTCGCCGGCGGTTCCCGTGTCCACACTACGCACGCCGGACAGGTCGCGCAGGGCCGAGACAACCGCCGACGGTTCCGCGTCACCGGTGGTGAGATGGATGCGCTGCACGGTGGGGGCGAAGGAGTCGATCGATCCGTCGTAGCGGATCGTCCCGCGGTGAATCACGATCACGCGGGAACAGAGCGCCTCAACCTCCTGCATGATATGGGTGGACAGAATGACCGTCTTGGTTTCGGCGATCCGCCGGATGAGGCTGCGCACCTCTATGATCTGATTGGGGTCCAGGCCGCTGGTGGGCTCGTCGAGTACCAGCAGTTCCGGGTCGTGGAGCAAGGTGTGCGCCAGCCCAACGCGCTGTCGGTAGCCCTTGGAGAGCTCCCGAATCGGCTTGTGGGCGTGGGATCCCAGGCCGACCTCCCGAATCACCTCCGGGACACGAACGTCGGGATCGAGTCCGTGAAGCCGCGCCTCGTAGGCCAGGTAGTCCCACGCAAGCATGTCGCCGTAGACCGGCGCGGATTCCGGCAGGTAGCCGATCCGCCGTTTGAGTTCCACGGCGTCCGGCGTGAACCGCTCACCGGCGATCTCCACCGTTCCCGCTGTGGGCGACAGGTACCCGGTCATGATCCGCATGGTCGTCGTCTTGCCGGCGCCGTTCGGCCCAAGCAGTCCGACGATACCTCCGCGGGGGATCGAAAACGACACCCGGTCGAGCGCTTTCAGATCACCGTAGTCTTTTTCCACTGAATCGAAGTGAACCATCGATGCCTCGCGATCTGTTGTTTGCTGTAGGGGTATCCTGCGGGCATTACGTGGACCTTGCAAGAGGATTACAGATTTGTAATGGAATCATCGAAAACTCACCGTTGCCACACGGAAATCTCACGCCCCGCGGTTTGGATGGTCTCCAGTTCGAATTCTTGACAAGGAGTATCCGCAATGTACAAACCCCGTACGCTTGTTACAGCAGTGTTGATCCTGGCGGCGCTGGCACCGCTTGCCGTGTCGGCCTCGGGCCAGGCCGAGACCACCACCGACGGCCCCACCGAGATCCAGTTCTGGCACGCCTTCAGCGACGCGCCGCGTTCCGGATGGATCGAGGACCGCGCCGCCGAATGGAATGCCGCCAACCCCGACTTTCGCGTGGTCGTCGAACGCAAGGGTTCGTACCGCGAGACGCTGCAGGCGGCAGTCCTGGCCGCGCGCCAGGGCGACGCGCCGCATCTGGTGCAGCTCTTCGAGGTCGGCAGCCAGCTGGCGGTCGACTCCGGTATTTTCAAGCCCGTCGGAGAGGTTGGAGGCATTCCCGCCGACGACTACATCGAGCCGGTGCTCAACTACTACACGATCGACGACCAGATCTACTCGATCCCGTTCAACAGTTCGTCCCCGATTCTGTACTACAACAGGGACAAGATGGCGCAGGCGGGACTCGACCCCGACAGCCCGCCGGAGACGTTCAGCGAGGTGATCGCGATGCTGGAGCAGGCGCGCGACGCCGGCGTGGATGGCGCCCGGATCGGGTTCAATCTGCACTCGTGGTTCTTTGAGCAATGGATGGCCGAACAGAACGCACCGCTGGTGAACAACAGCAACGGTCGCGCCGCCCGCGCCACCGAGGTCAACCTGACCAGCGACGCCGCCTACACGATCGTCAACTGGATCGACGAACTGAACCGGCGCGGACTCTACACCTACACCGGCCGACTGGAGGACTGGAGCGGCAGCGACGCGATCTTCCAGCAGGGCGAGGCGATGTTTCACATCACGTCTACCGCGGATCTCGGCAACATCTCCAGTGCGGTTGAGGGCTCCTTCGAGCTCGGCACCGGGTTGCTTCCGATCCCCGACGGCGTGGAGCGCAACGGCGTGGTGATCGGCGGCGCCAGCGTGTGGCTCCTCGACGGTCACCCGACGCGGGAACTCGAGGCCGCCCGGGACTTCGTGCTCTTCATGACCAACACCGAAAACATGGTGAGCTGGCACAAACTCACCGGCTACTATCCGGTGCGCAACTCCTCGGTGGACGCGCTGGAGGCTGAGGGATGGTTCGACGAGGACCCGAACGCCTACACCGCCTTTGACCAGCTCCTGAACACGGTCCCCAATCCCGCCTCCGCCGGTGCCCTCATGGGGAGTTTCCTCGACACGCGCACGATCATCGAGGAGGCGATCCAGAAGGTGCTGCAGGGCACGGACGTCCAGGCGGCGATGGAAGAGGCCAAGGTACTCGCCGACGACCGGCTCCGGGAGTACAACGCCAACCTCTGACCCGACGACCCGATCCATTTCGAATACGCACCCCTCCGCTCCGGCGGAGGGGTGTTTCTGCAGGGAGACAGCCAATGACGTACCGACCCATTTTTCGCCACCCGATTGCAGCTGCAGTACTCCTGGTGCCGACCCTCGCCGTGTTGACGGCGTTTCTGTACTTCCCCGCAATCCAGTCGGTGGTGCTGAGCACGTATCGCAGCAACCTCCTGCTGGGTACGCGGGCCTTCGTGGGGCTGGAGAACTTTCGGGCGATCTTCTTCGGACCCCAGGCGCCGGCGTTCTGGCAGGCGAGCATCCAGACGATTCTGTTTGCGCTGCTTGTCACGGGCCCCGGCGTTGCCGTGAGCATGGTGCTCGCGACGCTCGCTGCACGCCCGATCACGGGCGGACGCTTCTACCGCATCATGCTCATCTGGCCCTTCGCGCTCTCCCCGGCGATCGCCGGGACGATCTTTCTGTTCATGTTCAACCCGGAGGTCGGCGTGGTGAACCAGGTGCTGTCGGCCCTGTTCGGCATCAAACCGCGGTGGCTCGACGATCCGGCACTGGCGTTCGTTGTCGCCGTCTCCGCGGCGATCTGGAAGAACCTCGGCTACAACATCGTGTTCTACCTGGCTGCGCTGCAGAACGTTCCGCCAAGCCTCTCTGAGGCGGCCGAGATCGACGGCGCCGGCGGGATCGCGCGGTTTTTCCGCATTACCGTCCCCATGCTGAGTCCTACGACGTTCTTTCTGGTCTTCACCAACCTGGCGTACAGCTTTTTCAACGTCTTCGGGCTCATCGACATTCTCACCGCCGGCGGGCCCGTCGGCGGCGGCATCGCCAACCGGACCGGCGTGACCACAACCCTCATCGTGAAGGTGTTCCGCGACGGTTTTGGCGGGAGCAGCAACATGGGACTGGCGGCGGCGCAGGGAGTCGTCCTGATGACGATCGCAGTACTCGTCACCGTCGGTCAGTTTCGCCTCGGCGGGCGATCCGTGCACTACGAGGGGGCGTAGCATGCGACACCGGAAAGATCCTGTGTGGGTACACGTCGTACTGTCGCTGGCGGTCGTGGTGATCGCCGCCCCGGTGCTCTTCGCGCTCATCAAGGCCACGCAAAGCCGCGCCGACGTGCTCTCGCCGAGCCTTGTGCCGGGGACGGCGTTCCTGGAGAACCTCCGCATCGTCTGGCGGGACCAGCACCTTGGACGCTACATCGCCAACTCGCTGTGGATCGCCACCATGGTGACCGTCGGAAAAACGATCCTCTCGATTCTGGCGGCGATGGTGCTCGTGTACTTTCGGATACGCTTTAAGGGCATGCTCTTCGCGTTCGTCCTGTTCACGCTGCTGATGCCCACGGAGGTGCTGATCGTGGGGCTGTTCGACATGGTCTCGCTGAGTCCGCCGGATTCGGTCGGCGAGTTTCTGTCGTGGTTGCTCAATCCGCGGCGCGTCTTCCTCGAGCCGATTCCCTTCGGGTTCGGGTGGACCAACACCTACCGCTCCGTGGTGGTTCCGTTCACGGCGAGCGCCACCGGCGTGTTCCTGTTCCGCCAGCACTTCCTCTCGATTCCCCGAGACCTGGGCGACGCCGCGCGGATCGATGGGGCCGGCCCGGGCAACTTTCTGTTCCGCGTCCTGGTTCCGATGAGCGCCAACACGATCGGCGCACTGGCGGTGATCCAGTTTGTGTATGTGTGGGACCAGTACCTGTGGCCGCGCGTCATCATCCGCGACGACGCGCGACAGGTGGTACAGGTCGGTCTCAACCTGATCATCGGGGTGGGGGAAGGTGTGTACTGGGGACAGGTGATGGCCGGCGCCCTGGTGTCGATCGTCCCGCCGCTGGTGGTGTTCATCGCACTGCAGGAGCAGTTCATGCGAGGATTCGCGCTCACCTCCGACAAGTAGGCCGCGACGGGACCGCGGGCCCGGAGGCGGGATCGGTGGCGGGGCCCGAAGGCGGGCCCGTAGCCACAACAGACCCGCCCGGTCCGCTACTTGTTGAAGTCTTCCAGATACGCCTGCTGCGCCGAGGTGAGCGCGTCGTGGCTCACATCGAGCGCAGCGAGCTTCAACCGCGCCACGGCGCGATCGATCTCCGCGGGGACCGGAATGACCGCGGCAGGAAGCGGGGCCGACGTCCCGGAGGCGCCTTCCCCGGTCGCGGTCCCCGCGCCGGCGGCGCTTCCCCCGGCGGCGCGAACCACGTACTCCGCACTCAGTGCCTGGACGGCAAAACTGGTGTCCATGATTTCCGCCGGGTGTCCGTCGGCGGCGGAGATGTTCACGATCTTGCCGTCGGCGATCACGTTGATCCAGCGGCCGTCTGCCTGCCGGTAGCCCTGCAGGTTTTCCCGGACCTCCACCGTCTCGGCGGATTCCGCCTGCAGCGCGTCCAGGGCGATCTCATCGTAGAAGTGGCCGGCATTGGCCAGAATCGCCCCGTCTTTCATGACGGCAAAGTGGGCCGGGGTAATGACGTCCTTCACGCCGGTGGTGGTCACGAAAAAGTCGCCCTCGCCGGCGGCGGCGGCCATCGGCATTACACGGTATCCGTCCATCACCGCCTCCAGCGCCTTCACCTCGTCGACCTCACACACGATCACCTGGGCGCCCATGCCCGCGGCACGCTCGGCGATGCCGCGGCCGCACCAGCCGTAGCCGGCCACAACAACCGTCTTTCCGGTAACCACGAGGTTGGTGGTGCGCATGATCGCGTCCATCGTACTCTGGCCGGTGCCGTAGCGGTTGTCGAACATGTGCTTCATGAGGGCGTTGTTCACCGCGATCACCGGGAAATTCAGCTTTCCGGCTGCGGCGCGCGCCTGGTTCCGGAGGACACCGGCGGTCGTTTCCTCGCAGGCACCCATCACCTCACCGGCGTAGGCAGAGGCGCCCTCGTGCAGGTGGTGTACCAGGTCCCCGCCGTCGTCGATGACCACGTGGGGCGCCACCTGCAGCGCCGTGAGCTGGTGCTCCTCGAACTCCTTCCGGGTGGCGCCGCGCCACGCGTACACGTGCAGACCGCGGTCGGCGAGGGCCGCAACCACATCGTCCTTGGTGGAAAGCGGGTTGCTGCCGGTCACCGAAACCTGGGCGCCTCCCGCTGCCAGCACCAGCGCCAGGTAGGCGGTCTTCGCCTCCAGGTGCACGCTCACCGCCGCCCGGAGCCCCTCGAAGGGCCGTTCCCGGGAGAACCGCTCCTCGAGGCCGCGGAGAATCGCCATGTTCCTCCGGACCCACTCGATCTTGCGGTTGCCCTCCGCCGCCAGCGACGGGTCCCGGACGATGTTCGCCGGCATCGATACGACGCCGGGGCGGGTGTCCGTGCCGCCGCCGCTGCCTGCGCCTCCGGCGGCCATCACATCGCCTCCACGACCGCTTTGACCAGCCCCACGAACCTGTCGCGAACCATGCGACCGGTCTCGATCACCTCGTCGTGGTTCAGAGGCTGGTCGAGAATGCCCGCGGCCATGTTGCTGATCGCGCTGATGCCGAGCACCTTCATGCCGGCATGGGCCGCCGTAATCACCTCGGGCACCGTGGACATGCCCACGGCGTCGGCGCCCAGCGTGCGCAGCATGCGGATCTCCGCCGGCGTCTCGAAGCTCGGACCGGGCATGTGGGCGTAGACCCCCTCACGGACGTCCACACCGGCGTCGGCGGCGACCTGCTTCGCCAGCGTCCTGAGCTCCGGCGTATAGGCGACGCTCATGTCGTTGAACCGCGGGCCGAGTTCCTCGATGTTGTGTCCGCGCAGGGGACTGTCGGTAAAGAACTTGATGTGGTCGGTGATCAGCATGAGATCCCCGGGGACAAAGCCGGTGTTCACCCCGCCGGCGGCGTTGGTCACGACCAGGGATTCGACCCCCAGAAGTTTCATCACGCGAACGGGGAAGACCACCTCGTCCATCGTGTAGCCCTCGTAGTAGTGAAACCGCCCCTGCATGATCACCACCTGCTTGCCGCCGAGTTCACCGAACACCAGACGGCCGGCGTGGCCCTCCACAGTGCTCACCGGGAACCCCGGAATGTCGGCGTAGTCGATCGCATCGGCCCCCGGGATCTGGTCTCCCAGCACGCCGAGGCCACTGCCGAGAATGAGCCCCACCGACGGTTTCACCGAGGTACGCTCCTGAATGTGTGCTACGGCCTTCCTGACCGCGTCCATGCGTGTGTCCATCACTGCCCTCCAGTTGATCGGGTCGTTGTCGGATACGTTCCGACAAAAAAAGACCGGGCGGCGCGAGGCCGTCCGGTCGATCTGTTTCGCGGTGCGGTGCCGCGGGAGGCGGCACCTGCCCCCGGCGTCAGTCCAGGAGGTCCTGGATGTCGGCGCGGGTCTGGGCGATCTGAATCTCGCCGCTGAGAACGGCCTCACGGGCGGCGTCCACCGCGTCCTTGACTTCCTGCGGGATCACATCGTCAAAGCTGTGATACGGCGCAATACCGGTGGCATCCTCGGCGAGACCGTAGGTGTGCGTGCCACCCTCAAAGGTACCGTTGGCAACGCTCTCGAGAACGACGTACACCGACTCGGGGATCTTCTTCACCGCACTGGTGATGACCGTGTCGGGGGCCACGTTGTTCTGGTCGACGTCGACGCCGATGGCGAGCACGCCATTCTCACGGGCAGCCTGAATCGCACCGAGACCGGTGAGACCGGCGGCGTGGAAGATGATGTCCGCGCCCTGCTCGATCATGGCAACGGCAGCCTCGCGACCGCGGGCCTGGTCGGTGAAGTCACCGGCGGTGACCGACAGGACCTGCACGTCGGGGTTGGCGTACTTCACGCCCTGGATGAAGCCGACCTCGTAGCGCTCGACCGGCGGAATGAACATACCAAGCACGACACCGACGATCGGATCGGCGTTGAGTTTGGGGCTGGCGTCGGAGTACTGCGCCGTCATGTGACCGGCGAGAACACCGGCGAGGAAACCGCTCTGCTCTTCGCGGTACAGAATACCCTGGAAGTTCGGGATCTCCGGGTCACCGCCGATGTCGATACCACCAAAGAAGGTATCGGGGTTCATCTGCGCGGCTTCCTTGACCGCCTGCTCCATGAGAAACCCGACGGCAAACACGATGTCGGCGCCGTCCTCGGCGAGACCGGTCAGGTTCGGAATATAGTCGGTCTGCTGGTTGGACTCCACAACGCGGGCCTCGAAACCGAGGTCCTCGCCCATCTGCAGGCCCTGGTACGCGCCGTCGTTGAAGCTCTTGTCACCAAGACCACCGACGTCGGTCGCCATCGCCGCAACCATCTGGTCGCCACCCTGTTCCATGGCACCGGATTCCTCGCCCTGGCCACCGGCGAACACGAGCGCCGACGCAACCACGAGCAGCAGAAGAATACTCAAAGTCTGTTTCATTACATCCCTCCTTTTGGGATTTGGTTTTGAACCGGAGCGAATTATACACGTCCGGAATGCTTCACACAATTATCGCGGAGTCGGTCCGCGACCGTCAGTCCTCGCTCCGCTCGATCATGAAGTCGACACCGTCGGCCTTCGGCGGACGACTGCGCCGTACCAGCCCGGCCACCGCAACGACCGTGAGGACGTACGGCAGGATGATAAAAAACTCCTCGGGAACGCGGGCGATCTCGAATACCTGGAACCGCACCTGCAGGGCGTCGGCGAGACCGAAAAAGAGCGCAGCAATGAACGCTCCGATCGGATGCCAGCCGCCGGAAATCATCGCCGCCATGGCGATAAATCCGCGCCCACCGGTCATGCCCTCGGTAAAGCTGACGTTGCTCTCGATGGAGAGATAGGCGCCGGCCATACCACCGACGAGGCCGCTCACCAGCACGCCGAAATAGCGCATCTTGTACACGGACACGCCGATCGTCTCCAGCGCCAGCGGATGCTCACCGGAAGCGCGGACGTGCAGCCCCAGCTTCGTTTTGCTGAGGAACCATGTGAACACGCCGATGAGAATAAAACTGAAGTACACGATCGGCGTCTGGTTGAAGAACATCGGCCCGAGCACCGGAATCGATGACAGAACCGGGATCGCCCAGCGGTAGTCGCCGAGCCCCACCGGTACCGGGTTGGTCGTTCCCGGATGCCCCACGATCATGATCATGAGGTACGAGGTGATACCCAGGGCCAGGACGTTGAGCACCGCCCCGCTCACCACGTGGTCCAGGTGCAAGCTCACCGTGGCGAAGGCGTGGATGAGGCTGAACAGTCCGCCGAAGAAGATCGCCGCGAGCAATCCGATCCAGGGGTTTCCGGTTGCGCCGGCGACGATCGCGGCGACGAAGGCACCCACGGTCATGATCCCTTCCATGGCGATGTTGACCACGCCGGACCGCTCACAGACGACCGCACCAATCGCCGCCAGGGCGATTGGCGTGGCGTTGCGGATCATCGCGGACAGCAGGTTCACTATGAAGTCGTAATCAACCATGTCAGGCTCCCTCTTTCACGGCGTTGGCGGCGTCAGCTTCCCGATGGCGCTGCCGTTTCCGGCGCCAGTTTCCGATGGCTGTGTAGATGTACCGAGCCACGACCAGGAACAGGATCGTCCCCTTCACGATTTCCACGATGGCGCTCGGCGTCTGGGTCGTGCGCGCCATGAACTGACCGCCGGCGTCCAGGACGCCCCACAGGAGGCCGGTAAAGACGACACCGATCGGATTCCCGCCGGCGAGCAGTGCCACCGAGATCCCGTTCCAGCCGTAGCCCGCCTGGAGGTTTTCAAAAAGACGGTGATCCAGTCCGTTTACCTGGTTGAAGCCGGCGAGGCCCGCCAGGAACCCCGCGATCAGCAGCGCCCGGAAGATGTTTTTGCCGACCGAGATACCCTGCGCCCGGGCGGCGTCCTTGTTTTCGCCGACCGCGCGGATCTCGAATCCCCAGCTCGTGTAGTAGAGAATGTAGTGGATCAGCAGGGCCACGACGATCGCGATCAGGATACCGGTATGGACACGGTAGTTGGCCTGCGGCAAAAACTGCTGAAAGCGCGGCAGAAAGTTGTTCGGCAGGATCTCCCACGTCACGTAGGGGTGCGTGCTCGTTGCGGGATCGCCACCGTTGGCGCGAATGAACACCGGCGACAGGTAGCGCGCGGTGTGCGCAAGCATCATCGTTGTGATGACCTCGTGGGCACCGGTACGCACCTTCAGCAGCGCCGGGATGATCGTCCACATGGCGCCGAAGAGTCCGGCGAAGATAAAGATCAGCGGAAGGCTGATAATCCCTGGAAGCGTGAAGTGGATACTGAGCCACGCCGCCGCCATGGCACCCATGTAGTACTGTCCCTCGGCACCGATGTTGAACAGCCCCGCCTTGAAGGCGAACGCCACCGACAATGCGGTGAAAATGAGGGGTGCGGCGTTCAGAATCGATATGTGCCAGTTGCGCACCAGTCCACCGAAAAAGAGCGCGCCGTACGCCTCGATCGGGTTGTAGCCCGTCGCCAGCATCAGAATACCGCCGAGGACGATCGCGGTGACGACGCCCATGACCGGGACCGCCATCTTGCGGGCGCTGGACCGGAGCAACTCGCGGAGCGCCTCCCCGCCGTTGAGCAGTCGGTAGCGCCACAGGTACACCGCCAGTGCGGCGACGATCAGCCAGATACCCCAGAAATAGTACGTTTCGCCGCGGCTCATCGAGGCGCCCAGCCAGATCACCAGTCCGGCGGCTCCCAGGACGGCCGAAGCGATCGTCAGGATCGACGGGAGGCGCCCGGGTTCCGTGTGTTCGTGTGTCGAGCTCATGCGCTTTGCTCCTTCTTGCCACCGGTCATGTAGAACCCGACCTCGCGTTCATCGGTTTCGCTGGCGACGAACTCCTTCACAATCGCGCCCTCGTAGAGCACCAGGATCCGGTCGGCGAGACCGAAGATCTCCTCGAGTTCCAGCGAGATCAACAGAACTCCGACGTCCTGGTCGCGCATCGCCAGGATCTGGGAATGGATGTACTCGATCGCCCCGACGTCAAGGCCGCGGGTGGGCTGGCTCACCAGGAGAAAGGACGGATTTCGGGTGAACTCGCGCGCCAGGATCACCTTCTGCTGATTTCCACCGGAAAGATGACTCGCAGGTGCCAGCGGACCGGGGGTTCGGATATCGAAGTCTTTAATGAGGCGCGTGGCCTGCTCCTCCATGGCGGAGTAGTTCAAGCGCATGCCGCCGCCGGAGGCGTTGGGGGCGCGGTCGTGGTATCCCATGGCAATATTCTCGGCCACGGTAAATGGCAGGACCAGGCCGTAGCGGTGACGGTCGGCGGGGACGTAGCTGATACGTCGGTGAATCCGCTCCTTGGTCGTGAGGTCCTTGATGTCCTCACCGAGGTGCTTCAGGGAGCCGCCGGCGACCGACCGAAGTCCCATGATCGCCTCCGCCAGCTCGCTCTGTCCGTTTCCGTCGACGCCGGCGATACCGACAACCTCGCCGGGGCGAACGTCGAGTGACAGACCGTCCACGACGGCGACCTCACGGTCGTCCAGCACGCGGAGATCGTCGATCTCAAAGACCGGTTCCTGCTTGGCCTGGTGGTCGCTCTTTTCGACCGTGAGAACTACGGCGCGACCGACCATCAGGTTGGCGAGGTCCTCCTTGGACACATCGGCGGTGCGCCGTTCGCCCTCGATCCGCCCGCGACGCAGAATGTACACCCGGTCGGAGATCGCCTTCACCTCTTCCAGCTTGTGGGTGATGATGATGATCGATACGCCGTTGTCGCGCAGTCCGCGGACAACCGCAAAGAACTCCTCGACTTCCTGCGGCGTCAGTACCGCCGTGGGTTCGTCCAGGATCAGGATCTTGGCCTGGCGATACAGCGCCTTGAGAATCTCAACGCGCTGCTGCAGGCCCACCGAGAGGTTCATGATCTTGGCATCGGGATCGATTCTGAGACCGTGACGTTCGCTCAGCTCTTTCACCTGCTGGCGCGCCGTCCGGTAGTCGATCTGGGGGCCCCGTCCGGGCTCCGATCCCAGGATAATGTTCTCGGTCACAGTGAGTGTATCCACCAGCATGAAGTGCTGGTGCACCATTCCCAGGCCCCGGTCGATCGCGTCGCGGGGCGACGAAAACTCGACCTCTTCTCCGTCAAGGACGATGGTGCCGGATGTGGGTTTATACAGGCCGTAGAGCACATTCATGAGCGTGCTCTTCCCGGCTCCATTCTCACCGAGCAGGCAAAGGATTTCGCCCTGGTTCAGGGTGAGATTGATGTCGTCATTCGCCAGTACTTTGGGAAACTGTTTGACGATGTGCCGGGTCTCGAGTATCGGTTGGGCCATAGCACCTCCTCAGGGACGACCATACTAACCCGAGGCAGGCACTTTTGTGCAGTGTTTTTTTGGCCCGGTGCCTACTCCACAACGATGAACGAGCCGTACATTCCCGCCTGCCGGTGTCCCGGGACACTGCAGTAGAACTCGAACTCGCCCGCCTGGTCGGCGACGAACTCGATCGTCTGGGACTGTCCGCGAGTGATCACGTCGGTGGCGGCGTCAAACTCGTCGAGCACCCAGTCGTGGCGGCCGCCGGTGTTCACGAAGGTGAGGCGGATCGTGTCACCGCGGTTCACCCGGATTTCCGACGGAACGAAGGACAGGCGGTCGTTCTCAACCGTGATCTCCTTGACCTGACCGCTCTGGCCGGTCACATCGATGACGTCCTGCGCCACGGCGGGCGCGACCGCGGCGCCCGCCAGGAGCACCGCAAATATGACCAACACACTCATCTTCTTCATGCGCTGGAACATACCGCGGCGCGATCAAAACGTCAAAACGCGGAGACTGAAAGGTCTGAGAACCCGAAGGAGTACGTGTCCTGGAGTGTCCCGTCGCCGTCGTACACCGCCAGCGAGAGCGTGAGCGACCCGGTGCCGACGTTCTCTTCGAGGTAGTTTTCCAGCGCCGCCTCATCCGCGAGCAGGTCCTCGGTCAGGTCGAGCGTCAGCTGCCCGTCGTAGGAGACCGTGGCGATCAGATTCCCCATGAGCGGGGTCCCGTTCACCGTGGTCGCCACCGTCATCGCCGCGCTGGCCCGTGCCGACACGGCGTAGGCAACCTCCACCCACCTCGGGGAGGTGCCGTCGCTGTTCCATCCCATGCGCGCGTCCACCGCCGCCGTCATCGCCGCCACCAGGTGCGCTTCCAGCGTGTCGGAAGGGCTGTCGATAACCATGAAAAGAGACCCGCCGGGCGCCGCCGCGACATTCTCGACCGGGTCAGCCGCCACCGACCGGGTCGTCCATGCGTTGATTCCGGCACTGGCGCGGCCGGTCACGGTCGTAGGCATATCGTTGGCATCCCAGGCCAGGGAGAGGCTCCCGTCGGCGGAGGCGGCATCGACAAACAGATCACCGATCGCTTCGTCCACCAGCTGACCCGACGCCGAGAGCGTCGTCGGTGGTTCGGTCAGCTCGAACAGGTTCTCCGGTTCCAGCGTAAGCGTTGATGCCGCCGATGGTTCCCAACCCTCACCGGCCACTTCAAGGTAGTCAAACAGCATTCCCGCTCCGGTGGAGAACAGTTCCAGGGCCTCCGTTTTCGACGACACCAGCGTGTAGTCGGTCGACGGGAGTGTTCCAAAGTCTTCAACCGACGCCGGTGCCGCCGGAAGCGTCACCTAGTCCACCGGATCGACCTCCAGGCCGGGGTCCGACGCCACGGGAGTCGCATTGTCACAGGCGAACACCAGGATCGATACCAATACGACGGTCACCCCGCCGATACTGCTCCACACGTGTTTCATGGAAAGACCTCCTGTGGAAGGGGGCAGGCCCTCTTTCAGTTTTGAAACTATGAAATTCAGTATATCCCACCAGCGGTGGACCTTGTATCGAAACCCCGGAATTTGTCGGCCAATCAACCGAATTCCGGGGCACCTTGTACCAAACCGGGCCCGCCCGTACTATCGGCCCATGACGCGTCTGGTGTTTGACCTGATTGCAGCGCAGCCCGAAGGGAGCTCACCAGTGAGTGGCGGGGGAGAGTACGCGCGGCGCGTATTTGCTGCACTCGCCGAGCGGACCCGGGGCGGCGGGAGTGAGGGAGTTGCCGGCACGGTTTCGGTGGAGGCGGTTGCCCGTTCCGATCGCCCGCTCGACCCGTCGGTCGAGGACGTCGCCGCCGTCGCCGGCATCACGATCCACCGGGTGGCGTCGGCCGGAGACGTCGGCGGACTCCTGGTGAGTCGTGGGGCGACGCGGTTCTTCAGCGCGCTTCCCCTGCGCTACGCCCGCGAAGGCGGCGGAAGTGGCGGTGGCGGTGGCGGTGGCGGATTCATCCCGCCGACGTGCGAGTTCGTCTATACGATCCACGGACTCCGGCCTCTCGAGCTTCCCGGGGATACCGACCAGCTGCGGTATGCAACCCGCGGCGCGGACGTCCTTCGGCACCTGATTCCCCGTCTGACGCCGCGGGCGTACCACCGCCGACGCAGCGAGCAGTTTCGTGCACTTTTTTCGCTCGCAGAACGACAACGCGTGATCACGGTGAGCCGACACACGCGGGGGGCCCTCTTGGCTGCGTTTCCGGAGTTGTCCGAGCACCCGGTGGAGATGCTGTACTCACCGGCATCGCCACGGCTCCCGGATGTCGCGTCTGTGGAACCGTCGACTCCCGAGGGGCTCAGCAGCGGGGGCTACTACCTGGTCATCACGGCGAACCGATGGGGAAAGAACGGGGCCCGTGCCGTGGATGCCCTGCGCGCGCTCTATCGCACCGGTCTGGTGGAGGTTCCGACGGTGCTGGTGGGTGCCGATACCCACGGCAAAACGGTGCCGTACATCCGCAGACTCCGGCGGTCGCCGGAGGCGGCACATTTCAGACTGTCCGGATACCTTTCGCGACCGAAGCTGGAAGCCCTGTACCGCCACGCCCGGGCGCTGGTGTTCCCGACCCTCAACGAGGGGTTCGGATACCCCCCGCTGGAGTGCATGGCCTGCGGCACGCCGGTGATCACTTCCGGTATCAACTCGATCCCGGAGCTCGTGGGCGACGCGGCGTTGCTGTGCAATCCGTGGTCGGTGTCGGAGATCGCATCCCGAATCCTGCAGATCGAACGGGAACCTGACACGGTCGCTCGCCTGCGTCGCGCGGGGCCCGTGCGCGCCGGAGAGGTCGCCGTCGAGCAGAAGCGCATGCTCGACCGGCTGGTTGAGATTCTGCTCGCGGAGTCCGCTCCAGGAACGCGCTGAGTCAGCGACCGTCGAAGGTGCGCGACGTGTGACGGTCGCCGCCGGTAGCCGGCTGAGCCGCCGGTCAGGACGCCGAGGCCATCAGTTCGCGGAAGTACCCCACGGTTCGCGACAACCCCTCGTCCAGCATGACCGAGGGTTCCCACCCCAACTCCTGCTGCGCCAGCGAGATGTCCGGCTTGCGCTGCAGCGGGTCGTCCGCCGGCAGCGGCTTGAACACCAGTTGGCTGGAACTCCCGGTGAGTTCAATCACCTTCTCCGCGAGTTCGCGAATCGTAAACTCCCCGGGGTTGCCGATGTTCACCGGACCGGTGAACCCCTCCCGCGAGTTCATCATCCGCACCATACCGTCGATCAGGTCGTCGACGTAGCAGAAACTCCGCGTCTGGCTCCCGTCGCCGTAGATCGTGATGTCCTCTCCCGCCAGCGCCTGCATGATGAAGTTGCTCACCACACGGCCGTCGGAGGGGTGCATGCGCGGACCGTAGGTGTTGAAGATCCGGATCACTTTGATCCCCAGCTCGTGCTGCCGCCAGTAGTCGAAAAAGAGCGTCTCCGCGCAGCGCTTGCCCTCGTCGTAGCACGCCCGGGGGCCGATCGGGTTTACGTTGCCGCGGTAGTCCTCCGTCTGCGGGTGCACCGTCGGATCGCCGTACACCTCGCTGGTCGAGGCCTGCAGGATCGGGATGTGCAGCCGCTTGGCCAGCCCCAACATGTTCACCGCCCCCACCACGCTCGTCTTGGTCGTCTGCACCGGGTCGAACTGGTAGTGCACCGGGCTCGCGGGACACGCGAGGTTGTAGATCGCGTCGACCTCCACAAAGAGCGGAAACGTCACGTCATGGCGCATGAACTCGAAGCGCGGGTTGTCCAGGAGGTGGTAGATGTTCTGCTTGCGCCCGGTGAACAGGTTGTCCACGCACAGCACCTCGTTGCCCTCCGCCAGGAGGCGGTCGCAGAGGTGGCTTCCCAGGAACCCGGCACCGCCGGTGACCAGGATGCGTTTGGGTTCTGTGGATTGTTCGATGATGGCCTTTCCTCCCTGCAATGATTTGGATAGAGGCGTTGCTATCCGTCGATACCTGAGCCTGGATGACAAACCCTACTGGAATGCACAGCCTGCACATCGTTCAATTTAGGCGAGTGCCTACCCGAGCATCCACCAGCTTCGCCAGCTGCTT
The DNA here is from genome assembly GCA_913030605.1 of uncultured Spirochaeta sp. Lineage (GTDB taxonomy): Bacteria > Spirochaetota > Spirochaetia > DSM-27196 > Alkalispirochaetaceae > Alkalispirochaeta. The sequence continues at coordinate 78,870 of CAJWEZ010000003.1, forward strand.
CAAAAAAACGGGAAAGATCCATGGAAAAAATCTCAAACCTAGAATCTGATATTTTATCTTCCATTCTTCGTACATTCTTCGCCATACTAGCTGCTTGGACAGTCCATCATTGCCGCAAATCGAGATCGTCAGACTGGCGACGGCGACGTTGCTTCGAGAACGATAGAGCTCTAGATTAAGTTTGTAGTCAGAAAGTATCTTGAGTTTTTCATCGTATTGTCGATCATCGAACACCGAAGCGGAATAGAAGGTTCCTTGATGGTGTGCGGTATTCCGTAACAGGAGTTGCCAGCCCCATATGGACTCATGCCGAGTTCCGTCACTGTATCTAATGTTTCCAATGAGAATTGCAGGATTCGACGACTGATTGGCAATAGCCCGTCGAGTTTGCTCAAGAACTCGACCGTTTGCCAGCTTGTCATCACCACCCACAAAAAGCAAATACTCGCCGGTAGCACGCCGAATCCCTTCGTTCATCGCGGCGTATACACCCCTTCGGGGTACGGTGTGTGCTTGGACACTAAGTGATGATGATTCTGCCCAAGACAATAGAAGCTCACGCGTTCCATCCACAGAGTAGCTATCCAAAGCGATGACCTCCAACTCTCTGAACGTTTGCATCTCAATCGACTGGATGGTTGCTTGGACAGTCGGAAAACAGTCTTTCGTTGGAACAATTATCGAAAAAAAAGGAGCCATCGTTTTCGCCTCTACATTACTGAACACTTGGAATCGTGCTCACCCTTTGAGGGCTTGCTCCAGGACTTCGGTTCCAGATGAGTGCACACAGAGACAGCCAATACACCCCAGCGCCCCACCCAATTCCACCAAGAATTCCGGAAAAAGTAAGTAGTGAAACGAAAACAGAAGCAGGCACTTTTGCCTTCCTGTAGGAGAACGAGACGAGATACAAAAAATATACAACTGGAATGAATCCATACTTCACCGTGAGCTGAACATAGTCACTGTGCGCTCTGGTCACGACTGCTAAGGAGTAGTCTTGCCACCCTCCACCAAACAACATGACCGAAGGATGTTTAGACAGAAACTCGATCGCTTGAATCATTGCCACCGATCTCTGCAAGTTGCTTTCGTCCAGAATCTGCACATAGTTGCCTCTACCTGACTCGAAAGGTATGACAGCGGCGTATAATCCGAGCACGGCAAAAACCGCAACCGACATTGTCGACACAAACAAGGAAACATAAAATGGATTTCTCGAATAGATATTTGAAATAAGCGCACTATTCCGCAGAAGCAACTCCACCAATACGGCGAGCATCAGATTACGAGAGTTTGTCCAATAAGCAAGGGAAATGGCCGCCATAATTCCGAGCCAAGATGATCTGGAAATCCATAGGACTATCGGCAATATGGCGAGCGCCACAATATTCCGATCCAAAAATCGCCCAAAGAACGACATTGTGGGCGGATCGTAGGCAAGTACGACAAACACCAGCGCGAAAACGAGAATGGCCCTTGACACATAGTTCGAATTACCGAACCTAACAACCACCATTGGCATCAAGGCTGCGACTGAAATGAAACCCACAGGACTCAAAAGCAACGTGTCGGAAACGACTCCATACAGTAGATAGACCGGCAAAGACACGATGAAGGCGTACACGAGCGCCTTGGAGAATCGAAAACGCGAGAGAGAAGCCCCCGAGGCTATTGTCACAATCGCCAGAAGAATCGAGAAAGGTCCAGAGTACGAAAAGACTGCGGCTGGCAGGTACAGCAATGCAAGAAGGTTCCCTACCATCGGCCTTTCCTGCGAGCGGAAATGTCTTCGAGCGTCTCGCTCACGTTCCGCTTGAATAGGTCCTTGAACGCCTCGATTGAGTGATTCGCTCGGACCCATTCCATGCACGTCCGTCGACGAACATGAAATTCCTCGTCGGACAGATTCTGGGCGACATCAACAGCCTTCTCGACACTCGTTTCATTCAGAGATTCAATGCAAATCGATACGTTTGGAACATTGATTCCAGAATACTGACTCACTATTGGTATCAACCCAGTCGCCATCAAGTTGACCACCGAACTTGGCTGACCCTCAGCACATGAAGGATGAATTACGAATTTGCTGGAGCTTACTATTTCAATAAACTTATTCGATTTTATATCTACAAATCCATGGTAGTATATATTATCATTTTTAGATACTATTTTTTCATAATAATCCCAAAAACTTTTTTCCTGGGCCACGGGACCACAAATATGCAATATAGCGTCCGTTCGAGAGGAAAACACGTCAATTAATAGGTCAAGACCTTTGTGAAGTGCTCCCGCGCTACCGAACCATACGAAACCAGAATCGTTAGCTCCTCCGCCGGACTCGTCAGAAAGAGAAATCGATTTCACTTCACGAATCGCAGGATGGCATGATACGTTTTGCAGCCTTATTCTGTCGGAAACAAAGTTTTCATAGCTTTCGCGAGTCACATCGTTACCAAGCAAAATCATTCCGTCTGGAATCGAAGTTTGAAGCGGCCAGCAGAACTGAACTAGACGGCACGAATCTATCATCCAAATATTTGTTTTTGAGAATGCCTCGAGCAACCGGCCGATCGAGGCCGTATTCTGCCGTTCCGGTGCCATTCCGGTGCCATAGAACACCACGGCTTGATTAGCCCGCTTTGACGCTAGTGCCTGCTCCAACGCAGCACCGAATCCAATGATTAGATCATAATGCCTAAACGTTCCGGGATGTATGTGCTGAAAATGTATGACGTCTACGATATAGCCCAGTTCGTCAAGCACTTCGCAAATGGCCAACACTTCGTTGTAGTTCGTGTGTGCAGTGTAGGCTCGCCTCCGTCGCAACGGCCTTGCAATATATGACAAGAGAGCGCGTCGTTCGTGGCTACCCTTGAGCGGGTTCTTGGCCATTCGGTCTACATAGTTGCGTACCATTCGTTTGAGGAACACTGTGTTACGTCCTCTCAATTCGATCCATCAGCAATCGCCTAAAACACCAAGCCGGCAGGCATCGAGACCACATTCTATGCGCAACGTATTATCATTTACGGTAGGCGCCGAAAACGCCAACAATCGTAACCCACATTCTTCGAGCCATAGTCTTGAGCACCGAGAAATAGACCCTTCGACGAAAAATTCGCATGTCGTACTCCGAGTCAGGAACTGTGTACGGCACCGACATTTCCCAACTGGAACCGGACGCGATATCCAAGGACTCGCGGTGATGGTCGGATCGTTTTCGCCCCGGTGTGTGAACACCCTGCTCCCCAATATTGGTGACCATGTTGAAAGAAGGAGCGACGGCGAGACGAGAATTTTTCCAACAATGAAAGACCCATTGAATGTCCCAAGTGTCCATCCGATCTTTTTTGATGCGATCGAATTTTTGCTTCATGTGCATCGCGATCACCAAATTTGGCGATTGATATCTTATATCGCGAAATCTCAGTTTGTCATAGCTCTTCATATTCACGTCATATCCGTCCCACGCCCTTTTCCAAGTGGCCCATCCCCAAACGGGGTAGTGCTTAGAAAAGAAAGCTTGTGTCAACGTTCGCTGTGATTTGACAGGATATAGATTGGTTCCAACGATCATTCCTACGCGTTCATCAAACCTGAATCGGTCCAACATTTCATCTGCATAGTCGAAAAAACTCTGTTTTGGAACACAATCGTCTTCCAAAATGACACCTGCATCTTCATGTTCAAACAGCCAGTCAATGGCGCTGCTAACCGCGTTCCTACATCCAAGATTGGCATCCAAGAAACGCGTCTTGACATCGCACGGCCAATCTATTCGACCGATAACATGGTTTCTGATCACTTCGACGGTTTGTTTTTCTCCAGACACACCAGGCCTCGGCCCGTCAGACGCGATGTAGAGTTTGCTCGGTTGCGCTTTCCGAATCGCCTCGAAGACTTGCATGGTTTCCCTGTATCGGTTGAACACCAGTAACAACAACGGGTGCTTGGTCATCTGGTAGGTTCTCCTACGGATGCCCGGTCACTACGGTGAGGTCTTCTGATGATCCGCGACGCCAGAATCCGGACAATACGAACAAAAATTTTAGCTATATGAAACCGTGAACACCCCATATTTCGGTACAATCTCCATAGTCGAAAATTATAGTAGTCGGATGATCGAAGAAATCTCAGTTTGTGAATGAACAACTCACTAATGAAGGCGCAGATCAGGCTCTTCTGATGCACTGAAGAGAAGTAAAGTCGAGCGAGATCGTATCGAAAGAAAAGGTAAGCGATGTCACTACTTACCGTTATCGATGAATCATGACTCCAGAACACTACAAGCGGCTTCGTCGTGACTGCGATGTGCGAATACTCGTTCGCTGTCTTGAGAAAGAGTAATAGGTCCGGACCAATCCCGTGTGCCCGAGAATCATCACTCAAAGAGTTTGGAATGTATGGTTCAAGGTTGCAGATGGCGTCGCTCTTGCGGAAAAGGGCACAAGCAGGAGAAACCGGCATATTGGAGTTTGCCCGCAAAAGTGAATCCTGAATATAGGCTGAAGACGGAAACAGACCACCTTTCGCGGGTGTATATAGAATCGTCTTTTCGCCTGTGGCCGCAGACTGCAGTATGGCGGGACAATAGGCAAATCCAGCATTCTCATGGTGTGACAAAAGAGGAACTAGTTCTGTCAGAAACCCAGGCAAAAGAAAGTCATCCGACCACAGAAATACGATGTACTCGCCCCGGCTCAACTCAAGACAACGGAGCCAGTTTCTTGTCGGGCCAAGGTTCGAGCTGTTCTCAAAGAGCCTAACCCTCGGGTCCTTTTCGGCAAAACTTCTGACCACATCTCTCGTTCGGTCGCTGCTCGCGTTATCGCATACGACAACCTCGATATTCCTGTAGGTCTGCGCAACCGCTGACCCGACACACCGGCCTATCAGCTCTTCCCTGTTGAATACCGGAATGAGGATGCTTACAAGAGGTCGCTCAGTTGAGTCGTATCGTCTTTCTGTCAATTTGGGCTTCTCCGTTTTCGGAAAATGGACAGACTCTTTATCGCCTGATAAGAAAATGAAGCAACGAGTCTTGTTTTCAACGAAAAACTCAAGGGGCGAATGATGATATCAAGGTACAGATACTCGACCCATGTACGGAAGTTCGGCCTGGATGACATACCCCTATTGTTCATGAACGTAACCGGAGTGTTGACTATGAGGTGAGACGCTGGCAAGGAGTACATTTCGTTGAAAATGCAGTCAGAAATGACCTTAAAGTACGTTTTGTATCCGCCATGGCTCAACAAAAAAGACCGCTGGATCAGGGTTCCTTGATGATAGAAATCGATCGATCGGCGTTCCTTGCTATACGAAACATGTCTTGTAACACAACTCGTAGGATGTGCGCCGAATTTGATCGCAAAATAGATAGTTTTTATATCTGAATCTAAATATGGAAGTATGTGTTCCCCAATACTTGGAGCAATCAGTATGTCTCCCGCATTCAGGAACAACACCCATTTCCCTTTCGCAATTCTGATCCCTTTGTTCATGGCGTCATATACGCCACGATCTGGTTCCGAGATCCATCGGAAGTTGCGATCATCAAATCGTTCCAGAAATTCTATTGTGCCATCACAAGACGCACCGTCCACGATCACATGCTCTATTGCGTGTCGTACCGTCTGATTCCTAATACTTCGAATTGTCAGGCGCAGATCGGCGAGCTGGTTTTTTACTACTGTGACAATGGAGAGCTGGACGGGCCTCAAGATGAGTTCCTATTGGGGAAGAGATTGGAAATATTGTGTGAGGACACGACATAGCACAATCTAACTCGCTGTCGACGCATGCGAGTTTGCTAAGTCCGATAGTGCATCTCGTGTCATCCAAACAGCCGAAGGTAATAGGGAAACACAAGTTGCAATGGCAACGCCGGCTACGCCCAGGTCGAAAAACCGGACGAACAAAATTGAAAGGGGAATATTCAGTATTGCGCCAACCGTCGCGGTAACCAACTGTACACGAAGCCTCGAAATACCATTAACGTACGTCGCGAAAATGTTGTTCCAGATCATGATTCCGAACATCAAAACCATCGAAAAAGCAAGGGACAGCGGACTTTCCACACTCTCGGTAAGCCACAAATCGAGAAACCTATACCTCAACACCGATATGGCCAATAGTCCGCCGACGGCGGCAAAAAAAAGCCTAACGAGGTTCGATAGCCGCTGTTTGATCCAAAGCCAATCCCCTTTTGTGTGTGCCGCGGTAAACGCAGACCACAACGGAGCCAATAGCATACCAAACAGCAAGTGTACGGTGCTAAATAGTTTGTGATTTACTGCGTAGACCGTTACCGATCTAGGACCCAGAAGATGACTCACAATCAGATTGTCGGTCGTGAAAATCACAATCGTGGCTAGTTGGATTACAAAAAACTGGCCGCCCAACGAAAAAAGCCGCTGCGCGGTCTGGTGATCGTAGTACCTGATTCGAGGACGAAGTTCTGATCCTGTTGCCAGGAACCACAAAGTGGCGAAAAACAGTACTGACAACGAAGCTATCGCATATGCCCCGGTTATGAGAGGAAGCGCAACCTCTGTCTTCGAAACAGACCAATAAAACAGAACCCCCGCAAAAACCCCCTGTGTAACCAGCTGGATCACTGCAGGCACAGCAGCCATCTGTCTTCCATAGGCGATTGCGTTGACAACCGAAAGCGGAAGGAGAGAGCACAAAAAAGCCCAGAACAACAAGGCAGATAGCCGGACTTCGATACTTGGCAACTCTTTCGCGCCGATGACCCTATTCCAATCGGCGGAACGATCAAACAGAAGAATGAGCAGAAATGCGAACAGCATTAGCGCAACTAGTATGACGTAGGCTGTTGAGATGGCTCTGGATGCACGATGCCGATCGCGGTTCTGAAAGGCTTGTGCCAGCTCGTTGCGAACGCCGTGCACAACCCCCACGTCCATCATCGACACCCACGATAACATTGAAAGGAGTACCGACCAAATGCCGTATCGATAGTCGCCCAAAATCGCAAGACTCAGCCTGACAACAACAAATGACAGCAGGAAAGAAAGGAGACGAAGCGCCAGATTAAGGGAACCATGAACACGAACTACTTTAGTGAGGTCCGGCGTGTTCTCGTGTGTTACGGTTGTTCTGGCCGTCAAGCGACACACCTTTCCCTGTGCGGATCTATTGTCACCACATACCAAAATGGCCGACAAGATTGGGCCAAAAAAATGGTTCTACCGAAAATCAAAAACGCAATAGTGATCGCTACGGATGTCCTTCGCTTTCGGGGGACAAAACCAGAATCCTTGCGTCGCAGAACGAACCGATCCTTCCCAGTATAGATTCGGCGCGACTTTTTGTTCGGTGTGATAGTACTCACGTCACAATCAGCCTTGATGAGCAAAAAAGCATCGCTGATGAGCGGCGGAAAGGTAGGACGGTATTTCTCCATGGAGAGTGTTTACGAACCAAACCGAACGCTCCGGAGATCCACCATGCATGCTATCCACAAATGTATCGACCTTCTGCGAAACTGCGGAAGCCATACGGTTCGCGGTCTGAGGATTCCGCAAAACCTGAGCCAAACGATCCAGATTGTTCTTTGTCCGATACACGAGAGGTGGCACAGATGCAGTCGGTGCGGGTGTACAAGCTGCGACGATCATGATCTCACAACAAGCATTGTTCGAAACCCACCGGCAATCCAGTCACGCAGTCGAACTCCGTGTTGTCGTGTGCCGGGTGGTCTGTCCCGTATTTGGACCAAGCCATGAATGGATTCCTTTGCTGGACCAATGTACCCGAGTTACGACGCGCGTGGCCGAAAAGGGCTGCCAAATTGCAGAGATCATGACTATCAAGGATGTCACGGAGACGATTTTGCTTGCCCAGCAGACGGTCAAGACTATCTGCAAACGATAACCGAAACGCCTCCTTGAGTCAATCAATCTGAACAGTATTATTAGTGCTGTTGATCGATGAGCGTGCCATCCATAATGGATATCGTCCGTTATTGCCGCGAGGCAATTGATTACGTCCGCGTCGACGCCGTCAATCGCTATAGTTGTGATCCGATACGGCGACAACTCATTAACGGATTGCGCTGGCGACTCCTTTGGAATCACGAAAAGCTCAGCCGCTCAGACAAGCACCGTCGGGTGGACGAACTCGTTGAGGTCAACAAGAGACTATCGTTGGCGTATATCAAGAAGAAGCACCTGAACCACCTCTGGACGTTTACTGATCAGGTCGCTGCACGTTTTCGGCGGCATCACTGGTTCCACTAGGCGATCGACACAACTACATCGATGCACTCCATTACGTTCGGGGAGTATCTATCCGTTCCTGGAAAGGGCTTGTGCTGGCGCACACAAAATACCAGTTGACCTCCGGCATGCTCGAAAGTATGAACAACATGATCAAGGTCATAAGGCGCGTCGCACACGATTTTCGGTATGATCATTACGTTTTCTTCGTATCCGTCACGAATTCCCTATAATTCCGCGCCAAATTGACTGTTTTGGCTTATGCGGTCGAAGTGATTATTTGCCAACCCGATGTGCAGATTTCGTGCAGAAGTCGAAGTCTTTTCGAACCTCCTTCGATTTTGTGAGTTTTTTGAGCTATTACACGCTTCGATACGTCGACAGCCAGCCCATGAGAGTTTTGACACCAACTTCCGGTTTCACACGTGGCACCCAAGACACGGCACCTTCAATCATGTCGTTCGAAGCAACAAACACCTTCTGGTCGCGTCGCCGCGCTTCAAGGTGTTCCGGCACTAGATCCACGTGAAGCTCGGCGGACAATTGGTCCAACAATTCTTGAATAGAGAACGCGTTTTGTACTCCGCCGCCAACATTGTACACACCGCCGGCGACGGTATCGATCCGCTCGGCCGCAGAAAAATAGAGCCTGACGACGTCTTCTGCATGAAGTAGATCGCGCACCTGCTTACCGTTTCCGGCCACGGTAAACCGATGATTGGGGTCCTCTTTGGTGCGAAGGGCCTGCATCGTGAACCAACCGACCCAACCCTGGTCAAACGTCGGATACTGACCACCTCCATACATCGACGAGTGCCTGAAGACAACAGTCTTGAGGCCGTACATTCGGTGATAGTCGCGAACATACTGGTCGGCAGCACCTTTGGAACAACCGTAAGGCGTGCTGAAATCGAGCGGAAGTGTCTCAGGGAGTCCTTTGGGATAGTCGACGCATTCATAACGAGTCTCCAACTCGTTGTAGCGGAGATCCTCCAGATCGCCGTACACTTTGTTCGTGGACGAATAGAGGATTGCAGCCTCTGGACAGTGTTTTCTCACTGCCTCAAGAACCGAAACCGTTCCCATTGCGTTGATTTCGAAGTCCTTGAACGGCTGTTCCACAGACGTTGTCATGGCAACCTGGCCGGCCAGGTGAAAAACGACATCTGGTTTGACCAGTTCCACCGCGCGGTCGATGTCATGTCGGCTACGAACATCCCCATGGAAGAACTCGAATTCTCCTTGTCCCCTGAGCCAAGCGAGGTTCTGGGTGGATCCCGCCCGGCTCAGATTGTCAAACACGTAGAGTTGTTCCCCGCGACGGAGTACTTCCGCCGAAAGATTCGACCCAACAAAACCGCATCCACCAGTCACCAGATACTTCAACTGCCATTCCTTTCGCCGTACGTCTTGAACACAAGCTCTCGCAGGCCCGTCTCCAGAGTGATCTCTGGTTCCCATCCGAGTCTTTCTGTTGTTGCCGAAACGTTGATGTCAGGCTCCATCAACTCACCAGCCCTGTACGGCACAGCCCCGAAACGGAGCTCAGGAAGGCCAGTACTACCGGTCACATCCGCCGCCAATCGCCGGAGTGTCTGCACAACCTCGCGGATAGTCGAGAGGCGGCCGGTGCCAACATCGAACTCAGAAAACCCAGACGACATCGGGCATTCAAGAACCGCGACATAGAGACTCGCTACATCGTTGACGTGGATGAAGTCACGTTTCTGTTCGCCGCTGGTAAGGGAGATTTCCTTGGCTCCACCAAATAGTTGATCAAGCACCCAGGGCAGAAATTTCTTGTTGTCATCGCCCGGCCCGTACATCTGCTCGAGTCGCAGGTTCACCGTTTTTTGGGGCCCGGTCTCGAACCGAAGCCATTCAACGAACTGCTTTTTCGATAACGCGTATCTATTGAGGGTCCGAGGCAGTGACGTATCGGTATTGACGAACTGTGGCACCCCCGCGTCCCGCGCCGATTCGAATAGCTGGAGACCAAATGACACGTTCGTCTCCAGCATATCCAGGGCTGTCTCGCCCTGCCGCCCGTAGCTACAGGCAGTATGGACAACAGCATCCGTAGACACTCCTGAGAATGCCTCAGCCACAGACGTCTTGTCGATATCAATGATTCGAACACGTCCAATTTCTCGCTCAATCCGAGATGTGTCCGAGTTGCTCCTCTTGAGAATGGTCACTGCGTACTCTCGCGCAAGTAGCGTCTTGAGGAGATGACTCCCAAGAAATCCCGTCGCACCTGAGAGAACTATGTGCTTAGGTCTGTCCATATTCCCGAATTGCTGCGGCGATTGGCTCCCGCGACGGTGCACCAACGAGACTCCGATAGCCCTCTACGGTAACCTGACTGGCTCGAGAGACACTCCATTTGGGTATCCAATTAAGGTTTGCTTTCGCTTTCGAAATATCAAGCTTGAGGAAACGGGCCTCGTGAGGCCCCGAAGGATTACCTCGATGGACTTTCAGTCCAGCGCAGGACACTTCGAATATCGCGGCGAGATCACCCACAGAAATACAGTCCTCGTCCCTCGGACCAAAATTCCACTCCTCGCCATACTCCGGTGAATCATAGAGTCGTTCTGCTACGACCAGGTATCCGGACAACGGTTCCAGCACGTGTTGCCAGGGCCGGATCGCGTGTGGATTGCGTATCGTCGCCGGTTGGTTGGTCGTCCAAGCGCGGATGAGATCGGGAACAATTCGATCGGTCGCCCAGTCACCACCGCCGATCACATTTCCCGCCCTTGCGGACGCCACCGAAACGTGGTGCGAGTTCCCATACTGCTCCGCATTGAAGAACGAGCTGCGATAGGCAGCTACAACCAGCTCGGCAGCGGCCTTGCTATTGGAGTACGGATCGTATCCGCCGAGCCTGTCGTTCTCGCGATAACCCCAATGCCATTCACGATTCTCGTAGACCTTGTCGGTGGTCACCACGACCACACTCCGAACGCTTTCCGCATGACGTACGGCTTCGAGAAGATTGACCGTACCCATAACGTTGGTTTCGTAGGTGAGGCGAGGTTGTTTGTAGGAATCCCGAACGAGCGGCTGCGCCGCCAGATGAAACACGACTTCGGGCTGGAACTCTATCAACGACGTCAACAGTGTGTCGTAGTCACGAATGTCCCCGATGACTGAGTCCATTCCGGCAGCCACGTCAGCCTGGACGAACAGGCTTGGGTCGGTCGGTGGATTCAACGCGTATCCACGGACAACGGCTCCCATTTCCTGGAGCCAAACCGACAGCCAACCCCCTTTGAAACCGGTATGTCCGGTGAGAAAAACTCGACGCCCTTTCCAGAACGAGGGATCGGGATTCACCACGTTTTCCATGGCGCATCTCCCGTCTCCCAACGATTCTCGAGTTCCAGTTTGTCTCGGAGGGTATCCATCGGCTTCCAGTATCCGGTGTGTTTGTATGCGGAAAACTGACCATCCTTGGCCAGGCGTTCCAGGGGATCGCGTTCCCAAACCGTAGTGTCGCCATCTATGTATTCGAGGACATCGGGTTCGAGTACGAAGAATCCGCCGTTGATCCACGATCCGTCGCCTTTCGGCTTCTCCTGGAACCCCGAAATGTCGCCGTCCGTTTCGATGTTGAGTGCTCCGAATCGGCCGGACGGTTGAACCGCCGTGACTGTGGCGAGTTTGCCGTGGCTCCGATGGTGAGACAGGAGTTCGGCAATATCTACGCTTCCAACTCCGTCACCGTATGTCAGCATAAACGTTTCGCCATCGATGTACTCGGCAACTCGCTTGACGCGCCCGCCGGTCATCGTATTGTCCCCGGTGTCCACCAGGGTCACACGCCAGGGCTCAGCGTTTTTGTTATGGACGTCCATGGTATTGTGCTCCATATCGAACGTCACATCAGCCATGTGCAGGAAGTAGTTGGCGAAGTACTCCTTGATTACGTAGCCTTTGTACCCGAGACATATCACGAAATCGTTGAACCCGAAGTGGGAATAGATCTTCATGATATGCCACAGAATTGGCTTCCCACCGATTTCGACCATCGGTTTCGGCTTCAGGACAGTTTCCTCACTTAACCTGGTGCCAAACCCTCCCGCAAGAATCACCACTTTCATTCGGCACCTCCGGTCTTCTCCGCAATGAACCGATCGATCACGTCGAGCGCGTATTCGATCTTCTCGGTCGTCAATCCCGGATAGGTTCCAAGGAAAAAGGTGTTGTTCATCACGAACTCGGTATTCGGAAGGTCGCCCACCACCCGACGATCGATGTCGAGATAGGCGGGCTGTTTGAGGAGATTCCCGGCGAACACGTTCCGTGTTTCCACGTGGTGGGTCGCCAGGTAGTCGGTGAGTTCGGTGCGCGTGAACGGCGCTTCGTCCTTTACCGAAACCGGAAATGCGAACCACGACGGATCCGCCTTTTCGGACGCGTACGGGAGCACGAAATGGTCCGTCCATTTCTCGAAGCCTTGTTTCCAGCGCTCGAAGTTCGTTTTTCGAGCGTCTATGAAATCCGGGAGCTTCTTCATCTGCTCTACACCGATCGCAGCCTGCATGTCGGTCACCTTGAGGTTGTATCCAATGTGGGAGTACACGTATTTGTGATCGTAGCCGTACGGCAGTTGCCCGTATTGGCCGGAGAAGCGCTTGCCACAGGTGTTGTTCTCTCCGCCCTTGCAGTAGCAGTCCCGCCCCCAATCGCGAAAGGAGGTCGCCGCTCGCGAAATCATCGGATCATCGGTAAAGACCATGCCACCCTCACCGATCGTAATGTGGTGGGCGGGATAGAAGGAGCACGTTGCGACATGCCCGAACGAACCGACGTGCTCGCCGTTGTACCGCGAGCCAAGCGCGTCACAACAGTCTTCGATCAGCCAAAGGTCGTGTTCCTTGACCAGTTCGGCGATCGCCTCGAGATCGTAGGGGTTACCGAGTGTATGAGCCAGGAAAATGGCGCGCGTCTTTGGTCCGATCGCCTTGCGAATCTCATCCACGGACGCGTTGTAGGTACCAAGTTCGACGTCGACAAATACAGGCACCATTCCGTTCTGAATGATCGGATTCACCGTAGTGGGGAATCCAGCCGCGACTGCGATGACTTCATCGCCCGGTTTGAGTCGTTTTTCGCCAATAAGCGGTGAGGTCAGGGCGCTGAGGGCGAGGAGGTTCGCCGACGACCCGGAATTGGTGAGGATTGCGTAGTCGGCATCGACAAAGTCAGCGAACTCGAGTTCGAACTCCTCGGTAAAGCGACCTCCGGTGAGCCAGAAGTCGAGGGAGGCATCGACCAGGCGTTCGATCTCGCGATGATCGAACACGCGGCCCGCGTATCGAACCTCGTCTTTTGCCGGTGTGAACAATTGATTGGCGAACTTGGCCTGGTAGAACTCCTGAACAAGTCCGAATATCTCTTTCCGTATCGTCTGCTCGTCCCGAGGCGTCTTGTCAGTACTCAAAGGCTACTCCCATTCGTCTATGTGTATGAATTGTTCATCCACTCCGTGGTCGGTCTTCAATTTCGAAGAAAACGTTGCAAGCATGCCCGGAGGTCCGGACAGCAGATAATGCGGTGACGGGAAATTCGCGACATCCGCCACGACTGAATCCAGATCCAGCGGCCCGGAATCGGTAATGATCCCGTTGTCTTCTGCGCCATCCGTTTCACACCACACACGCTGTGTGAACGTCTCAGTCGTGCGCGTCCGCGACAACAGATCGTCAAACGACAGTCGTTCCGGCGATCTGACCGCGTAGGCCAAGTGCACGTGTCGGCCGAATCCGTTTTCGAGTCCCTGCTCCAGGTAAGAAACATACGGGGAAATCCCCGTGCCGCCCGCGACTAGCACCGCGGTTTCGCCTTCGGGGAGCAGTTGTTCGATGATAAAGTCTCCGTACGGGAGTTTCAGCCAGTACTCACCACCCTCGACAAGCTCGTCCCGCATTCGGGTGGTGTAGGCGCCCTTCACGCTGTAGATGATCGACAGCGTGTTGGTCTTTGGCGCGGAACAAATCGAGAACACCCTGGACTCAGGCCAGTACGCCTGGGTCGGGTCAAAGTCCTCAAGCGTGAGATGGAGAAACTGCCCCGGCTTGAACCGGGTGTACTTCCGTTCCACCGCGAAATCCAGCTTGAAGACGTCGTCTGCAAATCGGGTGATTTTTGTCAGCGGGGCTTTGATCTTGGTCGGTGTTGGCAACTGGTTACCCTTCTTGTGCGGCGGCGAACTGTGCGGATGATCGTGCGGGATGCTGTGTTTTGCACATCGAAACCGGTTTCGCGGTGGGACACACTATTCGCCGATCACTCCCAACTGTAGTCCCCAGCAACCCAGCCGTCTTCTTCCCGGAAAAACTCCACGTAGGCCGCGTACTCGTCACCAGACTCCGGTAGGCGATCGTCGTATCCGATGTCCTCCAGCTGCGTTCGAATACCGTTGTACCAGGGTTCGGGGTCGACAAAGCGCACGCGAAACTCAACCGCGAATACGTCGCCGAGAAACGTGGATTCAGGTCCGTCGGTTCCAACAACCTCAGCAATTTCGTAGTTGCCGATACGAAAGCCGTCTCGGGAACCGGAAACCCAGTCGTGCGAGACGTTCCGCTCCACGAAGGTGGACCCGGCATCGGTGAGATCGAATATCTCGACATCGACGGATACCTCTTCGGTATCTCCCATGAAGCCTACGTGTCTGGAATACTGCAACTCGTCCGTCATGCGATTGAGAAAACCAATCTCAGCGAGCTGTCTGAGGACCTCGAGGGTCTGAAGCATGGGTTCAGACAACTCGTCCAGCACCACCAGGCGAAAATGGTCGCGCGCTGTCTGTCGAATCGCCCCTGTGTCGAACGACCCGGTCGTGCGCGCGATTTCCAGGTACGCCGGTCTTGAAGCACCCCAATCCTCGTGAAGGATCGCAGCCATTTCGGCGCCGGACAAGTCCGGTGCCTGAGCGTAAAGGGGGAGTGCCGTAGCGACAACCATGAAGGCGAATGCCCAGACTGCCACTTCTGATGGGAAAGCTGATGTGTGTTTTCGCATATCTACGTGCATCCAGTACTAGTATGTGCCAAGAACCAAATCGTGAAGGCGCACGGCTGAATCCGGTTCCTCCGCAATCGCCAAGGCCCCGTTTTGTTGCTCCGAGATAACCAGCAGGCGACCGTGTCCGTCGGAAAGCGATTCACGTGACTGGGCAGCGTCGCGTGCGCCGGTTTGAGGTACGGAATCCGGAACCACCTGCCGAAACCCCAGCCCCTCCTTCTCCGCACACCACTCCAGAAGGAACGCCAGATCGCTCTCCCCGACAAGGACGATCTCCTCGACCCCCGCCTGCTTCTGCTCGTGGCAAAACGCCCGCAATCGCTCCTTGTACCGCACCACGTGCCCGATCGTGCGGCGCAGGTACAGGTAGCTGCGCTTGCCGATCTGATCGATACCCTCCGGCGTCACCAGGTAGTGGACGTTGTTGTGATTGATGCGACGCATCATCACGAATCCCTTGTCGATGAGCCGCTTGAGGATTGCGTTGGTGAGTCCCACCGACATCCCCAGTGCCTGGGCGATGGAACGCTGCGAGACCTGCGCCGGTGCCGAACCGTCCCGGGGTTGCGCCCGGTGCACGTGAGAGAGCACCTCCAGTTCCCGTTCGTCGTCGGTGTGCGTGAGATCGTCGGACTGTGGATCGCTGGCGTAGAGCATAGGGCGTACCGGGGCCAGTGGCGTGGGGGCGCCGTGGAGCGGTGCCTGCGGGTCACCGGTACCGGCCGAAACGCGGTCACGGGCGGGCGGGGATCCGCGCATCGGCGCGCAAGCCCGCCATACCTATACAGGCGTTGTGTTCACGCAGTGAACACCTCGATGATGATTGCAGAACAGTATATCGCGGTGACGCGGTTGTTCAAGGGCTGAACGCCGGGAATCGGGGAATTCTTCGCGATGTAAACGATTTCCAGACATCCAGAGACTGTCGAGGTTTCAAATGCAGTCTATTGCGGTTCCGAACGTAGTCTACCGAGGTTACGAACAGATACTACGTTCGTGACCTTCGTAGACGAGGAATGCGACGGAAAATGGTATACATCTGTTTCGGGAATTATATTTTTGTTGCAATATTGATAATTACGATATAAAAAGAGATTACCATGCGCGTTGCGCAATATGGCAATTACAAAAAGGAGGTGCACGTATGGCTATACGCATCGCACTCTTCCGCAACCCCTTCACCCGTGGCCCGAGTCTCATCCCCCGGGTCGTCCACCGAAACACGGTCACCTTTGACCAGCTCCTGGAGCGAATGGCGTCGGACACGGCGCTGGAGACAACCGATCTCCGGGCGGCGTTGACCCGGCTGCTGGAGGCGCTCGTGGAGTTCCTGATCTCCGGCGCCAAGGTACATACGCCGTTCGGCACGTTCGCGGCGTACGTGTCGGGAACCAGCACGGAGAACGGGGACCGTCCCGATATCTCCCGCAAGGGGGTCACGATCCGGTTTGCTGCGGATAGAGACCTTACCAACCGGGTCCGCGAGAACATCGAAATCCAGGTGGAGGAGCGCATGCCGGACCGCGTCCCGGTGATCGAGCTTCTCTCCTGTGTGGACAACCCCGAGTGCGGCGGAGAGTTCCACGCCGGCGAGATCGTGAGTATCACCGGTGCACGTCTGGCCTTCGACATCGAACAGGAGGACGAAGGGGTGTTTCTGGTCAGCGAGGACGCCGAAGAGGAGTACCGAGCAACCGTCTACAGCCGCCACGGCACGAGGATCATCGACTGCAAGATCCCGGATGCCCCCGCCGGTACGTATGGAGTGGAAGTCCGCTCTCGGATGGGAAGAGAGACCCTCAGCAACGGCACGTACGCCAATACAATTACCGTCGCCGAGGGCTAATGGAAATGTGAGGACGGCGGCGGCCGACAGGCCGCCGCCCCCTCTTCCGCTGCAAGTATACACCCACCGGGGTCTCTCATGGGACCCCGGTTTTTCGGCTCGGTATCACGGGTTGGCATTCACGACGGCGTCGATGGCGTCGACGATCTCACGGATCTGTCCCAGGAGTCGGTCGGTTTCGTCTACTTTGAGATCTGCCCGGCCCTGACCGACTCGATCGGCGGCATGCGCGATTCTGTTTCGTCGGTTCGTGATCGCGTCGAGCTCCGATTCCGTTGTTCCTTTCGAAACCCCGCGCTGGGTATCGACTTTTCGCGACCATTGGTTGATTCCGATCATACCCAAAACCATGCCGACCTTGTTCGGTGCAGTGCTGGCCTGTTCGCGAACGGCCTCTTCAACAACAGGCCTGATACCCCATCGTCGACGAGTGTACGTATTCTCAATCTCGATCCACTGACCAACAGTCAATGCGATCTCCTTCAATCGCTTCGGCGGACTGTTCGAGTTGAGGGCTGCACCAATGCATTCCATAACCTTGTCCGCAAGATAGGTCTCAAAGGCTGCACATGCGGCCACAATTGCCTGTCGAAGAAGCGGTCGCGTGTCGACGAAATCCTGTTTCGACAGACTGTTGGAGTTCTTGAACAAGAGAAAAACGCGCTCGTTCTCAATACAGTCGAGATGGGCGCGATCCGCAGCCCGAATTCGCAACGCGTCGCCAACGCGCTGCCGTAGCTCGCTTCGCATGGCTCGAACACGGCTATTCGGAAAAGCTCCGGCGATACGCATCAGAGTTTCCGCATCAGCCTCAGATTCGCGAAACGCTTCGATTGGACTCAATCTCGGAGTTCTTGCCATGGTGCATGTCCTTTCCGTCGATGGGTGTGTCGCCAAAACCGGAGACAAAATGGTATCGAACGTGTATAATCTGATTACATTTTACATAAACAGGTTTTTCAATGAAACAACACACATCTATTGCTTCGTTCATCTCCGTGCTTCTCACCATGTCGCTGTTGTTCGGCTGCGCAATGGGTTCATCCGGAGGCACATCTTCAGATAATGGCTCCAGCAGCACCAGCAGCGCGTTCACGATAGACATTGCCGGCGCCCAGGCGCTGGCGCTCGGAGCGTCACCGGACGCCACCGCGAACCTGGTCGATGCCCGGAGCGTGGACGCGTCGTCGGTAACCAACGACGCGCTTTTGAAGGTGATGGTCGATGGAACGATCGAGAACGCCCTGACAACCGAGAACGGTAGTTCCACGCCGCCGATTCAGTTTCTCGCCGTGGACCCCGACGGCAACATCTACGTGTCTTTCGAGAGTCGTTTTGCCGACAGTCGGATCGGTTTGTTCTACCTTGACGTTGCAAGCGGCGTCCTGACCGCGATAAACGCGGAAGGGTTTGGCAGCGACAGTTGGAACGTCGTGAAGAACTGGTACTGGGACAATAGCCTGAGCAGAACCAAGCCCATCGTGTTCGGCCCCGACAGCTCGGCGTACTTTGTCCTGAACGAGTATACCGGGAGCTGGGGTATGGACCGCGTGTTTCGCTGGACCCCGGGGTCGAGTGATGTGGCACGGCCGCAGACTCCGGGTATCGACGGCATGGAGATCAGCCGGGTCCAGGTGGATTCCAGCGGTCGAATGTACGCGTACGGTCAGTTGAACGGACTGAACTACGCGCAGTTCCTGCAGGTATTCGACCCCAGTGCAACCCGTGGTGCCTACGCGTTCTATAGTGACACCAACCAGGGCTGGGTCCGTGGCTACACCGTCTTCGGCGATCGGGTCTACATCAACGGCTGGGGCCTGTACGGCGGAATCGACGGCATCGCCGAAGCCTCCACGTCCGTGGTGAACGACGCCGTGGAGATCACGCCACGAGCGCTCTACGCGTCGGATGCCAACGATTGGTTCAACCCTGTCTACAACACCCGCATCCAGGGTGGCGAAGAAATTCACGAGGGGCTGTTCACCTACGATTCGGGACAGGGCGCTTACGTATGGGCCGACTACTGGAAGGACGCGAGTGGTAACCTCGAGGGGGACCGGGTCCGTGCGTACGTGTCGCGGTTCTTTGTGGAAGACGTCGCGCTGCGCGACGGATACTCCTGGAACGGCGAGATCGCCGGCACCACCGACGTGAGCGCCGAGACATTTACCTACAGCGCACTGAACTCGAATCCCGATTCGATGCAGTGGCTGCGCGACCACATCGGCCAGGCGGCGGATGCAACGCAGCCCGCGACGCTGTTCAAAGACTGGCGAACCGCCAACGGCTTCGACTGGCTGAACTTCAGCAACGTCATGGACATGCTGGTGATCGACCAGGAACTCTGGGGCATCTACGACGACGGTCAGGGCAACCCCACCGCCCTGTTGCGCCTGGTGGACCGGAACCGGGCCCGGGCCCTAACGGCGGTCAAGACACGGTCCGCCGTCGGCACCGACGTGCGGTCGGACATGTTTCAGGTGAGTCAGGGACGCATCTACTACCGCTACAAGGGTGAACGGCCGGGAACGCACCGCATCGCGTCCATCGATACCGCCGGGACGGTACGCGACATTACCGCCAACGTCACCGATATTCAGTACATGACGATCTACGACTACTCCATCGGCCCCGAGACGATCTACTTCACCGGCTTTGACGGTATCGACACGATCGCAGGCGCGATTGACCTGACCGACCTGTCGTATCGCCGCCTCTCCAGCGACAGACTGCTGTCCGGCATCGAGGTGATTCGGTAGAACCGCACGCGAAATTGTGTGCCACCCGGGGCGTACAACCTGCCAGCCGGGTGTTTGGCGGTAGCACCGCGGCCGGCTCCGCTCCGGTGGGGAGACGGGCCTGCCGTTGTGCGGGCCCGGCCCGCACCGCAGCCGCTCCGTTGAACCGGATGGGTCGACCTTCCCGTCCCGCCTACCGTCTACCGCCTACCCCCTGTACGCCACGATCTCCCGAATGACCGCTTCCGCCTCCCGGGAACGGTCGAGACCCACGGTCAGCGAGAAGCTCGCGCGATCGTCACGCCAGCGATAGACCGCAATCGGTATCACCTCCGGCGCCCGGCTGGGATCGCTGACGCGCGTTCCCCACATGACCACACGCTCCACCGGGAGGCCGAGCTGGAGCGTATCGCGAGACTGAACGAAGCGGGGGTCCTCGTCGGCGGCGGGGCGGTACTGCCCGTCGTGAATGGACACCACCAGTGCGCCGCGCTGGTCGGGGGCGCGGTAGAACAGCTCGACGGAGCGCACTAGGGCACCGTCGACCGCGTTCTCGACCACATATCGCCCGTCGGCGGTGAGCGGATCGTCGGCTCCCGCGATCAGTATCTCCCGCGGGGCGCTCGCGTCGAATCCGACCTCCCGCGAGAGCTGATCGTCGTCCACATCGAATCGGGGTTTCCGGACGGCGGCCGCCGCGGCGGTCATCGTGTGCCGTTCGTCGGTGGTGGGAGCTCGCCGGGTGAGCTGCGGCTCCGCGGCGGCACCCTCACCGGGAGTGAGGAACCAAAACTCCTCGCCCTCATCGAGCTGCCGCTTAAGCGCCCCGACACGGTGGTGCGCCTCGATGTACGCCAACCGGTCTCTGTCGGAGCCGTCCCAGTTGCCGATGCCCCCGGACCCCTGCGGCGTCCAGTAGCGGATCATGTACTCCGCCTCGGTCAGGTCGAGGTCCTGTTGAAACACGAGCGTCTGCTCGTCGGTGTTCCACCGGTAATCGTACCCCTCTATCGCCAGCCTGCCGTCGAGAACGACGAGGAGATCCTCCACCGCGCCTCCCGCAGACCCGAGAACGAACCGGTGCGGCCGGCCGGTTCGCCCTTCCACGTGAAGAATCGGTTCGTCGGTGGGCTGCGGCTCGGACAGGCGAAGCTCGGTTGTGTCGGCGTCGTACTCCCACTCGTTTGCGGGGATCTCCCACCGCCTGGAACGGTCGGTGCCGTCGATCACGATGATTCGCTCGATGAGATCGAACGTCTGGACGGTGAAGAACCGACCGTCCTGATCCGGCCCGAGATTGACCGACAGTGCGTCGAGTCCCCGCGCGTCGATGGAACTCGTGACGCACGATACGACCACGCTTCCGACGGCAACGATGAACATCACCACAAATGGAACGGTCCCCTTCAGTGTTCGCTTCACGATCGATCCTCCTCTCAGGATGTCACGCCGGAGCGTACACCGCGGGAGGGCTCACCGATATCGGCCAAAGGAACGAATCGTGGACCGCGAGAAGAATTCATACTTTCCGCCGGTCGTGGGAGCGGAGGATGTGGGCGACCTCGGTCCGGTTGCGGGCCCCGGTCTTGCGAAAAATGCTCGCGATGTGGCTCTTGACCGTGGAGATCGAGACGAACAGCCGCTCGCCGATCTCCCTGTTGGTCTTACCCGCCGCCAGGAGGAGCGCCACCTCCCGTTCGCGCTCCGAGAGACCGAGCGACACGGTCCAGGAATCCGACGCACCGGCGATGCCGGACGACGAACGCCGTCGGAGTCGGTAGCGGTGGCGGGTCGCGATCACGATTGCGGTCGCCGTCAGGATCGCGGCCAGGACCAATGCCGCTGCGACGCTCGCGTCGACGATCGCCTCTATCGTTTGAATCAGCGCCCCACCGATGACCGCGAGGGCGAATACACCCACCGGCGCAAACGCGACCGCGAACACAGCGCGCCGCCCTCCC
Organism: uncultured Spirochaeta sp.; assembly: GCA_913030605.1. Lineage (GTDB taxonomy): Bacteria > Spirochaetota > Spirochaetia > DSM-27196 > Alkalispirochaetaceae > Alkalispirochaeta. The sequence continues at coordinate 100,702 of CAJWEZ010000003.1, forward strand.
GCAGAGAGGCGGTGTCGTGTCAGTGTCAGGATGCCGACGAGGGCAAAGTACGCCAGGCACGAGGCGGAATAGACCTCCAGCGCGTCGAGGAGCAGGTAGAGCCGCATGCCGAAATAAGCCGGGAACGCCATCATCCCGGCACGTCCGTTGGCAATCCAGAGCGCCAACAGAATCAGCGCCGCTATGGCGACGCCCCATCGTTCCCGTGTGCCGGTCGAGATACCGTCCGCCGCTCCCATATATCGAGTATAGTCCCGGTCGCGGAGATGCGGACAGGGCACGGGTCGCGCGTGGGCACCACGGGGTGCCTGTAGCATGTTGTTCACCCTTCGCGGCACACCTTTTCCAGGCGCTGCAGGCAGCGCGGCGGCCGCAGCGCCGGTTGGCGTCCGCGAAACCGGTGGTGCAGGGTGCGGTCTGCGGCGGCCCGTTCCGTTGAACGGGATGAGTAGACGGCATCTGTCCTCCCCGCTCCGCTGCGACTACGACTTCGGTTTGACTCCACCCTTCCGTCCGAGGCGGAACCCGACCCTGTAGAGGTCAGGCATGTCTATTCGCCCGTCACGACGGGTCTCAATGAGGCCCAGACGCTCCAGGTCACTTCGGACTCCGTCCCAGCCACGGTCGGCGTGTTGAGCGGGAAGAGCCTCAGGAGAGATCTGATCGGGTCCTTCGGGAAACGTTCGTCGCCAGCGATCGACGATATCGTCCCACGGCGAGGGAACATTCATCCCTTCCAACGCGGTGAGAAGGTTCACGACCCACGGGTACTCTTCGGCCAGTTCAAACACGCGATTCTCCGAGGCCTTCTGGATGCCGCGTTTGATGCTTTCGTAGTGCAACGCGACGTCGTGGTCCGGATATCGTTCCTCGGAGTCCTCGGCACCCTGACGAATGGCAGACAGAAAAGACCGCGGGGTGGTCCTGCCCCGCCCGTCGGCGAGGTGTCCCACCGCCCACGTGTACGGCACGCCTCTGCGTCTGTCCCGGCCCATCCACGGACCGGCCAGTTTCCTGAACGCGGCCCGTTGCGCATCGCTGTCCCGTTTCATTTCATCTGCCGGCGCCCAGACGCCGTTGCGCTCGCGGGTTTCGCACAAGGCCCTGAGATTCTTTCCATGTTCCCCTGGCGCGTTTACCAATCGTTGCCACAGCAGTCCATGAAGATCGTGTCGAGCCCATGTCAGTTCCGCCTGAAGCGCGCGAAGCTTGGACGCATCCGGAAAATTAAAAACCTCGCGCTCTGCTTGATCCTCCCTGAGAAAGACCTTGGCATGCAGTTTCGGAAATGTTTTTGTCCAAAGAACCGCGCGCAGCAGACCGCGGACGATGGAGTCCATATCGTTCCAGTTGGTGCTGGTACGGTCCAACGCATCAAACACAATGAGTCCGGGTCGAGTTCGACGCGATTCCATGATTCGCGAGACCTGTTCCGGATTCGCCTTGATCCAGGAAACCGAATCGGCCCAAGAGGCTGTCGGGATTTCTTCCTCCGTTTGACGCGCCACCCATCGAAGCACGACTGCGCGCCACAGATCAAACGGGTCCCCTCTCCCATCGAGAAACCGCGCGAATACATCGGGACTGGGGTATGAGTGTATGTCAGACCGTGTTCCAAACCCGACGTGTACGTCGACTCCGTCGATTTCCGGCACGGCGGTTCCGACGAATGACCGAAGGTCGGGCGACTGAAGCGCCGATGTCCAGAACGATTTTCCCACGCCCCGGGCACCGATCACGATACTTGAATCGAGCCGCAACGCCTTGAGATGCGCGATTGGTACGTACAGTGTTCCATTGGCGGGGGTGTCGCCGGCGTTTGTCGATTCGAGCGGCGCGGAAAGAATGGCCCTGCGGACTTCCCTGGCGGACAATGATTCGCTCATGGTTTCGCGTCATCCATTCCGATCGTCACTGCGACACCGTCCAACAAAGGTCCGAACACCGCCATCACTTGCTGAGCGTCGATGTCGGCGAAACGTCCTTCCAACGACCGGATCGCCGAAAACGACCGGTGCCAGCGAACGGCCCACGGGGCGTGGGGAGCTGTCTCGTCATGCTCCTCGAAGTGCCAGTAGTCCGCCGTCACGCTGCCCGGCGGCACATCGTCGTAGAGTCCTTGCGCGAACAGCTCGTAGGAACGCTCGCGAAGACCTGCGAGATAATCCGCAGTCTCGATCTCCGGCACCAGGGCTGCGACAACCTGGAGTCGGTCACGTATTTTGTTCGCGGCATCGGTTCTCTGCCAATTGGAAAAAAGCATGTTGTACCCGTTCCACGTTTGATGCCCTTCAATTGCAAACATGAGCACCAGTCGTGCACCGAGGGCGGTGACACATCCCGACGAGATTTCGTCTATGCCCGATCGGGAATCGATGAGAACGACGTCGGGCTTCACGGTGTCTTCAAGCTGTCCCACGAGCCGCCGAAGCCGACCATCCCACAATTGACGTCCCCCGGCAGGATCGTCCACTGACATCCACACGCGCCCGAGTTTTGAGAGGTATTCTCCGGGATCCCGGCCGTGGGCCGGTGCGACGTAGATCTCACCGTCGTGAGACAGAGGGCTGGCCGATACCATCGCTTCAAGAACGGTTGAGCCGTTACCCACGAGATCTTCCACCAGCCAATCAGTTATGCCGTACTGCGGTTGTCGGTCTTCCGGCAGGAGTTCCGACGACAGTCCAGGAGACTCAAGATCGAGGTCGAGTACGAGAACCCTCAGTCCGGCCTGTGCCAGGTGCCAGGCGGTAATCGCGAGAGCGGTCGACCGGCCGACACCGCCCTTGATCGAGTAAAACACGATGCGGGGAGGATCGTTTGCCATGTCATGAATGGACTGCCAGGTGGAATCGGTGGCCAGCCGGTCGACCACGATGCCGTTCGGGACGTTGTGCAACGGAAACTGGGCCGCACCGAGACAGACCGAATCGCGATCTGACTCGTACAGGAGACTGGAAGACGTGGCATAGCCGTGTGGCCCCAGCTGATCCATGACTGCATCTGCAACGTTTTGAACTGCCAACTTGAGTTCCGGGCGATCAGCGATCGCGCTGGGCACAACGAAACGAACACGACCGGTCAAGTCACGGTTGACCAAGACCCAATCCAATTGCTGGATCGTGTCGGCGTGCGATGAGAACACCTTTTCCACGATCGGGAGAACGTTATCGAATGTCGTCATACCAGCCCCTCCAGTTGAGCTTGTTGTATGAGCCCGTGAACTTCACGGGCGCCGGCGCGATGAGGATTTACCCGGGCGAGGTCGAACTGGTCCTGTCGGGAATACCGTTGTGACACGTTCCAGTTGTCGAACGGTGCCGGGGTTGACAACGGGTATCGGCTACCCGCCGGACGCCCCTGTCTGTATGTCTCATACCGGTACCAGATGCGATCGATGTGTCGTTGATCTGCGACGTCCTGTGGCCGATCATTTTGGGAATCGTACCTCATCCCAAATTCGACCATAAGCTTCTTGAGACCGCACTCCGCCGATAAACCGTAGAGATGGTCTGCGTTCGCCAGCCGTCCTGCGGAATGAAGGGCCTCCGCGTCGGTCAAGTGTCGTTCGTGCGCATCAAGAAAGTCGGTGTTCACCTGGAGAACTCTATCACAACGCCGAAAAAACGTGTGCCATGATCGAAAGGTGCACAGTCCCAGCTGCCGCCGAGAGCCCGCGCACCCAACGCCGAGACGTCAGAATTGTGTGCCGCTCAGGATGAGCACCTTGTCAGGGGCGCGTTTTTGTCGCCGGCAGCGACGGGCCCCGCTCCGGTGAACCGGATGGGTCGACCTTCCCTCTGCACTCCCCGAGCCCCCCGGTCCTTGACGTGTCCCGGGCGTGGTGCGTACGCTATCCACAGAACAGGGGTGCCGAAAGGCTGAGATCATACCCGTAGAACCTGAACTGGGTAATGCCAGCGGAGGGATTCGATGATCCATTTCTTGTGCGCGTGTGACGCGGTGCAGGGCACCCCGGATTTTTCCGTGAAGGGGGTGCGCCATGAACGCACGAACACGCAACGTTTCGATACAGGTCCTTCCACTCATTCCCGACGCGATTCCCGTGGTCGATAAGGCGATCCGCGTGATCCAGGACAGCGGTGTGCGCTACGAGGTGGGTCCGATGGAAACCACTCTGGAGGGCGAAGACCTCGATGAGCTGCTCACCGTTGCCCGGCGCGCCCACGAGGCGTGCTTTGACGGCGCCGACACGGTGGTGACGGTGATCAAGATCGCCGACTCGGTGAACGGCACGTCGATCGAGGGCAAGACGGCGAAGTACCGCGGCGGCGCGGCGGGATGAACGCCCGCACGGTGGTACCGCCGGCCGCGGTGATCGTGGGTGCGGTGGTGGCGTGGCACGTGGTGGTGATCGCCAGCGGCCTGCCACCGTTTATCCTGCCGTCGCCGGTGGGGGTGGTGCGCTCGGGGGTGGAGACGTGGAACGTCCTGGGCCCGGCGATCGTGACCACGCTCTCCGAGACGCTCCTGGGGCTCGCGATTTCGGTCACCCTGGGGGTGGCGTTTGCCGGTGCCATGGACCTGGTGCCGCTGGTGCGGCGGGCGCTCTACCCGCTCCTGGTCGCCTCGCAGACGGTGCAGATCCTGGCGATCGCGCCGCTATTGGTGATCTGGTTCGGCTTTGGCCTCACCCCAAACATCATCGTGGTGGTGCTGTTCACCTTCTTTCCCATGACGGTGGCCACCGTGGATGGGCTGACCTCGACCGACCCCGACTACATTCGCCTGCTGCGCTCGATGGGGGCCTCCCGTGCCCGGATCTGGCGCACGGTGCGCCTGCCGGCGGCGCTGCCCTCGTTCTTCAGCGGCCTGCGGTTGTCGGTGACCTACAGCGTGGTGGCGGCCACGGTGGGCGAATGGGTGGGCGGCTCCGGCGGGCTGGGGCTGTACATGCTGCGCTCCAAGAACGCGCTGGAGACGGACCAGGTCTTTGTGGCGATGGTGATCACCACCCTGTTGAGTATTGGTCTGTTTCTCTGTGTCTTCCTCTGCGAACGCCTGGCGCTGCCGTGGTACTACACCGCGCAGCGCCGCGAGCAGTGGGACGAGCAGGGAATCTACTGACAAATCGAACCCGAGGAGGATGCGATGGTCCGTATGTTTGTGTTCCGTGTGTTTGTGATGGTGTGTGCGCTTGCGGCGCCGGTGGTGTACGCCGGTGGCGCGGCTGAGTCCGACGCGGCGGGAGCCGGGGATGCCGGGGCGCCGGTGCAGCAGGTGACGTGTATGCTCGACTGGGTGCCCAACGTGAACCACGTGGGGATCTTTGTGGCGCAGGACCGCGGCTTCTTTGCCGATGAGGGCCTGGCGGTCGATATCATCCAGCCGGGGGAGGTGGCGGCCAACGCGGCGGTCGCCAGCGGTCGGGCTGATTTCGGTGTGGGCTTTCAGGAGAACCTGACGCTCCTGCGCGCGGACGATGTCCCCCTGGTGTCGATCGCGGCGATGCTGCAGACGAACACCTCGGGGTTTGCGGTCCGCGCGGGTGAGGGTGTGGAGACGCCGGCGGACTTTGCGGGACTGACCTACGGCACGTTTCAGTCGCCGTTTGAGGAGCCCACGCTGACCTCGCTGGTGGAGGCCGCCGGCGGCGACGCCTCCGGTATCGAGTACGTGCCGGCGGGGTCGGAGTTGCTGGCGATGCTGCAGCAGGAGCGCGCGGACATCGTGTGGATCTACTACGGCACGCAGGGGTTTCAGGCCGAGCGTGTGGGGATCGATATCGACTACTTTCCACTGAACGAGTACCCCGACGCGGTTCCCGACTACTACACGCCGGTGATCATCGCGAGCGAGTCGATGCTCGCCGACAACCCGGAGCTCACGCGGGCGTTCCTGGCGGCGCTGAGCCGCGGGCACCGCTATGTGGTGGACCACCCGCAGGAGTCGGCGCGCATTCTCGCGGAGGCGGTGCCGGAACTGAACGCGGAGCAACTGGGCAAGAGCGTTCCCTGGCTCGCGCAGCGCATGGTGATGGATGCGCCGGAGTGGGGCTACCAGGAGGTGTCGGTCTGGCGCGAGTACGCGGCGTGGATGCGCGATGTGGGCGTGCTGGAGGGCGAGTTTGACCCGTCCTCGGCGATGACCAACGCCTTTCTCCCGGGGCAGCAGTGACTGCCACGACGACGCGGGACCCTGAGGCGACCCCGCGCCTGGCGGTGGATCGCGTGTCGATGACGTTTCACGGTGAGGCGGGGGCTGTTGAGGCCCTCGCCGATGTCTCCTTTGACGTACACCGCGAGGAGATCGTCACGGTGATCGGGCCGAGCGGGAGCGGGAAGAGCACGCTCTTTAACGTGATCACCGGGCTGATCGAGCCGCAGGCGGGGGCGATCCGCATCGACGGCCGGGAACTCGCCGACCGCACCGGTGCGGTGGCGTACATGCCGCAGCGCGACCTGCTCCTGCCGTGGCGGACGGTGCTGGACAACGTGGTGCTGCCGCTGGAGATCCAGGGGGCCGGCGGGACGCGGGCGCGAGCACGAGGTCGAGCGAAGGCGCCGGCGCGGGAGCGGGCGCGCGAACAGGCGCGGGAGCGAGCGCGGGAGCTCATGCCACGCTTCGGCCTCGAAGGGTTCGAGAACCACTACCCGGCGGTACTCTCCGGCGGCATGCGCCAGCGCGCGGCGTTCCTGCGCACGGTGATGAGCGGTCGTGAGACGCTGCTTCTGGACGAACCGTTCGGCGCGCTGGACGCACTGACCCGCCGGCGGCTGCAGGACTGGCTCCTGGAACTCCAGCGCGAACTGGAGCGCACGATCCTCTTCATCACCCACGATGTGGAGGAGGCGGTGTACCTCGGCGACCGCGTGGTCGTACTGAGCCCGCGCCCGGGGCGGGTGCAGACCACGATGCCGGTGGACCTCCCGCGCCCCCGCCATCAGCAGATGATCGGGGACCCGGCCTTCGGCCGCCACGTGGCAACGCTCCTGGAGGAGCTCGGGGTCAGGTAGCGGGAGCGAGCGCCGGCGGCGCTGGTCGGGGCTGTGGCGCCCCGCGCGGCCACTGGCCGCCAGTCCCACGGGTCGCCTGTAGCACGTTGTTCACCCTTCGCGGCACACCTTTTTCCTCGCCGCGCGCGACTCGGGCGGCCGCGGGCGAGCGCCGCGGGTAGCCGCTGCGCCGGTTGGCGGCTGCGACACTGGTGGTGCAGTGCGCGGTCTGCGGGGCCGCGGGCGCCGCGTCATCGGTGGCGAGATTGTGTGCCACCCAAGGTGAACAACTTGCCAGCGGGCGCCGTTTTTTGGCGGCGCCGGCGTGTTGACCGGGCTGGAGGGCGTGATTACAGTAATTACATGAAGACGAAGGTGATTCGGATCGGCAACTCCCGCGGCGTCCGAATTCCGGCGGCGGTTCTTCAGGCGTACGACATTCACGAGGGGGACGAGTTGGAACTTGATCGGCGCAGGGAGGGCATCCTGCTGTCGGTCGTCAATCGACCGTCGGTTCTCAGCTATGAGGAATCCTATCGCCAGATGGCGGCCGAGGCCGCGGAACACGCGGAGTGGTCGGCGTGGGACACGGTGGCTGGAGACGGCGTTGATGATTGAGCGCTACGGTGTGTACTGGGTGAACCTGGATCCGGTGATTGGCCGCGAGATGGCAAAGCGGCGACCGGCGGTTGTCGTCAGCGACGACGCGATGAACCGCGTGCTGGGAACCGTTGTTGTCTGTCCCCTGACTTCATCGCGTCATCCGGCGTGGCCAAGTCGGGTCGCGTGTTCCGTCGGCGATATCGATGGCGAGATCGCGGTGGACCAGATTCGAACGGTGTCCCGTCGCCGCATCGGCGACTGTCTCGGCACGATCGATGAGAGTGCGGCGGCGACGATCCGCCACGTGATCACCGAGATGTACGGGATCCTGGCGACGTCGGTGGAGGAGTAGGGCCCGGGGCTGCTGCGGCGCCCTCGCTGGCGCGGCGCCCTCGCTGCTGCAGGCTGCGGCGCCCCGCCCGGCCACTCGCCGCCAGTCCCACGGGTCGCCTGTAGCACGTTGTTCACCCTTCGCGGCACACCTTTTTCGTCGCCGCGCGCGACACGGGCGGCCGCGGGTGGCCGCTGCTCCGGTTGGCGGCCGGGACACAGGTGGTGCAGTGCGCGGTCTGCGGGGTCGGGCCGGGTTATCGATGGGCGAAATTGTGTGCCGCCCAAGATGGTCAACGTGCTAGGGGACAATTGTGGGAGCGGTCGCCCACTGGGAGCTGCTGGTTCACAGGTGCTCCGGCTCTCCGGACGGGCCGCCTGGCCCCGCTCCGGTGGGGAGACGGGCCCGCTGTTGTGCCGGGCCGGGTGCTTTGGAGGCGGGCGCGGCGGTCTGTGAGCTCGCCCCGGCCCGGTTCCCGAAGATTACTCCGTTGGGTCCGGCCAGGCTCTGGTGATGGCCGCGGCGAAGGCGCGGAACACACTCAGTTGCTCGGTGCACAGGCGGTACACGATCGCCCAATCCATCTCTTGATACTCATGAACCGCGATGTTTCGAAACCCCACGGCACGGGACAGACCGGTTGCAAGATCCCTGGCCAGCACTCCATGCGACGACAGGATGGCGAACGTCTCCGCCATGGTGGTCGGCGCCTCCCAACTTTGCGTCGAGCAGGTCATTGTCCGGCAATGAGTCTCTCCCGTCCCCGCGCGCGGATCATGCGTACGTTGGGCAGCATGTCTTCCACGAAATCCAGCATTCGAATGATGAGTTCCGCCCGTACGGTTGGATCGCGCTGAAGGACAACCCGTCCGCTCGTGAGGATCTGCTTCAGGAACACGCCCCGCGCCGCAGACAGGTCACGGACCTGCACTTCTCGGCCGATCAGCCGGCCCGCCTCCAGGCTGACCGCGAGCAGTGTGTCATGCGGCACGGGCGTTCGGGCATCCACGGCGAGGGCCAGATCGATGTCGCTGTCGGCGTGGAGCGTGCCGGTAACCGCGGAGCCGTAGAGAATGCCGAGTTGCAGGTCCCGGTGGCCCTTGAGGACCTGAACGAGCTGGTCGACGATCGCGTCGAGGTCGCGGGATGGGTCCGGGACGGAGGATCCGTGTGCCATGCGATTTCTTCCCTGTGTTGAGGGTACTGGAAAGATGAACTCGTTGCCACTAGCCGCCTGGCCCCGCTCCGGTGGGGAGACGGGCCCGCTGTTGTGCGGGGCCGGGTGCTTTGGAGGCGGACGCCGCGGTCCGTGAGCTCGCCCCGGCCCGCACCCAAGGCGCTCCGTTGAACCGGATGGGTCGATCTTTTCCTTGACATCGGTGTAGTTACCACATACCATTACCACATGGCAATTGCGAAGCAGCGGACGAGTTTCGCGCTGGACGGGGAGACGATTCGGTTGCTGCAGGCGCTGGCGAACCGGTGGCAGGTGTCGCAGGCGGAGGTTGTGCGTCGGGCGGTGCGCCTGGCGTCGGAGGCGGACCGGTCCGATGCCGAGGGGCTCATTGCGCGGCTGGACGATTACCGCGCCGCGGGTCGGCTGACGGCGGAGGAGGCGGAGGCGTATCTGGGCGCCGTCGCCGAGGGTCGCGCGTCGTGGGACCGGGGGCCGGGCTCGTGATTCTCCTGGATACGAACGTGCTCATCCGTATGCTGGTCGCAGACACGGTGGCTGCAGACCGGGTCTCGGCGTGGATCGGCGACGGGACCGATCTGTGCACCTCCACGGTCTGCTGGTACGAGTTTCTCAGCGGGCCGGTGGATGAGGAGGGCGTGGCGCTGGTTTCGACGGCCCTTGCCGACCGGGTGATTCCCTTCACCGCCGATCAGGCGCAGGAGGCCGCCCGGCTGTGGAACGCCGCCGGCCGGATGCAACGGATGCGTATCGATGCGATGGTGGCGGCGGCGGCGATCGTCTCCGGCGCGAGTCTGGCAACTGCGAACCGCGATGATTTCCTGCCCTTTGTGGACGCGGGACTGCGGCTGATCGAGGAGTCGGTCTGACCGCGGGATGAGCGGGCCGGATGGCGCCGGTTGAGCCGCTGGTCGGGCGGTCGTCAGATGACCGAGATGCCCTTCATGCTCACGTCCACGGCGAAGGGGCCGATGTCGGTGGTGAACGGCATGCCGATGATCGGGGCGTGGTTGGGCCAGTGAATGCGGTGGTTCTTGCCCTGCACCACGATGGGCGGGGAGATGTCGAGGTCGATCCCGTCCTGGCTCAGCGGTCCGGTGGCGTTGCCGGCAATCACGTTGGTGAGTTCACCGACGAGCTCGTTGACCATGCGCTCCCGCGCCTTGGGGTCGTCGCGGTCGAGCTCGATGCCGCTGCGGTCGAGGAGTTTGGTCGCCAGGAGCGCCGGCAGGCGGATCACGACCACGCCGGTGTGGGTCCCGAGAAAGCTGATTACTCCGGAGACCTCCCAGCGATGGTGGCCGAATGCGTCGACGAGATGGGGTGTGCCGGGGCGCGCTTCCAGACGGAAGGTGTGCTTGAACACGTTGATTGTGGCGACCAGGAATGGATTGACGATTATCGCGCGCATCTATGGTTCTCGTGTTGCGTCCGCGTCGGAGCCGAGGCGGCGCCGCGCCCTTCGATGATACGACCAATCGGTCGTGACCACAAGGAAATGTGCTCGCGCCGGCGGCCCGGGGCCGGACGGCAGTCTGCGGCGCCCTACCCCTCCGAAAGCATTGCCAGTACCGCCTCCACCGCCGCGGCCACGTCCTGCGAGTCGGTGTCGATCGTGAGATCCGGTGCCTCGGGGTCTTCGAACGGTTCGTGAACCCCGGTGAAACCGGCGATCTCCCCGGCGTCGGCCCTGGCATAGAGGCCCTTGGGATCGCGGCGCCGCGCTTCGGCGAGGCTTACCTGTACGTGGATCTCGCGGAACCCTCCCTCGGGAAAGAGGGCGCGGACGAGCGCGCGATCCTCGCGGTAGGGGCTCACGAAGGTGCACAGGACGATGAGTCCGGCGTCGTGGAGGAGGCGCGCGACCTGCCCCACGCGGCGGATGTTCTCCCGGCGGTCGGCGCGGGAGAAGCCGAGGTCGGCACTCAGCCCGTGGCGCAGGTTGTCGCCGTCGAGGCGGGTGACCTGGCGGCCTGCGTCGAAGAGGCGCTTCTCCACCTCCCGGGCGATGGTGCTCTTGCCGGCGCCGGAGAGGCCGGTGAACCACAGAACAACGGGTCGGTGGCCGTTGCGCGCGATCCGGTCCTCAAGGCCCACGAGGCCGGGGTCGCGGGTGATGTTGCGGGAGACCGGCTGCGCCGGGGTTCCTGAGCCGGACATAGCGTCGGCTGTATCGCTCGCCCCCGCCAGGCGGCGTTCGCGTTCGTCGCGCCGCAGTGCCTCCATCGTGCCCTGGCTGGCGTGACGGATCATGCCGGCCCCCACGGTGCGAAAGTCGTGGGGGTCGATGATCACGAAGCCGCCGGTATCGCGATTGCGGTCGTAGGCGTCGAAGAAAAGCGGATTGGCGGTGGTGATCTTGACCCGCCCGATCTCGTTGAGGGCGAGGGAGGCGGCGTCGCTGCGGTGCAGCGTGTTCACGTCCAGCCGGTAGACGATCTCGTCGATGGTGGCGCGGGTCGTGCGCGTGGTGTGCTGCAGGATGTACTGCCGCCGGGTGTCCAGCTCGTGGCGGTCGTCCATCCACGCCAGGGTGGCGTCGAACTCGCTCTGCACCTCCGGGACGTTGCGTGAGCGCACGATCATGTCGCCGCGGCTGATGTCGATCTCGTCGTCGAGGGTGAGGACGACGCTCTGCCCCTCCCACGCTTCCTCCGGCGTGTCGTCGTGAATGTGGATCCCCCGGACACAGCTGGTGCGGCGGCTGGGGAGCACGGTGATCTCCTCGCCCACCCTGATCGTGCCGCTGGCGATGCGCCCGGCAAAGCCGCGGAAGTCCTGGTGCGGCCGTACCACGTACTGCACGGGAAAGCGGAAGTCCACCAGGTTGCGGTCGGCGGCGATCGTGACGTTCTCGAGTTCGTGCAGGAGCGTGGCGCCGTCGTACCACGGCATGTTGGTGCTGGGGTCCACGACGTTGTCGCCCATGAGTGCCGAGACGGGAATGAAGGTGAGGTCGTGGATGTTGAGCTTGCGGGCAAACTCGCGGTACTCGTGGATGATCTCCTCGTAGCGCGCCTGGGACCAGTCCATCAGGTCCATCTTGTTGACACAGACCACCACGTGGGGGATGCCCAGGAGGCTCGCGATGATCCCGTGGCGTCGGCTCTGCGTGAGCACGCCGTTGCGCGCGTCGATGAGGATGATCGCGAGGTCCGCGGTGGAGGCGCCGGTGACCATGTTGCGCGTGTACTGCTCGTGGCCGGGGGTGTCGGCGATGATGAACTTGCGCGTGGGGGTGGAGAAGTAGCGGTAGGCCACGTCGATCGTGATCCCCTGCTCGCGCTCGCTGCGGAGGCCGTCGGTGAGGAGCGCCAGGTTCACGTTCTCCTCGCCCCGGAGTTTGCTGGTGGTTTCCAGCTGCTCCATCTGGTCCTGGAAGATCTGCTTGGAGTCGAAGAGCAGGCGCCCGATGAGGGTACTCTTGCCGTCGTCGACTGAACCGGCGGTGGTGAAGCGCAGGAGGTCGCGTTCCCTGACGATCGTTGCGGGCTCGGCGTGCGTCGGTGCCATCAGAAATACCCCTGTTTCTTGCGGTCTTCCATCGCAGCTTCGCTGCGTTTGTCGTCGGCACGACCGCCGCGCTCGGTGACACGGGTGGCGGCCACTTCGTTTACGATATCCGAGAGTTCCGCGGCGGTGCTTTCGGTGGCACCGGTGCAGGTCATGTCACCGATCGTGCGAAAGCGCACCGGAATGCGCTCCGGCGTCTCGCCCGGGAGGAGGCGGTTGTGCGGGCCCAGGGCCAGGATCACGCCGTCGCGACGGACGACCTCCCGCTCGTGGGTGTAGTAGAGCGACGGGATGGGGATCTTCTCGCGCTCGATGTACTGCCACACGTCGAGCTCGGTCCAGTTGGATATCGGGAACGCGCGCAGGTGCTCGCCGGGACGGTGGAGCCCGTTGAAGAGGTTCCACAGCTCGGGGCGCTGGTTCTTGGGGTCCCACTGGCCGAAGCGATCGCGAAAGCTGAAGAATCGCTCCTTGGCGCGCGCCTTTTCTTCGTCGCGGCGGGCACCGCCCATGGCGCAGTCAAAGGAGAACTCGCCGATCGCGTCCAGCAGGGTGGTTGTCTGCAGCCCGTTGCGGCTGGGGTTGATGCCCTCTTCCTCCCGGACGCGGCCCGAGTCTATGGAGGCCTGCACCGTGCGGACGATGAGCGTGGCGGCGATTTCCTTCATCCACCAGTCGCGGTACTCGAGCGTTTCGTCGAAGTTGTGGCCCGTGTCGATGTGCATGAGCGGGAAGGGAATCTTCCCCGGCGAGAACGCCTTGCGCGCCAGCCAGCTCATGACGATCGAGTCCTTGCCGCCGGAGAAAAGCATCACCGGTCGCTCGAACTGCGCCGCCACCTCCCGCAGGACGTAGATCGCCTCGGATTCCAGCTGGTCGAGGGTGGAAAGATGGTAGTGGTCGGGGACGTGGGGAGCGTGCACGTCGTGGGGAGTGTGGGTGCCGCGCGGGGCCACCGATGGATCTGTGTTGTACGCCATGGGCGCGTCTCCTTTTCAGTCGTGTGTGTCGGCGTTGCCTCGCACGCCTACCGCCGACGTACCAGGAACCAGGGGTTGTGAAGGTCCGTTTTGTTGTAGCGCAGCGGGCCCGCGGTGCTGTCGGGACGCTCCGTGGTGCCGCCGGGGGCGCGGTCCCAGACCAGCACCTGACAGCCGGCTGCGCGGGCGATCGCGTCACCGGCGGCGGTGTCCCACTCCATCGTGGGGCCGAAGCGGGGGTACTCGTCGGCGCTGCCCTCGGCGACCCGGCAGATCTTGAGCGAACTCCCGGCGGTAGCCACCTCGAGCGTCGGGTGTTCCACCCGGCGCGCCTCGATGTAGGCTGTCGTGGCCGGACTCAGGTGCGACCGGCTGGCGACGATCGTGTAGGGCCGGTCGGCGAACTCCGCCACCGACGGCAGCGGCGTGCCGTGTTTTTCGATCTCGCGGAACGTGGGGCCGCCGACGGCCCCACGCTCGCCCTCGCCGCCGCCCGCGCGATACGACCACGCGCCGCGGCCGGTCACGCCGACGTAGAGCCGCCCGGTGGCGGGGGCGAGAACCACACCGGCGATGGGGATAGCAGGGAGCGCGCCGGGAGCTCGGGCGGCGTCGGGAGTGCCGGGGGCGTCGCCGGACGGCGGCTCCCCCTCCGTCCGGGCCATGAGCGCGATGTTCACCGTGAACTCGTCGTTTCGGCTGACGAACTCCTTCGTTCCGTCCAGCGGGTCCACCAGCCAGTACCGGCCCCACGACTGCCGCACGGCCACCGCAACATCGGCGCCCTCCTCGCTCAGGATCGGGATCTCGGGGGTCCGCGCCGAAAGCGTCGCGTGGATTGCGGCGTGGGCGCGGGTATCGGCCTCGGTCAGCGGGGACCGATCGGCCTTCTCGGCGACGGAGAAGTCGCGCGCGTAGACCTCCATGATGGCGGTGCCGGCGCGAACCGCAGCGTCGATCGCCGCATCCAGTTCCGCGGCCCGGGGCGCCGCGCGCTGCGCGCTCGAATCAGCCATGCGACCCACGGGTGGAGGCGGCGGGAAACGAGAAGCGCGGGAGCCGTCCACGCCGGGCGGTGCCGGGCCCGCCGGCGTCACCGGGGCCGTCTGCCCCGCCGGCGCCGTCCACCCCACCAAAGCCCGCCGTGTGAATACCGCACTCCTGCTTGCGACCACCGAAACGCGAGGCGCGCGGGTCGGTCTCGCCGGGGGCGACGGGGCGGCTGAGCTGCGCGTCGCCGACGGTGAGGTAGCCCTGTTCGGCGAGCGGGTGCCGCGGCAGGTCGTGCTTGCGGAAGTAACGCTCCACGTCGTCGTCGCTCCAGTCGAGAATGGGGTGGATCTTGCACATGCGCCCCTGTCGCTGCACGCGCGGAAGGCCCGCGCGGTGCTCTGTCTGCGCGCGACGCACCCCGGCGAGCCACGCCGTAGCGCGAAGATCCCGCAGGGCGCGGTCCAGCGGTTCGACCTTTCGCAGGTGGTGGTAGCGGTCCAGCGCCTGCGGATCCTCCTCCTCCCACAGCCGGCCGTGGAGCGCCTCCATGCGCGCGGGCGACACCGTGGACTGGTACACATGCAGGTTGAGGTTGAACTCCCGGGCGAGACGGTCGGCGTAGCGGTACGTCTCCGGAGGCAGGTAGCCCGTGTCGATCCAGACCACCGGCGTTGCCGGCGCGATCCGCGAGACCATGTGGAGCAGGACCGCCGACTGGATCCCGAAGCTCGTGGTCACTACCACCCGCGAGCCGAAGCGCGACACGGCGGCGTGAATCACCGCCTGCGCCGGACTGTCGGCGTACCGTCGCGCGAATCTCCGCGTCGACATCGTGCACATCCGAAGCCACGTCATGCCTCCGGTG
>CAJWEZ010000004.1 GCA_913030605.1 uncultured Spirochaeta sp.
TGTAGCAGAATGGTTTGACAATTTCATTCTACCTACAGAAATGGGAGGTGCAAGCTCTTCTTTCTTTCCTCTCCCTTTTAACCGGACAGCAGTGATACAGAAGCGTGTTGCAGAACTGCGGACAGGTCACGCACACAGAAGGACTTGTGGGCGGCGAACGCCGGAGCCTCTCGCATCTCGTTGTCCGTCCGCATGATACGGTGAAACCTGCAACAATCTCCTGTATACTGCCCGCGAAACGCAGCCTCCAGGAGGGCTTTTTGAACACACAACGGATGATTGTCACGGTCCCGGCCTCGTCGATCGCAATCGGGAACAACGAGACCGTGGAACTCGAAGCGGTCACGTACCAGGGCACGCTGGTGATCGATTCCAACAACGCCTGGATCTACGGTGCCGGCGCTGGAAGGACGGTGATCGACGGTGACGTGACGATCGAGGGCAACCGAAACGAGCTCCGTGGTGTCACGGTCACCGGGACGATCCGTATTCGCGGGAACATCAACTCGATCATCCAGAGCGACCTCGACAACGCCACGGTCATCGATACGGGCAACAACAACACGTACTGAGCAGCCCACGCCGATGCCAACAACGCTCTACGTGATCAGACACGGTCAATCCACCGAGAATACCGGCGAAAGCCTGACCGGCGATGCGCCCCTCACACAAACGGGCCGGGAGCAGGCGGAACGGACGGGCGCATGGCTCGCCGCCACCGCCGATCGCAACCCGACACCGGACGTGGTGTTCGCCAGCCCCGCCCTCCGCACTATGGAGACGGCGCGGGCGATCGCCGACGCCTGCGGCGCACCGATCGTGGTTGATCCGGACATCTGTGAGTTCGGAATGCTCTACGATTCCCCCGGTCTCACCGCCGGGGAGCTGCGGGCGCTGGCGCCAAGGGTGGAGCTGCCGTCCGGGTTTCCCGCAGACACCGGCTGGGCTGCGGGCTGGACCCGGGAAACCAAGGAGCGCCTGCACGCGCGGGTGGAGCACCGTGTGGCGCGCTACACGGGCACCGAGCTGCCGCACGCCTCAGTCGCTATCGTATCCCACGCGCACTTCGGGGGGTTCTTCCTGGGGCGGCTCTTCCGGATTCCCGCGGAGGAACTGTCGTCCAACCGCCTGCGTCTGTTTAACTGCGGCGTCAGCCGGATCACGGTCACCGAACGCTACCGGCAACTGGACTTCGGCAACCACACCGCGCACCTCGACGGAATCGAGACGCGGTAGCGGGCGTACCCGCCTATTCCTTCTTCGGCGCCAGCCGCAGTCCCAGTTCCTCGAGCTGTTTCGGGTCCACGGGGCTGGGGCTGTCGTCCATCGGCGAGAGACCGTTGGCGGTCTTGGGGAAGGCGATCACCTCGCGGATCGAGTCCTCTCCGGCCATGATCATCACCAGGCGGTCCAGCCCCGGCGCAATCCCGCCGTGGGGTGGCGGCCCGTACTTGAACGCCTCCAGCAGGAAGCCGAAGCGCCGCTGCGCCTCCTCCTCGTCGAAGCCGACGATGCGGAAGATGCGGCTCTGCAGCGCCGGGTCGTGGATACGAATGCTTCCGGAGGCGAGCTCGTAGCCGTTGCAGACAAGGTCGTAGAGGTCGCCCTTGACCGCGCCGGGGTCGTCCTCCATCGTCTCAATGTACTGCTCCTGCGGCATGGTGAACATGTGGTGCGCCGCCTCCCAGCGTCCCTCGTCCTCGTTGTACTCAAAGAGCGGAAAGTCCACGATCCAGGCAAAGCGGAAGGTTCCGGGCTCCGCGAGCTCAAGGTCCCTGCCCAAACGGCTGCGCACTGCGCCCAGGGCAGTTGTGGCGACCTTCCAGCCGTCGGCGACAAAGAGGAGCAGATCGCCGTCACCGGCGCCCAGGGCCGCGGCGATCTCGTCGGCGCGGGGGGCGAAGAACTTCCCGATCCCGCCGTCGAGGGTCAGGCCGCCGGACGCATCGCCGGTCTCCTCGGCGTTCGCGTCACCGTCCGCCGCCCGGACCTTGGTCCACGCGAGTCCCTTCGCGCCGTAGGTCTTGGCCACGTCTTCGAGTTCGGTGATCTGCTTGCGACTGTAGTCCGCCTGTCCCGGTACCACCAGGACCTTCACGGTGCCGCCGGAAGAGACGACGCCCTCGAAGACGCCGAATCCGCTTCCCTCGACGAAGGGTACGAAGTCCTGCAGTTCCAGGTCGAAGCGCAGGTCCGGTTTGTCGGACCCGAAGCGGTTCATCGCCTCGTCGTACGGCAGGCGCTCAAACGTCGCCGGCAGTTCGACCCCCAGGGCCCGACGGAAGACGTTGCCCATCATGCCTTCGACCACCTCGAAGACGTCGTCCTTGGAGACGAAGCTCATCTCCAGGTCGATCTGCGTGTGCTCCAGCTGCCGGTCGCCGCGGGCGTCCTCGTCGCGGAAGCAGTGCGCCAGCTGAAAGTAGCGGTCAAAGCCACTGACCATGAGGATCTGCTTGTAGAGCTGCGGACTCTGCGGCATCGCGTAGAACGTACCCGGATGGAGACGCGAGGGCACGAGGAAGTCCCTGGCGCCCTCGGGGGTGCTTTTGATCATCGTCGGCGTTTCCACCTCGACGAAGTTCTGCCCGGTGAGGTACTCCCGAACCGCCTGCATCACCTCGCTGCGGAGGCGGATTTTGCGCTGCATCGCCGCGGTGCGCAGATCCAGGTAGCGATACTTGAAGCGCAGGTCGTCGCGGGCGTCGCTGCGTTCGTCGATCATGAAGGGCAGCGGCTCGCAGGTGGAGAGAACGTCGATGCGCGTCGCGGCAAGTTCGATCTCGCCGGTGGCCATGTCGCTGTTCACCATGGCGTCCGGCCGCTTCCGCACGGTGCCTTCCACCGCCACGCAGTATTCCATGTGCAGCCCGCCGGCGACCTCCTGGAGTTCCGACGGTGCGTCCTGGTCAACCACGACCTGGGTGATGCCGGAATGGTCCCGCAGGTTGAAAAAGGCCACGCCGCCGTGGTCGCGGGTCCGGTGGACCCACCCGTTGAGGGTTACCGTCTGACCGGCGTCGCTGGCCCTGAGGGCGCCGCAGGCGTGGGTGCGCTTCATCTGTTCCATGCGCGCGACTGTACTACGGGGGCGCCGTCAGTTTCCACCGGTGGCGTTCCACAGGAAGCGGGTCAGGTCGACCCGACCATCGGGGGTCACCGAGACCCCTTCATCCAGGAGGAGCGCCCGCTGCAGTTCGAATCCGTCGCCGGGGGGCAGGGAGATGGTCCCGCGGGAGTTGATGACGCGGTGCCATGGCAGACGCTCGCTGTGGCGGAGGACCCACACGACCGCCCGCGCCGCCCGCGGGTTGCCCGCCATCGCCGCGATCTGCCCGTAGGTGGCCACACGCCCCGTCGGGATCGATGCGATGACATCGTGGATGCGGTCGGAGAGGGTGTCGGCCATGGAGTGATCGGAGCGTGTCAGCTGGTGGTGACCGTTCCGCCGGCGGCGCGAATCTCATCCAGCGCCGCCTCAAAATCACCGTCCTTCAGATTGACCGCCCGTGTGGCGTCGGAGAGCACCGTGGTCCGGAACCCGAGGCGGAGCGCGTCGAGGGCGGTGAATTTCACGCAGTAGTCCGCCGCCAGGCCGCAGACAACGACCTCGTCCACATCGCGTTCCCGGAGGTAGTCCTCCAGGCCCGTGGCACGGCGGTGATCGTTGTCGTAGAAGCCGGAATAGCTGTCGATGAACTCGTCCTCGCCCTTGCGGATCACGTGGTCGAACTCCGCCACATCGAGTCCGGCGGCGAAGGATGCCCCGCCGCTGTGCTGAATGCAGTGGTCCGGCCACAGGATCTGCTGCACGCCGGCGAGGTCGATCACATCGCCGGGGCTCTGCCCCACGTGGCGGGAGGCAAAACTGCGGTGTTCGGCGGGGTGCCAGTCCTGGGTGGCGACCACCAGATCGTAGGCCGGCATGAGCCGGTTGATGACCGGCACCACGGCATCTCCGTCCGGGACCGCCAGGGCACCGCCGGGAAGGAAATCGTTCTGAACGTCGACGACCAGGAGTGCTTTCATACTGCCAAGATACTCACGTCACCGGGGCATGTGTCCAGCCCGATCCTTGTACGGAACCGCGTCGTCGAGCATGGCGATCTGGACGCGCTCGTAGGAGTTGATGCGGTCCATGTTGGCCTCCAGGATCGCCTGCATGTGGCGATCGAAAAAACGATGCAGGCTGTAGGTGGAAATCGAACGGAAGCCGCGGCGCACCTTGTGCTGCGATCCCATGCCGGGATCGAACACCCGGATCCCTTCTGCGATCGCCCACTCGATGGGGGCGTAGTAGCACACGTTGAAGTGCAGATCCCGGGCATCGCGACGGGTCCCCCAGTAGCGTCCCAGGACGCGGTCACCCTTGCGTACCAGGAACGCCAGCGCCAGCGGGTCCTCATCCTCCGTCGTCGCCGCCACGAACCACGCGTGCTGCGCCACGTCCGCGGGCATATCCGTGAAGAACTCCCGGGTGAGGAACTGCGCCGCGTAGGGCCCGAACTGCTCGTTGGTGCGGAGGTAGTAGTCCGCCATGCGATCGAAGTACCACCGCGGCGCGTCGGGGGCGTGAATCACACGAATGTCGATTCCCTGCTCCTCCATGCTCGCCCGTTCGCGGCGGATGTTGCGGCGCTGGTTCTTGCGGAATCGCGCCAGGTAGTCATCGAAGGACTCGAACGACTCGTTGTACCACTCGTACCCGTGGTGCTCCCACGTGGTCATACCCAGGCCGGCGAGACGATCCCGCCACTCGGGCTCGACGAAGTTGAACTGCAGTACGCGAATTTCGTTCTCACGGCAGAACTGTTCGATCGCCTTGAGGATCGGTTCCGCCAGCTCGTCCTCACGTCCCGGGACGGTGAGGATGCGGAACGCCGGCGAGGGGCTGGCGGGGCTCATGCCCACCATCTTGGGGTAGTAGCTCATGCCGAGCTCGCCGGCGACCTCGGCGAAGGCGAAATCAAAGACGAACTCTCCCCAACTGTTGGTGCGCACGTACAGGGGAAGCGCCGCCACCATATCGCCACCCTCGTGGACGGTGAGGTGGCTCGGCGTCCACCCGGCGCCGGGGACGATGCTGCCGCTGTCCTCGAGGTGCCGAAGCCACTCGTGACTCATGAGGGGGGTCGACGCGGTCTCCGCGAGACGGTTCCATTCCGACGCGTCGATATAGGCCATGGATTGGTGCCACCGGTAGTCCATGGCTGCAAGCTACTGACAGATCAGCCCGGCGGCCACCCCAGCTTGCGCCCGGCAAGGATGTGGGCGTGGATGTACGGTACGGTCTGCATCGCGTCGCGGCCGGTATTGAACACCACGCGGTACCCGTTCTCCTCCAGTTCGAGGGTTCGGGCGGTTTCCGCGATGCCGTGGATGATGTGGCCCATCACCTCCGGCGAGTGGCTGGTGCTCTCGGCGATACTCTTCATGCGCGTGCGCGGTACCACCAGAACGTGCACCGGCGCCTGGGGATTGATGTCCCTGAACGCAACCACGTGGTCGTTCTGGAAGACGATGTCCGCCTGGGTGTCCCCGGCGATAATCTTGTCGAAAATGGTTTCTTCCATGACGCTATCGTACACGCACCCCGCGTGCCGACGCCAGTGCCTGCGGGTGCCTCCCGATGCGTGCCGACGCCAGTGTCCGCCGCACCGCCGTCCGACGGTATCACCCGCTCTGTCGGTCGCGTTGCGTCACCGACCCCGAGCGACACTCGGTGCATCCGAGGACGTGGACGTGTTTTCTCTGGTTTTTTGTGAACATCCGGGCGACCACGAATCCGTCGTCCGGGAGCGTTCTCTTGCAGACCGGGCAGTGTCGTTCCACCCGGGGGTTGGCGGGGTAGCAGTAGGGACACCCGAACATGTGGACCAGCGCGTCCTGTGGCCGTTCGCGGTCGCTGCGGCGACGCCCGGGCGGCTCCCCGCTGAACACGACGGTGTGGACCCGCTCACCGGGTTCGAGCAGGGTTCCGCAGATCGGGCAGGGCTTCATGACCGTGAGCTGACCGCGGGAGCGGCCCGCCATGTGGTCCGAGAGGGCGGAGTAGTCCCGACGATGGAGATGGATAAGACTGATGAGCAGCGCCACCACCACCAGGGCAAGGGCCACCAGCAGGACGATCTGAATGACGAACCTCCCGTGTTCAGGGTACAGTCATTGTATGGGGCGCCTCTACATTATCGCAACTCCCATCGGCAACCTCGGCGATATCACCTACCGGGCGGTGGAGACGCTGTCCGCCTCCCGGGCGGTATTCTGCGAGGACACGCGCCAGAGCCGGAAACTGATGTCGCATCTGGGGATTTCGCTCCCGCTCCACAGCTGCCGGGGCCAGAATTCCGCCAGCTGCATCCCCCGGGTGCTACAGCTTCTCGACGATGGCGCCGATATATCATATCTGAGCGACGCCGGAACGCCGGGGATCAGCGACCCCGGCAGCCGTCTGGTTCGGGCCACCCGTGAGGCGGGGCACGACGTCGTACCGATTCCGGGGGCCAGTGCCGTGACGGCACTGATCTCGGTGAGTGGCGTCGCCGGTCGCGGCTGGTTCTTCGAAGGATTTCTGCCTCCAAAGGGGGCCAAACGCGTGCGGCGACTGACGGAACTCGCCGGCCGCGGCGACCCCTTCGTCCTGTACGAGTCACCGCACCGGATCGGGAAGCTGTTCGATGAACTGCGGGAGGCCGCGGCGGGGTTTCAGGTCGTGGTCGGCCGCGAGCTCACCAAGCTGCACGAGCAGATCGTCGGTGGAACGGTTGAAGATGTCGCAGAAATGCTGGCGAATGGTGGAATTCCGACCCGCGGTGAGTTCGCCGTCCTTGTTTGGACGGGCAAAAGCCGTTAACATTATAGGGTAGGACGCCGATAATTAGGGTGAAAGGAAGGACCAATCGATGACAATCGAAGGAATTGGGCCGGTTGATCCGATTCAGAGGTTCAACAAAACAGAAAAGGTCAACAAACCCAACGCATCTCAGACCGGCGATTCCATTTCCGTGTCCAACGAGGCCAAACTGCGATCGGAGATCATGCAGGCGGTTGAGGACGTTCGCAACCTGCCGGACATCCGCCAGGATCGCGTCGAGGAAGTCAAGGCCCGACTTCAGGATCCTTCCTACATCGATGACCGCGTCGTGGACGCCGTCGCCAACGAGATTTTGTCCGTCTTTGACGTTGACTGATCCCCAGTCACCGTTTGGAAACTGGAGCGGCAGTGCTATACAATAGTAGCACTGCTTTTTTTATGGGATTACGACCAGCATGCAGACGTTTTCACTAAGGGTCCCATCGTCGATTGTTTTCGGCCAGGATGTCCTCCCCCAACTTGGCCAGATCGCCAGGGATATCGGTACCCGCGCCCTCATCGTCTCGGAGTCCGTACTCCACGAGGGGCAGCATATCAGCCGGGTGGTAGAGATCCTGAAGCGCTCAGGCGTGGAGACGATGATCTACGACGAACTGATGCCCGGATCGCCGGCGTCCACGGTGGACGACATCGCCTCGCTGGCCCGCGCCAGCAAGGCTCAGTCTGTCATCGGCCTGGGTGGCATGCGGGTCCTGTCGATCGCCCGCTGCGTGGCCAACGTGGCGGCGGACCGCAAGAGGATCGGTGATCTCATGGAGGGGCACGTGCCGGGGTCCTCCATCCCCTACATCGAGGTTCCCTCCTCCTACCGCAACCACCTGCTCATGCGACCGGAAGCGGTCATCAACGACACCCTCGCCGGCCGTGCGCGGATGGTTCACATCGCCCCGGGAACGGTGCAGGCGGCGGTCATCGACACCGCGTTCACCCAGACACTATCCAGCAAGTACGCCCTGGCGGCGATCATGGACACCCTCCTGGCGGCCGTGGAGGGGTACTACGCCCCCACCAGTACGATGTTCTCCGATACGCTTCTGTTGCGCGCCACGCGTGAACTCCACGCCGCCGCCCTCGCCGGCGTCAAGAATCCGTCCGACGGACGATTTCGCATGCAGGCCGCCGAGGCGGGCCTGATTACCGCGATGGGTCTGTCCGTGACGGGGCAGGGGATCGGCGGCGGCCTGGCGTACGCGATCAACGGACGGTTCAGTCTGCCCAAGTCGTGGGTCGCAGGGATTCTCTTGCCCCACGTGGTGGAGTTTCTCACGCCGCGGAACGTGGAAAAGGCGGCGCGGGTTGCCGCGGCCCTCGACGAGCCGGTGGAACGCATCATCGCTGCCGACGACGCGCCGCGCGCCGCCCGGGGAATTCGCAAGCTCCTGACACAGCTCGACCTGCCGCCGCGACTTCGCGATCTGGACGTGACCGTCGACGATCTCAGCCTGGCGGCGGAGGACGCCACCGATTTTCCGCTCCTCAGCAACGTCCCCGGCGGAGTGTCGGGGGCGGACCTGCAGCAGCTGGTGGCGGCGGCGTTCTGATCGCGCCTCCATGAAACCCCGTCTGTCGCTCTCCCGGGTGCGGTCGCTGTCGCCGACCGCACGATACCGTTACGTCCGCGACCTTCTCACGGGTGGAGCCACCGCGACGCCCGACGCGTACCTCCGCCGCATCGTGGACGACCTCGCCGCCGATACGCGACGACCGCCGCAGGTGTGTCTCGCCGCCGGCGACCTGGGCACCGCCTGGCGCCTGGCGGAGGAGGTGGGCTCCGGCGGGCTGCCCGTGGCGCGGCGCCGGGCGGCGCTGCTGGAAGCGCTGGCACGGGAAGCGGGGATCGACCCGGTCGACGGGGAGTGGCGCGGCGCCGGTGGTGAGGCGAGGTCAGCCACCGATGGGCGCCGGGAAACTCCGTCTCCGGTGTCTCCTCCGGCGGCATTGCCGGTAGTCGTGTGGCTTCCGCATATCCGGGCGCCGTTCAATGTCGGGAACATCGTTCGAACCGCGGCCACCTACGGTGTCGCCGGCGTGGTTCTGGGGGAGGCGGCTCCCGCAGTGGACCACCCGCGGCTCGCCAGAGCTGCGATGGGAGGCGCGCGTCTGGTACCGGTGGTTCGGGGTGGCGTGAGCGAGGCGTGTGACCTGCTCGCTGCGTCCGGCGCGATCACATCGCCCGCCATCAAACCGCCCGCCATCACCCCGCCCGCCGCACCATCCGACGCAGCGGCCATTCAGATTGTGCTGGAAACGGGTGGAACACCGGTGAATCGGTTTGCGTTCCCGCCGGCGGGGATACTGGTCGCGGGGCACGAGGAACTGGGGGTTCCCGAGGAGATTCTGGAGCCCGCCAGGCGGTCGGGGCGGGTTGTATCGATTCCCCACGACGGCCCGAAAACGTCGCTAAACGTCGGGGTCGCCGTGGGGATCTGTCTGTCGTGGTGGTACGCGGCTACGGGTTGAGCTCGATCCGCCAGTTGACCTCGCCGGCCTCCTGAAGGGTAGCCGAGACGCCGCAGTACTTGGTCTGCGACAGCTTGCACGCCTTTTCGATCTTGCTCTCGTCGAGTTCGGATCCCCAGAACTGGTAGACGACGTCGATTTTGCCGAACACCTTGGGGTGGGAATCGGTGGTCTCGCCGTCGATCTTGATCTCGAAGCGATCGAAGGGCATCTGCATCTTGTTCAGGATTGCCACCACGTCCATGCCGGTGCAGCCGGCGAGGGCGTTGAGCATCAGCGCCTTGGGCGTGGGACCCTGGTTCTTGCCGCCGACGCTGGGGTCGGCGTCCACGATCTGCTTGAACCCCTGGAGTTCGAGTTCGAATGACATGTCCCCACGCCATCGGGCATCGGTATGAGCCATGGATGTTACCTCTTGAGTGCTTTCTCGATTTTGGGAACGTCGAATCCCACGATGATCTTACCATGCACATCGAGGACGGGCACGCCCATCTGCCCCGATTTCTTGACCATCTCCTCGGCGCGCCGCTGGTCCTTCTGGATGTTGTACTCCCTGAAGGTGATCCGGTGCTCCTTCAGGTATTTCTTGACCTTGTTGCAGAAGCTGCAACTGGGGGTCGTGTATACGGTAATCGCCATCACCGCCCTCCATTGTGGTAGTTGTTATATATAAAAAATAATATAAACAACCGGAGGGGTCAACGGGTTTCGTGTGACGGTGAGTGGGTCGGCGTCGATCGGCGTGGGGCGTCGCCCTCCCCGGAAGCGCTACCGCTCCCGCTCCAGACGTGCAAATTCGCGGTCGTACTGGTCGCCGAGGCGCGAGTGGATCTGTTGCAGCTGTTCCCGGCTGTTGATGCCGATCATGCGAAGGACACGACTGTCGATCTGGTCGTACTCGTGTTCGGTGAGGTGCGACAGTTCGTTGGCGACGTAGATCACCGCCACCACGTCGCGGGACTGCGCCGGCGCCTTCAGGGGCGTATGGTGGTACCGGATCGCCGCCACGAGAATATCCGGAAAGTTCCAGCGCTCGGCCAGACGGGCCCCCACCTCGGCGTGGTCGATCCCGTTGCTCATCTCTTCGAACACGGTCGAAGGGATTCCCTTGCTCCGCGAGAATTCCTGGATGTGCTGCACGACGTCCGGATGCAGGTTGGAAAAGACGATCTTGCCCATGTCGTGGAGGATTGCGCCCACGTAGACGTCGTCCAGAATGTCCTTCCGCTTGTAGACGTTGCGGGCGATGCCGTAGGCGAAAAACGCGGTTCGCTGACTGTGCTCCCACAGGTGGCGGGACACCTCGTTTTCCGACCCGTCGCCGAGGATGCGCTGCGTGCCGTAGCTGTAGAGCATCTGGCGCAGGCCCCGAAGCCCAACGACCTTCACCGCCTCAACCACGTTGTCCATGCGGCGCGAGAGCATGTACCGGGCGCTGTTCACCGTGCGCAGCAGGTCCGCCGTCAGGGAGGGATCCTGCCCCAGGACGCGGGCGATCTCGTTCATCTCGGCGTCCGGGTCATCGAGAATGGTGCGAAGCTGCAGGATGCTTTCGGGAAACTGGGGCAGCGACTCGATGTGTTCCGCCAGCTCCCGGGACACGTCGGTCAGGTGTTCCACCTTGGCCTGGTCCATGGGGATGATGAGGCGTGCCACCGTCTCGTCGCCCTCCACGTCGATGTCGAACGCCTCCTCGTCCAGGCCGATCTTCTTGAGCATCAGCACCAGAATCACGATTCCCAGTCCGGCGCCCTCGCTGTCGTCCAGGACCGAGGTCATCGCTTCTTCCATTGTCCGGAACGCCCGGGACCGTGCGATGCGGTCGTAGATCCGGATCTGTTCCCTCCGGGTGATCAGGGTGTTGTTCCCGATCTTGATGTGCAGGTCACGGCCCTGTATGTGAAACACAACTTTCACATACAGCCCCGCCTCCTCCTGTTTTTCGAGCCAGTAGGCGATGTTGTCGAGCGTCTCGTTCTTGAACGTCGTCATGCCGGTGGCGTAGTCGTTATCGTCGTTGAGGTCGAGGCCCTTCTCTTCGAAGTACACCCGCTTGGTGTTCGCCTTCTTCCCGTTTACCGACAGTTCCCGGAGGCAGTACGCCAGGGAGTCCTTCAGAACGTCCCGGTCGAGTTCCGACAGGAATACGCCCAGTGCCTCCTCGATCTGCGCCTCGGTCTGGGGGGGGAGTTTGTAACTCTTGATGACGAACGGTTTCTGGCTGCGCGCGGCGTCCCGCGCACGCTCGAGTACTTTTTGCGCCTGATCCTGGCTCATGCTACCCAGTATAGACGCGCCATTGTGCCGGGCGCAACAAACGTCGTGGTCAGGAGAAGTCTTTGACCTGCGCCGCCATCTGCCGCAGTCGCCGTTCGACGATTCCGTTCACGGTGTTCCGCGGGAAGTGGCCGTCGTTCTGCCGCTCCCCGGCGGGCTTGCCGGTCAGGATCTCGATCCCGTCGTCCACGGTATCGATCGCGTAGATGTGAAACTGCTCCTCTTCCACCGCGGTCTGGACCTCCCGCGAGAGGATCAGATTCTGGATGTTTGTCCGGGGAATGATCACGCCCTGCGTTCCGGTGAGCCCCATGAGCCGGCAGGTGGCGTAAAACCCCTCGATCTTCTCGCTGATCCCACCGACCGGCTGGATCTGGCCGAACTGGTTGACGCTGCCGGTGACGGCAACATCCTGTCGCAGCGGCAGGTTGCCGATCGCCGACAGGAGGACGTATACCTCCGTCGACGACGCCGAATCCCCGTCCACCTCCACGTAGCTCTGCTCGAATCCGATGCTCGCGTTCACCGCCAGCGGAAAGTCGGTGGCGTAGGTTGCCTGCAGGAATCCCTGGATGATGTAGACACCCTTGTCGTGAAGCTCGCCGGAGAGCCCGCTCTCGCGTTCGATGTTGGTGATGCCGTCGGTTCCCGGCGCTACGCGGGCGGTGATGAGCATCGGGCGGCCGAAGGCGTAGTACCCGCGGTCCAGCACCGACAGGCCGTTGATCGCCCCGATGCGGGAGCCGTCCACCTGCAGGATCATCTCGCCGGAGGATATCTGTTCGTCGTACTTTTCCTCCGGCAGGTTGTGGAGGAACCGGCGGACGTCCCGCGCCTGCTCCACCGCTTCCCGATCCAGGGTGGTGCGGCCGGCGGTGGTAGCCCAGTGACTCGCCTCCCGCAGCAGGTCGGCGATGAGCGAGAACCGCGTGCTGAGCTTGTCGCGGAACTCGCTCAGGCGCACGCCGTACTCGAGGACCGCCGCCATACCGTCCTGATCGGCAGGGACCAGGCCTTCCTCCTCGGTGATCATGTGCATAAAGTCCATGTAGGCACGCCGCGTTTCCGGCGTGTTCTCCATCACCGAGTCGAACTCGCTCAGCACCTTGAACAGCTTGCCGAACTCCTCGTCCTGGTAGAAAAGGATATCGTAGATGTGTTCGCTGCCCATGAGGATCACCTTGACGTGCAGCTCCACCGGGTCCGGCTTGAGGCTCTGCATCGGTGGACCGTAGGGCGTCGGAGGTGTGCGGATCTCGGTTACCTCGTCCTGGATCGCCCGTTTCAGACCGTGCCACACTTCTTCCTGGTTGAGAACGTCCTCCGCCCTCAGGACCAGATAGCCGCCGGAGGCGGCCATGAGACTGCCGCTGCGCAACGAGAGGAATCCGTGGTGGCCGTCGTGGTCCGGGTTCATTTCCTGGGTGCCGAACAGCTTGTGATAGTCCGGGCGGCTTTCGAAGATCACCGGGGTCTGCTGCGTGTCGGCGTGGTCGACGAGCACGTTCACACCGTAGCGCAGGAGTTCCAGCTGCCGGTCCTGCTCCTTCTCCGGATCGTCGGGCAGAAAGAGGGCAAGATTCTCGGTGATGTCCTCCTCCAGCCGATCGAGGAACGCCATGATCTCGTCTCCGACGAAGTCGCCACGGACTGCGGCGATCGCCTCGTGAATCGCCGGGGCAGCGGCCTCGCGCTGCAGTTCCCGGAGGCGCGCGTCGGCGGCGACGCGTTCACCGCGGAGTGAGACAAACATGCGGTTCATCTCATCCATGAGCTGGTAGTAGCGCCGCCGGAGCCGGTTCCAGTCGCGTTCCGAGTAGCGACCCTCCTGGACCAGCGTGCCAAACTCGTCCATCGCCACGGGCTGGTCGTCCACCAGGACGCTGAGGTCGCTGCGCTGGTCGCCCGCCTCGCCCACCTGGACGATCGTGAAGCCTTCCTGGTTCAGACGCGATTCGAACTCGTTGAGGGCGTCCGCCTCGCGACGTTCGGTGTCCATCATGATCGCGTCGCGCTGTTCGCGGAACGTGCCCTGATCCATCGTCGTGGGAAGCTGTTCCTGAAGCGTGTTCACGGTGTCGGCGATGCGGCGACGGAATCGGCGACCGTCGCCGGGTGAGAAGTAGAGAATCCGCGGCCGATCCGGCTGGGAGAAGTTGTTCACCGCCACCATGTCCCGCAGACGGGTGGGGTCAAACGGCTGTTCCTTGAGAAAGCGCATGACGGTGCTTCGTTTGCCGGTCCCCGAAAGCCCCGCCACAAACACGTTGTACCCCTTGGCCCGGATCGCCACCGCCAGCTTCAGGGCTTCGATCGCCCGGGGCTGGCCGATCACGCGGCCGGGGGTTCTGGGGGCCGGTCTGACATCAACCGGCCCGATTTCGTCGGGGGAAATGGAAAAACGCGCTACCTCGGGTTCGAGCCGGAAGCGCATGGTTGCGTGCATAGCGCGGAGTATAGCCCCGCGGGCGAACTGTCGACAACCGGCGCCCGCCGGTGCCGCGGCCGGCGCCCACCGGTGCCACGATCGGCGAACGAGAGGATGGCGCACGCGTGCGTGAGCATTGCGTTTGTTCATCTGAGGAATTACACTCTGCACATAAGCTATGAACACCGAGGACCGAATCTACCAGGAGGCTCTGCAGGTAGCTACGATGTACTACTATCAGGGGCTCACCACCGAGGCGATCGCCAAGGAGATGAACTTCTCGCGACCCAAAGTCAGCCGTCTGCTGAGCCACGCCCGCACCAGCGGTATGGTCGAGATTCGTATCATCAATGTGCAGAAGGCGTTGTCGCCGCTGGAAACGCAGATCCAGGAACGTTTCGGCCTCGACGCCGTGCACATCGTTCCCGCGCCGGAACTTATGGGAGAGGTGGTGTGGCTCGAGCGCGTCGCGCGGTACACCGCCAACTACCTCAACACGATCCTGCAGAGCGGGCAGATCCTGGCAATCGCCTGGGGTACCACGATCAGCGAAATCGCCAGCGATCTCATCCCCAAGCGGGTGCCCGGGCTGCGAATCGTTCAGCTCAACGGTTCCGGCAACACCTACACCCCGGACAACCGCTACGCGGCAAACATCCTCCAGCACTTCGCCCAGAACTACGAGGCGAGTGTCATGCTGTTTCCGGTGCCGACCTTCTTCGACTATCGCGAAACCAAGGAAGCGATGTGGCGCGAACGCAGCGTCCGGCGGATCATCGACCTGCAGCAGAATGCGAACATCCTGCTGTACAGCATCGGTGCCGTCGACGCCGGCGTACCCAGCCACGTGTACTCAAAAGGATATCTCGACCCCGAAGACATGGAGGAACTGCACCGTGAGGACGTCATCGGCGACCTGGCCACGGTGTTCTTCCGTGAGGACGGTACCTGGGATGACATACCGCTCAATCAGCGGGCCAGCGGTCCGCCGCTGACTCTGTATCGGCAGGTTGACCGTGCGATCTGCGTTGTCAGCGGCCGCAACAAGGTGCCGGGACTCCTGGCGGCGCTGCAGGCGCGGATGATGACCGAACTGATCGTCGACGAGCCCACCGCGCGCCTCCTGTGCGCCCAGGGTGGCTGCTACGAGGACGGCGCCGAATGACACTGACCGAGTTTGACGACCTGATCCACGCGACGCTGCCGATCGACGAGTTCGCCCGCATCGACGGATCCAAAAACGGTCTGCAGGTTGACCGCCTCAACCAGACCGTCTCCCGTGTCGCCGTGGCGGTGGATGCCGCCATGGAGACGTTTGAGCGCGCCGCGGAGTGGGGGGCCGACCTGCTCTTCGTGCACCATGGGCTCTTCTGGGGGCGGGAGCAGGTGATCACCGGCGAGCATTCGCGGCGTATCCGCTTCCTGCTGGAGCACGACATCGCGCTGTACGCCGTCCACTTGCCGCTGGACGCCCACCTGTCCCTCGGGAACAACGCCGGCATGGCCGAGGCGCTTGCGCTCCGGGAGGTGGAACCCTTCGGGCTGGTGAAGGGTCTCCCGATCGGCGTCGCCGGCGAGTTCCCCGCTCCCGTGTCGGTGGACCAGGTTGTGGACACGCTGTTCGGAGAGCGGTATCGCCCGCTGTCGGTCCTGCGGTTCGGACCGGAGGCGGTCAGGACAGTCGGTATCATCTCCGGCGGTGCGCCGCTGGAGGTGGACCAGGCGATCGAACAGGGACTCGACCTGTATATCACCGGCGATGCAAACCACATCGCGTACCATCGTTGCCGCGAGTCCGGGATCAATGCTATTTTCGGCGGGCACTACGCAACGGAAGTGTGGGGAGTACAGCGTGTCGGTAGAATGCTCGCGGACGAGTCCGGTCTGGAAACTGCTTTTCTCGATGTCCCGACAGGACTCTGAAACCCGCCCGGCGCGGTCGGCGGGGGGAGACGGGCTGCGCGGTGCCCCGACTCCGCGTGAGCTGTGGACCCCATTGATCCTGGCGGCGGCGATCGTTCTGGTGGATCAGGTCACCAAAGCGATCATCGTGGCGCACGTTCCGCTCTACTATCGCACCGGGTTCTCCATCGAGGTTCTGGGGGATTTCTTCCGGATCATTCACGCCCGCAATCTGGGTATCGCCTTCAGCATTGGTGACGGTCTGCCGTTCTGGCTGCGGAAAGCGCTGTTTGTGGCGGTTCCCGTCGCGGTGCTGGGTGTACTGGTCGGCTCTCTGTATCGCAGTCGCGATCTCACGAGGACGCAACGCTGGTATGTGGCGGCGATCATCGGCGGCGGTGTGGGGAACATCATCGACCGCGTGTTCCGTCCACAGGGGGTGGTGGACTTCCTGGATGTGAAGTTCTACGGTCTCTTCGGCCTGGAGCGCTGGCCAACCTTCAACGTTGCCGACTCCAGCGTTGTGGTCGGGGGGGTGCTTCTGGTTCTCACAATGTTTTTTTCTTCGGACGGACAGGCATGAACAAACGACTGAATTCGATTCTCTTCATCCTCGCGGCAACGATCGTGAATATTGTGGCTATGGTTCTGATCTTCGGGGTCCTGATGGTGCTGTTCGCGCGCTTTCTGGCACCCCAGCTCCCGCCGGGGGCCAACCAGATCATCCTGCTGATTCTGTTTGTCGGCTCCGTGGTGCTTACCTACGTGGTCTACCACCGCTTTATGCGGTGGCTTTCCAACAAGTACAACCTCGAGCAGTACTTCGGACCGATCTTCGGCAAGGGCCAGGGCCGTCGCTGATCAGTACCCGTCGGACATCGCCCGGTTCTGATCCTTCTTGTACAGCTCCTGGTACACGAACCCGCGGTTCTTGAGTTCGTCCTTGACGTCCTGCGGGAACGGCATGTAGCGCCAGAAAATACCGCGTACCTCGCGGTCGAGCTTCTGCGTGCCCTCGCTCTCTTTTCCGATCCACAGGCTGTAGTCCTGGATAAACTGATCCTTCACGTCACCCTTGAGCTTCTGCTCGGTGAACCATTGGTAGTACCAACCCGTGAGTCCCTCTTCCATCCAGTAGTGGGCGGCCTTCTCCTTGGCCACCTGCCAGCGCAGGTCCCCCAGCGCCGAAATGACCGCCGTGCGAAGATCCTTCGGAAACATGGGGATCGCCAGACGCCCGCGGCTGGTCGCGCGGTTGTAGCGCTCGAACGGTTCCCAGCAGATCCCGACGTCTCCGTAGCACGGAACCAGAATCACGTTGGGCACGATTCGCGTGGTCTTCTGCTTGAACGTCCGTTCGAAGATGCCCGGGTCCAGACGTTCCACGTCCGCCAGCACGTTGTTGACGTTTTCCCGGGTTGCCACACTGCCGAGACCGCTCCGGAAGTACTGCTTGTAGAGCAGGGGGAAGTGGTTGCCCTGGCGTCCCACGCAGAGTTTGGCCATCTGCCGGACGGTGCCCATCTCCTCTTCCGCCGCCTTGGTATCGACCTCCTCCACCACGTCGCCCATCGCTTCTGCCTGGCTGCGAAGGTCGTTGTACTGGTCCTGATAGCGCTCCAGTTCGGCAAACGAACGGCTCATTTCCCGGCCCTGGTTGCTCAGTCGCCGCAGCTCGGTGGAGATGTCGGAGAACAGTCCGCGCTGGGTTTCGCTGTACGGTCCCTTCTCGCCGTTTGCCTCGGCGCGACTCTCGCGGTCCACGAGCTCACGCACCAAGCGCTGGAGGTTGCTCTCCTGCTCCGCCATCTCGCGGTTTCGCGTGCGGATCAGTTCGATCTGCGCCTCGACCTTGCCGCGGGCACTTTCGAGCTGGCGCCCTACCTTGCTGGCTTCCTTCCCCGCCTGGGGTTTGGTCTCGTCGGTTGCTGAGGCGTTGATCTCACCCCGCGCAACCATGGCGAGCCATTCGTCCACGTAGTGGATCGGCTCCCCCAGCTCGTTCGCATCGATGATCTGCGCGATCATCAGCCGCTGGTCCTTGTCCAGCATCGTCGGAAGGAGAACACCGAAACGCAGCACCAGCTTTTTGGGATCCGGCAGGCCCGCGTAGGCTTTGGCAGCGATGGAGCGTGTCAGCTCCCAGTACACCGGAATGAGCCGGTTGCGGTACAGGGACCGGTCCTCAGGATTGTCCGCCTTCAGGAACTGTGCGAGCGTGCTGTGGAGGCGTTTCGCGATCTCGCCTTCCCCGGTGAGCGCCTCCTGGTAGTAGTTGGCGTTGCGGAAGTAGTGCTTGGGCTCCTCTGTAACGTTCTCGACACGCTGGAAACGGCTGTCGTCGGCGGTCGACCCGCCACCGTTTTCGTCGTCCAGCCCCTCGGCGGCGGGTTCGTCGAAGAGCGCCTCGAAGTCCGGGGCCTCTTCGGTCTCGTCGGAGACGAACAGATTGTCACTGGTGTCGAAAGAAGATGCCATGGCTCAACTATAGCATGAAGCGGAGACGTGTTCAGCATTGCCGGCGCGTGAAGCCGCTGGTAGCTTAGATGTATGAAACAGATGATTCTGGCGGGGCTCGCGCTTGTGCTGGCAGGGTGCGCGACCCTCGAGCCACGGAACAACGCCACCGTGAATCCGGCGTTCACCCCCGCAGCCGCCACCGCGTTCGCGGCGGCCGTCCCTGCTCCCGTAGCGCTCTCGGCGACCGACCCGTTTGCCCCGGAGCTGGTGGGGATCGTCGGCATCGACGAAACCACCGTGGCGCTCGTGTATGCCGCCCGCGGAGACAGTCGCGACGGCCGGATCGATTCGGTGATGCGGGTCGATCGAGTTGATCTGACGACGGGGACCGTGACCGCGATCGGGGAGGGAACGCAACGCTTCACTGCGATCGCGACGAGTCCGCCGGCGATTGCAGATCTGGAGCAGAGCGGCAATCCCGACGACGAGGTTGATGACAACGGACCCGGATTCGCGAACGTTACCGTACCGCGTCGGTGGGACCTTCGGTGGACCGTCCCGGCCTCAGGCGGTGACGGAGGTCTCCCGGTGCGCCTGTCGGTCCTGTACGTGGGGTCCGAAGTCCAGCAGGTTGAACTGACGGCAGAGGGACACCGGTACCGACTCCCGGACAGCGCGGTGACCGTGCGGAACGGCCTGGATGCACGGCTCTTCCGGCAGCTCGCAGCGACCTGGTGGGACGGTGGAACGCGGCTGGTGTTTCACAACGCGGTGCTCGACCTGGAGACCGGCGGGCAGACGCCCCTGCTGGACGGCGTGCCGTCAACGTTTGTGGACAGCACGTTGCGCCTTCCGGGCAATCCGCACGCCGTCGGTGTTGTTTTCGGTGAGTTGCGGGTGAGTCGGGAGCTGGCCGTGCTCGGACTGCGCGATTGATGGTCCCGGGGGCTGTATCCAGAACGTTGTTGCAAAACGGCTGCGAACTCGCGGTCCGGAAAACACTTGGGGCTGTTGAGACGCCCCCGCGGCCCGAACTCCTGACGGGGTCAGCACATACCTCCCGATCTGCAACATTCTTCTGTATACAGCCCGGAGTGCAAACCAAAAAAAAAGACCGCCCGGAGGGGCGGTCCCAATCGTGGAGGTGACGGGATTCGAACCCGTGACCCCTTGAATGCCATTCAAGTACTCTAGCCAACTGAGCTACACCCCCGACTGGCAGGCGCGGTGCGCCGTACGGTCTGTATTTCTACAGCGAATGCCGTCCGGTGTCAAGCACACGCGCGATCGCGGATTCACACACCTCCGTGCCCGGTAAAGCCCGTATTGCCCCGATGGACAAAGCCGCGAATCAGCGCCGCCGTCCGTTTCGCCACCGGGGGAAACACGGCGAAATCGTCGTGCCCGACATCCTCCCCGCGGGGAAACACCGTGACCTCGGCGTCCAGGGCGGTCGCGAACCCACGGACCTCTTCACCGTGGACGATCCGGTCCGCGTCACTCCCGATCACCAGCGACCGTTGCGGCACCCCGGCGGGAAACGCGTCGGTGTGGAACCAGCGGCGCTGCCTGCCCAGCGCCTTCAACGCGGAGCTTTCGTCGGCGGCGGTGGCAAAGACCGCGTTCTGGACGTCCTCGGGCACGGCGCGTCCAAAGAACCGCCGTCGCAGTTCCGACCGTCCCATGAGGCCCAGGGCGAACCGCAGGCGGGTGATGGGGCCGAACGCCCGGCCGACATGGTTCCCGAAGGGACTCGCGATCACCACCAGGTGGGAGACCGTGTCCGGGTCCAGGTCGCGGGCAGCGAGGGCGGCAAGAACACCGCCGAGGCTGTGTCCCACCAGTGTGACCGGACCGGCGGCGCCGGCTCTCGTCTCCCTGCAGATATCGCCGACGGCGGCGACGCCGGCGTTCACGTCGGGGATGTTCATATCCGGTGTCTCGATGCGATCGAAGGAATCCGTGAGCTCCGCACGGAGCGCGTTCCAGAACGCCCCGCGGACTCCGTAGCCATGAATCAATACCAGAGGATGCGCGTACATTGCGCTGCAGAAAGTACTTACACGTTTTCGGTCGGTCAACCGGACGATTTTTCTGTTGACCGTCCGGCGGGGCCGGGTTAGGTTGATAATAGAGTTGAATAGTCAGAAATAACGGATGCGGCGAAGGAGCACGACATGGAACACGCGGGAATCGGTTTTCTCGAGACGCTGTACGACGGCACCTGCAGGGAGGAACTCCTCTCGGCACCGGAGCGACCGGTGGACCGAGAAAAGGTAGACAGGTTTGTACAGCGATACCTGGAGATCGTGGCGGACTACCGGCCGCTGGATCTGGAGAAGGACAGCCGCATTCCCGACGCACTCATGGCGTCCTTTCGTGATCTGGGCATTTTCGGTCTCACGATTCCGGAAGCGTACGGCGGTCTCGGGTTTTCCACCACCGAGTATCTCATGGTGGTGGAGGCGATGGCGAAATCGGATATGGCGCTGGTGCTGATCCCGCTGGCGCACCTGTCGATCGGACTCAAGGGCATCGTTCTGTTCGCGTCGGAGGAACAGAAACAGCGCTACCTTCCGCCGGCGGCGTCCGGTGAGATGGTGTTTGCGTACGCCCTCACCGAACCGAAGACCGGTTCCGACGCCCAGCACATCGAAACCGTCGCCCGCCTCTCGGAGGACGGATCGCACTACGTCCTCAACGGGGGAAAAACCTACATCACCAACGGCAACTACGCCGGTGCAATGACGGTCTTTGCTCAGCTCGACCCGGAGAATCGCCCTGGCCACATGGGGGCGTTTATCGTGGAGTCCGCGTGGGACGGCGTCTCGGTGGGGAAGGACATGCCGAAGATGGGACTCAAGGTCAGTTCCACCACCCCCATCCGATTCCGGGACGTGCGCGTGCCGCGCGAGAACCTGATCGGTGAGCCCGGCGACGGGTTCAAGATCGCCATGAACATCCTGAACTACGGCCGTCTGGGGCTGGGTGCCGCCAGCGCCGGGCTCATGAAGCAGTCGGTGGCGGACATGGAGCACCGCGCCACCACGCGCCGCCAGTTCGGCGTGCCGATCCGGGAGTTCGAACTGATTCAGGAGAAGATCGTTCGTGCCCGGGCCCACGCATTCGCCGCGGAGAACGTCACCCTCGCCACGGCGCGAATGCTCGAGCAGGACCCGTTGATGAACGTGGCGATGGAAAGTTCCCATACCAAGCGCTACGGGACCGACGAGTGCTGGAACACCCTCTACGATGCTCTTCAGACCGCGGGAGGGGCCGGATTCATCCAGTCCATGCCCTACGAGAAGCGCATGCGCGACTTTCGCGTGACCACGATCTTTGAGGGGACATCCGAGATACACGCGATTTACCCGCCCCTCACGGTATTCCGCCGTGTGGGAAAGATGCTGAAGGGAGCCGGTGTGCCGGCGCGGATGGCGGCGATTCTGCGCCTCAGTCGACCGGTGCTGTCACCGCGACTGGCGGGGAATGACCCGGTGCTGCGCCGGGCGATGAACACCGCCCGGCGGAGTGAAAAACTCTTCCGCCGGCTGCTGCGGTACGGGCTGGTCACCTGGGGGAAGGAGGTCGTGCACCACGAGTTCTTCCTGCGGCGGATGACGCTGCTCAGTACGAGCCTCTACTGGCTGGTGAGTTCGGTCGCCGTCCTGCGGTGGCGCTTCGGGAACGCGCCGGTGGGGGACGAGGAGCGCGCCCTCATGGAGTATCTGATCGCCGAGGCGAAGGAAGTCCAGACAACGGCGGGCACCCCGACCGGCGGCGAGCGTGAGCGCGCGCACCGGTCGGTGATGCGCGCCGTGACGCCCCGTTCAACGTGACGCCCCGTTCAACCCAACACCCCGGCAGGCGCGGTGATCGCGCGACGCCGGGTCGCGGTCATACCGGTCGCGGTCGCCGGAGGGAACGCATCAGCGTCAGTCCCCGTCGGCGGCTGTGAAGAACCCGCGACCTTCGTCGGCGTACTGCGCCAGCAATGGCGCCGGCGCGAAGCGCTCGCCGAAGCGTGCGCGCAGGTCCTGCAGACGGTCCCTGATCGCACCGGTGCCCTCACGGTCGGCCCAGCGGAGCAGACCGCCGCGGAACGGCGGAAACCCCGTTCCCATGATCATCGCCAGGTCCAGTTCCTCCGGCGACCCCACCACGCCCTCCTCGAGGGCGTAGGCGGCCTCGTTGACCATGTTGAGCATCGCACGGTCGAAGATGTCGCGGTCGCCGGGGCGTGCGCCGCCTCCGCTGCTGCTCCGGTGTCCCCGGATCAGTTCTTTCATGCGGGGATTGGCGTCGCGCCGTTTCCCGTTCTCGTAGACGTAGAACCCCGCGCCGCTCTTTTTCCCGAGGAGCGAGGAGTCGGTGCGGATCGCGTCCAGGACCGGCGCGGTGGCCATGCGGTCACCGAACGCTTCGTTGAGCGTCGCCGCGACGTGAAAGCCGACATCGATCCCCACCTCATCCAGGAGGGTGTAGGGCCCCATCGGCATCCCGAAGTCGGCAAAGAGGCGATCGGCGGCCTCGTAGTCAACTCCCTCGCCGAGCATGACCGCCGCCTCGTTGAGGTAGGGGAGCAGCAGGCGGTTGACCAGGAATCCGGGGCTGTTTTTGACCACCACGGGTGTTTTCCCCAGCCTGAGGGCCAGGGCAACCACGTCACCGATGACCGCGTCGGCAGTGCGTTCGCCGCGGATCACCTCGACCAGCGGCATGCGGTTGACGGGGTTGAAGAAGTGCATCCCGGCAAACCGCTCCGGGTGGCGCAGGGCCGAGGCCATACCGTCGATCGACAGCGCGGAGGTGTTGCTCACGACGATCGTGTCGTCGGCGATGTGCGACTCCAGTTCCGAGAGCACCTGCCGCTTCACGTCCATGCGTTCGACCACCGCTTCCACCACGACGTCGGGGCGTCCGATCGACTCGTAGGATACCGCTCCGTGAATCGCGTTCAGTTTGAGGTTGACCTCGCGGTCGTCGTACTTGCCCCGGGCGCGAAGCTGGTCGTAGACCTCCCGGGCACTCTGGTAGCCTTTGTGCACGGCGTCCCACGCGATGTCCTTCATGACAACGGGAACGTCGCGGCTGCTGAAGAGCCAGGCGATCCTTCCGCCCATGACGCCGGCGCCGAGGACCGCGGCGCGGGAGATGTGACGATCGGTCCGGGCGTACTGCAGCGCCTCCTGCCGTTTGGCCGCTTCCCGGGCAAAGAACAGGCGTGTGAGGTTGGTGCTTTCCTCGGTCGCCGCAAGTCGCCCGAAGGCGCCCGCCTCCCGGGCGTTGGCGCGGCGCCGTGCCTGGCGGTTGCCCAGGGCGCCGCCGGTGGTGGCCCGGAGTACGCGCAGCGCCTCCGGCTGCGCGGGATAGTGGCCCCCGGTTCGCTTCTTCACGTCGGCGGCGGCGGCGCGGAAGATCAGCGCACGGCCCACCGGCGTTCTCTCCAGAATCCACGACCGTCGTTTCCCGGCCTTCCTGCGCCCTCGCGCCACCCGATCATCGGCGCCGTCGAGAAGCCGGCCGAAGAGCGCCCGGGTCCACTCGTCGAAGAACGCCGGTGGATACACCGCATCGACGAGGCCGTGGCGCAGGGCGCGGCCGGCGTCCACCGGCGATCCGGAAAGGATCATTTTCGTCGCCTGCTTCCACCCCACGGTTCGCGGGAGGCGGAACGTGCCGCCCCAGCCGGGAAGGACCCCGAGCTGCGTCTCCGGAAGTCCGATCTTGGTGCGCGGCGAGTCGGCTGCGGTTCTGTAGTCACAGCTCAACGCCAGTTCGAGGCCACCGCCCATGCAGCTCCCGTTGATCGCCGCGAGGGTGGGAACCGGCAGGTCCTGGATCCGGGCGAAGATTGCCTGCCCCGCCGCCGCCGCCTCACGCCCTTCCTGAGGGGTCGATATCTCCCTGATCAGGTGTATGTCGGCGCCGGCGATGAAGTTTCCCTCCTTGCCGCTGGCGAACATCACCCCGCGGGTGGACCCCTCGGCGGCACGGCGTTCGAGCTCGGTAACGTGTTCCGCCAGTTCCTCGATCGCGGCGCGGGTGAATGTGTTGACCCGTCCGTCGGGACTGTCGAAAACGAGGGTCGTGATGCCGCCCTCGTCTGTCTCCATGGTGAAGTAGGTGGCGGTGGTGGATTCAGTGTCGGTTGCTGTCGTTGCGTTCATGACGTTCCTCCAGTCGTTGGTCGTGCGGTGAGCGGCATCGGCGTCACGCTGCCTCCAGCAGCAGCGCGGCGCCCTGGCCGCCGCCGACGCACAGCGTCGCCAGCCCCAGCGATGTGTTCCGTCGACGGAGCTCCCGCAGCGTGTGCAGTACCAGCCGCGTTCCGGTCATGCCCACCGGATGCCCCAGGGCGATCGCGCCACCCTGAAGGTTCATGATGGAACGGTCGAAGGCGCCGATCTTCCGATCTCGGTTGAGATATCGGCGGGCGAACTCGTCGGAGTCGCTGGCGCGTTCGCAGGCGATGACCTGCGCGGCGAACGCCTCGTTGAGTTCGATGTACCCGACGTCGGACATGCGGAATCGGGTCTGTTCCATGAGGCGGGCGGTGGCGTACACCGGGCCGAGTCCCATGCGCTCCGGCTCCAGCGATGCGTAGGCAAAGTCCCGCAGGTATCCCATCGGTTTGAGCCCCCGGCGTTTCGCCTCCTTTTCGCCCATCACCAGTACCGCCGCGGCGCCGTCGGTTACCT
Source organism: uncultured Spirochaeta sp. (assembly GCA_913030605.1). Taxonomy (GTDB): domain Bacteria; phylum Spirochaetota; class Spirochaetia; order DSM-27196; family Alkalispirochaetaceae; genus Alkalispirochaeta. The sequence goes on from CAJWEZ010000004.1 coordinate 25,103, forward strand.
GGGAGGAGTTGCCCACAGTGACCGTCCCGCTGCGCCGGTCGAAGTAGGGTTTCAGTTTCGCGAGGCTCTCCATGCTCTGGCCCTCCCGGGGCCCGACGTCGCGGGAGACCATTTCTGCAAAGTCGGGGTAGCGCGGAATCGGCAGGATCTCGTCGTCGAAGAGCCCAGCGTCCCGCGCCTCCACCGCGAGCTGGTGGCTACGAAGGGCGTACTCGTCCTGCTCCTCCCGGGTGATGTGGAACTCCCGGGCGAGATTCTCGGCGGTCATGCCCATGATCAGGCCGCTGACCGGGTCCGTGAGCCCCTGAACCAGGCCGATCTCCGGTTTGAGCATGCGCAGCCGGAAGGAGAGCAGCGTTTTCACGCGGTCGCGTCCCGTTTTTGCCCGCATGAGGCGGTTGATGAACGCCGTGTACTCGCGGTTGAACAGCAGTGGAATGTTGCTCATGCTCTCCACGCCCCCGGCGAGATAGACGGACCCGCGGCCGGCGGAGATCTTCGTCGCCGCGTCGGTGATCGATTCCATGCCGCTGGCGCAGTTGCGGTGCACCGTGTAGGCGGGCACCTCGATCGGGAGCCCCGCCTTGAGGGCGATTACCCGCGAGATGTTCGCGGCGTTCGCCGGCTGCGCAACGTTTCCGATGATGACCTCGTCGATCTCGCCGGGGGCGACGCCGCCGCGATTCATTACTTCGCGAACCACCGCCGCGCCGAGATCGTCGGCGGGGGTGTCTTTCAAAACTGTCCCCGCCTTTGCCATCGGTGAGCGGATACCGTCGATAATCGCGATTCGTTCCTTCACGTGGTGCCTCCAATCTGTGCGTACATCTCCTCGATCTCCCGTTCATACATCGCCTCGATGCGGGACCGGCGGACCTTCATTGTGGGTGTGAGTTCACCGGTCTCGATCGACGCCGGGTGATCGACGATTTCGAACCGTACCACCTCTTCGCAGTGGTGCCGGTGGCGGTTGACTTCCTCGATGTGTCTCCCGATCTCGTCCTTCAGGTGGCGAGATGCCAGGTACTCACCGTCGCTCATCGCCGTGAACCCCTGCTCCTCGCGCATGTTCCTGACCTTCTCCATGTCCGGAAAGATCAGCGCCGTGACGTACACGCGGTTGTCGGCGAAGATGACGGCGGTATCCACCGCCGGGTGTTCCGCGATCGCCCGTTCGATCGGCGCCGGTGGGACGTACTCCCCGGTGGACTTCTTGAAGATCTCCTTCTTTCGCCCGGTGACCGACAGGTAGCCGTCGGTGTCCAGGGATCCCAGGTCCCCGGTGTGCAGCCAGCCGTCGACAAGCGTCTCGGCCGTTGCGTCGGGTCGGTTGTGGTACCCCTGCATCACGTTGGGACCGCGGACAAGGATTTCGCCATCCGCGGCGATTCGCACCTCGACTCCCGGAAGCAGTGGCCCCACCGTTCCAACCTTCCGGTGACCGGCGTAGTTCACGGCGATCACGGGAGAGGACTCGGTCATGCCGTAGCCCTCGAATACCGGCAACCCGATGTTAATGAAGAACCGGCAGATGTCGGCGTCGAGTTTCGCCGAGCCGCTGATCATCGTGTGAACCCGGCCGCCGAGCGCCTCGCGGAACGTTCGGTACACGAGACGGTCGTAGAGGTGGTCGACCAGCGTCCGGCGCGCGTCGACGGGCCGACGTTCTGCGCTGTGGCGGGCACTCCGTGCCAGCAGGCCCGACACGCCCCCGGCGTCGTCGGTTTTGTCGCGAATCTTCACGTACACCTTTTCGAGCAGGCGGGGAACCACGGTCATGACCGTGGGTTGAACCTGGGGCGCGTAGGTGGTGAGCTGCTTGGGGTCGTTGACGAAGTACACCGGCAGCCCGTGGCTGAGGTAGAAGTACACCACCATCCGCTCGAAAATGTGCGCCAGCGGAAGCAGCGAGAGCGCCACGTCGGAGTCGGGCTCCAGCGAGAACCGCCGTCCCGAGGCGTCGATCTGGCTCAGCAGGTTGTCATGGGTCAGTTCCACGCCCTTGGGAAGCCCCGTTGATCCCGAGGTGTAGATGATCGTACACAGGTCCGTACCCGACCCGGCGTCGACGAGGGCGGCGTAGCGGTCCGGGTCTTCGGCGGCACGCTCGGCGCCGGTCGTCATGAGCTGGTCGTAGCGTTCGTTGTCGGTGCAGCAGCCGAAGGTAATGAGCTCCGCGAGCCCCTCGCCGTGTTTCACCGCCATCGGTATTTCGTCCGGGTACCCGACAAACAGGTAGCGCATCCCGGAATCACGGATCTCGTGGCGAAAGCTCTCCGGCGAGATCTTCTTGAAGATCGGCACGGTGACGGCGCCGATGCTCTGGATCGCCAGGTCCACGATCAGCCATTCCGGACTGGGTGGCGAGATCAGCCCCACCCGTTCACCGCGGCGGATACCGAGTCGGTCCAGGCCCAGAGCCAGGTTCCGGATCGCCTCCCGCGCCTGGCTCCCGGAGACGTTCCGCCACCCGCCGTCGTCGTCGGGGTAGTTGAGAAACGCCGGGTGTGAACGGCGCCCGATCGATTCCAGTATGCGGGCAGGGAGTGTCCGTGCCATGGCCTGGGCCTCCTCGTGGAATATTATCGGTCGGCCGACCGACCGATTCTGTCTACAAAGTAAACCGAAATAGTCAGGAAATCAACGAAAAATCGAGGAGGGGTGCAGGCGGAAGTCCTCGCCGGGCGGGTGGCGCTGCGGTGTCGTGTTCCGTCGCCGCTATTCGCAGCCCTCGGCGACCAGCGGCAGCAAACGTGTCAGGCGGCGACGGACGATCGACTCCACCGCCCCGGGCATGCCGTGGTGATCAACCTGGTCCCGGAGCATCTCGTGGATCGCCGCAACCAGGTCGGTGGTCTCCGCGTACTCCGACGGCTGGACCGCGTGAAGCACAGAGCGCACCCGGGCCAGACCGTGAAGCTCCCACTCGAGGACGGCGCTGTTTTCCTGGTACACGTACGGAGTGATTTCCATGGACGCAAAGCGTCGCGACAGGGTGAGTTCGAGATCGCGGATATCCTCCTCTGCATCGAGGAGTTCGGCGTCAAGCAGGCGAAGAAGGCGTGTGGTCTGCATGGGCAGCACCTCCTTCTTCAAGTGTGGTGTCAGAACCGCATACTGTCCAGCAGGCTTCCGCCCGATTCAAACGGACTGTCACCGGTGCCGTCGGGGAGACCGCCGAAACTGCGGTCCTCCAGCTCGCCGTACATCCGGAAAATCGTGCGCACCTCCGCCAGCCGGCGCAGGAGCTCCCGTTCGTCCATGGAAAAGGCGCGGAAGAACGTGGTCGAGTCGCGCTCGCCGATCTGCGTCCTGCCGATCCCCTGGGAGTGGAAGCGCTGCAGCTCCCGCAGCCGATATACGGTCGTCTCGAACAGCGGCAGAATGCTGCGCATCCGGATGATCGCGGGGCTCATTTCGGCGCGAAATCGCATGTCCGTGCCCAGGGAACCCGCTTCGGAGGCGAGCGCCTCCTCCAGCCGGGGTCGGAACGCCACCAAATCGCGGTACGCCCGGTCGAACGTGTCGCGGGTATCGAGGTAGCGCCGGACGTAGGCGCGGACAAAGGTCGGGGCCCCACTGCGGAACGCCTGCAGGCGGATCTCGGTCCACCGGGCGTAGTAGGCGTCGAAATCACCGTCGGACACCGGTTCCCGCGATGGTCGGCCGCTGCCGGGGGCTTCGACCGCCTGGCCGGCGGCGGCCGAGATCTGCCCTCCGGCGCTGGCGATCGCCACCCGGCCCTCACGGACACCGAAGAGGGTCGTTTCGTCCGGGGCGGTGAGGACGTCAAAGGTGGTGCCGCGAACGCCGAGGACGGCCGTTTGTGTTTCCACCGAGAGTGTTGAGCCCGCCGTCAGGGACGACACATCCATCTGCAGTCGTCCGGCGAGGACCCGCAGTCGGACATCGGTGCGGGCGCCGTCGCCGGATAACTCGACGTAGTATGCCGAGTTCTCTCTCACGCGAACGATGGACGGTGAGGGCCGGTCGAGCTCCACCTCCACGTAGCCGTCGAACCCGGTCTGGATCACGTCCAGCTGGAGCAGTGGTTCACCATCCCGGATATCGTAGGCGTCGAGGATCTCGCCGTCCCGGAGAAGCTGAACGTCCCCTTCCAGGTAGGCGATTCGGCCGATCTCCTGCCCCCGCAACACCGACGGCGGCAGAACCGTGAAAAGCAGCGCCACCACGGCGGTTACGGCGAGTGCGCGTGGGCGGTTCATAGGCTACTCCTCCCTGGCAATCGCCAGGCTGTAGTGGTAGCGGCCGTCTGCGGATGCGTACCGGGCGACGACGGCAAACCCGAGCAGCGTCGCCTCCGCCTCCTCCGAACTGGTGATCGTATTTGTGGTGCCCCGCTGTTCGACCGACCGGCGGTCCTCCACCATCCGGAGGGTGCTGCCGGCCTGAATCAGGAGCGCCTTCAGCGCTTCCTGATCCGCATTGTCGATCGTATCACGCAGCGTGCGACTTCGCCGGGTGGATCCCACCGCGACCAGATACCCGGGGATCTGCGGTGGCCGGGATACCCACGCCGGACGGCCGGTATCGTCGCTCTGCAGCGGGGCCGATGGAATCTCCGGTGCCGGCGGAAGCCCGGCAACCGTTGCAAGAACCAGGGTTCCGTCGTCCACCTGTCGCGATTCCAGAATTTCCACGTCCTCCACGAGCTGATCGGCGGCGTCGGTACTCCAGCTGGTGTCCACGTTGTCGAGGTACCCGAACCCGTCGGTCCCGCGCTGCGTGACGTACTGGTAGACCGCCGCCATGCGCAGATACCGTGACGCCTGTTCCGCCACATGGGCGGCGGCCACGTCGACCTCCTCGTCCCGGTCCCGACGGCGGTTGGAAACGCCCAGGAACACCGGCTGGCCGCCCCGCGGCCGGAGGTCAAAGGATGAGACGGCGGCTCCGGGGCCCGGGCCGTCGGTCTCCGGGGTGCCGGGCTGTGGCGCCGGCGCCGGCGTCGCGCAGGAGGCGAACACCGCAATGATGCCGATCACGGTTATCCGGGCTGATATGCGTCGCATGATGCACTACTATAGAGTAGCGCGTTGGGTGAACTCAACTCGTTTTGTTGACAAAGAAATTGGGCATATCTATGCTCTGAAGTGGAGGGTCTCGAAATCATGACTACGAAACGATTTGCACTGATCGCCGGTCTTGCGGTGACGCTGGTTCTCAGCGGCTGTATGACACCCAGTCGGACCGTGCAGCGCACCAGCGCCGACACACAGACCGACCTCAGCGGCCGTTGGAATGATACCGACGCCCGACTGGTGGCGGAGGAAATGATCGACGACATGCTCAACCGACCGTGGCTGCAGCGCTTTTCGTCCGACCAGCAGCGCGAACCGGTGGTGATCGTCGGCGCGATCCGCAACCGAAGTTCCGAACACATCGATACCTCCATGTTCGTGAAGGATATCGAACGCGAGCTGATCAACAGCGGCATGGTGCGGTTCGTGGCGACCTCCGAGGAACGCGCCCAGATCCGCGACGAACGCATGGACCAGCAGACCCAGGCCTCCGAGGAGACGATCTCCCGTCTCGGAGAGGAAACGGGCGCGGACTTCATGCTCCAGGGGTCGATTTCGTCCAACGTTGACGCCGTGGAGGGCGAGCGCGCGGTGTTCTACCAGGTGGACATGGAACTGATCAGCATCGAGACCAACGAGAAGGTGTGGATCGGGTCCAAGGAGATCAAGAAGATCATCGAGCAGCGCAGGGCACGCTTCTGAAGCGGGGTGCAGGCATGAGCATCGTACGCGCAACGGCGATCGTGGGCGCGGTGGTAATGCTGGCCTCGTGCATGACGACCCGCAACTCGCGGTTCGTAGAGATCGACGACGCCGCCCGCCAGGGCAACTTCGGTGTGGCGGCGGAACAGGTCGTGGAGAATCGTGACGAGCTCTACAGTCCCCGGGACCAGGTCCTGTACTACCTCGACAGCGGCATGCTCTACTTCTACGACCGACAGTACCAGTCCAGCGTGCAGCAGTTCCACGAGGCGGAACGGCTGATCGAGGACTATTTCACCCAGAGTATCAGCCAGACCGCCGCGACGTTCCTGCTCAACGACAACGCCCAGAACTACTCCGGTGAGGACTTTGAGGACATCTACCTCAATGTGTTCAAGGCGGTGGCGTTTCTTCAGCAGGATGACTTCGAGGGGGCGTTCGTCGAGGTCCGGCGGGTGAACAACAAGCTCAACCTGCTGGAAGACAAGTACCAGGGGCTCGCCGCCGAATACAGCCGCAGCGAGGACGCGTCGGTTCAGTTTACCACCGGTGAAAGCCGGTTCTACAACAGCGCACTTGCGCGCTACCTGAGCCTGATCATGTACCGCGCCGACGGTGACTACGACGGCGCCCGGATCGACTGGGAGGAGCTGCAGGAGGCGTTCGCGCGGCAGGCCAACCTGTACGATTTCCCGCTGCCCCTGGACGGCTCCGTCGCTCAACCGGCGGACAAGGGCGCCCGCCTGAGCGTGCTGGCCTTCACCGGTGAGGCGCCGGTCAAGCGGGCGGAGACGCTCTACGTGGTCACCTTCGACGATCGCGTGGAGATCGTGACCGCCTCCGAGGGGAGCGCCGGCACGCTGGTGCCGGAGGGCTACGCCTCCTTCTACTATCCCGGTGTGGAAGGTGGATACCGCTTCAAGTTTCAGTTGCCGCGCATGGAACTCCGCGGCAGCGATGTGCAGCGCATCCGGGTGGTGGCCGACGGCCAGCCCCTCGGCGAACTGAATCTGCTCGAGAACATGGAGCAGGTGGCTCTGGACACGTTTCAGGTCCGGGAGCCGCTCATCTTTCTGAAGACGGTCACCCGGACGATCGTGAAGGGCATCGCCGCACAGCGTGGCAAGGAGCAGATGCAGGAAGCCGGTGCCAACTCGGGATCGATGCTGGGGCTCGCCGCGGGGCTGATCGGCTCCGTGGCCACCGACGTGGCGGTGGACGCGAGTGAACAGGCTGACCTCCGGGTGTCGCGCTACTTCCCGGCGTATGCGTACGTCGGCGAATGGGTCGTCGAACCGGGGACGCGGACGATCGAGGTGGAGTACTACGGGAGCAACGGACTGCTCCGCGTGGAGAACATCGGCCCGGTGGACATTCAACCCGGGCAGCTCAACTTCGTGACCTCGTTTCACAACAACTGACCAGGAGAACGGACGATGAAGACGATTCAAACGTGGTCCGGACGGATCGCCATAGCGACGGTGGTCCTCGCGGTGCTGGCATCCTGTGCCACCACATCCGGTGACCGGGGTGGGATGGCCAACGCCAACGACCTTCCGGAATGGTACCTGAATCCGCAGAGTGTCTACCCCGACAATACCTACCTCACGGCGATCGGCACCGGCGATACACGGCGCGATGCGGAGCAGCAGGCTCTCGCGGGGCTTTCCCAGGTGTTCGAGGCGCAGATTCGCGTGGACGCCCGCACCAGCGAGCGCTACAGCGAGATTATGGGTGCCCAGGGCACGGTGTCCGAGAGTCAGGTCCGCCTGGCGCAGAACACCAACGTTCGCAGCAACCAGACGCTCCTCAACGTGCAGTTCGGCGAGGCCGCGGTCGACGACATGGGGCAGGTCCACGTGATCGCCTACATCGAACGCCTGCCGACCGCCCGCGTGTACATGGACCTCATCGAGACCAACGGTGACCAGGTTGAGAGCTTCCTCACCCAGGCGAGCGCCAGCGATGGACTGGTGCGGGAATACGCCTACGTGAGCGCCGCGGCGGTGGTGGCCTCGGCAAACGAGTCGCTCCGCGGGCAGCTGCGCATCATCTCACCGGGCTTCAGCGAGATGGTGTCACTCCCGTACGATCCCGACACGGTGCTCCAGCGTCGTGCGGACCTCGCCTCGCGCATGCGCGTCTCCGTGAGGATTGACGGCGACGGGACCGGGCGTATCGCCGGTCTGGTGCGGGAAGCGCTTAGCGAGGAACGCTTTCCGGTGGGGGCCGAAAGCCCGGTGCTGCGCGTGACCGGTTCCATGCGGATCGAGGACGGCGAGGTCAACGAGGATTTTCTCTCCGTCCGCTGGACGCTGACACTGGACATGACCGGTCCCGACGGCAGCACGCTGGTGACGTTCGAGGATCAGAGCCGTGCGTCCGGCGTCTCCCGGGAGGCCGCGGTGTCCTTCGCCTATCGTGACATGGAAGAGGCGGTACAGCAGGAGTTTGTGGGGGCGATGCGCGGCTACTTCGACGGACTGGTGCTGGGAAACTGACCTGTCGGTCCCGGCCTCAGCGCCGGGACCATTTCGTTTCGTAGAATTCTTCAAACAGATTGAACAGGATCGGATCGATCTTGCGGTTCTCCACGACGAACTGTTGCCGGATCATCGCGATCGCATCCTCCGGTGAGAGCGGAGAGCGGTACCGGCGATTCGGGTCGGTGAGTGAATCGAACACGTCGACGATCTCGAGCATCTTCGCGGGGAAGTACGCCAGAACCTGGTAGTCGATCAGCGGCTCCATCGTGTACGACATGATGTAGTCCTGTGTGGCCGCCGGGTTGGCTTCCTTGTAGGCATCCAGGAACTCCCGGAAGTACCCGTATCCCGCCGGGTGTCCGTAGTACTCGTGGTGATAGCCGGTGATAAGCGCCGCTTCCCGTGGATAGCTCGTTTTCTCCATGACGGCGCGGTAGCCGATCTTCACGTGGCGCTCCACCGTCTCGCGGTCGTAGCCGGCGTCGCCCTCGTGGTATTCGATGTCCTCGGCCTTGCCGACATCGTGAACCAGGAACCCGGTGGCGAACTTGTTGATCTCGACCTCGTTGAGCGCCTTCATCCCGCCGAGAAACACGTGTTCCAGACTCACGTAATCCTCGTGGAGGTGCGGCAACAGCGTCCGGTAGAAATCCTTGTAGTCCCGCGCAAACCGGACGCGGATTCGGTTGGCGATTCCACGGGTCATGACCTCGCGGTTGTAGTGCAGCAGAAACTCCAGTCCGCTGAGAAACACCCGGGTCATGTGCTGAACCACCGTTCCGTTCGACTTTTCCACGACCGCCCGCACGAGCTCGTCGTTGTAGACCTCGGAATCCACGAGGCGGATCGTCGACTTCACCATCTTGTGCGTCTCGATCACCATTTGCTGCGTGTACGCCTTTGCCTGGTCGTTCCCCAGGCGCAGTGCCTCCAGCAACATCGCGCGGTTGGCCATGGTTGCGTCCTGGGTCGCCTCCACCAGGGCCGACGCAACCTCCTCCTGGTCGGTGTCGTCCCGGAGCGCCAGCTCGTTCAGTCGTTCGGTGGTACGCTTGAGCAGCCCGACGCGTTCGTCCTGTTCCAGCTTCTTGTACTTACCGTAGGTGTCGCCGAAGTTGTTGGGGCCTTCGGCGGCGGTGGGGGAGCCGTCCCTCACTTCGGCCAGTTCCTCTACATCCTCGCCGGACTTGTCCCCGGTGTCGGTTTCGGGGTCCTTCTTCACCGGTGGATCGCCCGATTGCTCGGACTCGGCGGACTCGGCCGCGTCGGCGGGGCGCGAGGCGGCGCGGGCGGCAGCCTCCTCCCGAAGCGTCTGGAGCCGTTCATGGACCGATTCCGCGAGCGTCCGGTCGAGGTAATACTCCCACTGTTCCTGATGATTCCAGAACGCACGGTTGTTCTGGTACAGCGCCCGAACCTGCATCGACTTGACGCGGCCGGAGGAGCGACTTCTACAGATTACGTTTTCGCGATTGCTGAGGAGCAGTTTCAACGCTCCAGGGTTCCCGCGGAGAAACTCTTTCAGCGGTACAACTTTTTGGGACGCCACTGTCAGCAAAGGGTAATCCACCCTCCCGGCGGAAGCAAGCGCTCGCCAAGCCTTTTGCGATGTGCCAGACTTGACCACCATGGACGACTGGAACGCGATGGTGGGCGACGCGTACGATCGCGGTGATACGATGCTGGTGTTTCCCTCGGAAGTCGCCGCCGCGCGGTGGCGGCGGGCGCTCGCCTCGGAGCCGTCCCGTCGCGCCGTCCGGAGCGACCGTGTCGTTTCCTGGGACGTGTTCAAGGAACGTGCGGTGCCGGTCAAACGCGGCGACCGCCCCGCAAGTTCCCTCGTCCGCCGCGCGTTCGTGGGGCGGGCATTGCGCGAGAACGCCGCGTCCCGGTTTCTGTCGGTGTTGGTGAATCCGCGATACGCCGCCGCCGCAGGGGGCAGCGCCGGACCGATCGCCCGGATCCTGCCCCAGCTCCCGATGCTGCTCGATCACCGCGGCGCAATGCGCCCGGAACTCGCCGCCGATCTGGCCGGGCTCATGGAACGGTACCGCGGCTTTCTTACCGAACACCATCTGTTTGAACCGGAATGGGAACTCTCCCGGGAGGTTGATCTCTCCCATGTACCGTGGCGTCCGGTGATTTTCTGGCCCGATCTGCTGGAGGACTACACCGAATACCGGCGTCTCCTGGGTGGACAGGTGGACACCGTTGCGCTTCCCGCCGGCGCGCAGGTTGCGGCGCTGCGGTACGCAACGGCGCACGACGAAATCGACGCCGTGTGTGACGAGATCGAACGTGCGCTGGACGCGGGTGTTCCGGCGCACCGGATCCTGGTAACGGCGGCGGACCTCGAAACGGTGCGTCCCTGGCTGGCGACGGAGGCGCGCAGACGCGACATCCCGTTGCGCTTTGCCGCCGGCGACGTGGTGGGGGCACAACCGGGTGGACGGTTTTTCTCCCGCATCCGGGACGTACTGGAGAGCGAGTTCAGTGCCCCCGCCGTGGCAGCGCTGCTCCTCGACCGGAGCGTTCCGTGGTCGGCGCCGGAGTTCAACCGACTGCTGGTTGAGTTCGGGTACGCGTCCCATTGCTACACCGCCCGCCGCTGGGGGGAGGCATTTGAGCTCGCCGACCGCCTGCTCGCCGACGACCGGCCCCGGGAGGATCGCGCGGTGGTCCCGGTCTCCCGCGGTCAGCTGTCGGTAGTCCGGGGACGCTGGCACCGGTTCTCGCGGCAGCTGCAGGCGCTGCGGTCGGCCCGGACGGCGGCAGCACTTCGACGGGCCCTGCGGGCGTTCCTGGACGATCATCTCGCCCCCGCCGGGGATCCCCGCTGGACCGACGCCGGCGGCGACGTGGAGCACGTGTACGAGACGGCCCTCACGGAGCTGGCCAGGATCGTCCGGCTGGAAGAGCGGGGTATCGAGATCGTCGATCCGTGGCCGTTCTTCCTCGCCGCCCTGGACGAGCGGGGCTACGTCCCCCGGGGGCAGACGGCGGCGGTGGCGGTTTATCCCTACCGCGTGGCGGCCGGGGCTCCGGCGGCGCTCCACTGTGTCATCGGCGTGTCGCAGGCGGCAACACGGGTGCGGTCGGCGCCGCCGGTGGGGGTGCGTCAGGATGAGCTGCGGCAGATGGGATGGGAAGCGCGGGACCGATCGGCGGCGTTTCTCGTTGCCTACGGCGGCCTGCTCCCGGGAGCCCGTCTGACCTGCGCCGACGACGGTCCCTCCGGTGCCCAGGTCCCGGCGGCGGAACTGACGGTGCCGCAGCACCCCGACGCGCCACCCCGCGGCAGCGGCTGGCAACGGGAGGAGGATTGGTGGCGTCTCGATGAGGCGGCGCCCCCGGAGCGGCTGTACCAAGTCCAGCGCGAGGGACTGACGCGGGCCCTGGCCACCACCCTGGTCCCGGCGGGACACGATGCGCGACGCGAACCGCTGCCACCGCGCCTGCGGGCAGCCCTTCCGCCCCCCGATCACTACTCGCCCAGCGCCGTCGACGCGTACCTCGACTGCCCCTTCAGCTATTTCATACGCCGCATGCTCAACGTCCGGGAGGAGGAGGCCGGGTTCCGCCCGGATCGGGCGCGCGTTCTGGGATCGGTGCTCCACGGCGTTCTTGAGACGCTCCTGAACACGCCGCCGGCAGCGCGCGACGGGGTCGTCGCCGAGGTGGTCAGGAAGGCGTTCGACAGCGACGCGGTGCGGTTCCAGCTCCCGGAGGCGGGGCTGCACCACCACGTCGCCTACACCACGGACCTCATGCATCTCCTCCTCGCGAACCCCGCCCTCGAACAGGAACGGCCCGGGGTCACCGAGGCGACTGTTTCCGGCACGATCGGCGGGGTGCCCGTGTCCGGTCGTGCCGACCGTGTGGTGGGGCTCGCGACGTGGGACGGCGAGTCGGGTACCACGGACGGAGCGCCGCTGACCGTACTGGACTACAAGCTCAACCTCCGCGAGCAACACCGCCCCGGCGCGGTGTTCGGAGGACCATCGCAAGACCCCGCCGAAAGCCGCACGCTGCAGCTCCCGCTCTACGCACTGCTCCTGGAAGCGGCGACCGGCGCCGCCGTGGAACACCTGTGCTATGTCGGTCTGCGGACGATCGATGCACGATACGTCCTGGGGGGAAAACGGAGTGTCTCCCGCGACGCGATGGCGGAGTTTCGGAGCGCCCTCCCGGGATTTCTGCAGGAGATGGATGGAGCGATCCGCGCCGGGCGTCTGGTCTGCCGCGAGGAACCCGACTGCACCCGCTGCCGGATCCGCGCGATCTGCCGCAGCTGTTTTGTGACCCGGAGGTATGGAGATGGCTGACAGTCCCGTCCGTCTCGACGACCAGCAGCGCCGCGCCGTCGCGGCGCGGCACAACGTGGTGGTGTCCGCCGGCGCCGGCAGCGGAAAGACGCGGGTGCTCACCGAGCGGTACCTGGAACTCCTTCGCGACGGGGCCGAGGTATCGGAGATTCTGACGCTGACATTTACTCGGAAGGCGGCGGCGGAGATGTTCCAGCGCATCTATCGCCGACTGCAGCAGGCGGCGATAGATGGGGACGCTCATCTGGCGCGGCAGCTGCGGCGTTTCGACGAGGCACAGATTTCGACGCTCGACAGCTTCTGTGCCGGTATTCTGCGGGACACGACGTCGCGCTTCGGTCTGCCCCCCGCGATCCGGTCGGACGAGGCGGAACTGGAGCGCGAGGCACGCCGCCACGCCCTGCGCCTGCTCTCATCGTCCGGCGACCATCCGGTCCTCGGGGCCTATGTCCGACAGCTCGGGCTGGGCCGCGCCCTGGACGAGCTGCTCGTCCCGCTGGCGACGCGCTTCTTCCGCGTCTCCGCGGTGGTCGATTTCGATGACCTGGCAGAACGGCAGCGGGAGTGGCTCGAGGCGCGCCGCAGCGAGGTGGAAGCGGAGATCGACGCCGCGGTGGGGGCCCTCTTGGCCACCACGGTGAACCGCAGCGGCGCTCCGGAGGTCAGGGAGGCGCTGACCGCCCTGCAGGGCCGGTACGGGGAACTCGGCGACTACCTCGCCAACATAGACCGTCGGCGGCTTCCCAACGGGGATGACGGTGCGGAGTTCAAGGAGCTGCTCAATCGGCTCCATACGAAGTCGTCATCGCGTCGAACGGGACTGGCGGTCACCTGGGCGGAGATGGCGCAGACGGAACGGCGAATGGACGAGCTGCGGGAGCTGTACCGGGTTCTGGCACCGTTCCAGGAGGAGGTGCTGGAGTCCCGACGGCGCCAGGGCCTCCTGAGCCATCAGGAGGTGATGGAGCTGGCGGTGGAGGCGCTGACGGTCGATGAGGATCTCCGGCGTGTGTACAAGGAGCGGTTCCGCTTTGTGATGATCGACGAGTTTCAGGACAACAACGCGACGCAGCGGGACCTCCTGTTCCTCCTTGCGGAACGCCGTGATCGCCGGGGAATCACCCGCCCGAAGCCAGAGGATCTGGAACCTGCGAAGCTCTTCTTTGTCGGGGACCAGAAACAGTCGATCTACCGATTCCGGGGCGCAGACGTGGCGGTGTTTCGCGGACTCGCGGACGATATCGACCGGTCGCTCGGCGATACCGTGGACGCCTCCGGAGACGGCGCCTCCGGGCCCGGTTCGGTCGTTCCTCCGGGACTGCTGAGTCTGGACACCAACTACCGCTCGGAGCCGCTCCTCATTCGGTTCTTCAACCAGCTCTTTCCGCGCGTCTTCGGAACGCCGTCGGAGCCGTGGGATGCAGCGTTCGAACCGCTGGGTCACCGCGACGCCGGCCCCGGAGCGCACCCGGCGGTGACCCTGGCGTGGACGGTGGAACGGGACGAGGACGCGGAGTCCGAGGAACCGCTGGCAGGGCTGAACTACGCCGAGGCGGGCTGGATCGCCGCGGAGATTCGACGCCTGACCGTGACCGAGGGGAGCGTTCGCCCCGGTGAGATCGCGATTCTCTATCGCACCAGTTCAAGCCAGCAGGTCCTCGAGCGAATGCTGCGACGGGAGGGTGTTCCGTACCGCAGCCAGGCCGTTCGGTCCCTGTTTACCGAGGCGCCGGCATCGGACCTGTACGCGCTCCTTCAGTTGTGCTTTACGCCCACTGATCGCGCGGCGCTGACGGCTTACCTTCGATCGCCCTTTGCCATGGTGAGCGATACGACGATCGCGGAACTCCTCGCCGCCGGGACGCCGTGGCCGGTTTCGCCCGGCGACATCCCCGATGGTTCCGGTATTCCCGAAACCGATCGCCTCAAGATCGATCGCGCCGTCGATCTCTTCGAACGCACGCGGCAACGGCTCGACCGTGTGCCGCTCAACGAGGTGCTTCGGGGTCTCTGGGACGAGGGCGGGTATCGTTACGCGATCCTCCACCGGTCCAGCGACCACCCCTATCTCGAGCACCTCGCGTATCTGGATGCCCTTTCGTTGCGGTACGCGGATCGCCCCGCCGTTGAGTTTGTGGACTACCTGCGCGACGAGATGGGGGAGAACGAGAAGATCGACGAACTCGACGTCCCCGGCGTGGAGGACGCGGTGCAGCTGATGACGATCCACAAGTCCAAGGGGCTGGAGTTTCCGGTGGTGTTCGTGTCGGCGATCGGTGGTGGCCAGGCGACCCATCGGGGCATGATTCACGCCGACCCCGACCTGGGTCTGACCGTTCGGCTTCCGGACCCGGCTCCCGACGAACGCGGCGAGAACGTCTTCGAGCGCCACGCCCGGGACGCGGAGACGCGGCAGGAGGAGGCCGAACTCCGACGCATTCTCTACGTCGCCATGACCCGGGCGGAGCAGCGCCTCTATCTGACCGCCTCGATCGGGCGTACCAGGAGACCGCGGCCGATGTTCGACCTCCTCGCGCCCGCCCTGGGGTTCGATCCCTGGAACGGAACGGTGGCGGACGAGTTCTCCGACATGGTGTCTCTGGTGCCGGTGCCGCGCATGACCGCGCGGGAGCTCCGCGAGCGCGCAGTACCGCAGACCGCCCGCCGTACCCCCGCCGACGCCGCCGCGCTGCTGGCATCGGCCGCCGTGCCGGAGCGTCCCGATCGGGAGACCGAGACGACTCCCAGCGCCGTGAACGCCGCGCTGAACGCCGCCGACGCCGCGGACGCAGCAGCTGCCGCCGACGCAGCGCCGGCGCCGTTCGGGTCCGTCCCCGCAGCTGCGTCCGCATCCGGACCGGCGCAGGGGGAACTGTTCGCGGAGGGCGACCGCGGCGACAGCCCCGGCGACACCGACAGCTTCGGGGATGGGGACAGCGGTGAGGAGGACGCGGGGACGCTTGGAACGCTCACTCATGCACTGTTGGAGCGGGCGGTTCTGGAGCCGGTGGAGCGCGACGAATGGGCGCAGCTGCCGGCGTGGGCGGAGCGGGGACTGTCCCCCGCCGCCGCAGGAGAGGTGACCGCGGCGATGCTCGACGAGGCGTGGGATCTCGCCCGGCGTTTTCTGGATTCGCCCCTCTGGGCCCATCTCCGTGGCGGACAGATTCATGCCGAGCTCCCGTTCCTCTTTGTTCCGGAGGCGGTGGACGTGGCGATCAGCGGCACGATGGACCTGGTGGTTGAACGCGATGACGCGGTGTGGGTGGTGGACTACAAGACCAACCGCGAGCTCGATCCGCGTACGTACCAGGGGCAGATGAGCGTCTACCGCGCCGCGGCGGCCCATCTCTTTTCCCGACCGGTGGAGCTCAGGCTGTTCGGATTGCGACGCGGGGAGGCGTACGAGGTGTCCGATCGCATGGAGGATATCGTCCGGCTGCTGCAACTTCCGTAATACGGCGATCGTGGTGTAGGCTTGCAGCGTGAGTCTTGAAACGCTCCGATCCCAGCTCGCCGCGGTGATTCGCGGCAAGGATGAGGTACTCGAGCTGTTCCTGACCGGCGTTCTCGCCGGCGGGCACGTGCTGTTGGACGACCTTCCGGGAACCGGGAAGACCAGCCTTGCCCGGGCCATGGCACAGCTTGTTGCCGCCGACAGCGGGGCGCTCGTGTTCCGGCGGATCCAGTTCACTCCTGACCTCCTCCCCTACGACGTCACCGGCGTGGATGTCTTCGACCCCGCCCGACAGCGCTTCTCATTCGCCCCGGGGCCGGTGTTTGCCCACGTCCTCCTCGCCGACGAGATCAACCGCGCGACGCCCAAGGTTCAGTCGGCGCTCCTGGAGGTCATGAACGAGGGGCAGGTCACCGTTGGCGGAACCACGTACCCCCTCGACACGTTCTTTCTGGTCATTGCCACCGAAAATCCCGTGACGATGGAGGGGACCTATCCCCTTCCGCTGGCGCAGCTGGACCGCTTTCTCATGCGTCTCTCACTGGGCTATCCCGACGCCGACGCCGAACTGTCGATTCTCCGGGATGACCCCGGCCGTCGCGGGATCCCGCGTCTGACTCCGGTGATTACGCGGGAGGAGCTTCTCACGGCGCGCGCGGAAGCCGCCGGCGTCTACTGCCGGCCGGACCTCACCCGAGCGGTGGTTTCCCTCGCGGATGCGACACGTCGCGACCGGCGCCTGCGCTACGGCGTGTCACCGCGCGGGAGTCTGCACCTCCAGGACGCGCTCCGGGCGCTGGCCTACCTCCGGGGACGGGACTTTGCCACCGACGATGATTTTCTCGATCTGGCCGCACCGGTGCTTGCGCACCGCGTTCCCCCGGCGGGTTCGGAGTATGATTCCGCCGACGTGGTGACGGAACACGCGCGCCGCGTCGTGGCCGAGCTCCGGGAGGCGGACGGTGTCTGAACGCGGCGCGGTGGTCCCGCTGCATCCCGGACTTCGCCTCTCCCGGGGAGGACTCGCTTTTTTTTTGCCGCCGTCGTGACGCTGGTGCCGGGGATCGCGCGGCGTGAACCCGTGGCCCTCCTGGTTGGAGCAGGGCTCGCCATCGCCCTGGCGTACGCGGCCGTGGTGGCGATCGTTCGCCTGGTGACGCTTCGGCGCCTGTCGGTCACGCTCCCCGCCAGTATCCTGGAGTCGGACCCCGGCGCTGCGGTTGCGCTTCACCTGCGCCCCGGCGGCGTACGTTCGCTTCCCGCCGGGGCGTTCTCCCTGCGTCTGGCATCCGGAGTTCGGAGCGGCGAGCTTGTGGGGAATGTGGGGCCCCGGCGGGTGCCGATGTCTGCAACGGTCGCCGCCCCGGCACTCTCCCGCGGACTGTACCGGATCGGAGAGCTGCGCTTCGATGCGGCGGATCTCCTGGGTCTGGTCGTGGTGTCCTGTCGCGGCTCCGCTCCGGTGTCGCTGCCGCCGTGCGTTCGCGTTCTCCCGGCGCTGGTGGATCCCACCAACACCGCGGTTCCCCAGGGATTCGGTACCGGCATCCGCGAGGCCGATCTTTCCCGCGACCGCAGCGACGAGCTCATCGAGGCGCGACCGTACCATCCCGGCGACGACACCCGCCGGATCAACTGGAAGACGTACGCCCACAGCGGTGCGCTGTTCGTGCGGATCGGTGAGGAAATCCCGCCGCCGTCCAAGGCGGCGGCGCTGGTGGTGGACGCTGCCGATGCCGAGACGGCGGAGCGCGTGGACCGTCTGGTGGCGGCGGCGCTGTCGATCGCCGCGCGGCTCCGGGATGATGGTCACGTCGTCGCCGTCTCGGTGGTGGTCCCCGGCGGAGGACGGACCGACGCCGGCGACCCGGACCGTGCCCGGCGTGTGTGTGCGGCTCTGGACCCGCGATACGGACTGTTGCCGGGCCACGCCGAGGGCCTTGCCCCGCCGCAACGGGTGGATACCGGCGGCCACGAACTGGTGGTCGCGTGGGACGGGGACGCGCTGGCGGTCTGGTACCGGGATCCGACGGGAGGCGTGCACGATGCCGGCACGATTGCGCTCTAGCGGTCAGACGCTGGTTCGGCAGTTCATCTTTCTTCTTTTGCTCTTCCCGCTGCAGCGCTATCTCGCCGAGCTCCTTCCCCTGACGCTGCCGCTGGCGCTGTTTGCAGCGGTGTGGGCGGCGCGACTGGCAGGGCGGCGCTTCGGCCTCCCGGACTGGGCTGCCGCGCTATGTGTGGTGCCCGGCCTCGTGTTGGCCGCGGTGGGTGTCCTGTGGGTGGCGGTCACCGCGATCGGCGCCGACGGGTGGTGGGAGGAACAGCTCGTCCTGTCCGGCTGGCGATTGCTGCCTGCCGCGGTCATGGTCGTCGCCGTCACCGGGTGGGATCTCTGGTACGTGCGGTTCCGAAGCGGAAGACAGCTGTTTGTTCCGCTCGTGGCGGTGGGAGTCACCCTCGTGTTCTGGTCACAGGCGCGGTTTCGCACGGACCTCCTCGGGCACCCGACCTGGTACGCGGTATACGGCCTCGCGACGGCGACGCTGGTGGTGGTGCACCAGCTCCTCGCTCCCACGCCCGTCCCCGTCGGGGGGACGCCGGGCACCGCCGCCGACGAGTCGCGGACGGCGGCCGGTGCGGGGCGTCGATCGCTGGTCGTGCGGCGAACCGTCCCGGTCGCGCTTCTCCTGATCCTGCTGCTCTCCTCGCTGGTGCTGGTCTACCGCGGCTGGCAGGGTCAGGCGGTGGAGGCCGGCGGCGGTCTGTTGCGGCCGACCGCGTTCCGGTTCGACTTTGCCGACTACGTCACCCTGGAGCCGGAGATCCGCCTGAGCCGCGATCTGGTGTTCCTGTACCGGGAGGCGCAGGCGCCGCCGGATCGTCTGCTGCGACGCTACGTGCTCAGCGGCTACGCGCCGCGCCGCGGGTTCTTTCGTCTGGACCCGGGCGACGAGCCGGCGACCGTTCCGCCGCTCTCGGTGGATCAGGCGATTCGCGATCTGCCCGGAACGCCGGACGCGAACGGTCCCTCGGGGGAGGGCTCCGGTATCGCCGTCGACCAGGAGTACTACGTCGTGAACTTCGACCCCGATGCGTTCATCGCCGTGAACGCGCCGCAGTCTGCGGAGGGGTTGCGGAGCTGGTCGCGGTCTTCCTTCA
The DNA here is from genome assembly GCA_913030605.1 of uncultured Spirochaeta sp. Classification (GTDB taxonomy): domain Bacteria; phylum Spirochaetota; class Spirochaetia; order DSM-27196; family Alkalispirochaetaceae; genus Alkalispirochaeta. The sequence continues at coordinate 44,277 of CAJWEZ010000004.1, forward strand.
ACCGCGCGTACCGCGTTCGATCCCGCAGACCGGCCACCGACCCGGACGAACTGGCGACGCGTCCGTGGCCGCAGGACCTTCCCGAGGAGTGGCGTGCGGTCTATCTCGGCGGCCCGGTCCCTACGGCGGTTGCCGATCTCGCCCGGGAGGTGACCGCAGGCGTTTCCGGGTACTACGAGACCGTGATCGCGGTCCGGGACTACCTTCTCAACGGGTACTACTACAGTCTGTCACCCGGCGAGGCCGTGGCCGGCGATCAGCTGCAGCATTTCCTGTTCGAAAGCCGCAAGGGGTACTGCTCGTACTTCGCGTTTTCCATGGCCCTGATGCTGCGGTCGCTGGGTGTTCCCACCCGCGTTGCGGTCGGCTTCTTCGTGGATCCCGCCGCGGGAATGCTCGGGTTCTATCCCGTCCGCGGGGACATGGCCCACGCCTGGGTTGAGGTGTGGTTTCCCGGGAGCGGCTGGGTGGAGTTTGACCCGACCTCGACCACGATCGCGCCGGGAGAGTCGGTCAACACGGACTACCGTATCGATCAGGAGCGGTTGTCGGCGTTGATCCAGGAGATTCTCTCGCAGGGAGATCTCGCCACGCAGGACGGGAGCGACGACAGAACCCCGGCCGCGGGCGCCGCGCAGCTGCGACGGCGACGGTCTCTCGCAGTCGTGGTGATCCTCGTGATCGCGGCGCCCGTGTGGTGGTGGTTCCGACGAAGACGGCGCTGGAGGCGGCTGTGCGCGGCCAATCCGCGCCGCGCCGCGCTGATCCTGACCGGCCGCATCCGTCGCCTCCGGGGGACGGAACCCGTTCAGACGCTCCGGGCGCGGTTTGCACGGGAGTTCGGCGCCGGGGACCTGGCGACGGTGGATCGCGAGTGGGACAGGGTACTGACGGCGGCGCTCCGGGGGGCGCGACGCTCCGGCGAGGCCGCCTCGGGGGACAACGCATCCGACGACGCCGCGTCCGACGGCGGTGGTCGTCGCCGGGTGCTGACACGAGGTCTGCCGGCCATCGGTCGATTCGCGCTGATCGGGTGGATGCGCGCGGTGCCGCCCCCGGTGTCGCGGCGGGCGCGGCGGGAGGATCCGCATCGCTGGACGCGTGGTGGTTCTGCCGGCGGTCCAGCCGCTGTGGCGGTCCTTTTTGCGGTGGTCGCGTTCATCGTGGCGGTGCAGCCGGCGGAGGCCCAGCTTCCGGACACCGCGACCGACGGCCCGGCGGCCCAGGATGAAGGGGGCGGGAACGGGGCCGGCGACGCGGCGGAGTTGCTGGGCGCGGCGCGCGATGCAATGGATGCGGAGAACTACGAGGTGGCGATCCGCATGCTGCGCGACGGCGCCTCCCGATACCCGACGGACCATCGCTTCCCGCTGCTGCTGGGAGATCTGTACTTCGACCAGGGCCTCTACGAGGTGGCGCGCGACGCCTACCGCGATGCCCTGGCCGCCGGTGCTCCGGACTATTCCACCCGCTATATACTGAGTCGCACGCTCTCGCGCCTGAACGAGGATGCCGCCGCCATCACCCTGCTCGAGGCGTTGCACCGGACCTACCGCGACGATCTCACCGTTATCGGCGACCTGGCGTGGCTGTACTTCAAGACCCACCGACTGGAGGAGGCTCGGGACCTCCTGGTGGACGCCATCGCCGAGTTCGGCCCCGATCGCGATCTCTGCATGACACTGGCCACCGTATACTCGGGCCTGTGGCGCTACGACGATGCCCTGAGGGAGTACCGCACGTCCATCGAACTCGCGGAGCGCGCCGACGACCGGATTTTTCAGGCGGTTGCGTACTACAACCTCAGCATCCTGCACGCCAACTTCTACCGCTACGACGAGGCCCTCGCGGCGGCGGAACGGTCGCTGGAGATGGCGGAGCGGCCGAGCGGATACATGATCCGCGCGGAACTCCGGGAGCTGCAGCTGGCGGAGGAGGATGCCGCCGCCGACTACAACCGGGCCGCCGTTCTCGACGAGTTCACCCCCCTGGCGCACCTGAGCCTGGCGGCGCTGTGGACCGACGCCGGATATCCCGACCGCGCGATCGCGCGTCTGGACCGTATCACCGGCGAGAATGACCCCAACTGGATGTACAACTACGGAACGGACCCGGACCGCTACCTGCGGCAGGTCTACACCGCCTACGCCGACGCGTGGGAAGCCCGGGCTCATCAGCTTCGGCTGCAGCGGCCGGGCGACGTCGGAGCACGCCTTCTCCAGCGGTTCCGGGCGTTCCGTGCCCGTGTCATCGGTTGGTACTACCGCGGTCTCGAACGACGCCAGCGACGACGCGTGGCGGACGCCTACGGCGCCCAGGGGAGGGAACTGCTATCGGAGTGGAATCGCATGCAGGCTGCGGAGGAGTGGCCGCGCATCGCCCTGCGCCACGCGGCGCGCGCCGAAACGATCGAGACACGCTTCAACCCCGAGGCGGCGATCGACTACCGTCTGTTCGCCGCCGGCATCACCGACGACCGCCGGCGCCTCGCCGAGCTCGCGGCGACGTTGCAGAGTCCGTGGCGCCGCGACGATCGCGCCACGGCGCTCCGCGGGGTATACCGCGCCGCGCCGCGCCGGCCTGAGGGGCTCCAGGCGGCGGCGCGGGCGTGGGCGCTGGCGCCGGGAACGTTTCTGGTAAACGGGCTGCGGGTTCCGGTGACTGTCGCCACGGAGGCCACGGACGCCGCCGATGCCGGAGCCGCCACCGGTGGCCTACCCCCGATCTCGGAGGCACGCCAGCGGCGGGTCCTTCGGCGAATGGGGTTTCGTACGGACGACGACGCCGCGCTGGTGCTGGAGCTCACGTGGGAGGATGGATCGCTCGCATACCGGGTGTGGGATCGCCGGCTGGACGCCGAGATCCGCCGCGGGGCTGTCTCCTACGGGAGCGGTTCTTCCGCCGCCACCGCCGCGGTTTCGGCGCTGGAACAGGTGGCGGAGACCCTCACCCGGGCCGGTGAATCGGTGCTGGGAGTGGAGGCGGCGGAGGCCTCCGGGGCCTCCGATCCCTACCAGTAGAGCAGGTTTCCGCCGTAGGTCAGGCCGCTGCCGAACCCGACGGTCACGAGGAGACGTCCCGGTGAGAGATGTCCGCCCTCGAACATTTCGTTCAGCGCGATCGGAATGGACGCCGCCGAGGTGTTGGCGTACTCCGCGATGTTCACGTAGAACCGCTCACGGTCCCAGCCGGCGCGCTTCGCCGCGGCGGCGATAATGCGTTCGTTGGCCTGGTGCGGAACCACCCAGTCCACGGCGTCGAACTCAAGGTCGTTGCGTTCCAGGAGGCGTCGGATCGTCTCAACCACGGTGGACACCGCGAAGTTGTAGACGCGACGACCGTCCATCTTGAGCTTCAGGTCTGCCTCCGGTGTTTGCCCGGGCACGTACTGATTGCGCGTGCCGCCGTGGGATCGGTACAGCGAATCCGCCCCCGATCCCCGGGAGCCCAGGAGTGCCGGCAGGATCCGCGACGGTGCATCGTCCGCCGCCGGTTGGACCACCACCGCGCCGGCGCCGTCGCCGAAGAGCACGCAGGTTCGCCGATCTTCCCAGTTCACGATCTTGCTGTATACCTCGGTTCCCACGAGCAGCACGTTCCGGGCGGCGCCGGCGGTCACGTAGGTCCGGGCCGTCTCAAGCCCGTAGATAAAGCCGGTACACGCCGCCATGACATCCATGGCGCCGGCTGCGGGAATTCCGAGTTTGTCCTGAACCACACAGGCGGTGGACGGAAGGCCGACGTAGTCCGGAGTACTGGTGGCCACGAGGACCAAATCGATCTCCTCGGGGCCGACTCCTGCCCGTTCCATCGCCTGCCGGGCCGCGGGAACGGCCAGGTCGCTGGCGGCTTCGTCCTCCGCCGCCAGGTGCCGATAGTGAATTCCGGTATGGGAGTAGATCCATTCGTCGGAGGTGTCGACGATCTGCGCGAGTTCGTTGTTGTGCATGCGGCGCGCGGGGACATGGGCGCCGACGGAGGCAATTCTGGCGTTCACCGTGGGTTTCCTTTGCATAGAAGGTACCAGATGCGGGTACTGTCGGCCAACTCTGCCACATAATTTGTCGGTCGGCAACCGACTGCTTGAAGCCGGTGAACCCGCTGTGATACCGTCTTGTGCATGAAGATTGCGTTCCTCTTCCCTGGCCAGGGGGCTCAGTTCCCCGGCATGGCCAAAGACCTGTACGAACACAGCGCTGCAGTCCGCGACCTCTTCGGTGAGGCGTCGGAGGCAGCTCATATCGACATGGCCGCGCTGCTGTTCGACGGCAGCGAGGACGATCTGAAACAGACCGACAACACGCAGATCGCGATCACCGTGGCCAACCTCGCCGCCAGGCAGGTGCTTGCCGAGTTCGGGATCCGCAGTGATCTCTCCGCGGGATTCAGTCTTGGCGAGTACGCCTCGCTGGTGGATGCCGGCGTGATTTCGGTGGCCGATGCCATTCACCTCACGCTGAACCGCGGCCGCATCATGGAGGAGGTGAGCCGCACACTGGACGCCGACGACGAGCGCGCCGGCATGGCGGCGGCCATGGGCTTGGACCTTCCGCGGATCGAGGAGATCCTTGCGGAGGCCGAGGTCGCGGACGCATTTCCGTCGCTGTACAACAGCCCGGTGCAGACGGTGGTGGGGGGGACCCCGCGGGGCCTCCGCGATGCCGCCGATGCCCTCAAGGAGGGAGGCGTTCGACGGATGCGGCGCCTGCAGGTCTCCGGCCCCTTCCACACCCCGCTTATGACGCCGGCGCGGGAACGGTTCGCCGAGATCATCGCGGGGGTGACCTTCGGTGACCCGGACCATCCGATTTACTCCAACGTCACCGGTGGCGTCGTCGGCAGTGGCGAGGAAGCGCGGGGGCTGTGTCTGGACCAGCTCGTGCAGACGGTGCGGTGGACCACCGAGGAACGGACCCTGCTGGCCGATGGCGCCGAACTCCTGCTGGAAGTGGGCCCCGGCAGCGTTCTGCAGGGACTCTGGAAGGCGGTGGGCAAGGTGGACGATGAGTGGCCCGTGGATCGCGTCCGGACCGCCGGGACGCTTGAAGAGATCGAAGCAGTCGCCAAGGAGATGTGAACATGCTCATAGATGGAAAAGTCGCCCTGGTCACCGGCGGATCCCGGGGGATCGGTCGACAGATCGTGGAAACGTTCCTGGAAAACGGCGCCGTGGTGCACTCGTTTTCTCGCAGCGCCGGTGATGACCTGCCGCGGATGCAGGAAACCTACGGAAGCGACCGGCTGATTCATCATGCCGTGGATGTCGGCGATGAAGAGGCGGTATCCGCCGCGGTCACCAGGGTGCTCGAGCAGTCCGGTCGGGTGGATATCCTGGTGAACAACGCCGGAATCACCCGCGACGGTCTTATCATGCGCATGTCCACCGAGGATTGGCGCTCGGTGATGGACGTGAACCTGGGCAGCGCCTTCTACACCGCCCGGGCGCTGGCGCGGCCGATGATCAAGCAGCGCAGCGGTGCGATCATCAACATCACCTCGGTGGTGGGGTTGATCGGAAACGCCGGTCAGGCAAACTACGCCGCCAGCAAGGCCGGGCTCGTGGGATTCACCAAGAGTCTGGCGCGAGAGGTGGCGAGTCGCAACGTGCGGGTCAACGCCATTGCCCCCGGATTCATTGAGACCGAGATGACCGACCGTCTCAACGGTGACCAGCGCGAAACGCTCACCACCCAGATTCCCATGGGACGAATCGGAACGGCCGAGGAGATCGCCAAAGTCTGCGTGTTTCTCGCGTCGGACATGGCATCGTACATCACCGGAGAGGTGATCACGGTCGGCGGCGGACTGGCGATGTAGCCGGAAATACCTGGAGGAAACATGAAACGAGTAGTGGTAACCGGGCTGGGAGTCGTCAGCCCCGTAGGGAACGATACGGACGCGTTCTGGGAAGCGCTCAGCGCAGGTGTCAGCGGCGCCGGACCGATCACCCGGTTCGACGCCAGCGATCACGCCACGCGGTACGCGGCCGAGGTCAAGGATTTCGATCCCAAGAATCGCATCGACAGGCGCGACGTCCGCAAGATGGACCGGTTTTCGCAGTTCACGGTGTACGCCGCCCGCGAGGCGTTCGAGCAGGCCGGCCTCCTCGACACCGAGGGGGTGTACGACCCGGAGCGCTTCGGCGTGGTGCTGGGTGTCGGGATCGGCGGTTTCGAGACGATCGAGGAGTCGGTGATCGCGCTGCACGAGAAGGGGCCCGGTCGCGTGTCCCCCATGACGATCCCCAAGATGATCTCCAACATCGGACCGGCCCACGTTGCGATCAATCTGAACGCCCACGGACCGGTGTACACGATCACAACCGCCTGTGCCAGCGCCACCGACGCGATCGGAAACGCGATGCGCCACATCCGCGAGGGACTCGCCGATGTGATGGTTGCCGGCGGCGCCGAGGCGCCGATTACGCCCCTCGGTATCGCCGGGTTCAACGTGATCCAGGCGCTCTCGAGCAACTGGAACGACGATCCCACCAAGGCGTCCCGCCCCTTCGACAAGGACCGCGACGGATTTCTCATGGGTGAGGGCGCCGGTCTGCTGGTACTGGAGAGTCTGGAGCATGCCCAGGCACGGGGCGCCACGATCATCGCGGAGGTGGTGGGCAACGGTTTCACCAACGACGCCAATCACCTCACCGCTCCCCACCCCGAAGGCCTCGGAGCCGCAGCGGCGATGACGATGGCGCTCCGGGATGCCGGCATGCAGCCGGAGGAGATCGACTACATCAACGCCCACGGGACGTCGACGCCGATCAACGATCCCACGGAGACGCTGGCGATCAAGAAGGCGTTCGGTGACCACGCCCGGAAGGTGGCGATCTCCTCAACCAAGTCCATGACCGGGCACTGTCTCGGCGCCGCCGGCGGTATCGAGGCCGTGGCAAGCGTGCTCGCGATCCGGGACGGGTTCATTCCTCCCACGATCAACCTGGAGGAACCCGGCGAGGGATGCGATCTGGACTACGTTCCCAATACGGGACGACGCCAGGAGGTGCGCGCAGCGATGAGCAACTCGCTCGGCTTCGGCGGCCACAACGGCGTGTTGGTCTTCAGGCGCTTCGAAGCGTAGGCGGACGCGGACCGCGGCAAAAAAAACGCCCCCCACGCTGCGGATACCCGTCAGCGTGGGGGGCTTTGTTGTCTGAGCGGACTTACTCTTCCTCGGGCTCGAACTCGTCCTTCTCAGCACCACAAACCGGGCACACCCAGTCTTCCGGAAGATCCTCGAACGCGGTTCCCGGCTCGATGTCGCTGTCGGGATCGCCTTCTTCCGGATCGTAGATGTAGCCGCACATGTTGCATACGTACTTCTTCATCGCTCTCTCCCCTATGGCCACTGCACGTCCGTCAGTAGCGTCAGTTTGGTTTTACTTCGTTCGTCCTCCGGATTGAGGTCCAGAGCACGTTGAAAACACTTGATCGCTTCGGTGTTGTTGTGCAGTCCGTAGTGGACCGTACCCAACATGTAGTGAACTTCGGCAAAATTGGGCGTTTCGTCAACCAGTTCTTCCAGCAGAGGCAGGGCTTCATCGAACGCCTTGTGCTTGATCTTGAGCTGGGCGAGGTAGAAATTCGCGATCCGCGACTCCGGCGACGCGACGTGGAACCCGTCGAACGCACCCGCCGCGGCGTCGTCCTCTCCGAGGAAGAGGTTGATAAGACCGACGAAATACTGCGCCATGGCGTGGGACTGGCTGCCCATGTTTACCACCGCCTGGAACGCCTCCAGTGCCTGCTTCAGGCGGCCCATGCGGTACAGACACACGCCGAGCTTGTAGTACGCGTTCCCGAACTCCGGTCGCGTTTCGATCGCCTCGTTGTAACGGGCAACCGCCTCGTCCAGTCGGCCCCGGGAGTAGGCTATGTTGCCACGGAGGAGTTTGATGAAGGACTCCCCGGGAAACGTTCGGTCGAGGGCTTCGAACGCGGCTTCCGCCTCTTCCCACTGCCCCGAGAGATACGTTCCCATCGCGCTGATGTACTGTTCATCCTGCTGATAGCCGTCCATGGGTAGCTCCTTCCGTCGCTGCCTCCCCAGTGTACTCATCGATCTCCACCAAATCAAGCAAAAGGTGGGCTACTCCGGTTCGACGAGGATCTGGGGATACTTCCCGTCGCTGTCGGCGACGAGGTGGAGTCGAACGCGTTTGGGGCTGCCCATCTTCTCAACGGCGGCGGCGCTGAGTTCCACCGTCCCGAGGCGGCACTCGTTCTTCTGGTACACGTTGCCGTACACGCCGTGGGTGGTCCGACCCTCCCAGGTGGCGGGGCTCTTGTTGTAGTAGATCTCGACGGTCGCGTCGGTCATCATGAGGCCCAGGTCGAACCCGTCGTTGGGATTGATGACGACTTTCTTTTCGGGAAACGACAGGTCCCCCAGTACCTTGAGAAAGCTGGTCTCCTTGGTGTTCATGTACAACTCCTCCCGTTGGCTGCGATGCTGTTCGCTGCGATGCCGTTGGCTGCGACCGCGGTCACAGCATTTTCATACTGCCGCGGTACGCGGCGATGTCGAGCACCAGAATAACCGCTCCCTGTTTTTTGTCGAGATCCCCGGTGATCTCTTCGACCCCCGCCATCAGATCGTCGACGTGTTCCTCCGGAACCATCGCAAGGAGCGTCTTGCTGTGGTGCTTGCTCTCGTTCATGAATCCGATGAAATCCGCGAACAGCGGCACGTTGGAGATGTAATGCCCCATGCCCGCCGATTCAATGATCGTGGCGCCCTCGATACCCTCCTCGATGAGGAGTTCCAGAATGCGGTAGAGGTACTCCTCCACGTAGAGGTTGATCATGACCAGCTTCATCACCCGGGCGGGGCCGTCCTCGGCGCGGTCGGCCTGGGTGTTTCGCAGAAATGCCTCGTACAGTGCGGTTTCGGTGCGCGCCGCCAGCAGTTCCCGCTTGAGGTCGGTATGGCTCAGGGCGCGGGAGACGAAGGCCAGAATCTTGAGGTGATCGGTTACGGCCTCCGTGGGGCCGAGAATCACGAAGAAGAGCTTCACCTTTTTCCGGTCCAGCGCCTCGAACTCCACACCCCGCGGCGTGCTGACGATGAACAGCAGGAAGCGGTCGAGGCCCGCAAGGCGCGCGTGGGGTATCGCGATCTCGTTGCCGAAGGCTGTGGACCCCTGCGCCTCGCGATCGGCGAGGGCGGTCCGAATCGTGGCGGAGTCGATCTCCGCCGCTGTCGTGGAGGCCGTTGCCAGTTCCGCCAGCCGTGAGATCATCTCGTCCTTCGTCCGGGCGTGGACATCCACGCGGCAGCTTCGCTTGTCCAGGATCTCGTACAGGTTCATGCGCCCTCCTTCCGCATGTCGTTTCCGCGGATGATTGCGAAGCGCGACAGCGGTGGTCCGATCAGTTCGTTCACGAAGACCGAGAGCAGGATGATGTTTACCATCGTGGCGATGATCGGCTGATACTGCACCGGCAGCGCCGCCATCGCCGGAGAGGCCTCGATCAGCAGAACCAGGCCGATCGCCACGCCCGCCTGCGGAAGCATGCAAATGCCGAGATACGTGCGGATCTGGGGGCTCGTTCCCGCCAGGCGACACCCGGCCCAGACACCACCGTACTTGCCCACGGCCCGCGCCAGAATATATGCGCCGCCGAGAATCAGGATCTGCGGGTTGGCCAGGACGTGGGGCCGAAGCTCGGTTCCGGCGATCACGAAAAAGAGGGCGTAAATCGGCGGTGTCAGCGGCCGGAGTATCCGAAAGATGCGGTGATTGTCGGGCGACATGTTGATGATCAGGGCCCCGGCGGTCATGTTGGTCAGCAGCGGCGACAGGTTGAATACGATCGCCATCGCCGTGGCCATGAACAGGACACCGAGAGTGGTGATCAGGATCTCGTTCTGGTTGGTCCTGCGCCACGCGAGCAGGTGGATCGCAAACCCGGTTGCGATACCGAGGGCCAGCGACAGACCCACTTCCGCCAGGGCGTGGAGCACGATCACCGCCGCTCCGTGGGCGGCCGCAGCCGCCCCCGCCGCGGATCCCGCGTCACCGAGGATGTTGGAGGCCACCGCAAACACCACGCCGAACAGGATGACGGCACCGGCGTCGTCGAGTGCGACAACGCCGTAGAGGTAGTCGATGAACGTCCCCTGAGCGCGGAGGCTCTGGACGATCGCCACGGTGGCCGCCGGCGCCGTGGCCGAGGCGATCGCTCCCAGCAGCAGCGCGAACGGGACCGGCATTCCGAGAAGCGACAGCGCCACCGACACCACCGCGAACGCCGCCATGAGCTGGACGACCGTCACGATCACGATCGCGCTCCCCAGGCGTTTGAGCTTGACCCAGTAGAACTCACCGCCGATCGTGATTGCGATCATGCCGAGGGCCACTTCGGTGACCAGGCCGAGACTTTCACCCATGTGGCGGGGTATGAGCCCGAGAAACGACTCCCCAACGAGGAGCCCCGCGACGATGTAGCCGGTGACCTCGGGAAGCCCCACACGGTTGGCGATCTTGCCGATGAGATACCCCAGCAACAGGAGGATCCCCAGAGAGAACAGGGCGTGCTGTCCGAGAAGTTCGCGTAGTGCGTCCACTGATCCCACTATAGATGACGATTGACCGGGCCGCAATTCTTCGTTCACCGGGCGTCTCGCGCCGGCGAGCCACAGGCTGCTCCATTCGCCGTGGAGTGTTTCGCACAATCCCGACTGTGATGCTATACTTTGCCGCTATGGAACCATCGATTATCTACACGCGCACCGATGAAGCGCCCGCGTTGGCGACCTACTCCCTGTTGCCGATCATCAAGACATTTGTGGACGCCGCCGGCGTCACGGTGGAAACCCGCGACATCTCCCTTGCCGGACGTATCCTGGCGGTGTTTCCCGACTACCTGAAACCTGAACAGCGTGTTGCCGACGACCTTGCCGAACTGGGTACGCTGGTACACGCACCGGAAGCCAACATCATCAAACTCCCGAACATCAGCGCCTCCCTGCCGCAGCTTCGGGCCGCGATCGCGGAACTCCAGGCGCAGGGCTTCGCGGTTCCCGACTACCCCGAGGAACCCGCCACGGAGGCCGAGCGCGACATCCGGCGCCGCTACGATGCCGTGAAGGGGAGCGCCGTGAATCCGGTCCTGCGGGAGGGGAATTCCGATCGCCGCGCGGCGCGGTCGGTGAAGCAGTTCGCCCGCATGTACCCGCATCGCATGGGTGAATGGCGCAGCGACTCCGACTCCCACGTCGCCAGCATGAGCGACGGCGACTACTACGGCAGCGAGGTCTCCACCACCGTCCCGGCGGAAACGGTCGCATCGATCAGGTTTGTTCCCGCCGGCGGGGGCTCCGCCGCCGAAACCCGCGTCCTCCGCGACGGAATTGCGCTGGATGCCGGAGAGGTGATCGACGCCGCCGTCTTCAGCCGCCGGGCTCTCCGGGCGTTCGTCGCCGAACAGATCCGTGACGCCCGCGAGCGCGGTGTCCTGTTTTCGGTGCATCTGAAGGCCACGATGATGAAGGTCTCGGACCCGATCATCTTCGGACACGTGGTGTCGGTGTACTTTTCCGAGGTGTTCGAAAAGTACGCCGACCTCTTCCGCGAGCTCAAGGTGAGCCCCAACAACGGCCTTGGTGACCTCTACGCGCGTATCGCCGACCTTCCCGAGGAGCAGCGCGCGGCGATCGAGGCGGACATCGATGCCGCCTTCGCCGCCGGTCCCGATGTGTTCATGGTCGATTCCGACCGCGGGATCTCCAACTTCCATGTGCCCAGCGACGTGATCATCGACGCGTCCCTTCCGGCGGCGATCCGCAACGGAGGCACGACCTGGGGCCCCGACGGCGCGGAACACGACACCAAGTTCGTGATTCCCGACCGTTCATACGCCTCGGTGTACCAGACGGTGATCGACGACTGCAAAGCAAACGGCGCCTACGATCCCACCACGATCGGGTCGGTTTCCAACGTCGGGCTCATGGCGCAGAAGGCGGAGGAGTACGGATCCCACGACAAGACGTTCGAAATTCCCGCCGATGGACGCGTCGAGGTCGTCGACGCCGCAGGCACTGTCCTCTTGCGTCAGGATGTGGAAGCCGGGGACATTTTCCGCATGTGCCAGGCCAAGGACGTGGCGATTCGCGACTGGGTGAAGCTGGCGGTCACCCGCGCCCGGTCCACCGGTTCACCGGCGGTATTCTGGCTGGATTCCGAGCGCGCCCACGACCGCGAGTTGATCCGCAAGGTTGAGACCTACCTCGCCGACCACGACACCGAGGGGCTGGAGATCAGTGTCATGCCCCCGGCGGAGGCGACGCAGTTCAGCGTGGACCGCATGCGCGCCGGCGAGGACACGATCTCGGTTACCGGAAACGTCCTGCGGGACTACCTGACCGACCTGTTCCCGATCATCGAGCTGGGAACGAGCGCCAAAATGCTGTCGATCGTCCCGCTCATCAACGGTGGTGGGCTCTTCGAAACGGGGGCCGGAGGTTCCGCGCCCAAACACGTCCAGCAGTTTGTCCGCGAAGGGCACCTGCGATGGGACTCCCTCGGGGAGTTTCTCGCGCTTGCCGTATCCCTCGAACACCTGGCGACGACCTTCGACAACGTCGGTGCCCAGATGCTGGCAGAGACGCTTGACGAGGCGACGGGCCAGCTCCTTCAGGCGGGGAAATCGCCCTCCCGGAAGGTGAAGGAACTGGACAACCGTGGCAGCCACTTCTACCTGGCGATGTACTGGGCCCGGGCGATGGCGACGCAGACCCGCGCGCCGCAGCTGCAGGAACGCTTCGCGGCGTTGGCGGCGGAACTGGAACGCAACGAGGCGACGATCGTGCAGGAACTGGAGGCCGCCCAGGGCGCCGCTGTGGACATCGGTGGCTACTTTCGCCCCGATCTGGAGAAGGTGACCGCCGCCATGCGCGCCAGTGCCACCTTCAACCGGATTCTCGAGGAGGCGTGACGGCGCGCGGTGGAACTACACCTCGTAGTCCACCACCGCCTGTTCCGCAGCAACCTGACCCACGAACGCCTTCACCTCGCCGTGTACCGGGTCCTCCTGGTACGCGTCGAGGGCGGCGCGGTCGGCAAACGATGAGTAGAGCACCACGTCCCAGGCACGACCCGAGCGGTTGAAGTCGATGCCGCACTCCACCTCGAGGAGCGTCGGGACGCGTCCTTTCATCGCCAGAATTCGGCGCTGCATTTCGCGGGCGATCGCCTCGCGATCCATTCCATCGTGGTGTTCCACGAGTTTCCACATGACGATGTGCTTGACCATGGGGCAAGTGTAGCAGAAATGGCGTGAAGCGACCGCCGATTGCGGGTATCAGAGCCGCGCCCACCCGCTGTTGGGGAGACGATCCCGATGGCCGCCTACTGCGGCCACGTGAGCGTGTCGAGAAACCACCGATGCATGGAGGGGGTTCCGGCGAGCACGTTGCCCGCCTCCAGCAGCTGTGTCGGAGTCTGGTCCGTGCCGGCCAGGTCGGTCACGACACCGCCCGCTTCCCGGGCGATCAGCGCCCCGGCGGCGATGTCCCAGGCGTGAAGGTGTCCCTCCCAGAACAGATCGTAGCGTCCCGCCGCCACGAAACACAGATCGAGCGCCGCGGCTCCGTGGCGGCGCACGTCGCGCAGGTGGCCCAGCGCCTGTTCCATGAGACGGGCACTCCCCGCCCGCATCGCGTCGCTGGCGCCGAAAATGCCGCTGCACCCCAGCGCGTGACGCGGCGTGGCGGCCGCCGACACGCGGAGCGCCGTCTCCTGCGACCCTCCGGACCCCTGTGCCGCGTCGCGGCGGAGCCACGCGCCGGCGCCACGCTCGGCGCTGTAGATCTCTCCCAGGGCAGGGGCCGCCACGACGCCGGTGTGCGCCTCGCCGTCCACCCAGTACCCGATCGACACGCACCAGTGAGGCAGGCCGTGCACGAAGTTCGTGGTTCCGTCCACCGGATCGATGATGTAGGTGGGGTCGGTGGAGACGCTGCCGGCGTCGGGCTGTTCCTCGGCGACGATCCGTGCCTCCGGATCCCGGCGGTGAATCGCCGTTACGATGCGCTCCTGCACCGCCCGGTCCACGTGAGTGACAAGGTCGGTATCGGACTTGAACTCGACCGTTGCGCGGTCGAAGGATACCCACGCCGCCAGGGCGTGGGCGCCGGCGTCGGCGGCGATTGCGATCAGAGCGTCACGGGTGAGTGCCATGCCCCACGATACGGCATCCCGGCGGGGCCGGCAAGCGCACGAACGCGGCGGGGTGCCGGCCGCCGGCACCCCGCCGGTCACCTGTGGTCCCCGTCAGTACCCGATGCGTGCGCCGAGCATCAGCCGCCCCGAGGGGTCAGGGAAGATGAACGGCTGCGGTTCAAAGGTGCGGGCACCGCTGGTGATCTGTTCCCGGGCGATGCGGCCGGCGTCGCGGGACGCGATTTCGCCCAGGATGCCGTGCACCACGCCGCCGGCGAGGACGACCCCCGCCGCCGGAAGCATCGACCGGATGCTCTCGCTGCGCCACGCCGCGTTGATCTCGCGGAACGAGTCGTTGATGTAGTCGACACTGCCGAACTGCACACCGTCGGGGAGTGCGAAGTACGCGCCCACCACCGTTCCGGCCATGACCAGCACCGCGCTTGTCGTCAGGAGCGCTCCGCGACCGTCGGCCCCGACCATGAAGTGACCGCTGCCGGGCATGGCGCGGGAGGACTGTTCGGCGCGCCGGATGAAGTCCTCCTGCTGTGCCTGCACCGAGAGTGCACCGGTCAGGTCCCGAAGCTGAGCCACGGTCAGGTCACCGACCGCGGTGTTTCCGGTCTCCGCCAGAAACTCGGCTACGATCGTGTCGTAAGGATGAATGTCCTCCGACGGCAGGGTCCACTCGTCGTGGGACTGCCCGGGACCGGCAAACGCCAGGGACGGCGCCAGAAGTACCAGCGCCACAAGTACCGTGGCGCGCTGTCGTGCGTGTGTCATTGCGATTGTTTCCTCCGTCGATAGTCTGAAACACCGCCCCGTGGACGCGGTGTCACCGGCCTGTCTCCATTTGTCGCACACCCGGCGACGCGTTCGGGAGCGGTACGGGTGGCGCGACCGCCGTGAGTCGGCTACCCTGACTGATTATGGATCTGACGACGACGATTACACTGAACAACGGAATCGGGATTCCCCAGTTTGGTCTGGGGGTATACAAGTCTGCAGCCGGTGAAGAGACAGAAGGCGCCGTGACCGCCGCCCTCGCTGCAGGCTACCGGAGCGTCGACACGGCGACGTTCTACGCGAACGAGCAGAGCGTCGGCGCGGCTCTTGCCGCGTCCGGGGTCGACCGCAGTCAGGTGTTTGTGACCACGAAAGTGTGGAACACCGACCAGGGCTACGGGCGCACGCGGGAGGTGTTCGATGAAAGCCTGCGCCTCCTCGGCCTGGAGACGCTGGATCTTTACCTGATCCACTGGCCGGTTCGAGAATCGTACCTCGATACGTGGAAGGCGCTGGAATCGCTGTACGCCGAGGGACGTGTCCGGGCGATCGGTGTGAGCAACTTCGAAGTCCACCACCTCGAGTACCTCATGCGGAACGCAGAGGTGGTCCCGGCGGTGAATCAGATCGAGCTGCACCCCTATCTCCAGCAGAAGGACATTCGCGCGTACTGTCGTACCCACGGGATCGCCGTGGAGGCGTGGAGTCCGATCGCCCGCGGAACGGTCCTCGATGATCCCGTCATCGGCGATATCGCTGCGGCCTACGGAAAGTCACCGGTGCAGGTAACGGTGCGCTGGGAGCTCCAGCACGGAATCATCACGATCCCGAAATCGGTGCACGCCAACCGCATCCGGGAGAATGCGCAGGTCTTCGACTTCGAACTCAGCGAGGACGACATGGCGGCGATCGACGCCATCGACCGTGGTGAGGCCGGCCGCATCGGCCCCCACCCGGACACCATCGGATCCTGAGGAACGCCGACGTGAAGCGCCTGCTGCGTACCCTGGTGATACTAGGCTCCATCGTCGCCGTGTGTGCCGCCGTTCTCGGAGCTGCGTGGCTCGTTCTCACCCGCCGGCCGGCGCCGGACACCTCCGGCCGCGACATCGTTTCCGGCATCGACGCCTCGGTCGAGATCGTCCGTGACGGGTCCGGCGTGCCCCACATCTACGCCTCCTCGGACCGGGATCTGTGGTTCGCCCAGGGCTACGTTCACGCCCAGGATCGGTTCTGGCAGATGGAGTTCTGGCGGCGCATCGGGGCGGGACGCCTCTCCGAGCTGTTCGGCGAAACCACGCTGGGTACCGATCAGTTCATCCGGACGATGGGCTTTCCGCGGATCGCTGCGCAGGAGTACGAGCGGCTTTCGCCGGAAGCGCGCGCGGCGCTCGACGCGTACGCCGCCGGTGTCAACGCGTGGATCGGCGACCGCCGTCCCGGCGAACTGGCCCTGGAGTTTGAGCTCCTGGGGCTGCAGGGCGTGGACGTGCAGGTAGCGCCGTGGACGCCGGTGAACACCCTCACATGGCTCAAGATCATGGCCTACGACCTGGGCGGAAACTTTCAGGACGAGATCGACCGGCTCGAGCTGATCCGGGCGGTTGGTCTGGAGCGGACCGCGGACTTTTTCCCGCCCTACCGCGGCGACGAGATGCCGTACGTCGTGACCGACTCGGAACTGGAGCGTTTTCTGGCGGAGACCGGACTCCCCGCGGGCAGCACTCCCGCCGGCGCGGTCGGTTCGTCGGGGCCGCTCGCCGACGCCGTGGCGAACCTGCCCACGCGCCTGGTGGGCGGCGTCGACCCCGGCGCCCCGCTGGCCCTGGGGCGCGGCGGCGGCGTGGGATCCAACAACTGGGTTGTGTCGGGAGACCTCACCGGTGACGGTCGGGCGATTCTCGCCAACGATCCCCACCTGTCGATCCAGATGCCGTCGATCTGGTACGAGGTCGCCCTCCACGGACCGGACATCGACGTCGCGGGATTCAGTTTCGCCGGTGTTCCCGGCGTGGTGGTCGGTCACAACGAGAGCATTGCCTGGGGCGTCACCAACGTGAATCCCGACGTGCAGGATCTGTACATCGAACGGGTGAACCCGGAGAACGTGCTGCAGTACGAGGTGAACGGTGAGTGGCGTCCCATGACCGTCCGCTACGAGGAGATCGATGTCCGGGGCCGACCGGAACCGGTGGTCATGCGGGTGCGAGAGACGCGCAACGGACCGATCGTCTCCGATCGTGGCAGTCTGGCGGGCGAGAGCGGTGGTGCGTTCACCCCGCCCATGGGCGTCGCCGATGCCGCCCGAGCCGCCGGCGGGGCTCCTGGCCCCGCGGCGGGTGCCGCCGCCGCCGGCGCCCTCACTCTCACCGAGCTGAGCCTGCGCTGGACCGCCCTGGAGCCGAACCGAACACTGGAGGCGGTGCTGGCGCTGGACCGGGCGCAGTCCTTCCAGGAGTTTCGGCAGGCGGCGGCGCTCTTCGAGATCCCGGCGCAGAACCTGGTCTACGCCGACGTCGACGGCAACATCGGCTACCAGCTTCCCGGCCGGATCCCGGTGCGCCACAACCACGATGGCCGCCTGCCGGTGGCGGGGTGGGTCGACGACTACCAGTGGGACGGCTACATCCCCTTCGACGAGCTTCCTTCGGTCTACAACCCGCCCAAGGGCTACATCGAATCCGCGAATCAGCCGGTGGTATCCGGGAGGTATCCGTACCTCGTGCACCTCGACACGAACCACGGGTACCGCGCACGGCGCATCGCGGATCTGATCGAGTCCGCCGACGGACCGATCACGATGGACACGGTGGCGGAAATGCAGCGCGATGTGTACAACCTGTCCGCCGACGAACTGATCCCGTTCCTGGTCGCTGCCGCCGAGGGTGTCGCGGAAGCCACCGCCGACGGCGAGGAGTGGTCCCCCACCGCGCGGGAGGTGCTGGCGTTCGTGGCGGAGACGCTCAACGGCTGGGACCGGCGCATGGATGTCGACTCGGTCGGTGCGACGGTGTTCGCCTTCGTGTGGCAGGCGCTGCTGGAGGAGGTCTTCGCCGACGAGATCCCGCCGGACCTGTGGTCGAAGGATCGCCTGCTGGGTGACATTTCGCGGATGCAGGATGCCGTGGCGCGCCTGATGACCGACCCGCACAACCCGTGGTGGGACAACGTAAACACCCCCAACTCGGTGGAAACGCGGGACCGGATCCTGCGATTGGCGATGGTTGCCGGGTGGGAGGCCGCGGACGCTGCGCTGGGTTCACGGGTGTCGGACTGGACGTGGGGGACGCTGCACACCGCCACCTTCCGCAATCGAACCCTCGGTGAATCCGGTATCGGCATCGTGGAACGGCTGTTCAACCGCGGTCCCGTCTCCGTGGCCGGCGGCCTGCAGCAGGTCAGTTCCACCGACTACGCCCTCACCGAGCCCTTCGAGGTGGTTCACGTGTCGTCCATGCGCATGATCCTCGCGCCGGGCCGCTGGGATGCGGGACGCCTGGTGCACACTACCGGGCAGAGCGGTCACCCGTACGATCCGCACTACGACGATTTTATCGATCTGTGGCGACGCGGAGCCTACCACGCCCACAACTGGTCACGGGCGGCGGTCGACGCCCACGCCGCGGAAACGCTCACCCTGGTTCCCGCCGCCGACGAGTCCGGCGGGTGAGCGTCCGGGGCGTGCCGCAGCTACACCATCTTTGACGGATCCAGGAGTTCGTTGACCTTCTCCTCAGAGAGGAGGCCGCTCTCCAGGACCACGTCGCGGATCTTGCGCTTTTCGCGGTAGGCGGTGTAGGCGAGTTTGGACGCCTGATCGTAGCCGATCTCGGTCGCCAGCGGTGTGACCAGCGCCAGGGACCATTCGATCCAGTGCTCCAGCCGCTCGCGGTCCGCCTCGAGTCCGGCGATCGCGCGATCGGCGAAAACGCGACAGGTGTTGGCCAGAATGTCGATCGAGCTCAAGGTCTCCAGGGCGATGAGCGGGTTCATCATGTTCAGTTCCAGCGGACCGTTCTGGCCGGCGATCGTGACGCTGACGGCCTTACCGTTCACGTAGGCGGCGACCTGGATCACCATCTCGGGTATGACCGGATTCACCTTGCCCGGCATGATCGACGACCCCGGTTGCAGACTCGGCAGTACGATTTCGCCGAGGGCGCCGCGGGGCCCGCTGGCCAGGAGGCGGAGGTCGTTGGCGATTTTCATGAGGCTGGTGGCCAGGGTGTTCAGCGAGCCCATGAGCTCCACCTGCGCGTCGCGACTGGCGATCGCCTCAAACTTGTTGGGGGCGCTGCGGAACGGCAGCCCCGTCTCATCGGCGATGCCGGCGGCGACGGCATCGGGAAAGTCGGGGTGGCAGTTGATCCCCGTTCCCAGCGCCGTTCCGCCCAGTGCGAGCTCCTCCAGGTCGGGAAGCGCGGTGCGAATCCGCCGGGAGGCTTTCTCGATCTGTACTGCGTAGCCGGAAAACTCCTGCCCCAGCGTCATGGGAACCGCGTCCTGCAGATGGGTGCGACCGAGCTTCACGAGGTCGGAAAACTCCGCTTCCTTCTTTCGCAGCGCCGCGGCGAGATGGTCGACGGCCTCCAGCAGGCGCTCCGCCTCCACCCGGTTGGCGATGTGGATCGCCGTGGGAATGACGTCGTTGGAGGACTGGCCGCGATTCACGTGGTCGTTGGGATGGACGGGGCTGCGGGTGCCTCGGGGCTGGCCGAGGATCTCGTTGGCGCGGTTGGCGATGAGCTCGTTGGTGTTCATGTTCCAGCTCGTGCCGCTGCCGGTCTGGAACACGTCGATCGGGTAGTGCTCGTCCCAGCCGCCCTGATACACCTCCGCCGCGGCCTGCTGCACCGCCTCCGCCAGGGACGCGTCGATCGTACCGAGCGAGCCGTTGACCGCCGCGGCGTGCTTCTTGATCAGAGCCAGGGCGCGGATCATCGGGGTCGGGATGCGCATAGCGCTGACCCCGAAGTTCTGTACCGCCCGCTGTGTCTGGGCACCCCAGTATGCCCAGTCGGGAATCTCCACCTGCCCCATCGAATCGGATTCGTAGCGTACCTGGTCACTCATGCCGTGTATTTCTCCTCAAAAAACTCAGAAAAATTGTCACGCAAACCCTTTCCGGTCCGGAATGGTGTTGCGTATATTACCAGATACTAACGGGAGAGCTGAATGGCAAATATCGCGATCATCGGCGCTGGAAATGTCGGTGCCAACACAGCGTTTTTCATCGCCGAACGAAACATCGGTGGTGTCGTCATGTACGACATCCAGGACGGACTCGCCCAGGGCAAGGCTCTGGATATGATGGAGGCCGCGCCCATTCGCGGCTATCAGTACGCGATTACCGGGACAAACGCAATTGAAGACATCCTCGACACGCGAGTCGCGGTTCTTGCCGCCGGCACGGTCCGGGAACCGGGCATGAAGCGTGAGGACCTCTTCACGAAGAACACCGAGATCGTGGACGCCGTGGCGGCGCAGATGCGCGACTACGGTGGTACCGTCGTCATCGCCACGGAGCCGGTGGACCTCATGGTCATGCGCTTTCGCGAGAAGTCCGGACTGGACGCCTCCCGCGTCGTCGGGCTCGGCGGTGTACTGGACAGCACGCGCTTCCGCTACGCCCTTAGCAGGGAACTCGGCGTGACGACGGAAAACATCAATGCGGTCGTCATCGGGCGTCACTCGGACCAGATGATGCCGCTGGCGGACTACAGCCGCATCAGTGGCGTGCCGGTCAGCACGCTCATGGAACAGAGCGCCCTGGAAGCCGTGATCGAGGAAACCCGCAACGCCGGCGACCTGATCGTGGAGATGTCGCAACGGTCGTCCAGCTTCTACGGTCCCTCCGCCGCCGCCGCCGACGTGGCCCAGGCGATCGTCTGGGATACCAAGCGCATCCTGCCGGTCTCCTTCGTCTGGGACGGGCAGTACGGGATCGACGGGGTCGCCATGAGCCTGCCCGTGGTGCTCGGCTACACGGGAATCGAGCGCGTGCTGGAGCCGAACCTGAGTCAGGACCAGGTCCGGGAGCTCAAGAAGTCGGCCGACGAGATTTCGTCGATCTACGCCAAGGCCTGAGGAGTTGGAGAAATGAGCAAAGTATCAGTCATCGGCGCGGGAAACGTCGGCGCAACCGCTGTCTATTATATAGCGGAGAAAAATATCGCCGACATCGTGATGGTCGACGTGGTGCCCGGCATGCCTCAGGGAAAGGCCGCGGACTTTATGCACGCCGCACCCTCCCGTGACTACAACGTCAAGATCGTCGGATCGAACGACTATTCCGAGATCGCCGACAGCGACGTGGTGGTGATGACCGCCGGCATGGCGCGCAAACCCGGGATGGACCGGATGGACCTGCTCAAGACGAACGTCAACATCGCAAAGCAGGCGGCGCAGGCGATCGCGACCTACGCGCCCAACGCCCTGGTCATCGCCGTGAGCAATCCGCTGGATGTGATCTCGATGGTCACCCTCCGCGAGAGCGGCTTCGCGCTGAAGCGCGTTGTCGGCATGGCAGGCATACTCGATTCGACCCGATTTCGGTATTTTATTGCAGAGAAGCTGAACGTTCTCCCGCAGGACGTAATGGCGATGGTACTGGGCGGTCACGGGGACACGATGGTTCCCCTGCCGAGGTACACCTCCGTCGCCGGGTTCCCGCTGACCGAGCTGCTGGACAGCGAGACGATCGAACAGCTGGTGGATCGAACCCGCAAGGGCGGGGCCGAGATCGTCAGCTATCTCAAGAAGGGGAGTGCGTACTATGCCCCGGCGGCAAGTGTCGCCAAAATGGTGGAGGCGATGATCAAGGACGAAAAGCGCTTCGTCGCCGCAAGTGCGTATCTGCGCGGAGAGTACGGACACCGGGACATGTTCCTCGGGGTGCCGGTACTCCTCGGACGAAACGGGGTCGAGAAGATCTACGAACTCGATCTGACCGCGCAGGAGCAGCAGGCCCTCGACCAGTCCGCAGAGGCTGTTCAGGAGGGTGTCAAAACGTTGGAAGCGATCTATACACCCGGCTGAGGACGGTGTCCCGTCGGGAAGGTATGGTGACCTCCGTGGTGTGGTGCCGGCCTGCATCGTTGATGCAGGCCGGTTTTTTTGTGTCTCCCGCCTTTCGTGACCTTTGAGTTGCTAACTCGGAAGAGGCGCTGTTATATTTGTCGAGTACTAAAGTAGGGATATACGTATTCGATGTGTGGTGCCGGGGACCGGCGCGGTTGCGGCACGTCTGTGCCGGCTCTTCGTTTGCGATCCCTGCTGACAACGCTGTGTTGGAGGGAGAACTTGATACACGAATTTGATGCGGTGATCGTAGGGGCGGGAGGCGCCGGCCTGTATGCGGCACTCGAGGCCAGCAAGACCGCCAAGACCGCGGTGGTGAGCAAGCTGTATCCGCAGCGGAGTCACACCGGCGCGGCGCAGGGGGGCATCGGAGCTGCACTGGGAAACGTGGAGGAGGACACGCCGGAATGGCACGCCTTCGACACGGTGAAGGGTGGCGACTACCTGGTCGACCAGAACGCCGCCAAGATCCTGGCGGAGGACGCGGTCCGGGCGGTGTACGACCTGGAGAACCGGGGACTTCCGTTCAGTCGCCTGGAGGATGGGAAAATCGCTCAGCGGCGATTCGGCGGTCACACGCACCATTTCGGTGAAGGGGCGGTCCATCGCTCGTGCTACGCCGCCGACCGGACCGGGCACATGATTCTTCAGACGCTGTACCAGCAGTGCGTGAAGAACGACGTGCAGTTTTTTGACGAGTACCAGGTGGTGGACCTGCTCCTCGAGGGCACCACGGTCAAGGGCATCGTCACCTTTGAGCTCAAGACCGGCGAACTGCACATCTTCAAGGCCAAGGCCGTGCTTTTTGCCACCGGCGGTTTCGGCCGCATGTTCAAGATCACCTCCAACGCCCACGCCAACACCGGCGACGGTCCGGCGATCCTCGCCCGTGCCGGAATCCCGCTTGAGGACATGGAGTTCTTCCAGTTTCATCCCACGGGAATCCGCGGTATGGGAATCCTCATCACCGAGGGTGTGCGTGGCGAAGGCGGCATCCTGAAAAACCGCGACGGCGAGCGCTTCATGGAACGCTACGCCCCGACCCTGCTGGACCTGGCTCCCCGCGACATGGTGAGTCGCGCGATCATGACCGAGGTTGGCGAGGGCAAGGGCGTTCGCGGCGATCGCAAGATCGATGACTACGTCTGGCTCGACGCGAGCCACCTCGGCCGTGAGGTGGTGGAGAAGAAGATTCCGGACATCGCGGATTTCTGCCGCACCTACCTGGGTGTCGATCCCGCCGAGGAGCCGATGCCGGTGCAGCCGACCGCACATTACGCCATGGGCGGCATTCCCACCGACGTCGACGGTCGTGTGGACACCGGTAAACAGGTGTACGACGGCCTCTACGCCGCCGGTGAGGCCGCCTGTGTCTCCGTCCACGGTGCAAATCGGCTGGGGACCAACAGCCTCGTTGACCTGGTGGTGTTCGGACGCCGCGCGGGCATGCACATCGCCGAGTACGTGAAAAGCGCCTCCCACGGGAGCGTCACGGAGGCGGACGCCGACCGGGCACGTCAGCGGATCGACGCGCTGCGCCACCGCAAGGGCGGGCGCCACGTCGGTCCCATCATGCACCGTATGCAGGAAGTGATGATGGAAAAGGTCGGCGTCTACCGGACCCAGGAGAAGATGGACCAGGCGGTGGAGGAAATCCGCCAGCTGCGGGAGGACTTCAAGGAGGTCGCGGTTCAGGACACCGGCGCGGGGTTCAACTCCGAGGTGCTCCAGATCATGGAGCTGGAAAACCTCCTGGATCTGTCCCTGATCACCGCCGCCAGCGCCGCGAACCGCACCGAAAGCCGCGGCGCCCACGCTCGGGAGGACTTCCCGGACCGGGACGATCCCAACTGGCTCAAGCACACAATGGCGGGTCTGGACAATGACCGGGTGACGATCGACTTCAAGCCCGTCGATGTCAGCATCTGGGAACCGAAGCCGCGGAAGTACTGAGAGAGGAGCAAGGCACCATGAAAGTTACCCTGGCGATCCAGCGTTTCAACCCCGAAACCGACAGCGAGCCCCACGTCCAGAACTACCAGGTGGAGGTTGAACCGACCCACCGCGTTCTGGACGCGCTCATGGACATCACCCAGAACCAGGACGGTACGCTCGGCTACCGCCGCAGTTGCGCCCACGGCGTCTGCGGCAGCGACGCCATGCGCATCAACGGCCGCGAGAAGCTGGCGTGCAAGACCCTGTTCAAGGATCTGGAGATCGAGGAGGGCGGAACCCTGGAGATCGAGCCGCTGCGCCACCTGGACGTGCAGAAGGACCTCATGGTCGATCAGTCGACCTTCTTCAAGAAGTTCCGCAGCGTGAAGCCCTACTTCGTTCCGAAGGCGGCGGAGCCGGAGCACGGCGAGTTTATCCAGTCGCCGGAGGAGCGCGCGCTCTTCGACGAGGCTACCAAGTGCATCAACTGCGCGGCGTGCTACTCCGCGTGCCCGGTTCTGGACAAGAACCCCAACTTTGTGGGACCGCAGGCGATCGTCGCCGCGGCGCGCTTCGTGAACGACAGTCGTGATCAGGGACTGGAAGCGCGGCTCGATGCGCTGGACCAGAAGGACGGCGTGTGGCCCTGTGAGAGCCATTTCGAGTGCACCCGTGTGTGTCCCCGCGACATCAAGATCACCAAGCTGATCAACCTGACCAAGCGTCAGATCAAGAAGTACCGCGACGCCCGAGGCGAACAGACCGCGGAGGAAAGGGCTCAGTAAGGCATGAAGATTCACGAGTATCAGGCAAAGGAACTGTTCAAGTCCTACGGCATCGCCGTCCAGGACCAGGAGGTGATCACCAGCGCCGATGACGCCCGCGCCGCAGCGGAGCGCATGGGCGGATTCGTGGTGGTGAAGGCACAGGTTCTGGTGGGTGGCCGCGGCAAGGCCGGCGGCGTCAAACTCGCCAAGAGCCCCGACGAGGCCGTGGAGCACGCCCGTGCCATCCTTGGCATGGACATCAAGGGCGAGACGGTCGAGAAAGTCCTTATCGCCCCCGCCGCCGACATCAAGAAGGAATACTACGTCGGTCTGATCATGGACCGTGGCAGCAAGAAGATCATCCTCATGGTCACCAAGGAAGGTGGCGTGGAGATCGAGGAACTTGCCGCCACCGACCCCGACAAGATCATCAAGTATCCGATCGATATCGCCTCCGGGATCGACGAGGACGGTCTGGTCTCCGTGCTCACCGGGGTGTTCGAGAAACCGGCGCTGGTGGAGCAGGCCACGGAAACGGTCAAGAAGCTCTACACGCTCTTCGTGGAGAAGGACGCGTCCCTCGTTGAGATCAACCCCTACGCGCTGGTCGACGAGGACACCGTCATGGCTCTGGACGCCAAGGTGAACTTCGACGACAACGCGCTGTACAAACACGCCGACGTTGAAGCGATGAAGAACCCGGAGGAGTACTCCCAGGACGAGATCGATGCCCGCGAGTTCGGGCTGAGTTTCGTGAGCATGGAGGGCGATATCGGGTGCATCGTCAACGGAGCGGGACTGGCGATGGCCACCATGGACATCGTCAAACTCTACGGCGGCCAGCCGGCGAACTTCCTGGACGTGGGCGGGTCATCCAACCCTGAGAAGGTGCTCAACGCGATCAAGATCATCCTGCGCAATCAGAAGGTGCGGGCGATCCTGATCAACATCTTCGGGGGTATCACCCGCTGCGACGACATCGCCAAGGGAATCATCATGGCCACCGACCAGATCGACATCAAGGTGCCGATGGTCATCCGTCTGGTGGGTACGAACCAGGAGGAGGGTCGCGCGATGCTCGAGGAGAAGGGCTTTTCCGTGGCCGACGATCTGAGCACCGCCGTCCAGAAGGTGGTCGCCTCCTGAGGCGGGCGACTGAAGGGAGTCAACGATGAGCATACTGATTGATGAAAACACCAACGTCCTGGTTCAGGGTATTACCGGCCGCGACGGATCCTTCCACGCCCGGCAGATGATCAAGGACGGAACGAAGGTCGTTGCCGGTGTCACTCCCGGCAAGGGCGGCCAGACGATGGACGACGTTCCGGTCTACAACTCGGTGCCGGAGGCGCAGAAGGACCACCGCATCGACGCCACCGTGATCTTCGTGCCGGCGAAATTCGCCGCCGCGGCGGTACGGGAGGCGGCGGACGCCAAGGTGCCGCTGATCATCACGATCACCGAGGGTGTGCCGGTCCTGGAAATGCTGGAGGCGTACCACTACGTCAAACAGCAGGGGCTCCGCATGGTGGGTCCCAACTGCCCCGGCCTGATCAGCCCCGGAAAGTGCAAGATCGGCATCATGCCCTACCACATCCACCTGCCGGGGAACATCGGGGTCATTTCGCGTTCCGGGACCCTCACCTACGAGGTGGTGTACAACCTCACCAAGCACGAGATGGGGCAGAGTACCTGCGTCGGTATCGGCGGTGACCCGGTGATCGGCACCAACTACATCGACGCCCTGGAGATGTTCGAGAACGATCCGGACACCGCCGGCGTGGTGGTCATCGGGGAGATCGGTGGCGATGACGAGGAACAGGCCGCCGAGTTCATCAAGACAAAGATGAGCAAGCCCGTGGTGGCGTTCATCTCCGGTCGGACCGCACCTCCCGGAAAGCGCATGGGTCACGCCGGTGCGATCATCTCCGGCGGGTCGGGAACGCCCGAGGCCAAGGTGAAGGCGTTCGAGGCCGCCGGCGTTCCCGTTGCGGACAAGCCCGACGAGATTCCGGAGCTTCTCAAGAAGAAACTCTGACGGTCGAATGCCCCGGAAACGTGGTCATGCAATGCGGTTGCATCCCGGTACGCCGGGACAAAAGTGACAGTTTCGCTCAGAAAAAAACCGGGGTATAATCCGGTCGCAGCCAGGCCGCGGCGTCATGCCGCGGCTTGTGTTTTGTAACGGCGCAAAAGGGACGGAACTATGGAACTTGTGGGAATTACCAACACCGATTTCGCCGAAGCCCTGTTCGAGTCGTGGCAGGCGGACCCGCAGAGCGTGCCCCCGGAGTGGGCGCGCTATTTCGCCCAGCTGGACCAGGGTAGCGGGGCGACGACGGACGTGGCGGAGCTCGCCCGTGCCGCCGCTGCCTCGGCGGCACGGGCGCTTCCCGCCGCCGCCGGCGCCGGAGCGGTCTCCGCCTCGCCGTCCACCGGGCGGGCATCCACCGGCTTTATCGGCCACGCCGGCGGCAGCCGCATCGAGCTGCCGGCGGACAAACAGGGACGGGTGGACGCGCTGTTGTGGGCCTACCGTGACGTCGGCGCGATTTACGCGGATCTCAATCCGCTGGGGGGCTACGAGACCCCGGAGATGCGCTACATGCGCATCACCGTGGAAGGGGCCTTCGAAAGCCTCTCGCTGGAGGCGTTCGGCCTCGGTGAGGAGGATCTGGACACGGAGTTCTACGCCGGCGGGTTCTTCGAGCCCTCGCGGATGCCGCTGCGGGATATCGTTGCCCGGGCACGGCGGACCTACCTGTCCACGGTGGGGATCGAGTTTCTGCACATCAAGAACCGCGTCATGCGTCGCTGGATTCTGGAGAAAGTCGAACGCTCGCAGCACCGGCAGGACTGGGCGCGGGATCAGAAGATCCGTTTCCAGAAGGACCTGATCAAGGCGGAGGAGTTCGAGCACTTCGTCCACGCCAACTTCATCGGGCAGAAGCGCTTTAGTCTCGAGGGCGGCGAGGGGCTGATCCCGGCGCTCCACTACCTGATCTACACCGCCGCGGAGCACAACACCCAGGAGATCGTGGTGGGCATGGCGCACCGCGGACGCCTCAACGTGTTCACCAATGCGATGCGCAAACCCGCCGTAGAAACGTTCGCCAAGTTCATAGACGCCGAACAGCCCCACGAGTTCGGCGGAACCGGCGACGTGAAGTACCACCTCGGCCACAGTTTCGACTACACCGACAAGTCCAGCGGCCGGACGGTCCATATCTCGCTGGTGGCGAATCCCAGCCATCTGGAGGCGGTGGATCCGGTGGTGCAGGGCAAGGCGCGGGGCATTCAGCGTCGACGCGGGGACATCAACCGCAAGAAGGTGGTGCCCGTTCTCATTCACGGCGACGCCGCGTTTAACGGGCAGGGGGTGGTCGCCGAGACGTTCAACCTGGGCCAGCTCAAGGGCTACCGAACCGGCGGTACGATTCACATCATCGTGAACAACCAGATCGGGTTCACCACCGCCAGCCGCGACGCACGGAGTACCTACTTCGCGACCGATTTCGCCAAGGGCCTGCAGATTCCGATCTTTCACGCCAATGGAGACGACCCCGAGGCGATCTGTCGCGCCGTCGACCTGGCGATGCGCTGGCGCCAGAAGTTCGGGTACGATGCCGTGGTCGATATCGTCTGCTACCGACGGCTGGGTCACAACGAGGCCGACGAGCCGTCCTACACGCACCCGATCATGTACAAGATGATCAAGAACCACCCGAGCGCCCCCAACCGCTACGGCGCGCGGCTGGCGGAGGCGGAGGTCTGGAGTGCCGACGAGCAGGACGCCTTCCGCACGCGCTACCGCAATGTGCTCAAAGAACAGCTCGACATGGCGAAGGGCGACTACAAGCTCAACATGGACGACGCCTTCGAGCACGGCGAGTGGAGCAGTTTTCAGCACGAGTACACCACCGAGCCGGTCGAGACAGGCGTGGCGGAACCCGAACTCCGACGGATTGGCGAGGTCCTGACCACCGTTCCCGACGGGTTCCACCTCCATCGAAAGCTGCAACGGCTGGTAAAGGACCGCCGCGAGATGCTCGATTCCGGAGAGGGGATCGACTGGGGCTTCGCGGAGGCCCTCGCCTTCGGTTCCCTGCTGGCGGAGGGCTATCCGATTCGCCTCAGTGGCGAGGATTCCGGTCGCGGTACCTTCAGCCATCGCCATGCGGAATGGTGGGATGTGCAGCGGGAGACGCCGCACTACTACACGCCCCTCAAGCACGTCGCCCCCGACCAGGGCAGTTTCAGCGTCTACGACAGTCCGCTGTCGGAGTTCGCGGTGCTCGGATTTGACTACGGCTACTCCCTGGCACAGCCGCGAATCCTGGTGCTCTGGGAGGCGCAGTTCGGCGATTTTGTGAACGGTGCCCAGGTGATCATCGACCAGTTCATTTCCTCCAGCGAGAGCAAATGGTTCCGCAACTCCGGGCTGGTCATGCTCCTGCCCCACGGATACGAGGGACAGGGCCCCGAACACTCCAGCGCCCATCTGGAGCGTTTCCTGCAGCTCTGCGCCGACAACAACATGCAGGTGGTGAACACGACGCTCCCGGCGCAGTTCTTTCACCTCCTGCGACGGCAGATGGTGCAGCCGTTCCGCAAGCCCCTGATCGTCATGTCGCCCAAGAGCCTGCTGCGGCACAAGGACGCGCAGTCGCGGCTCTCGGACATGACCGCGGGACACTTCGACCCGGTGCTGGACGATCCCCGGACACCGGAATCCCCCCACACGCTCATGTTCTGCTCCGGAAAAGTGTATTTTGATCTCGAGGCCCGACGGCGGGAGCTGGAGCTGGAGAACGTGGCGATCGTGCGGATCGAACAGCTCTATCCCTGGCCCGCCGAGCGCATTCGCGAGGTCGTGGAGCCCTACCAGGGTGCCACCCGCGTGGTGTGGGTTCAGGAGGAATCCCGGAACCGCGGCGGCTGGCGGTTTGTCCAGAATCGGCTGGCGCGCATCACCGGGGTCGAGAATATTGAGTACGTGGGGCGGCGGCCGAGTCCGTCGCCGGCCACGGGGTCGTTCCGCGAACACCAGGCGGAACTGAACGGGCTCCTGGCGGCGGCGTTTGACCCCGCCAGGGAGGCTGCGGGGACCGCGTAGTTCGCGGGGTCCCCCACGAGAGGAGTCACAACAGGATGAAACAGGCAGTAGAAGTACCCCAGGTCGGTGAATCGGTCACCAGCGGCATTCTCGCCGTGTGGAACGTATCCGACGGTGACTACGTCAACGAGGGGGACGAGATTTTCGAACTGGAGACCGACAAGGCGACGCTGCCGGTACCGGCTCCGGTGAGCGGCGCGATCTCCATCAAAGTCCAGGCGGACGAGGAAGTCGAGATCGGCACCACGGTTGCGGAGATCGACACGGACGCAGCGGCCCCCGCCGGCGGCGGCAACGGGTCGTCCGGCGACGCCGGGGGCTCGCGCTCCGGCGATGCGGCGACCACAGCCGATTCCGCAGCCGATTCCGCAGCCGGCGACGCCGGAGCCTCGGAAGACACGGCCCCCGTCTCTCCGGCGGTCCGGCGGGTCCTCGAGGAAAACGGCCTCGACGCCGCCACGGTGTCGGCGGCGGTCACACCGAGCGGCAAGGACGGCCGTCTGACCAAGGGAGACGTGGAGGCCTACGTGAAGAACCGCGGCGCCGCCGCCGCATCCGGCGGGACCTCGTCGGGGAGTGCGTCTCCGGCCCCGGCGACCCCCGGCAGCCAGGAACGCAAAAAGATGACCAAACTGCGGCAGACGATCGCCGCCAACCTCGTGGCGAGCAAGCAGCAGAGCGCCCACCTCACCACCTTCAACGAGGTGGACATGAGCGAGGCGATGGCGCTGCGAAAACGCTACAAGGACCGCTTCGAGGAAAAACACGGCGTCCGGCTGGGCTTTATGAGTCTGTTCGTGAAGGCCGCGCAACGCGCCCTGGTGGACTTTCCCGCGGTAAACGCCTTCGTCGACGGCACCGAGATCATCTACAACTACTTCTACAACATCGGCGTGGCGATCTCCACGGACGCCGGTCTGCTGGTGCCTGTCCTGCGAAACGTGGACTCCATGAGCTTTGCCGACGTCGAGTCATCGATCGTGGACTTTGCCACCCGCGCCCGCGCCCGGCGCCTGCTTCCCGATGAGTTCTCCGGCGGCACGTTCACGATTACCAACGGTGGCGTGTTCGGCAGCATGCTTTCCACGCCAATTCCGAGTCCTCCGCAAACCGCCGTCCTCGGCATGCACGCGATCACCAAGCGCGCGGTGGTGGTGGACGACGAGATCGTCATCCGGCCGATGATGTACCTGGCCCTGACCTACGACCACCGGATCATCGACGGACGCGAGGCGATCGGGTTCCTCAACCGGATCAAGGGCCAGATCGAGGATCCGCCGCAACTGATGTTTGACCTGTGAGGATAGCTCTGTGAGTGACTACGACGTAATTGTGATCGGCGGCGGCCCTGGTGGCTACGTGGCGGCGATTCGCGCCGCCCAGCTCGGGCTGAAGACCGCCGTGGTGGAAAAGCGGGACGCCCTCGGCGGAACCTGCCTGAACGTGGGGTGTATCCCGTCGAAGGCGCTGCTGGACTCCAGCGAGTTCTACGCCCGCGCCCGGGACGAGGCGGCGAACCACGGCATCGGGATCGAGGGGCTGTCGCTGGACCTCAAGACGATGCAGGGCCGCAAGGACACGGTGGTAAAGAAGCTCACCGGCGGGGTGGCGATGCTGCTCAAAAGCGCCGGCATCGACGTTCACCATGGGATCGGCTGGGTGGTTGACCAGCACACGGTGGCGGTCCTGCCGCCGGACACACAACCCGGCTCCGAGGTCGATGCGGTATCGTCGGCCACGAAGCTCAGCGGCCGGAACCTGCTGCTGGCCAACGGTTCCGTTCCGGTTGAACTGCCGTTTCTGCCCTTTGACGGCAAGACTGTGGTGGATTCCACCGGCGCGTTGGCGTTCTCCGAGGTTCCCAAGCATCTGGTCATCGTCGGCGGCGGCGTTATCGGACTGGAACTCGGAAGCGTCTGGGCCCGCCTCGGGGCACAGGTCACGGTGGTGGAGGTTCTCCCCACGATCATGACGGGCTGGGACGGTCAGGTCCAGAAAACGATGAAGCGCGAGCTGGGCAAGCAGGGGATCGAGTTCCGGCTGAAAACGAAGGTCACCGGCGTGACGGTCAAACGCGGCAGCGCCACGGTCAGCGCGACGGATCCGTCGGGTGAGGAGTTCGAGCTCAAGGCGGACAAGGTGCTGGTCGCCGTCGGGCGCCGGCCCAACCTGGAGGGGGCCAACCTCGAGGTTCTGGGGCTCGAGATGGACGGTCCCCGGATCGCGGTCGATGAGGGCTTTCGGACCTCAGTGGACGGTGTGTGGGCGATCGGCGATATCGTCCACGGTCCCATGCTCGCCCACAAGGCGGAGGACGAGGGGATCGCGGCGGCGGAGTGTATCGCGGGGCGTGCCGGCCACGTGAACTACGACACGATCCCGAACGTAATATACACCTGGCCCGAAGCGGCCAGCGTCGGCAGGACGGAGGAACAGCTCAAGGAGGCAGGGGTCGCGTACCGCAGCGGCTCGTTCCCGTTCGCTGTAAACGGGCGCGCCATGGCGATGGACGCATCGGCCGGATTCGTGAAGATCCTCGCCGACGCGGATACCGATCGCGTACTGGGCGCGCATATCGTCGGGCCGTGGGCCAGCGATCTGCTGGCGGAGATCGTGTCGGTCATGGAGTTCGGTGGGAGTGCTGAGGACATCGCCCGCACCGTACATTCCCATCCGACGCTTACGGAGGTCGTCAAGGAAGCCGCTCTTGGTGTTGACGGTCGCATGATTCACGCAAAAAACTGAGGAGAGGAGCACGAATGAGCACAGAACAACAGTATCCCAAAGGTTTGGAAGGCGTGATCGCCGCCGAGAGCAGCATCTGCAAAATCGACGGCGAGAACGGTAAGTTGTACTACCTCGGCTATCCGATCGATCAGCTCGTCAAGAACGCAGACTTCGAGGAAGTGACCTATCTCCTCCTCAACGGCGAGCTGCCCAAGGCCGACGAACTGGAGGATTTTCGTCGCCGTATGCGCGAAGGTCGGCATCTGAAGCAGCCGATCCTCGAGATGATCAGGAGCTTCCCGCCGGAGTCGCACCCCATGGAGCTCCTCCAGTCGGTGATCAGCTATCTGTCGGGGTACGTGGAGCATAAGATCCATCACGGCCCGCACTGCAACTGCCGGAACACGCTGCACCAGGTTGCGCAGATTACCAGCGTTATCGCCGCCCTGCACCGGTTCCGCAACGGCCAGGAGTACGTTCCGCCGCGGGACGACCTCAACCACGGCGCCAACTTCCTGTATATGCTCCACGGTGAAGAGCCCGATGCCGACGAGGGTTCGATCATGGACCAGTGTCTGGTCCTGCACGCCGAGCACAGCTTCAACGCGAGTACCTTCACCGCCCGCGTCGTCGCAAGTACCCAGAGCACGTGCTATTCGAGTATCTCCGCCGCGATCGGGGCGCTGTACGGCAGTCTCCACGGTGGTGCCAACGAACGGGTGATCGCCATGGTCGACGAGATCGGCTCGCCGGATCACGCCGAGCAGTACATCAAGGACAAGCTGGCGCGCAAGGAAAAGGTCATGGGCATGGGACACCGCGTGTATCGCGCCAAGGACCCGCGTTCCATCGTGATGGAAGGATTTCTGGAACAGCTCTCGGAGAAGAACAACGACTGGACCTACCACAAGATCCTCAAGACCGTGGAGAACACCTTCCGCGGGATCATGGAGGAGAAGGGCAAGCCGATCTATCCGAACGTGGACTTTTTCTCCGGCGCCGTGTACCGGCTGCTGGGAATTCCGTCGGTGCTGTTCACACCGATCTTCGCCGCCGCCCGGGCATCGGGGTGGCTCGCCCATATCCTGGAGCAGCGCGAACACGAGCAGCGGATCTTCCGTCCGAAGGCGCTGTACATCGGTGACATGGACAAGCCGATCACACCGGTATCGGCGCGCTGATCGGGCTGTATATACAAGCCTGTTGCAGATCAGGGGCTATCTTCCGGCACCGCCGGAAGATAGCCTTTTTTTGTGCCTCCGTGCTACTGAAGTCCTTACGGGAGCCGGAGTTACACCGGATTCTGCAACACGGTTCTGTATACTCACAGCGGGTCAGGAAGGTTCGGGAGCTGCCACACCTCGTAGACCTCGTACGCCGGCTCCTCGTAGGGGTGTGCGGCGATCAGGGCCTCGATGGCCGGGCGTACCGTCTCGTCTCTGCACAGGATCTCGAGGCGGTACTCGGAGACGCGTTCCACGCGGTTGGCCGAACCGATGAACGGATCGCTTCCGGGGAGGGGACGGAACTGGCCGGTGCCGCGGGTCTGCCAGGCGCAGGAATCGTACCGTTCGTACCGCCCGGCGCCGGTCGCGAAGATGGCGGCCTTCACCTCGTCCAGGTACGTCTCGGGAACAAATGCCACAAGTTTGAACATGTCAAAACTGTAATGGGATTGAAAAGGTGTGGAAAGGTGCCGGCGGCACTCTGTATCACGTCATGAAGGGCAGACGATCGACGGCACAGACAGTGAAACACACCGGCCTGATTCGCGGAATCGTGATCGCGGTTGCGATCGCGCTCGTGGTACCGATGGCGGCGTTCGGCCAGAACAGCGGTACGGCGGAGAGCGACATGGCACTGATGCAGGCGTACCAGAACACGTTGCGCCGCGTCTCCCAGGAGGTGCTGCCGATAGTGGTCGAGCTGGATACCGTGCAGCGCGTCGCCCGTCAGGGCGGCGACACACCGTCTCCGCTGGAGTTCTTTTTCGGCCGTCCCGATCCGGGTTCCAACGGCGGCGGACAGTCGCGACAGTTCGAACAGCGGGGAATCGGGTCCGGCATCCTGGTGCGACGCGACGGCTCCAAGGTGTACGTCCTGACCAACAACCACGTCGCCGGGAGCGCCGACGACATCACGATCCGGCTCCACGACGACCGCGAGTTCGACGGGACGCTGGTCGGGGCCGATCCCAACAAGGACCTGGCGCTGGTTGTGTTCGAGACCGACGAAGAAATCCCCATCGCCCGTCTCGGAAACTCCGACGACGTTCAGGTCGGTGACATGGTGCTGGCCGTGGGCAATCCCCTCGGGTTCGAGTCGACGGTCACCAGCGGCATTGTGAGCGCCGTGGAACGCCAGGGACCACAACGCAACGGTCTGGCGATGCTCACCGATTACATCCAGACCGACGCCGCGATCAACCGTGGCAACTCCGGTGGCGCGCTCGTCAACCTCCGGGGTGAAGTCGTCGGGATGAACACGTGGATCGCGTCGCAGTCCGGCGGCAGTATCGGCCTGGGGTTCGCCATTCCGATCAACAACGCCCGCGAAGCGATCGACCAGTTCATCGAGACCGGTCGCGTGGAATACGGCTGGCTGGGCGTCAACATGGCCGACCCGCCGTCCAGTCCCTCGGATTCGCTCAACGAGTCCCGCGGCGGCGCGTTCGTCTACAACGTGTACGCCAACTCTCCGGCCGACGACGCCGGAATCCTGCCGGGCGACATTATCGTCCGGGTGGGAACAACTCCGATCGAGAACAGCAACGACCTGCTTCAGGCAGTGACGTCGCTGCAACCTGGAGATCGAACCCGTTTCCAGCTTCGGCGTGGCGGGGGTCTGCGATCGTTGATCGTGGAGACCGGTGTACGCCCCAGTGGAAACGATCAGATACAACCTGCCGACTTGTGGCCCGGAATGTCGGTGGTCGAGGCGACGGAGCAGATCCGGCAAAACCTGGATCTGTCGAGTCGTGGGGGCGACCTGATCATCGGACAGGTCGCGAACGGTTCCCCGGCGGCAACCGCCGGACTCAGAAGTGGTGACATTATCACCCGGGTCAACAGTCAGTCTGTGAGCACCCTGGCGGAGTTCTACTCCGCACTGAACGAGACACACGGAGACGAAGTGGTATTCCGCATTCGTCGCAACGATACCAGCCTTATCATCGGGTTGGTCAAATGACTTAGGATCCTCCTCTTGTGCTGGTCCGTCCGAGGCCTGATGACCAAACGCCCCCTGGTCACAGGCTGAGGGCGGGCCTTTTTTTTTGTATACTCCCTCGCGATGAACACAAACACGATTGTCATTGTCATCGCCGTGGTTCTGATCGGGTTCGGCCTGTTGCGTCGGCGGATGTTCGGGAATACCGGAGTCGTGTCCCGGTCACGTCTCGAGGAACTCCTGGGTGAAGGGGTTAAGGTTGTGGATGTCAGGACACCGGAGGAGTTTGCCGGCGGGCATCACTCCCGGGCGGTCAACATCCCGCTGGACGAGATCGTCGATCGCGCCGGTGAGCTGGGTGAGCCGGATCAACCGGTGGTGCTCTACTGCGCCAGCGGAAACCGCAGCGCCCAGGCGATCGCCCGCCTTGCGCGCAGCGGGTACCGCAACCTGATCAACGGCGGCGGACTCCACCACATGCCGGATTGAGCACCTGTCGGATTGAGACCGCCGCGCGAAATCAGGATTCGTCGCCCTCCAGCAGCATCGTCATCCACACAACGATATCGGTCCAGCCGTAGTTGCTGGCGATGCGTACCGGCGTGAGACCATCGGTCGTTCGTACGTCGAGTTTCGCGCCGGAATCCAGGAGCAGCTGGATGATCTCCCGGTTGCCCACTCGGGCCGCGGTCATGATCGGCCTCCAGCCGGCCTGGTTCGCCAGGTTCACATCCGCCCCGTGGTCGATCAGGTACTGCACCATCTGATAGTCCTCGTTGTCGATGGCGTACCGCAGTGGGGTGACCTCTCCACGGGCGACGGACGTCGCGGCGTTGACGTCGGCGCCGGCCTCCACGAGATACCTCACGATGTCCAGGTGTCCTTGCTCCGCCGCCATCTGCAGCGGCGTCTTGTCGCGGTAGTCGACCGATTCGATCGGGGTGCCGGCCTCAACTTCGGCCCGCACGCCGGCGAGGTCGTCGCGGTCGACGGACCGGTGGATCATCGAGATACACGAGGTGAGGGACAGCACCGCGATACCGAGTGCCAGTCGTGAAATCAGTTTCATGCCGGAATGATACCGATTCAGTTGGAGCCGTTACAAGTCGCGGGTGTCGCAGTCGTTCGACCCCGCCGGAAACGCCCGACCGTAGCCAACCCGCACGATTTGCGGTAGCTTCAGGGAGTGGCAGATCTGCGTCGACACCTGATGCGCACCCTGAGCCTGGGATACATCGTCCTGTTCGGACTGGCGGCCCCCGCCGCACAGGACCGGGAGTCGGACGCAATCGCGGGGCCGGACCCGATCCCCGAAGGCCCGTTCGTGATCGCGGCGATCGACTTCGAAGTCGACGGGCCGAGTCCCGCGCACCCGTTGCTGCTCGTCTCCGGCCTGACCGAAGGGACGGTTGTCGCCGACGCCGCGGTGCTCGAGGAGACGCTGGCGCGGGCGCGCCAGGATCTGCTGAACCGGCGCGTGTTCGACGGGATCGTTGTGGAATGGGCGATCGTTGAGACCCCGACGGAAACCGGTGACCCGACCCCCGTGGAGGTCCTGTTCGTTATCGACGACGGGTGGACGCTGCTTCCCATCCCGTTCTACCGGTACAACTCCAACTCCGGTCACAATCCGTTCGTGGTCCTGTACTGGGACAACATTTTCGGCACCCTCACAGACTTCGGCATGAGCGCCGGATACTACTCCCGCAACTGGACGACGCCCTTCGCCTGGGACGTACGTCTGGACTGGCGCAGGGTACGCATGCTGGGCCGAAACTGGAACTTCTCCTTCGACCAGGAGTTCGAGACCGTGGAGCAGGCGACGCCCCGGGGTGATGTCGAGTTTGCCTACACCGGCTATTCCACGCGCTTCGGTATGTCGACGTCGTTTCAGCTGACCGACTGGCTCCGCTATTCGATCTCTCCCAACGTCGGGTTCGACTACGCCTACGAAACGGTCACCAACACGATCGGGGAGGCTCTTCCCGCGGACCGCGCTGCGGTCGGTTTCAGTCACAGCCTCGGGACCGGTCAGGTCGACTGGATCGAAAACCTCAGGCGCGGGTGGGGTGCATCGGTCTCCAACAGTGTGTCCTACGACCCCGAGAAGCGGGACTGGCAGGCGGACATCGGTGCCAGCGCCGAGCGCCACTGGCTGCCGCTTCCGTGGGCGAGCCCGGCGGTACGGGTGCGGGCAAACCACAACCTCGGCGGCAACCTCCTTTCCCGAGGCGGCGTTGTCCGGGGCGTGCCCAACAACCGGGTCTTCGGCCAGACGCTTGTGGCGATCAACGCACAAACCTCGATCCGGGCGGTCAACTGGCGTCGCGTCACCGACATCCAGGTGGTTCCCTTCGTGGACGTTGCCGCGGCCCGCAAGGAGGCGACACCGCTGACCTGGGACGACATGGCTG
Organism: uncultured Spirochaeta sp.; assembly: GCA_913030605.1. Taxonomy (GTDB): domain Bacteria; phylum Spirochaetota; class Spirochaetia; order DSM-27196; family Alkalispirochaetaceae; genus Alkalispirochaeta. The sequence goes on from CAJWEZ010000004.1 coordinate 82,440, forward strand.
TAGGGCTCGGAACCGACGTGGTGGTCTTTCCCGATTTCATTCGCGGGTTCGAAGCCCGGATCAGTGTCGGTGTCGACGGTCGCGATCTGTTCTTCGGCGACGGTGGCGCCGTGGGATTCGAATTCTATCTGACGGAGTCACTGCAGTTTTGAACCGCCATGCGATCGTGCGCCGCGTGGCGGCGTGGGCGTTCCTCGCGGCGCTGGCCGTGGTCTCCGTCTCCTGCGAGACCACCGGCATCCAGGCTCACGCGGATCGCTATCCCGAGTTCCGCCAGATGCGCGCGGAGCTCGCTCCCCTGCGGTTCGATCAGCCCTCCGACACCCCCACGATCCGTGAGTACTACGCCGATGCCAGCCGTGGTATTCCCGGCGTACGCCACGACACCGGGACGGTGCCGACGCTCGGGATGAACGTCGCGGTCCACGTGTGGTATCCGCCGGGGGCACCGGACGGCACCGGCGGGCCCCGCGGCACGGTGTTCGTGGTGCACGGCTACCTGGCGCATCCGCTGCAGCACGCCGCCCTGATTCGGCGCCTCCTGCAGGAGAACTTTGTGGTCGTGGCGCCGGAGCTTCCCGGCCACGCGCTGTCCGACGGGCCCCGCGGCGCGATCGGAGATTTTGCCGACTACGGCGAGTTCTTCAATGACGTCACTGCCTACGTCGAGGGGCACGTGCCGAAGCCGTGGCACGCCGTGGGGCACAGCACCGGGGCCACGACGATCTACGAGTTCGTTCGCCGATTCCGTGACCCCTTCGACGCCGTGGTGTTCGTGGCACCGCTGGTCCGCAGCCGGTACTACGGACTCGCCAGGGCGGGGCGCTTCCTGACCCGGCCGTTCCTGCAGACGATCGATACCGGCTACGACGACCCCCTCGGGGTGGAACAGATGCCGCTCTCCTGGTTCGACCGTGAGGTCGAGTGGAACCGCCGGGCGGACGGGTTCGCCACCGTGCAGCGGTCGATCCTGGTCCTGCAGGGTACCGCGGACCACGTCGTCGCCTGGCGCTACAACCGGAGATTCCTGCAGAAGGCGTTCCGGGAGGTTCACTACCGCCTCTTCGACGGCGCCGGCCACGTCCTGTTTCGAGAAGCACCACCGGTGGGCCCTGCGGCGGTGGAGGCCGCGGTGTCCTGGATCCTGGCCGACGGCGCGCCGTGAGCGGGGCGCGGCTGGTGTCGGCGGTGATCCCGGTGTGGAACCGTCGGGCGCTCATCGCCGGGGCGATCGAGTCGGTTCTCGACCAGACGCTTCCGCCGGGGTGGGAGCTGGAGCTGATCGTCGTGGACGACGGCAGCGATGACGGCACTGTTGAACAGATCCGGCGCTTTGGAAATCGCGTGCGTCTGCTCTCACGTCCGCACTGCGGGTTTCCCGGTGCGGTTCGCAACCGCGGTGTCGACGTCGCCGAGGGCGAGGTGGTGGCCTTTCTGGACTCGGACGATCGCTGGCTGCCGGGCAAGCTCCTGCGTCAGCTTCCGCTGCACGAGGACTCCGATGTTCGCCTGTCGCACACGCGGGAGCGGTGGGAACGGAACGGCCGGAGGGTGTCCCAGGCGTCGCAGCGTCACCGCCGCTCCGGCGATATCTACACCGACGCGCTGACCAAGTGCATTGTGGGTCCTTCGACGGTGATCGTGGACCGGGACCTCTATCGGGCAACCGGCGGTTTCCGGGAGGATCTGGAGGTCGCCGAGGACTACGAGTACTGGCTCCGCATTCTGGTTGCCGAGCCGGCGGCGTACGTGGATGAACCGCTGACGGTAAAGCAGGCGGGACCCTGGCCGCAGCTCTCGGAAACCTACGGTCAGATCGAGGGGTTTCGCATCGATGCGCTTCGCGGTCTCGTCCGCAGCGGCGTACTTCGGGAACGCGGTGGCGACGGCCGGGACGCGCAGGCGCGGACGGAACTGGCCCGAAAGCTGCGCGTGTACGCCCGTGGCGCACGCAAGCGGGGTCGCGCCACCGAGGCGGCCGCCTGCGAGGCGGAGGCTGCCGCGCTTTGACGGGGCGTCGGGCCTGCGATACCTTCTTGCCCATGACACATCCGCGATCGCTCCCTGGCGCAGCCCTCGCAGCCGGCCTCCTCGCGCTCCTGGCGTCCACGTTCACCGGTTGCAGCGCGACGCAGCTCGTTGTGCTCGAAGAGGACGGCTCCGGAACCGCAACCACCTCGATGTCGATCGATCCGGTCTTTGCAGCCTACCTCAACGATGTGGCGGCGAGCATGGGCGGCGACGAGTCGGCGCCGCTCTTTGACGCCGCCGCAATCCAGGCGTCGCTGGAGCGGCAACCGGGCGTCTCGGTTGAGAACGTGGTTGTCGGAGACGACGGGTCGCTGCACATCGAGCTGGCCTTCGATTCGATCGAATCCCTCCTCCGTGCCCAGGGCGAGGCGGCGAGTCGGATCGTGCGATTCGAGCGTACCGAATCATTTCGGCGTCTGGCCGCGTCCGTCGACCGCGACGCGGTGGCGACGATTCTCTCGATCGCCGGGGTCGATCCGTTCGTATCGGAGACGCTCCTTCCACCGGATGACGGGATGAGCGCTGCGGAGTATCGCGACTACCTTGCCTGGGCCTTCGAGGAGTACGTGCAGGATCGCCCGCTGGATGTGATTTTCCGGAACAGCCGGGTGGAAACGACGATCGAACCGGCGGGGGCGGTGGTGCAGGTTCGTGGCGGAGAGGTCAGCGACGGCCGGGTTCGGTTTGACACGCCGCTGGTGGAGGCGGTCACGGCGCAGCAGCCGCTGCAGTACGCGCTCGTATACGCACCGCAGTAGGTGCCGCGGGGCGACGGCTCCGGGACGCAGGGTGGTGCGCCCCGCGGAGTGCGCGCAAACGCGCCGGGAGCAACGCCCCGGCGCGGAACGCTCGAACTATCGCTCGGAGAAGCCGGCCATCTCGCGCATCTGGTGCGCAGGTCCCTCGTCCAGATCCGGATTGCGGTGGACGATGGACTGTACGCCGGTGGCGAGGCCGTACAGGTTGATGAACCCGGTGGCATCGGCGTGATCGTAGCTCGACTCACCGAAACTCGCCAGATCCTCGATGTACAGCGAGTAGGTCGACTTGCGACCGGCGATGATGATGTTGCCCTTGTAGAGGACCACGCGGACCGAGCCGGTCACGTACTGTGACGCGGTCTTCATGTAGGCGTCCATGCTCTCCCGGAAGTGGGTGAACCACTTGCCGGCGTACACCAGCTCGGCGTACTTGAGGGCGAGCTGGTTTTTCATCGCCAGGGTGTCGAAGTCCATGGTGATCATCTCGAGCTCCCGCAGCGCCCGGTGCAGGATCGTCCCCGCCGGGGTTTCGTACACGCCGCGACTCTTCATGCCCACCAGGCGCGTCTCCACCAGGTCCGCCCGGCCAATGCCGTTCTCGCCCCCCAGCCTGTTCAGGTACTCGAGAATCTCGAGTGGCGGGAGCTTCTTGCCGTCGATTCCCACGGGAATGCCCTTGTCGAAGTCGATCACCAGCTCGACTTCGGTGTCCGGTGCCTCTTTCGGGGACTTGCTCAGCTGGAACATCTCATCCTTGGGCCGGTTCCACGGGCTTTCCAGGTCGCCGCCTTCGTGGCTCATGTGCCAGATGTTCCAGTCGCGGGAGTAGATATTCTTCTTGGAGATGTTGCCGATGGGGATGTTGTTTCTCTGGGCGTACTCGATCGCGTCCTCACGACTGCGGATGTCCCACAGGCGCCACGGGGCGATCACGTTGAGCTGCGGCGCCAGCGCCTTGTACGTCAGCTCGAAGCGCACCTGGTCGTTGCCCTTGCCGGTACACCCGTGGGCGACCGCGTCGGCACCCTCCTGCAGCGCCACCTCCACCTGGTGCTTGGCCTGCAGCGGCCGGGCGATGGAAGTTCCCAGCAGGTACTTGCCCTCATAGATCGCGCCGGAGCGGAGCATCGGAAACAGATAGTCCCGGGCGAACTCTTCGCGAACGTCGCGGATGATCAGCTTGGACGCCCCCGAGGCGAGCGCCTTGGCCTCCATATTGTCCCAGTCCTCGTCCTGACCGACGTTGGTACAGATGCCGATTACCTCGCTGCCGGGGTAGTGCTCCTTCAGCCAGGGAATGATGATCGATGTGTCGAGTCCGCCGGAGTAGGCGAGGCAGATCTTCTTGATATCCTGTGGTTTTTCAGTCATGCGGTCCTCCTGTCATGAATCTGTTGCAGTGTTGTTTCGAGCAGGCGCAGGCCGCGCTCAAGCTCCCGTGGTGAGATCACCAGCGGCGGTGCGATGCGCACCACGTCGCCTCCGGAACGGAGCACCAACAGCCCCGCTTCGCGGGCTGCCGGGAGTATCTCGGGAAACAGGCGGTCCTGGTCCGGGCCGAGGTCGATACGGAGACCGCGAAGCAGTCCGCGTCCCCGAAGTTCGATTATCCATGGAAAACGGGCTGTCAGCGCCTGGAGACCCTCCTCCAATTGCTGTGCCCTGGCGCGCACTCCGTCGAGAAACCCGTCCGACGTAATGCGCTCGAGCACGTACAGGGCCGCTGCCGACGTGGCGGGGCCACCCCCGAACGTCGTACCGTGATCGCCCGGTTGAAGAAGGTCGTTCACGCGCTCGGGGATGAGCGTCGCCGACATGGGCAGCCCGCCGGCGAGCGGTTTCGATAGACAGATGATATCCGGCGTCAGCCCGGCGTCGATCGACCCGAAGAGCGCCCCGAGCCGACCCAGACCGGTCTGGATCTCATCCGCGATCAGAAGCACATCGTGGGCGGCGGTCACCTCGTGGAGCGCCGCCACCATCTCCGGTGAGAGTACCCGGAGACCGCCCTCTCCCTGAACCACCTCGACGATGATACCGGCGACGGTGTCGTCCACCGCCTCCCGGAGTGCGTCGGGGTCGTCGAAGGGGACCGTGTCGAACCCGGGGAGGAGGGGCTCGAACTTGCGCCGGTACGCCTCCTTGGGGGTCGCCGAAAGCGCCCCCATCGTCCGTCCGTGGAATCCGTCGGAGAGCGACAGAATCCGATGGTGCCCGGGGCCGCGGGTGGCGTGGGCGTAGAGCCGTGCGTACTTGATCGCCGCCTCGTTCGCCTCGGCGCCGCTGTTGCCGAAGTGCACCGCCGTAAACGGCGCGCGGCCTACCGGTGACGCCAGTCCCCTCAACCGCTCGGCGAGTTCCATGCCCGGAGCGGTGGCGTAGAGATTCGAGATGTGGACCAGCCGCTTCATCTGTCGGGCCACGCTCCTGGCAAGACGTCGGTCGCCGTACCCCAGCGCGTTGACCGCGATCCCGGACCCGAAGTCCAGGTACCTGTTGCCGTTGCCGTCCCACAGCCACACGCCTTTTCCGTGGGAGATCAGCAGGACCTCCCGGGCGTAGTTGCGGGCGAAGGGGGTATCGGTGGTGAGTGCTGTCTTCATCTGCGAGCTCCCTCAGTGCCGCCGTGTTCTTCGACCGCCCGCGGCGGCCGAACCGTTGTACCGTGTTCTCCCGAGAGAATCGCCGCCAGATCGCCACGGCTGCGGAACTGGCCGATCATGACGCGCCGCACACCGGCACCGACGGCGGCGGCGCAGGAACGGAGCTTGGCCGCCATGCCGTCGCGGGCCACCCCGTCGCGGATCAGGTCCTCGATCGTTCCGGGGTCCAGGTCGCGGATGACCAGGCCGGCGCCGTCCAGAACCCCGGGGATGTCGGACAGGTAGCAGAGCGTCGCGTCCCCCAGGGCCTCGGCGATCGCCTGCGCCGCGTCGTCGGCGTTGATGTTCACCGCACCCCCGTCCTCTCCCGTTCCGACGGTGGCGACAACGGGAAGATACCCGGCGCCGGTCATGGCGCGAATCACCGCCGGGTCCACCCGCAGCGGCCGGGCGGTCCTCGTTTCCACCCCCTCGGCGTCCTCGGGAGAGATGATCCGCCCGGTGAGCAGGGACGCGTCGGCGCCGGTCAGACCGACGGCGGCGACGCCGGCGGCGGCGGCGAGGCGTACCAGCGCCGTGTTCACCTGCCCCGCCAGGACCATGTCCACCACGTCCATCTCCGCCGGCGTGGTGATCCGGATGCCGTCCCGAAACCGCGGTTCCATGCCCAGGCGGGCGCTCACGGCGCTGACCGTTTTCCCGCCGCCGTGGACGAGAACGATCGCACCGGCTGTGGTCCCGATCTCCGCCAGGAGTGCGGCGGTGGTCTCCTCGTCGGCGGCCACGGTGCCGCCGATCTTCACGACGAGTGTCTGCTGTGTCACAGTTCGATCCCGTGGTGCAGTCCGGCGGTCTCCGGCAGGCCGAATCGAATGTTCATGTTCTGGACCGCCTGCCCCGAGGCTCCCTTCCACAGGTTGTCGATGACCGACATGAGAATGAGGTGGCCGTCCTCCTGCGCCCAGCCGATCCGGATGCGATTGCTGCCCCGGACGTGTCGTGTCTCCGGCGGCGTGCCACCGGTGAGTTCCACGAACGGCTCGTCGGCGTAGCGCGCCCGAAGCGCGTCCACCGCCGTCGCCGGCTGCGACACCGGGACAACGGTCGTCACCGCCATGCCCTGTTTGATCGGCGCCAGGTGCGGGTTAAAGAACACCGGCGGCATCGCCCCGCCGTTCGCACCCGCCAGTTCCAGGCGCTCGGTGATCTCCGCGCCGTGGCGGTGGCGCGTTCCCGGCGCGTAGGCGTTCGCGTTCTCGTTCCGTTCGGCGAAGAGGAGGTTCTGCTTCGCCGACCGGCCGGCCCCGGAAATCCCGCTGATCGCGTTGATCACCACCGGTCCGGCCACAAGACCTGCGGCGGCGATCGGCAGCAGCGGCAGCAGCGCCGCGGTGGGATAGCAGCCGGGGTTGGCGATCACCATCGCCGATGCCAGCTCGTGGCGGTACCATTCGCTGAGCCCGTAGACCGATTCCGCCTGGTGCGCCGGTTCCGGCGGCGGGGCGCCGTAGGCCGCCTCGAAGCGGCCGGCGTCCACAAAGCGGAAATCGGCGGAGAGATCTATGACCGGGACACGCCCGAGGACGGGGGCGCACACGGAGGCCGACGCGCCGTGGGGCAGGGCGGAGAATACCACGTCGCCGGGGTCGGCGAGCGCCTCGTCGGGAGACACCACCGTCGCGTCCACCGGTCCGTGCGTGACCGCTGCATGCGGAAGGCCGGGGTCGGCCTCCCGAATATCGGTACCCGCGGTACTCCGGGCGGAGGCGGTAACGCGCTCAACGTCGGGGTGGGTGGAGAGAATTCGCAGCAACAGCATCCCGCCGTAGCCGGACGCACCAAGTACAGTAACTCGCATTAGTCGTCAAACTCCGGAACCCGATCGCGCAGGGTGTTCAGAAAGCTCTCGCGGGAGATGTCCTCGCGCAGCGCCACGAACACGGTATCGTCTCCCGCAACGGTGCCCATCACCGCTTCGATGTTGAGGTTGTCGATCGCGATCGCGACGCTGTCGGCGTGGCCGTTCAGCGTCCGGATCACGGCGAAGGCGCCGGTGAAATCCAGGGACACGTAGCCGCGGGCAAAATCGATCGCGAAATTGCGTTCCTGCTCGCGGCGAATCTCTTCGCTCGGGAGGCTGTAGAAGTATCCGTCGTTGCCGACGGCCTGCTTGCCGACCTTCAACAGTTTCAGGTCCCTCGAGAGGGTCGCCTGGGTCACATGAAATCCTTCGGTTTCCAGTCGTCGCAGCAGAGACTCTTGATTGTCTATCCGCTCTTCACGGATAATGCGTTTGATCGCCTTGAGGCGCTTCTGTCGTTCTCGCACCGATAATCCTCGTCATGGTGAATAATTATGCCTGGTTGCGGCATAAAGTTACGTCATCAACAGAAGAGTTTCAACAGAGTTTCCCGCTGTTTGCTCGGATTTCGAAACCCGTTTACACTCAAACGTGATGGATCGTGACGGGCTGGTTGAACTCGTCGTCAGTGACGATGGAATGACGGCCACCGCGACGTTTCTTCCTCCGGTTGGAGAGGGACGTCTGCTGGAACCCAACTACGTCGACACTCTCCTCGATTCGCGCGGCGTCGTCTACGGAATCGACACCGATTCCATCGGCGAAACGGTCTTTGCCGTGAATACCGAACGCCGTATCCGTGAGGATGTGGTCGTTGCCCGGGGTGCCGCTCCCGTCGCGGCCAGACCGGCGTACTGGGAGCTTATCGCGGAGCGCGGCGAGCGAAAACCGCAGTGGAGCGAGGCGGAGCGGGCGGAATACCGCGAGGTCACCCTGCTCCCGGTGGTCCACGCCGGCGACGTGATCGCCCGGCGGATCCCGGAGCGCGAGGGCGTCGCCGGCTCGACCGTCCTCGGTGAGGAAATCCCGTTCACGACCGAAACGGTGGAACAGCTCGAACCCGGGGAGCACACCCGCGTCTCCGACAACCGCGTTGTGGCGGAGATCGGCGGACAGCTTCAGGTTCGCGACGGCGCCTTTCACATCGTGGACCGCCTCGAGATCACCGGCGCCGTGGGCTTCGCCACCGGGAGCATCGAGTTTCCCGGCGATGTCGTGCTCCGCGGTGAGGTGAAGGACGGGTTTCACATCTGGGCGGGACGTTCGATAACCGCCGCCGTCACCGTCGATGTCTCCGAGGTCTACTGCCGCGGTGACTTTGCGTCAACCGCGGGAGTGATCGGACGGGGAAAGGCGCTCCTCCGCTGCGGCGGCAAGGTCCAGGCGCGCTTTGCGAGCATGTGTTTTGTGGAAAGCAAGGCCTCGGTGTTCCTCGACCACTACGCCTACCAGTGCCACATCGGGTGTCAGGATCGCCTTGCGATGGGGAAATCGGGCCGTATCGTGGGTGGCGTGGTAACCGCCGCGAACGGTGTCCGCGCCCACGCCCTGGGAAACCAGGCCAGCGTTCCGACTGCGGTGCGCGTCGGGATCGATTTCATCGCAGAACGCAAGCTCAGACTGATCACGGAGAAGCACCAGGCCGTGACGCTGCGGCTTCAGCGCCTCACCAGTGCGGCAGGCGATGATCCCAGCGACCGACAGATCGACATCCTGCACCGCCTGGAGGAAAGCCGGAACCGTCTGGCGATGCAAATGGGTGAGGTCGCCGGCGCCCTGGACGCCAACGAGGCGGCGGAGGTCGTAGTGGACGGCCCGGTCTATCCCGGCGTCGTGGTCCAGATCTGCCGCAGCAGCTACACAGTCGAACAACAGCTTTCCAACACACGATTTCGCCTGGACAAGGAGTCCGGCCGCGTGGTGCCGGAACCGCGTACCGCCGATGAGTAGCGCGCCGGGCCGGCGTGTACCGCGGCAGGCCGCCCCCACTGACCCCGCTCAGTCTGTCGGCCCCACTCGCCCCGCGCGAGGTGCCTCGCCCTGGCCCGAGCTGTTCCGCCCTGTGGTCCCGTCGACCATGGACTGGGCCAGAACGGTCGCGGCGGGAACGCCTGGCACGGTTGATGCATTCCGTGTCCGGACCGCGGTGCAGACCGCCGGTCGCGGTCGCCGCGGGGCGCGCTGGCTGGATGTGCCCGGCGCGGCGGTGCTGACCACACTCGCGATCCGGCGTGGTGGCGCGTGGGACCCCGGTGACCCCAACCCGGCGGTGGTGTCCCTGCGAGTGGGACTCGCGGTCGCCGTTGCCGTGGAACGCATCGGTCTCCGCGATGTCGGTATCAAGTGGCCCAACGACATCCTGGCGGCGGGGCGCAAGCTCTGCGGTGTTCTGGTGGAGGCGGATCCCCGGTGGTTCTACGTCGGCATCGGGCTGAACCTGGAATCGCCGATCCCGGCGGACGCCGGAGCCTTCGATTTCCCGCCCACCGGACTGCGGAGCGGCCTGCCTCCCGAGGCCGCCCCGATCGGCCCGGCCGGAGTGACCGCGGCGATCGACGCGACGCTTGCTGAGACGCTCACGGATCCGGGCTGGAGTGACCGGGTGTCGGCCCGGCTCCTGTGGCGCGGCGAGGACGTAGTTCTCGTGTCGGAGGGGAGCGTTCTGGCCCACGGGCGGCTCGCGGGGCTCTCTCGGGACGGGGCACTGCTGCTGGAAGACGCTACCGGGGTGACCTCGCGCCACGTGGCGGGCTCACTGCGCCCCGCGGGTACGCGGTGAGCCCCGGTGGCACGGCCTCTGACTACACCCGCACCGTAAAGCCGTCGATCTCCACGGCGAGGTCCTGATCAACCCGCGTGGAAACCGGTGGGTTGGGGCCCGGCAGGATCCGGTAGCTCACCGAATAGCGCGACGGTCCCGGAGAGGGCGGTTCCGTATGGTGGCCCAGGGGAAACCAGCTGTCGCGATACCCGTCGCCGGCCGGGCGCCGCCCGAACGTAAACGCGAGGGGTACGAGCGCCCCCGGATGAGCCGTGGCAATCCACACCGCCGCGGCGGGCAGATCGACCCGCACCGCCACGCCGGCGACACTGACGCTCATCTCTTCGGGATCGCCATCCCGGGTTGCGGGAAGGATCGTGACCTCCGCCACCGTTCCATCGGCGGCCATGACAGCCCCCGTCAGCGGCGGGGCCGGTGCGGCGGAATCCCGCAGCGGTAACTCGAGCGGGGCGTGGCGCAGACCGCCGAGTCCGGGGAGCCCGTCGTGTGCCGCGGCGTGGTCCGGGTGCGACGCCCTGAAGTTCAGCGACACGCCGGCGACGGAGTCCAGGGCGAACGCCGTGGTCTGAAGATCGAGGACACCGTCGATGTGCGCCGTCTCGTGAACTCCGCGGACTCGCAGCCCGGTGAACCACGCGGCGCTCGTCGTTTCCAGAAACCGCAGGTCGCGATCGGTTTGCGTGAAGCCCTGGGCACGGGGCCCCGGTGTGACGGGGGAGCCGCCCATCGTCAGCGTGGCCAGACGTCCCCCGGCGAAGGTGGCGCCCACCGATTCGGTGTCCAGGCGCAGCGTTCCGGTGACCCCGCCCTGCAACTCCCGATGGCCGAACGCCTCATCCGACAGGTCCCGCGCCGCCGCCAGCGCCTCGGTGGTGGGGCGCGGTGACGCCGCCCGCAGCAGCGCCCGCGTTCGGTCGCGGGAGGGACCGGACGCGGCCCGGTTCTCCGCACAGGCCGCCGCCCGGAGCGGGTCGATCCAGGCGCCGCCGGACTCCAGACCGCTGCTGAACAGGTGGGCGTCCGGTTCGGCGCTCGGGGCGCTCAGAGCGTCCCGCCACGCAGCGGCTCCGGCGGCGGTCCCGCGGCGCGCAATGATCTCCCGGGCTGCCGGCACCGTGTCGGCGCGTGCCGGCGGCAGGAGCAGGTGAAGTCCGCCGTCGGCGGAGGAATCGCCGCCGGAGCCGGCCCGCGCCACGAGCAGATCGGTGGAGAGTACCATCCACCGGCCGTCGACGAGGAACCACAGGGTGCCGGCGCCGTCGGTGGGCCCGACAAGCGTGGAGCAGCCGTACCCGAGGCACAGCGTCCCGGTTCGCGATCGCTGGAACGCCCGGGCCTGGGCAGCCGTGGTCCGTACGGGAAACCCGCTCTCCGGCGGTCGCCCCAGGAGTCGTCCGAGCCCCGTGTCCCACGGGTTGGTGGGTCCCCAGACGAGGTCCCACTCCAGGTCCTCGGCGGTAAGGTATACACCGTCGGCGCCGCTCCAGCCGCCGGACCAGATCTCGCGGGCGGCGGCGTCCACAGCGCGCCGAAGGCGGTCCACGGCACCGGTGTCTCCGCTCTCGCGGGCCCACGCCGGGAGCCCCGCAACGTGGAGAACCGGGCGGGCGGCGATCGCCTCCGGCGACTCGAGAATCTCCGCAAGAGTCTCAATATCCTGTGGTGAAGTGATCAGGGAAGAGAGAAGAAGCATGATATCTGTCAGTCTATCGGCCGATGACGCGAAAATCGCGCAAAAATCTGTTGATGATTGGGCAAATCGTTTGTATCTTTCCTCGCGCGAATTAAGCGCACAACACCTTAATCATACACCACTATCACACGTATCCAAAGAGGGAGTGTTATGGCGAAACAACTGAAGTTCGACGAGGAAGCACGACGTTCTCTGCTTCGCGGCGTGGAGAAGCTCTCCCGCGCAGTCAAGGTTACGCTCGGTCCCAAGGGCCGGAACGTACTGCTGGACAAGAAGTTCGGCGCCCCCACCGTTACCAAGGACGGTGTGTCGGTCGCCAAGGAGATCGAGCTCGAGGACGCCTACGAGAATATGGGCGCGCAGCTCCTGAAGGAAGTTGCCACCAAGACCAACGACGTTGCCGGTGATGGAACCACCACCGCCACCGTTCTGGCCTATGGTATCGTCCGCGAAGGGCTCAAGAGCGTCGCCGCCGGCCTGTCGCCGATGGGTCTCAAGCGCGGCATCGACCAGGCGGTCGAGATCGCTGTTGACGAGATCGGCAAGATGGCCAAGACGATCAAGGATCGCAACGAGATCGCGCAGGTCGCGTCCATCTCCGCCAACAACGACAAGGAGATCGGCAACGAGATCGCCGACGCCATGGAGAAGGTCGGCAAAGACGGAGTGATCACGGTCGAGGAATCCAAGACGATGGAGACCACCACCGACTTCGTCGAGGGTATGCAGTTCGACCGCGGCTATCTGTCGCCGTACTTCGCGACCAACCGCGAGCACATGGTTGCCGAGCTGGAGAATCCCTTCATCCTGATCCACGACAAGAAGATCTCCAACATGAAGGACCTTCTGCCGATCCTCGAGAAGGTCGCGCAGCAGAGCAAGCCGATCCTGATCATCGCCGAGGATGTCGAGGGCGAGGCGCTGGCCACCCTCGTTGTGAACAACATCCGCGGTACCCTCAACGCCTGTGCCGTGAAGGCGCCCGGCTTCGGTGACCGCCGCAAGGCGATGCTCGAGGACATCGCGATCCTCACCGGTGGACAGGTTGTCAGCGAGGAACTCGGTCTGAAGCTCGAGTCCATGGACATCAGCCAGCTGGGTACCGCGCAGTCGGTGAAGGTGGACAAGGAAAACACCACCATCATCAACGGTGGCGGCAAGCAGACCGACATCAAGGATCGCACCGCCCAGATCAAGGCGCAGATCGAAGAGACCACCAGCGACTACGACCGTGAGAAGCTCCAGGAGCGCCTGGCGAAGCTCGCCGGCGGTGTCGCCGTCATCAACGTTGGTGCCGCAACCGAGACCGAGCTCAAGGAAAAGAAGCATCGCGTCGAGGACGCCCTGAGCGCCACTCGCGCCGCGGTTGAGGAAGGTATCGTTCCCGGTGGTGGAACGGCGCTGACCCAGATCCTCCCGGCTCTGGAGAAGGTCGATGTCTCCGGGTTCGACGAGGACATCCGCGTGGGCTTCAACATCGTGAAGCGCGCCCTCGAGGAGCCGATGCGGCAGATCGCGATTAACGCGGGTGTCGACGGATCCATCGTCGTGGACCGCGCCAAGAAGGAAAAGAAGGGCATCGGATTCGATGCCGCCACCGGTGAGTGGGTGAACATGGTGCAGGAAGGCATCATCGACCCCGCCAAGGTGACCCGTTCCGCGCTGCAGAACGCGGCGTCGATCGCCGGTCTCCTCCTCACCACCGAGTGCGCCATTACCGACCTGCCGGAGAAGGAAGACAACGCCGGCGGCGGTGGAATGGACGGTATGGGTGGCATGGGCGGAATGGGTGGCATGGGCGGCATGATGTAACGCCCGTCCCCACGACCCCAGAACATGGAAAAGTGAAGCGGCGGGGCTCTGCCCCGCCGTTTTTTTCAGGTAGAATGGCACTATGAAGCGCGAAGACTTTGTCTGCACCATCGGGTTCCAGGGCGACGCGGCGATCGTCGACGGAACCGCCCGCAAGCGATACGGACGGAAGGCGTGGGCCGACCTCCTGGAGGCGGGACTGTACCGTTACGCGTTCTGCGCCGCCCTCTACGACGACGACCTGGACCGGTTTCTCGAGCGGTTCCGAGCCGCAAGCGGTATCGAGATCCCCTCGGTGGACGCCCTCCGGCGCCTGTTCGGCGTGTACGCTGTTCCCGATGATCTCACCAAGGTCCAGGTGATCTCCTGAGCACCGGGAGCTCAACTTGACCCTGCACCGTGGCCGTGATACCGTACGCAGAACTTTCAGTAAAACCTGTATACAAAGGACGATAGATCATGAATACGATGTTTAGCCTGCCGCTGCTGGTGGGTGCCCCGGAAGGCGCTGCCGCCGGTGGACCCGCGTCGGTGGCACCGACCCTGGTTACGTTCGGACTTGTTTTCGCGATTTTCTATTTCCTCATCATTCGTCCGCAGAACAAGCGCCAGAAAGAAACCAAGCAGATGCTTGAAAACCTCAAAAAGGGCGACCGGGTGGTGACGATCGGCGGTATCCGCGGAACGATCTTCTCCATGAAGGACGATGCCGTGGTTCTCAAGGTCGACGACAACACCAAGATCCAGTTTTCCAAGAGCGCGATCAGTTCTGTAGTGGACAAGAGTTCCGCCGCCGCCAAGGACAGCGGAAAATCTTCCGAGGACGCCGAAGAGTCCGGCGAGACCGAGTCCAAATAACCATATCCCGTTCTCCGACCGGAGTTGCATGAATGACTAAACGACTACGTCTGTTGATCATTCTGGTACTCGTGGCTTTTGGCGTCGGCGCGATCATGCCGACGCTGCGCTGGTATTTCATGGTACCCGAAGACCAGAAGCTGCTTGCCCAGAGTTCACGAATCGAAATCAGGGACTGGGCCCAGAGCCAGGCCCGTACCGCCATCGACGAGTTGCGCGCCAGCGCCGCCGCCGGCGATCCGTTGCCGCAGGACTACACGTTCCTGACCGACATCGCCGCCGAGAATCTGAAGTCGATCGATGAGCCGGTTCCCGACACCTGGAGCACCACCGATGTCCTCGCGAGTTTCCGCGACGAGACGGAGGCGTTCCAGGCGCTGGAGGACCACTACCGAAACCAGATCCTGGATCTCAAGGATATGAAGAACCGGATCGTGCAGCTTGGTCTGGACCTTTCCGGCGGTATCAGCGTCACCCTTGAGGCGGACCGGCAGAGCCTTGCCGACCGACTCGGGCAGCAGCCCACCGCCGCCCAGATGGACGAGGCGGTATCGCTCGCGGTGGAGATTATCCGCAACCGTATCGACCGCTTCGGCGTGACCGAGCCCCAGATCCGCACGACCGAGAACAATCGAATCGTGATCGAGATTCCCGGTGACAACGACCGCGAACGGGTAAACTCGTTCCTCCTCGGCCGTGGCAGCCTCAATTTCCGCATCGTGAACAACGACGCCACGCAGCAGTTGCTGCAGCTGCAGGCCAACAATCCGGGCTGGTCACCGGAAATCGACGGGACCCCCGATTTTATCCCGGCGGGAACCGAGGTTTCGGAGTACGTCAAGCGCGACTCCTACGGAATCGACGAGCGGGTGAACTGGATCGCGATCTACCAGGATATCGACCAGTACGGCCTCGACGGGTCTCACATTCAGGACGCCCAGGTCGCCCGTGACCCGCTCACCAACCAGCCGACGGTCAACTTCGTCCTCGACTCCGAGGGCGCCGACAAGTTTGCGGCGCTTACGCGGGACCACGTGGGAACCTCGCTGGCGATCGTCATGGACGATACGGTCCGCGCCTACGCCCGGATTCAGGAGGAGATCCCCACCGGCCAGGTGCGGATCACCGGTTTTTCGGAGGAGGAAGCGCAGAACATCGCCCTGGTGCTGCGGACCGCAGCGCTTCCGGTTGACCTCAACGTCGTCAACCAGCAGGTGGTTGGTGCATCCCTCGGTGAGACCGCGATCCAGGTCGGACTCCGGTCGATCGCCCTCGGGTTCATCCTGATCATCATCTTCATGATCCTGTACTACAAGGGTGCCGGTGTGGTCGCCGATGTGGCGCTGATCCTCAACCTGTTCTTCATCGTGTCGATCCTGTCGGCGTTCAACCTGACGCTGACGCTGACCAGTATCGCCGGTATCATCCTGACCGTCGGTATGGCGGTCGACGCCAACGTCATCATCTTCGAACGCATCAAGGAAGAGTACCGTCTGGGCAAGGGCGCCCGGGCATCGGTTCGGGCCGGCTTCCAGAAAGCGTTCTGGACGATCATGGACGCCAATATCACCACGTTTATCGCGGCCCTGTTCCTCTCGCAGCTGGGTACCGGACCCATTCAGGGATTCGCCGTCACCCTGGCGGTGGGTATCCTTTCCTCGATGTTCACGGCTCTGGTGGTGACGCGGCTGTTCTTCGATTTCAGCACTGAGACGCTCAAGCGGAGCAAGCTCAGCATCGCCTGGAGGAACGCATGAAACGGGTATTCGACTTCATGAAAACCCGGGCGGTGATGCTGACCATCTCTGCCCTTGTCATTGTCGGCGGTATCGTCGGCACCGTCACCCAGGGCGGATTCAACCTGGGAATCGACTTCGAAGCAGGACTCAGCATTACCGCTCAGATCGACACGGGCTCCGATATCACCGTAGCCCAGGTTCGTGACGTTCTGTCGGACTACGACGGCGCTCAGGTCCAGCGAATCGGAAGCCCCGACCAGGACCGCTTCGTCATCCGCGTTCGCGACGATGGAACGGTGGACAACTTCCAGCAGGTTGTCGGCGCCGGGATCCTCGACGACCTGAACACAGGCTTCGACGGAGCCACCATTCAGGAACTGGAACGGGCCTACGTCGGGCCGCGCTTTTCGCAGGACCTGACCCGGCAGGCGGTCACGCTCACGGTGTTCGCGCTGCTGCTGATCCTTGCGTACCTGTGGTTCCGATTCCGCCTGGGATACGCCCTGGC
The DNA here is from genome assembly GCA_913030605.1 of uncultured Spirochaeta sp. Taxonomy (GTDB): domain Bacteria; phylum Spirochaetota; class Spirochaetia; order DSM-27196; family Alkalispirochaetaceae; genus Alkalispirochaeta. The sequence goes on from CAJWEZ010000004.1 coordinate 99,088, forward strand.
ATCGATCGCAGCGCTGGTGCACGACGTTCTCGTGATCGTCGGCATCATCGGAACGTTTCAGCTCGAGGTTTCCACGGCGACGATCGCCGCTGTCCTGACGATCATCGGTTACTCGCTGAACGACACGATCGTTATCTTCGACCGGATTCGTGAGAACGAGGCGCTTCTGCGGGACAGCTCGTTTACCTCGGTGATCAACACCAGTATTTCGCAGAGCCTGAGCCGGACGCTCATCACCTCGCTGACGACGCTCCTCGCCGTGGCGGCGATCTTCGTCTTCAGCACGGGGCAGATTCAGCTCTTCGCCCTCAAGCTGATGCTCGGTGTGATCGTCGGTACCTACTCCTCGGTCTTCGTGGCCTCTCCCGTGCTGCTGGCATGGCAGAAGTCGGCGCGGGCGCGGCAGAAGCGGCGGGATGCCGAGCGGTACCGCAAGGGTTCGGTGACCCGAAGCGACGGTGCCGCCGATGCGGACACCCCGTCTGCACAGGCGGCGCAGACCGCCGATGCCGAGGCGGTCAAACGGGAGCTCGCCCGCAAACGGAGCACCAAAAAAGGCAAGAAACGCTGACCGGCCGGTGCCGGACACCGGTTTTTCCACACAGCCGTCGGTTCTCCGGCGGCTTTTTTTTGTATGATGGACCCGACGACGGAGGGAAAACCACATGAGTGACACGGAACGACTCACCCATTCATCATTCGGCGCGCTTCGCGAGCGCCTGGGTTCGATCAGGGGAATCATCTCCGACATGGACGGCGTGATCTACCACGGGAACCGGCTGCTGCCGGGGGTTCCGGAGTTCGTGCAGTGGCTGAAGGACACCGACACCTCCTTCGTGTTCCTGACCAACTCCAGCGAACGCAGCCGTCGGGAGCTCAAGGACAAGCTGAGCCGCATGGGGGTGGATGTGCCGCTGGACAACTTCTACACCAGCGCCCTCGCCACCGCGGGCTTTCTGCAGTCGCAGAAACCGGGGGGCAGCGCCTACGTCGTCGGCGAGGCGGGGCTGATCAATGCCCTCTACGACGCCGGGTATACGATGAACGACGTGGATCCCGACTACGTGGTGATCGGCGAGACCAGAAGCTACAGCTTCGAAAAGATCGAAAAGGCGATCAATCTGGTGATGAAGGGTGCCAAACTCATCGGGACAAACCCGGACCTGACCGGGCCGGTGGAGAACGGGATCATTCCCGCCTGCGGCGCCCTGATTCAGCCGATCGCGCTGGCGACGGGGGTCACGCCGTACTTCGTCGGCAAACCCAATCCACTCATGATGCGCCAGGCGCTGCGGCGGATCGGGTGCCGCCGGGAGGAGACGGTCATTATCGGTGACCGTATGGATACGGATATCATCGCGGGACTGGAGTCGGAGATTACGCCGATTCTGGTGCTCACCGGCGTGACCGCCCCGGACACCCTGGACACCTTTGCCTACCAGCCGCACTACGTGATCGACGGCGTGGGGCGCATACCGGAGCTGTGCGCAAACGGGGAGGCCTCCTGATGGCGGCTCCAGAACAGCTCGAGGTCGCCGGGCTCAACTGGCGGGTATTCGGTATCGGCGGTGGCGACACCGGCTCGGGGCGTGGCACCGGCACGCCGCTGGTGGTGCTCCATGGCCTGTTCGGCGCCGGCGACAACTGGCGCAGCCAGGCGCAGGAACTGGCTTCCGGCCGACCGGTTCTGGTTCCGGACATGCCCAACCACGGCACCTCGGCCCACACCGAGGACATGGACTACGCCGCCGTGGCTGCGCGGATATGGGAGGCGCTGGACGCGATGCCGCAGATGATCGGCCTGTCCGGGGAGAGCTACGCGATTCTCGGGCATTCCATGGGCGGCAAGGCGGCGATGGCGATGGCGTTTGCGCGACCCGAGGCCACCGAACGCCTGATCGTGGCGGACATCGCCCCGCGCCGGTACCCGCCGCGGCACGAGGAGATCTTCGCGGCGATGGAGGCGGTCGCCGCCGCCGGGGTGGCGCGGCGGGGCGAAGCGGACCGGGTGATGGAACCCTACATTCCCGAAAAGCCGGTGCGCCTCTTCCTTCTCAAGAGCCTGGTACCCGCAGGCGACGGCGACGGCTACCGCTGGCAGCTGAATCTGGAGGGGTTGCGGCGGTCCTACGACGCGATCAGCGACTGGCCCTTCACCGACGAGCGCTACGGGGGGCCCGCGCTGTTTGTGACCGGCGGCGCCTCGCCCTACGTGTCGGAGCGCGATCACCCCGCAATTTCGGCTCACTTCCCGGAAGCCCGCATCGAAACGATCCCCGGCGTGGGGCACTGGCTGCACGCCGAGGCCCGGGATTCGTTTGTCGAGATAGTGCGGGACTTCCTTTCGTAGTATATTGGGGCTCACCGTGGAACAGCCGCACCTGTCAGTACGACCTGGAAAGCCATATCCCCTCGGCGCGACCGTTCTCCCGGGGCGCGTCCATTTCGGGCTGGTGAGCCGTAACGCGACGCGCGTCTGGCTGCAGATCTACGATACGCCGGAGGCGGCGTACCCCATCTGGGAGTTCGAGCTCCGTCCGGAGCTCCACCGCACCGGTGATGTGTGGCACATCGAGATCACGGGGATCGGCGCCGGTACGCTGTACATGTTTCGGGTGGACGGCCCCTTTGCGCCGGAGAAGGGACTGCGGTTCAACGCCAACCGCCCGCTGCTGGATCCCTACGCCCGTGCCCTCACCGGCGATTTTCGCTGGGACCTGAGCAACGCTCTCGCCTACGACTCCGCATCGCGGCGCCGTGACATGAGCTTTCGCACCCAGGGCGGTGCCGCCGGTCTCCCGAAGGCGATCGTCGTGGACGACGATTTCGACTGGCAGGGCGACCGACCGCTGAACTACCCGCTCCGCGAAAGCATCATCTACGAAGCCCACGTGCGCAGCCTCTCGCAGCATCCCAGCGCCGAGGTACAGCACCCGGGCACCTATCGCGGCGTGATCGAGATGATCCCCTACCTCAAGGAGCTGGGAATCACCAGTATCGAACTGCTGCCGGTGCAGGAGTTCGATGAGTTCGAGAATGAACGCCACAATCCCCGGACGGGGGAACCGCTCACCAACCACTGGGGTTACAGCACGATCGCCTTTTTCGCACCGAAGTCGAGCTACGCCGCCGACGGGCAGCTCGGCGAGCAGGTCAACGAGTTCAAGGAGATGGTGCGGGAGCTTCATCGCGCCGGCATCGAGGTGATTCTGGACGTGGTGTTCAACCACAGTGGCGAGGGCAACGAGCTGGGGCCCACGATCAGCTTTCGCGGGATCGACAACACCACGTACTACATGCTCGACGACAACCCGCGCTACTACCGCAATTTCTCCGGGACCGGAAACACCTTTAACTGCAACAATCCCGTCATGCGTACGCTGATCACCGAGGCGTTGCACTACTGGGTCGTGGACATGCACGTGGACGGCTTCAGGTTCGATCTCGGGAGTATCCTGGGGCGCGACGACCACGGGAACCTTCTGGAGGACGCGCCGATCATCGGGCGGATCGCCGAGGATCCGATTCTGCGCAACACCAAGGTGATCGCCGAGGCGTGGGACGCCGGTGGCGCCTATCAGGTGGGGGCGTTTCCCGGACGCTGGGCCGAGTGGAACGACCGCTTTCGTGATGACGTCCGTCGCTACTGGCGCGGCGATCTCGGCATGGTCGGGGCGCTGGCGACGCGTTTTGCCGGAAGCTCGGACCTGTACGACGCCGGCGGACGCAAGCCGTTTCACAGCATTAACTTTGTCACCTCCCACGACGGGTTTACGCTGCGGGATCTGGTGAGCTACAACCGCAAGCACAACGAACCCAACGGTGAGGGCAACCGCGACGGCCACAACGCCAACTTCAGCTTCAACCACGGCGTGGAGGGTGAGACCGACGATGTCGCGGTGAACCGGCTGCGGATCCGGCAGATGAAGAACTACCTGGCGACGCTGCTCCTCTCCCTGGGAACGCCGATGCTCCTCTCGGGGGATGAGTTCGGGCGCACCCAGCGTGGCAACAACAACGCCTACTGCCAGAACAACGAGATCAGCTGGAATGACTACCGCCTGGGCGAACGGTACTCCGAGGTGTTCCGGTTTGCGCGCATGCTGACCGCGCTGCGGAAGGCGCACCCGGTGTTTACGCGGCCGGAGTTCTACACCGGCCGGGACAACAACCGCAACCTGCGCCCCGACATTCAGTGGTTCGATGCCGGTGGCACCCATCTGGACTGGAGCGGGGCATCGTGCTGCCTGGCGGTGCACATCGACGGCACCGAAGCCGGCGTCGCCCGCGGCCGCAGCGACGACGACTTCTTTATTATGTTCAACGCAGGCCACGAGCGGACCGAGTTCACGGTGCCGGAAGCACCGGAGGGTCTGCGCTGGGTCCAGGTGATCGACACCGCCGCGGATCCGCCGGACGATTTCCGCGAACCGGGGTGGGAAGCGCCGACGGCGCAGGAGGGTTCGCTGGCCCTCTGCGGGCGGTCGATGGTGGTGCTGCGGACCCGACCGCTTGCTTGACAACGCCTCCGGACAGTGATACCCCTACAGTGCCCGTCACCCGTTCATGATTTCCAGCGCATGCGTCGTCAGCGCCAAGCGGTGGCGTTTTTTTTTCTTGGAGGTACCTCAGCATGGCCGACACCCTGACCCGAGACGAGCGACTCTACCGCATCCGGCACACCACCGCCCACGTCATGGCGGAGGCGGTGCTGCAGATGTTTCCCGACGCCAAGATCGCCATCGGGCCGCCGATCGACAACGGTTTCTACTACGACTTCGACCTGCCCCGATCCCTCAAACCGGAGGACCTCGAGCAGATCGAGGAGAAGATGCGCGAGATCGTGAAGGGCAAACACGCCCTCACCCGGGAGGTTGTGGGCAAGGAAAAGGCCCGCGAGATCTTCCACGATCAGCCGTTCAAGCTGGAGCTCATCGACGATCTTCCGGAGGACGTGGAGGTCTCGACCTACACGGTGGATACCTTTGTGGACCTCTGCAAGGGGCCTCACGTAGAGGACACCGGGGCGATCCATCCCAAGTCGTTCAAGCTGTTGAACGTTGCCGGGGCGTACTGGCGGGGTGACGAAAAGCGCCCCATGCTGCAGCGGATCTACGGCACCGCCTGGGAGACACCCAAGGAACTGCGGGAACACCTCAACTGGCTGGCGGAGATCGAAAAGCGCGACCACCGCAAGCTCGGTCGCGAACTGGATCTGTTTTCCACCCACGAGGAGGCCGGGAGCGGTCTCATCTACTGGCACCCCAAGGGCGCCCGCATCCGCACGGCGATCGAGGACTTCTGGCGCGAGGAGCACCGGCGCGGCGGCTACGAGCTGTTGTACACGCCCCACGTCGGCAAGAGCTGGCTCTGGGAGACCTCCGGTCACCTCGGGTTCTACGCCGAGAACATGTACTCCCCCATGGAACTGGACAACGCGGACTACTACGCCAAGCCGATGAACTGTCCGTTCCACATCATGATCTACCAGACCGCCAAACGCAGCTACCGCGATCTGCCGCTGCGCTGGGGTGAGCTGGGCACCGTCTACCGCTACGAGCGCTCCGGCGTCCTCCACGGACTCCTGCGGGTGCGCGGATTCACGCAGGACGACGCCCACATCTTCTGCACGCCGGACCAGGTGGAGGACGAGATCCTGGAGGTGCTCCAGTTCTCCATGCGTATGTGGCACGCCTTCGGATTCGACCGGATCAAGGCGTACCTCTCCACGCGACCGGAGAAGTCCGTGGGCGATCAGGCGGACTGGGACCGCGCCACCGAGAGTCTCCGCAAGGCGCTGGAGGCGGAGGGCATGGAGTACGAACTCGACGAGGGCGGCGGGGCGTTCTACGGTCCCAAGATCGACCTCAAGGTACAGGACGCCCTCGGTCGCGAGTGGCAGATGACCACCGTTCAGTTTGACTTCAACCTGCCGGAACGGTTCGGCATGACCTTTGTGGACAAGGATGGCCAGGAGAAGCGGCCGTACATGGTGCACCGCGCCCTGCTGGGATCGCTGGAGCGCTTCTTCGGGGTGCTCATCGAGCACTACGGTGGCGCGTTCCCGGTGTGGCTGGCACCCGTACAGGGCGTTGTGGTGCCCGTGGCGCCGGCGTTCAACGACTACGCCGACCAGGTGGCGAAGACGCTCTTCGATGCCGGGTACCGCTTTGAGGCCGACCTCTCCGACAACCGCATGAACGCCAAGATTCGCAGCGCCCAGACGAGCAAGGTCCCGTACATGCTCGTGGTTGGCGAGAATGAGCAGACCGCGGGCCAGGTGAGCGTGCGGACGCGCACCGGCGAGCGACTGGATCCCATGTCGGTGGACGCGTTCCTGAAAATGGTTGCGAAGAAGGTCACCGACAGGGAGCTCATATGAGCGCGTCCACGGGCGCTGCGGGGTCGGCTCTGACGCGGCTGAAGGCGCTGGATCGTGAGGCGTGGCTCCTGGAGCACGTCGCCGCCACGATCAGCTGGGATCAGGAGACCTACATGCCCCCGCGGGCGGTGGACGAACGGGCGGAACAGCAGGCGCTGCTCCAGAGCCTCGTGCACGAGCGCAACACCGCGCCGGAGGTCGGGGAGCTCCTCGCCGCCGCCGGTGTCGACCCCGACTCCGACGATCAGGACGTGCCGGCGTCGGTACGGGACCGTCTCGGCGAGGTTGACGCCGCATTCCTCCGGGAGAAGCGCCGCCAGTACCGGCACGCCACGCGGCTCCCGGCGCGCCTGGTGCGGGAACTGGCGGAAACGGGCAGTCGCGGGCAGAACGCCTGGATCGGTGCCCGGAAAGAGAACGACTACGACCAGTTTCGGCCGTGGCTGGAGAAGCTGATCAGCCTCAACCGCGAGATGGCCGATGCATTGGGCCATTCCGGCGAGCGCTACGACGCGCTCCTCGACCAGTACGAGCCGTACATGACCACCGCCGAGGTATCCTCGGTGTTTTCCACGCTGCGCTCCGGCCTCGTCGATCTGGTGGAGCGCATCAGCGCCGCCGATCAGGTGGACGACTCCTTCCTGAACAACACGTTTCCCGTGGACCGCCAGGAGGAGATGAGCCGCCGCGTCATGACGGCGCTGGGATACGAGCTCGACCGCGGACGCCTGGAC
>CAJWEZ010000005.1 GCA_913030605.1 uncultured Spirochaeta sp.
GTACCGCCGCGCGGACCTACACCAACCCGCTCTTTCCGGCGAACTACGTCGACCGCCTGATCCGGCACCGGCTGCGGGAGCACACGCGCGAGACGATCGCCTTCGCCAGGCACAGCGCGATGCAGATGTACCGTATGTGGGTATTCGCGTGGGACCACAACACGAGGCGGGAGTGGCGGGCGAAGGATCCGGGGGCCGGTGTGCACTCCGCGCGGGGAGGACTGGACGAAGCGGGAGCGCGGGCGATGCGGCGGATCAACCGCGAGTTCTTTCAGCGGCGGATCGACGCCCGGGCCGGGACGGTTCCGGATAGCCTCGAGCACGCCTGGCGAGGTGAGATTCTCACTCCACCGATCAGGTGGACCGCCGGACAGAAGGGAACGACGGTGACGATGCCCCGCTACGCGCACCACGATCTCGCCCGTGCCGCCGGGGCCGCACGAGCTGAGTGTGCCGCGTGAGGTGGGCACGCCGCATGAGGCGGGTTCGCCCCGTCAGGAGCTTCAGGTGCCCTCGCTGCGTGCACCGCGAGAGCTTGGGGACGCCCCGTGACGCGTCCCTCGCGCAACACGCTTCTGTATACAGCCGAAATTTCACAGAAGCTGTTGACAAATAACAAAAACTGTACAAATAATGGAAAAAATTGTATTGAGAAAAACGTATGATTCTTGTTTTTTCCAGTGATACCGTTCTTTCTGACTGCGTCCACGTTGCCGTAGATGATGCTGTTCCCGTCCAGATCGAGTCCGATACCGACCAGTATTTTCGATGGTCCTCCGCAATCCTCCTTCCAGTGTCGGTGGCGATCGTCGACTGCCGGGGTGAGGCACCGGACGCGCTCGCGCGCCTCGACCAGGTGCTTCGCCGACTGCGGGGAATCCCCGTGCTGGCGGTCGTGGACCGCGGCGATTCGATTCTCGCCTATCAGGTCGGCGACCGTGGCGTCTCGGGATGGATTCCGGCGCCGTTTACCAGTGCGTCCGTACGGGAACGCCTGCTGGACGTACTCTCCCTCCCAACGGTTGTGGATCAGGCGAGGGAGGTCCCGCCGGAGCTGGTATCCCAGTTGGTAGGCGGCAGTCGCCGCCTCTCTGACCTCCGGCGGCTGATCGTGCGGGCAGCGGGCTGCGACGTCCCGATCATGGTGTGCGGAGAGACAGGCGTTGGGAAGGAAGTGGTTGCACGGGCGATTCACGGTGCCTCCTCCGTTGCCGACGGTCCGTTCGTCGCCGCCAATCTGGGCGCCCTCGCCCCGGGCGTCGTTGAGTCGGAACTCTTCGGGTCGCGGCGGGGTGCGTTCACCGGTGCGCTGGACAAGCCGGGCCTGTTCCAGTCAAGCCACGGGGGAACGCTGTTTCTCGACGAAGTCACTGAGATGCCGGTGGAGTTGCAGCCGAAACTGCTGAGGGCGGTTGAGTCGATGGAGATACGGCCGGTCGGCGGGCTGGCGCCGGACCGTATACGGGCCCGGATCGTCTCGGCGACGAATCGCTCGCCCGCGATCCTGCGGAGGACCGGACGCTTCCGCGTTGATCTGTGGTATCGACTCGCCGGTATCGTGCTGCAGATTCCGCCTCTGAGGGACAGGCCGGAAGACATCCCGGCGCTGGCGTCGGCGCTACTGGACCAGGCCGGTCACGGCGACGTGCGTCTGGCGCGGTCTGCGCTGCGTCTGCTGGCGGAGCACCGCTGGCCGGGGAACGTCAGGGAACTGCGCGCCACGCTGCTCCGGTCGACGGCACTCTCCGGACGGCGGGTACTCCGGGCCCAGGATATCGTGCTCGACACGACCTTCCTGTGAGGCTATCGAAGGCCGCGGATATCGAACGCCTGAATGACCGGTACGAGGGTTCCCTCCGGTGTTTCCGCGACGCTAACCAGCCGTCCTGCCACCAGAATTCTGTCGTTCCGGACGATGAGCTCCGGCGGCGGGTCCCGCGGGACGCGTTCGGCGACGCGGTCGGCGAAGACAGGGTCATCGAGGATCACGTAGGCGCTGTACATCTCGACAGAGTCGAGGCCGTTCCAGGCACCACCCACGAGTTCGACCTCCACGTAGAAGTCGTCGGGTTCCGTGGAGTACACGGTGATCGAGGCGGCGGTACCGTCGAGGACCAGAACCCGCTCCGCGAGTGCCTGGAGTTCCTCCATGTCGCCGGCTGCGCGGCTCACGTCTGCGAGCGACACCTCCAGGGACACTGCCTGCCGGAACGCCGACGGTGTGTCCAGGGACACCGCCGATTCCTGCGTCATCGCCGGCGCCGCAACCAGCGCCAGCACAGCCAGGGCGCGAAACAAGGTCTTCATATTGGCAGTATAGGTTGCTCAGAAGGTGAATACAACTGTACTCTTCACCTCATATGGGCCTGCTCAGCCGGGTCGACACCCACAGCACGCGACTACAGAATCATCGGGCGCTCATCATTGGCGGAAGCGGCGGCATCGGCCGTGCGGTTACCTATTCCCTGGCCTCTCAGGGGGCGGCGGTCGTTTGCCACGGCGGTCACAACCGCGGCAGGCTCGAGCAGGTGGTGTCGTATATTCAGCACCACGGCGGCCGTGCCCGGATGCTCTTCCAGCCGCTGGAATCCGCCTCCGACATCCTCCCCCGGCTCGACGACCTCGGCCGGATCGATATCCTCGTTGTGGCGATGGGGCCGGTGGACTACCGATCGATCGCCGATACCGATCCGGAGACGTGGCGTCGAATGGCGGAACTCAACCTGGTTCTGCCGGGACTGCTCATGTCACGGTTTCTCCCGCCGATGGTTAAGGCAGGGTGGGGGCGTATCGTGCTGTTCGGTGCGCCCCACGGTGACACACTCCGTGGATTCCGGACGATGGCGGCGTACGGCGCCGCAAAGACGGGACTCGCGGCGCTGTGCAAGTCCGCCGCGCTGCAGACGCAGGGGCAGAATGTGGCGGTGAATATGGTGGCCCCGGGGTACGTCGACACCGAGTATCTGACGGAGTCACAGCGGCGAACCGCCCGGCGTCGGTCTCCACGGGGAGTACCGATCGCGCCGGAACGTGTCGCACGCCTCGTGAGCCAGCTCGTCCTGGCGGAAGAGCCGGACATGAACGGGGCGATCATCGCCATGGATCAGGGGTTGGAATGAGGTGAGCTGGTTTGACAATTTCATCGGGCACATCTAATATGAATGAATCATTGGGAAGTACAGAACCGTATGAGCAATAACGACATCGTACCTGGCTTTGACGAAGAAAAGGACGAGAGCCTCAAGATTCGCCTTCAGAAAGTTGACAGTGTTGAAGGCTGCCTGGTGCTCTATCTGACCGGATACATCGATACCTACAACTCAAATTTCTTCCAGAAGCGGGTGAATCGCGCCGTGGAAGCGGGTTTTTCCCGGTTGATCTTCCACTGCGGTGGGCTCAACTACGTATCCAGTACCGGCATCGGCTCTTTCACCGCGTTTCTCAAGGCGGTGAAGCCCAAGGGTGGTGATCTGGTCCTGCTTGAGATCCAGCCGAAGGTGTACGAGGTCTTCCAGCTCCTCGGGTTCTCGCAGTTCTTCCATATCAAGGATTCGCTGGAAGATGCCGTGGAGCATTTTTCGCGTGGCGGCCAGATGCAACAGTCGTCCGATGTGTTTCCCAAGATCTTCAAGTGTCCGATCTGTTCGACCAAGCTCAAGGCATCCAAGCCGGGTCGCTTCCGGTGCTCCAACTGCAAGACGATCCTCGCCATTGACGCCGGCGGACAGGTGTTTCTCGGCTAGGTCGCAGTCGAACCCGACGCCGGTGCCCGGAGACCGGCACCGCAGGAATTCGAAGGAGACTCATGGGAGTGTTTGAACGCCTCCGCAGACTGATCCGGTCCAACGTCAACGACATGGTTCGCAAGGCCGAGGACCCGGAAAAGATGCTTAACCAGCTCATCATCGACATGAACAAGCAGCTCGTCGACGCCAAGCGCAACGTGGCGACCGCTATCTCGGAAGAGAAGCGGCTGCAGCGCCAGGTCGAGTCGCAGCACCAGAAGGCGAGCGAGTGGGAACAGCGCGCCATGACAGCACTTCGCGCCGGGAAGGAAGACCTGGCACGGGAGGCGCTGCAGCGCAAGAAGCGCGAGTCCGACTACGCCACACAGCTGCAGGAGCAGTACGACAAACAGCACGAGGCCGTTGAAGGACTCAAGGCATCGCTGCGGGACCTGCAGGGACGCATCGAGGAAGCGCAGCGGAAGAAGAACCTGCTTGTTGCGCGGGCGAAGCGTGCCGAAGCGCAGAAGAAGATCCAGGAAATCATCACCGGTCTTGGCAATACCTCAGCCTTCGACGCGTTCGACGAGATGTCGAAGCGCGTGGAACAGCTGGAGCTGGAGAACGAGTCTCTGGCCGAAGTCGCCGAGAGTCCCGCTGACCTCTCTCTCGAGGAAAAAATCGCGGCGCTGGAGCAACCGAGCGACGATGCGATGCTCGACGACCTGCGCAAGAAAATGTCGCTCGAGGATCAGCGCGGCTCGACGAACACCGCCGACGGCGCCGCGGGCACGGCGGCAGGTGGTGACGACGATATCGACGCTTCCCTCGCGGAGCTGAAGAAGAGGCTTCGCAGCCAAGAGTAGAGACGGGTGCGTCGCATTTTCGTCGTCGATGCAACCGGATCCACCCGCACCGTCGCCGCCGCCCTGGCGGCGACCCCCGACTGGCACACGACAGACACACGACCGCAGATCGATGGCGCGCCGGCGATCGTTGTCGCCCCGGTGACCCTTGTCCGTGCCGCCGATATTCACGGATATGCGGCCGTTGAATGGCTGCCGTACGGACCCGCCGAGGCGATGCTCACCGCGTTTCTCCTGGGTGCAGCGGACTACCTTCGCACGCCGCTCTCTCTTCCCGAGGTGCAGGCGCGCGTGGCACGGCTGGCCCGGGGGCTTTCCGGGCGAGCGGATCTCGGGTCCGTGGTGACGATTGAGGGAGAAGCGGTGGTCCTGCCCGGTTCGCTCCACGAGATCTGGGCGCTGCTCGATCGACACCGGGGACGAATCGTCGACCGACCGGCGATCGCGGCGTGCTGCGGCATGACCGATGGTGCGGAATCACGGGCCGTGGACATGGCGGTGTCGCGTCTTCGGCGGCGGGTGGAGCCGCTCGGAGCCACGATCGAGACGATCCGCGGTCGTGGCTACCGCCTCCGGCGCTGATTCTTTCATTCTTTCCAATTCAATTGTGGACAACCTGTGGAAAACTGTGGATACCCGGGGTCGAATCCGGTCACGCTGTGCGTGTTGCATGGGCGCGAAATCGCCACCATTCGGTGGTACCAATTGGTTGCTTCTGTAAATCATTTCATTGAAATAAGTTATATACTGTCAAGTCGAGAGGTGGGGGGCTGGTGTGTCAATTTAACCCGGAAAACCCGTGTCCGCAGCTCCCACCGCCCGGGGCCGGCTGTGGAAAAGCTGTGGAAAACCTGTAGTCTCTATGCTAATCTTGGGATCCGGTGAAACACGCACTGTTGCTCCCGCCGCTGATCCTTCTCGTCATGACCGGACTTGTCGTGGCCTTCGGTACGCTCCTGGCGGTGGTCGGCGTGAGCGTGTCGGCGCTCCCGACGGTGTTGCCTCCGGTACTCCTCGTTTCGGTGTCCCTCGCGGTGGTGACGGGACTGAATCGTGCCATCCGTCGCCCGCTGGCGGCCGTTCCGGCGTTTCTCCTTGTTCTTGTAACCGTCGCTCTGGTGACCGTCGGCGCCCATCTGCTGTACACCCTCCGCGGCCCTGTGGACTCGGCAGTGGTTACCCGCGCCGCCGAGCGCGGGTCGATCCTACCGCACACGATCTACCACGGATCCCGCTTTGCCGTTGTCGTCGCCGACCAGACCGGTGCCGATCTCTCCGATGTGGTGGTGATCGACTATTGGTCCACCGCCTCCGCCCGCGTGAACCGCTATCCGGCAGCCTACTGGAATCGCGCCGACGGGCTGCTGATTCTCCCGGACGGACCCGACGTCCCCACGGATCGGCTGACCGGGTTCGGCCGTCCTGAGCTTCCCGCCGTGGTTCGGAATTCGATCGACGATGTCCTGATCTTCGTGGATCACATCGAACGGTCGTGGCGAGCGGCGCTTCCGCCCCGTCTGCAGGAGGTGCTTCCGTCGGTCGCCGCCGCCGCTGCCCGACCGGCGCTCACCGTCCTCGTTGTTGCCCTCGCCATCGCCGCCGTGTGGACACCGGTCCGATTCAGTCGCTGGCCACTGTTGAACGTCGTGGTGGCTGTGGCGTACCTGCGCCTGCTCGTGGCGGTTCCGCGGATCGCATGGGTCCCGTGGCTCGAATCCGCCGTGTGGCGACGCGCGCCCTCGTGGGTCGTCGACGACCGCGTCCTGCTGATGTGGGCGGCGATGGCGATCGTCCTGCTGATCGCGGCTGTCGCCCTTCCGTCGCTGACACGCTGGCGGCACGCGATGCACTACCAGGAGAACGCGACGTGAGTCCTCGCGGACGGTTCTTCACCGTGTTTGCGGTTTCGGTCCTGGTGCTTCTGGGGCTTGCGATTCTCGATGCGACTCACCGCGTTGCGGCAGTGGCGCCGATCGACCAGTTCCGGGGCTCGTTCTGGTTGCTCGCATGGCTGCCGTTCTTTTTCGATCATCTGTCCATCGTTGTGGCGGTGACCGCCGTGGTGACGTTTTCTCTGGTGATCGATCCCTATGACCTGGGTGGTACCGGCCGGTTGATGCCGGCGATCCGCTCGGTTCTGATCGGGATCCTCATCGTCGGTTTGGTGAACGGGTTGTGGTTCGGCCTGTTTGGTCCGTCGGTCCACATGCGCCTGGACAGGATCGCGTACCGCAGTGATGTCGCGCGAAGCGCGCGGGAACGGGCGGATACCTACGAGGCGCAGGCGCGCTATGAGGCGGCGCTCGCGGAGTTGAGGCTGTACCGTTCCGTCGTGGGGACCTCCACGGAGCTCGAACGGTCGATCGAACGCCTGGAGATCGCGGCGGGTCAGGCGCGGCGGGATGCACGTGAGGCGAGTCTCACCTCGCTTCCGGAACGGGTTCCCCGCGCGTTCGAGGTCGAGGGCCTTTCGGTGCCCGATCTTGTGAGCCGGGCGCGCGATGCGCTTTCCGATGGTCAGTTCTATACCGCCCACTACTACGCCAGCGTGGCCGCCAGACAAAGCACGTTTCGCCGGGAGGACGCGTTGCAGATCCAGGCGGAGGCGCTGAACGCGATCGAGGACGGAATTCGTCGTCGTCAGGAGGCGGGGCAGCAGTCGCTGTTCCAGGACAAACTGGCGGCGTACCAGCTCATGCAGCGGGGAGAATCGGATCCCCGGGCGCTCGTCGAGGCCTACTACCGCTTCGAGGACCTGGCCAATCGGGCGCCGGACGACCCGGACGTGATCCGGTATCGCCGACTGACGCAGGAGCGCCTGAAGGCGGTCACCTTTTTTGTGGATGAGGCGGTGCAGGCACAGGCGCTTCCCGGACGCCGGAACGTGGCGTTTTTCAATCCGCGACTCGCGGATCGCCGGGAGCTGGTGATCGTCGGCTCCGTGGTAACCGCGCCGGCGGGAGACTTCTTCTACGATGTGGAAATCCTGCGCTGGCCGAAGCAGGGGGCGGAGGGTGGCGTCACCCATCTGCGGGTCCCGTATGGAAAACGGATCGGCGACATGCTGGCGCTTCGGTCGATCCAGCGATCCGGAGGACCGGAACACACCGAGCAGTACGTGATCGACCCGGAATACCTGGAGGGGCAGCCGGACGACACCACGCTCGGTGAACTGGTTCCCCTCCAGCTGGACATGGATGAGATCATGCTGGTTGCCGGCGGCGTTCCCGCGCTGAACACGCTGAGCCTGGTAGACCTGGTTCGGGCGCCGGCTGCGCTCGCCAATGCCGGCGAGTCCGTGGCGCCGGCGGGATCCGAGCTGATCGAACGCATCGTCCGGATCATCGGCTATTTCGTTCTCGCGTTTTACGCGATCTCCCTGGGGTGGCGGTACCGAAGCCTGTACCTGGGGCGTCCACCGCTCCCCATTCTGCTGCTTGTGCCCGTCCTTCCATGGGCGATCTGGTGGACGGTATCACTCGTTCGCGTGGTGCTGGACGTCCTGATTCGCACTGTGGCGCCGTCGGGGTCCGCCGGTGCGACGATCCCGCTGGTAAGCGCGGTGATGCTGATCGCCCTTCTCGTTGCCATCACCTCCCTCGCCCGACAGACGATCGAACCATGAGACCGTACATCGGCCGTATCGCCGGTGTCGCGATCGGCGCGCTTGCGGGCCCGGTGGGTGCCGTGTTCGGATTCCTGGCCGGATGGCTGGTGGACCAGTTCCGTGCCTTCGGCGGTTCCGCAGGCCGGCTCGAACGATTTCTGGACCATCCCGAGGGCGAGCGTCCCGGGGCGCTGACCGATCGGTTTGCCGTTGCCGCCCTGGTCGCCGCGGTCGCTGAATCCGGTGGGCCGCCGCACCCGGCGCAGGTGGAACGCGCGCTCGCTGAGCCGTGGCCGACATCGGCGCCTCCGCGCCGCCGAAGACGGCTTCCCGGTCGGCAGGTGACCCTGGACCGGTGTCTGGGAAGCCGTCGGGAAGTGCCCGCTGCCGCGGTGGCGGTGCGGCTGTCCTCTTGGGGGCCGACGGAGGTCTCCGGACTCATGAATCTGCTCGTGGCGGTTGCCTGCGCCGATCCCCGCGGGATGAGTGCCGCGGAACGCGCGGCGATCGAGGAGGTCGGCGCGGCCCTGGGCGTGGATGCCGCGGTCCTGCGGGAACTGGAACGGCGCCACGGTGGGCTGGACCGGGAGGCGTGCCGTATTCTGGGCGTGGAACCCGACGCGGATGCCGATGCTGTCCGCCGTGCATTCCGCGGGCTGGCGGCGCAACTGCATCCGGATACGGCGGTGGGTCTGGAGCCGGGGCAGCAGCGCACGATGGAGGACGCATTTGTCCGGATTCGCGGCGCCTACGACCGGTTGCGCCTCCAGCTCGACGCGCGCGGCGAGGCGGGGACCGCGGCCGGCGAGGAGGAGCGGTAGGCGGCGGCCGGGGGCCTTGCTCCGGACGCCGGCCACCCGGCTGGCGGGCCCCTCAGTCCGCCACGGTTACGCGCTGAATGTCGGCCCCGAGGCTGCGCAGGCGCCGGGTCAGATGCTCGTACCCGCGTTCGATCTGGTACACGTTGTGGATGACGCTGTTTCCCTCGGCGCAGAGGGCGGCGATCACCATCGCCATACCGGCCCGGACGTCCGGCGACGTGAGCTGAGACCCGGTGAGTGGCGCCGGGCCGCTTACCACCGCCCGGTGGGGGTCGCAGAGAACGATTCTGGCGCCCATGCCGATCAGCTTGTCCACGAAGAACATGCGTGACTCGAACATCTTCTCGTGAATGAGGACCGTCCCGGTCACCTGAGTCGCGACCACCGTAACGATACTGGTGAGGTCCGGCGGAAACCCCGGCCACGGACTGTCGTCGATCTTCGGAATCATGCCGCCCAGGTCCGTCTGGACGGTGAGCTTTTGATCCGCCGGAACGTGGATCGTCTGGCCGTCGACCTCCCAGTCGATCCCGAGCTTGTTGAACGCGATGCGCGTCATTTTGAGCTGCTCCGGCGCCGCGCGTTCGATGGTGATCGATCCACGGGTGGCCGCGGCCAGCCCGATGAAGCTTCCCACTTCCATAAAATCGGCGCCGATCGAGAACGATGCACCGTGGAGTCGCGGAACGCCGCGGATGCGCAGGATGTTGGATCCGACCCCGGAGATATCGGCGCCCATCGCGTTGAGCATTCGACACAGATCCTGGACATGGGGTTCGCTGGCGGCGTTCTCAATCACGGTGTCGCCGTGGGCGCGGACCGCCGCCATGATCGCATTCTCGGTCGCAGTGACCGACGCCTCGTCAAGGAATACATTCGCGCCCGTGAGCGTGCCGGCCTCCAGGTGGAACGCGCCGTCGACCTCGACCGTTGCTCCCAGCGCCTCGAGTGCCAGAAAGTGGGTGTCCAGGCGGCGGCGTCCGATGACGTCGCCACCGGGAGGTGCAAGCGTTACCGTGCCGGTGCGGGCCAACAGCGGTCCCGCAAACAGAATCGAAGCCCGAATCCGACTCGCCATCTCCGGGGATATCTCGGAGGTCGTCAGACCGGCGCTGTCAAAGCGCCACGTGTTCGGGCCCTCCTGCTCGGCGGATACGCCGAGACTCCGGAGTATGGAAACCATCACGTGAACGTCCTCGATATCGGGGACGTTACCCAGAACGACCTCTTCGTCGGTGAGAAGCGTGGCGGCGATACAGGGAAGGGCGGCGTTCTTGTTTCCGCTCGCCTGGATCGTTCCGTGAAGCGGGTTTCCGCCGTTTATGATGTACTTGTACATAGGTTCAGAGTCCTTCAATGCCGTCGACGTATGCCGGCTGTTGTAGCAGGGGATTGGCCTCCAGGTGAATACGAATCCGGTACAGATTGCCGTCTACGGCGATGTCGTGGGCGAAATCCCACGCCGGCAGCCCGAGGTCCAGTGAAAGCTCGGTGATCCGCGGCACGTTGACCACGTCCCCGGGGAGTACATCCCGCGCCGGTACCGCTCCCTCGATCGGCGAAAGCGCGGCGTCGGCGACGGAGATCCACTCGCTACTGCCGTCCCGGGCCAGACGCTCCTCCAGGTGCCCGAGCACCGCATTCAGTGCCCGCAGGAGGGACACGGATCCGGCGTGCACGAAACTGTCGCCGTTCCACCGAAAGGCGTCGACGATCACCTCCCGGCGACCGGCGGCGTCAAACACCACCGCTGTCTGCGTCATCTCCCGCAGTCCGTCCCCGTCGAGATCGTGAATTCCGGTGCGTTGCACCGCCGAGACCGGGATGCGCAGCACGTACGGACTGTCGCGGCGGGCGATCACGATGAGCGCTTCTTCGCGCTCCGTGTCCGCCAGGCGCGCGCGGAATCCGTTGGGCCGATCCGCGGCCGCGTCGATGAACAGCGGCTCCAGGCGCCGAAGATCCCCGGCACCGCTGACCGGATAGGCGGCCTCACCGGCGGCTACCACCATGCGGTCACCGATTCCGAAGAGCCCCATCGCCACCGGATCCGGCGATCGTCCGGCCCGCGGCGGAGGCACAAACCACCCCACCGCCGGCGTGCCGTCGGTCTCCAGGACGGTGTAGGCGGGATCGACCACCGGGCGCAGCGCCACCACCGCCGTGGCCGGGCTCAGATCCTGCCGCTCCCCGCCTCGTTCCGCCGGCATCGCACCGGTCTCGCCGTCCGCGGGCGTCGTCGCCGGTACGGCAACCGTCTCCGCGCCACCGGATGCGCCGGGGGACACGCAGCCCGACAGCGCGAGACCGGCAGCGACGACCAGGCAGAGCGACAACCACAGGGTGTTGGTGGGGTACAGAGATCGGCGGGAGCGCATACTTGCAGCAATGGTATCGCTTGGCTACAGTGGGGCGCAACATGAAAGTGATGAAATTCGGCGGCAGTTCCCTCGCCGACAGCAACCGCATTCGCGGTGTGGCGGCGATCGTACGGGATGCCATGCAGGACGAACCGGTGGCGATCGTGCTGTCGGCAATGAAGGGTGTGACCGACAGTCTCATTTCTGCCGCCCGGAGCGCGGAGCTCGGCGACGCCGGGTACCGTGAGGCGCTCGAGGAACTCCGTCGTCGCCATCGCGAAACGATCGCGGATCTCATCCCCGGCGCCGCCGGCACCGCCGTCATCACCGGTGCCATGGACCTCATCGACGAGCTTGCGGATCTCCTGCACGGTGTCGAACTGATCCGCGAGTGCTCCGATCGCACCATGGACCTGGTGCTCAGCTTCGGCGAGCGCCTCAACTGCCACACGGTGGCGGCATTTCTGAGCCACGAGGGGGAGCCGGCCGAGTTTGTCGACGCCCGCGAGATCATCGTTACCGACACCACCCACGGGAGCGCCGTGGTGGATTACGCCGAGACGTACCAGCGAACTGCCGCGCGACTGCACCGCTGCGCCGGCGTACCGGTGATCACCGGATTCATCGCCTCCTCGGAGGACGGGTTTACCACCACCCTGGGACGCAACGGCTCGGACTACACCGCGTCCCTGGTGGGTGCCGCGATCTCCGCCACCTCCGTGGAGATATGGACCGACGTGGACGGCGTCATGAGCGCCGACCCGCGCTTTGTCGAACAGGCGTTCGTCATTCCCGAGATCAGCCTGCAGGAGGCGATGGAACTCTCGTACTTCGGCGCCGAGGTGATCCACCCCTACACGATGCTGCCGGCCGTGGAGCGCGACATCCCCTTGTGGATCAAAAACACGCTCAACCCCACCGTGCGCGGCACGCGAATCAGCGGACACCCGGTTCACCACGATCGGCCGATTACCGGTCTGGCCTCGATCGGGAACGTGGCGCTCATCAACGTGGAAGGCGGCGGCATGCTCGGTATTCCCGGCATGGCGTCCCGTGTCTTCGGTGCCCTCGCCAAGGCGGGGGTCAACATCATCATGATCTCGCAGGCGTCGAGCGAGCACAGCATCTGCATCTGCATCCGCGAGTCGGAGCTCGAGCGGGCCAGCCACGTGCTGCGGGAGGAACTGCGCGAGGAACTCGACCAGCGGCGGATCGACCAGTTCGAGGAACAGCCGGGCCTGGAGATCGTTGCGGTGATCGGTGCCAACATGCGCGGTCGCCCCGGCATTTCCGGCCGTCTGTTCAGCGCCCTGGGCTCCCACGAAGTCAACGTTCTCGCGATCGCCCAGGGATCCAGCGAGATGAACATCTCCTTCGTGATCGACCGGAACGACCGCAAGCGTACGCTGAACGTGGTGCACGACGCCTTCTTTGTGGAGGATCTATGAGGTTTGTCAGTACCCGCGACCGGAGCGGCCGGGATGTGAGCTTCGGCGAAGCGATGTTCCGTGGGCTCGCGCCGGACGGCGGGCTCTATCAGCCCACCACGGATCCGGACCTGCGGGCGCTCATACGCAGTTTCGGGGCCGACATGTCCTTTGTGGATCTCGCCGGCGCCCTGATCCAGGGGCTCTTTCCCGAAGAATACGACGCCGCCTCGGCACGGGATCTCGCGCTGCGCGCTTTTCCCTTCGCTCCACAGCTCCGGCGTCTGGAGCCGGGGGTTGTTCTGCTGGAGCTGTTCCACGGACCGTCCTGCGCGTTCAAGGACTTCGGCGCGAGCTTTCTCGCCGCCTCCATGGAGGAACACCTGAAGGCGCGGGGCGAGCGGGCTACGATCCTCACCGCCACCAGTGGTGACACCGGTAGCGCCGTCGCCCAGGCGTTCCACGGGAGGGAGAACATCGACGTGGTGATCCTCTACCCGTCCGGCAGGGTGAGTCCCCTCCAGGAACAGCAGCTGACCACCCTGGGCGGCAACGTGCTGGCGCTGGAGGTGACCGGGTCGTTCGATGACTGCCAGCGGATGGTCAAAGATGCCTTCGTCGACGAAGCGCTCAACGATCGGCTCAACCTCACCTCTGCCAACAGCATCAACGTGGGTCGCCTGATACCGCAGAGTTTCTACTACATCTACGCGTTCGCGCAGCTCAAGGAAGAGGTCGAGGACGAGATCGTGTTCGCCGTACCCAGCGGGAACTTCGGAAACCTCACCGCGGGGGTTTTGGGATGGCGCTGGGGGATGCCGGTGTCGGAGTTCATCGCGGCGACAAACGCCAACGACGTGGTGCCGCAGTACCTGGACACGGGCGTGTTTACGCCCCGTCCCTCACTCAAGACGCTGGCGAACGCGATGGATGTCGGGAACCCGAGCAATTTCGAACGGCTGCAGGCGATCTTCGCCGACGGCATGCTCGACATTAACAGCCTGATCTCCGGCGTGGCGGTCTCCGACGACCTGATCCGCCGCACGATGAGGGACGTCTGGGAGCGCGACGGCGAGCTCGTGTGTCCCCATACCGCCACCGGTGTCTACGCCGCCCGGGAGCGGTTGGCGGCGGAACCCGGGAGCGACGCCACGGTGGTGACTCTCGCGACCGCGCACCCCGCCAAGTTTGTTGAGGTCAGTCGCGAGGCGGTGGGCGTGGAACCCGAGATTCCGGAACGCCTGGCGCGGCTCCTCGACCTCCCGAAAGAGTCAGTGGTCATCGAACCGACGGTCGACGCGTTACGGGCGGTGCTCCTCGACCGCTACTGAGCCGGTGGCAGACGCCCACGGTCTCAGCCGCGACTGCCCCGGTGGCCCGTTCCGCCGGGTGGCCTACTCCACGTACAGGTCCACCAGACGACGGACGCGGTGCTCGTCACGGTTGTGTCGCGCGCGCTTCAGGTAGCGGCGGTACACGCGGCAGGCGCGATAGTAGCCGTCGGGACCGCGGAAGGTTGAACTCAGGTCGCAGCGGTACACCTCCAGCAGCTGGGGGAACAGCGGCGACGCCATGATCGGGTCGCGGCGGTGGTCGGGCAGGCGTTCGAGCGCTCCGGGCATCATGTGATGCCGAACAAGCCAGCCGACCGTCGAGATCTCTTCCGACGACATCTCCAGCCGTTCCATCAGTTTCCGAGCCAGGTCAGCGCCGATCTCGGCGTGGGCGTTGAATCGACGGTGCCCGTCAGGTTCTGCGAACGGCTTCCCGGAGTCGTGGAGCAACAGCGCCAGGCTTACGGAGAACGCCGGTGTCTTGCGGTATTTGAGCGTCTCAAGGCTGTGACGCCACACGTTGCCCTCCGGATGCCCTTCCTTGCTGTGGTCGGTGCGGTTCATGGGAGCCAGCTCGGGGAGTGCCTCCTCCACGTATCCGCTCCGGTAGAGGATGTCGAGGCCCCGCCACGCGAAGCGTCCGGTGAGAATCTGTTCGAGTATCAGTCGATGCCAGAGGCCCGGCGCACCGGGCTCAGGCGACCAGGTCGGAACATCGCGGGGGTACCCGGCAGGGACCAGGGGAAACCGGGCGGCGATAATCGCGGCGGTCAGGCCGTCCATGCCATCCACCGGCACCGGCTCGACATCGGTGTCGGCGACCGGGGATTTTGCCGGTGTCATAAGACGCCCGCGGGCCTCCGCCAGCGATTCGTACAGACCGGTGGGATCGGCGAAGGCGCGGCGGTCGGGATCCCAGGAAAAGGTGTTCAGCGGATGGGCCGTGGGTCCGTCGGCTTCACCGAATCGCTCAACGCTCCGGACGAGTATGCGGCGACCGTCGAGGCGCACAAGCGCGTCCCACCCGGGTAAGCCGGGGAAATCCACGTGGTCGAATATGGTTGCCAGCTCGACGATCCCGGCGGTTGTTTCGATCGTTGAAACCGCGCCCGCGGGCATGCGGAAGAACACCTCCAGGGCGGATACGCCGACGAGGCGATACGGGACGGATCGCTCCATGAGCTCGGTGATACGCATCGTCCTTCACACCATACTGCGCCGACTCGCGCTCAGTCCAGTTCGGCGGCGAGTTCGGGACGGTCCAGCGTTATCAGCATGGCCCTGATGTCGTCGTCCACCTGCCTGACGAAGTGGTCGTCGGAGGTCTCCGTATGGGTCCGGGCGTAGTCGGGGATGATCTCCGGTCCCCGGACATGGTCGCGGTTCCGGGACTCAACGACGCCATGGCGGAGCCACAGGAGCAGCCTGCCGAACTCCTCCCGCGAGTCCGGGCTCAGGTCTTCACCGGAGGCGTGCCGTGACCGGTACTCGCCGAGACGGATCGCTCGGTCGTACGCGTCCACCGCGGAACGCCGGTCCTCCTCCCGGATAACGTTGGCGCCGATTCCTTCGATGTCGCCGGGCAGATAGACGCGGTCCGGGGCACCGGCGGCCACGGCGACCAGTCGGTCCCGGGCGGCGACCATCAGGCGACGGATCTCGGGGCGGAGGACGTCGAAATCGAAGGTGCTGCGGATGGCTTTGTTCCGTTCCCGGAACTTCGCCTCGTTGCGCATGATGGCGTACAGGTTCCGGCGGAGCAGCCACGCCGGGACCAGCAGGTTGAGTCCCTGGGGAACCGGCCGGTCACTATCGGCGAGAAGCTCCCGGGGCAGGTCGGACACCAGCGAGAACGGGAACGCCATCCGCTGTGGTGCTGTCACAATGCCGGTTGCCAGGACGCTGTACGGCGCGTCGCGAAAGTTGGCGGGAAACTTCACCGCGCAGTCAAGGCCGAAGAACATCCCCTCGCCGGGCCAGATCTCCTGATCCGGCGCCCGGGACGTGTGGTTGCTGCCCACGTTGGCGCCGTAGCCGACGTTGCCGCGGCCCTGGGGCCAGAACGCGGCGATCACCAGCGACTGGTGGTGAGCCGCGGTGAAGGGACCCACAAAACTCGCCGTGACCTCGCCTTCGCCGATGGAGCTGTTGGGCCCCACGATCGACTCGCTCACCTTTCCGTGACGTTCACCGTGGGTATGCTCCATCATCACACTGCGCGTGATCAGGGCGCCGCTTTCCACCACCGTTCCCCACTGAACGATCGCGTCCCGGACCGCTGCGGCGCCGGAGATCCGGGTGACCTCGTTCGGGCCGCTGAGGATCGTTGAGCCGCTGATGATCGCCCGCTCTCCGACCCGGGCGGATGGGCCGATCCAACTCGCGGTGATCGTCGCCTCGTCCACGCGGCATTCCGGTCCAATGTACGACCACGGCAGGTCTGCATAGCGACGGTAGTCCGCAACGAAGCGCCGATAGCTGTCCAGATTCCCGTCACTGTCCCCCGGTGCCGGTTCCAGGATCCGGTGGGCGAGCTTGTGGTCGATATCGGCGAATACCGGTATCCCGCGGCCCCCGGTCTCGATCCCCACCTCCAGAACGAGCCCGTTCCCGAAGGACGGCGCGGCTCCATCGTGACGACCGGCCACGCGGCTCCCCACCAGCGTCACACCGCGGTCCACGACGGTGTGTTCGACCAGCGGACAGCGGTAGACACGGCATTCGTTTCCGATGGCGGCCTCCCGGAGTGTGGAGTGGTAGATCCCCGCCGGGAGTCCATCCTGATCGTGAAACGCCCCCAGCACGCAGCTCCCGATGAAGTGCGAGCCGTGGACGCGTTCGGTGACGAACTCGTGGGCCACCCGGATGGCGGACCAGTCGGTGGATACGTTGCCCTGCGCCTCCAGGTGTCGGATTTCCTCCGGCCGCAGTGGTCTGGTGTTATCCGCCAGGTGCACGGGAACGCCTCCCGAGGTCGCGAGAAACCGCACCGAACGGATGAATTCGCTGCGATTGATGTCCGGGAGCTGGAAAACCATGCGCACAATGTACATGATGATTTTATGTTGCGGAAGCTGAGCCGCGAGGAACGGAGCTGGGTCGCCTACGACTGGGCCAATTCGGCCTATTCGATCGTGATCACCACGGCGATCTTTCCTCTGTTCTACGAGAGTATCACGCCCCCTGAGATCTACGTGAGCACCTGGGGATACGCAAACAGTATCGCCAGTCTGGTGGTCGCGGTTCTGGCTCCGGTGCTGGGAACGATCGCCGACTACTGGGGACGGAAGAAGAAGTTCTTCTCGGTGTTCTTTCTGCTCGGTGTGATCACCACGGTGAGCCTGGTCATGGTCGGAGAGGGGCAGTGGCTCCTGGGACTCGTGCTCTACGTGGGATCGGTGATCGGTTTCTCCGGGGCAAACCTGTTCTACGACAGTTTTCTCGTCGATGTGAGCGCCGAAGAGCGAATGGACTGGGTCAGTGCGACCGGTTTCGGGTTCGGGTACGTGGGGAGCGTCATCCCGTTCGTCGCCGGGATCGTGCTGATCGTCATGGCGGAGCAGCTGGGACTCACGACGATGGCCGCCACCCGTGTTGCGTTTCTGATCACCGGCGTCTGGTGGCTTGTGTTCGGCATTCCGCTGTTGCGGAACGTGCGTCAGGTCTACGGCATCGAGCCGCAGGCGCACCCGATCCGCGAGAGTTTCGCCCGTCTGGCACGGACGGTGAAACACATCCGACGCTACCGGGCGGTGCTGGTGTTTCTGCTCGCCTATTTTTTCTACATCGACGGCGTCGATACGATCATCCGCATGGCGACACCGATCGCGCGTGCCATGGGCATCGACTCCAACATGCTGCTGGTCGTGCTGCTGGCGATCCAGATCGTGGCGTTTCCGTTCGCACTGCTCTACGGCCGCCTCGCGCAGCGGTTCGGGGCGTGGCGCATGCTGTTTGTCGGCATCGCGGTCTACGTGGGGGTGGTACTCGTG
Source organism: uncultured Spirochaeta sp. (assembly GCA_913030605.1). Classification (GTDB taxonomy): domain Bacteria; phylum Spirochaetota; class Spirochaetia; order DSM-27196; family Alkalispirochaetaceae; genus Alkalispirochaeta. The sequence continues at coordinate 18,133 of CAJWEZ010000005.1, forward strand.
GCGTTCTTCCTCCCCTCGGTGGACAACATGTCAACGCGTGCCGCGATGTTCTGGGTCCTGAGTATGATGGTCGCCTCGAGTCAGGGTGGTATTCAGGCGCTCAGCAGGTCGGTGTACGGGAAACTGATACCCAAGAAAAACAGCGCGGAGTTTTTCGGGTTCTACAACATTTTCGGAAAGTTCGCGGCGATCATGGGCCCCTTCCTGGTGGCGTTCTTCACCCAGGTCACCGGCCAGGAACGCTTCGGTATTCTGAGTGTCCTGATTCTCTTCGCCGTCGGCGGGGTGGTGCTGGCGATCGGTGGCGACCCGGCGGGACAGCGGATCGGCGACACCTGAGGGTGTGTCGCGATCCGTCCCGAAAGGACTCGACGGGCGGTGCTCTCCGCCCGGCGGTTATCGGCGATTGCCGAGAAAACGCAACAGAAACAGAAACAGGTTGATGAAGTCCAGGTAGAGCTTCAGCGCCCCCATGATCGAGACGCGCATGTAGTCGGCCTCGTCGGCGGACGCGCTCATCTGGTCGGACCAGCGCTTGATCATCTGCGTGTCGTAGGCGGTGAGCCCCATGAAGAGGAATACGCCGATGAACGAGATCACGTAGTCGATCGTCTGGCTGCCGATGAACATGTTGATCAGTGAGGCGATCACGATTCCGATGAGACCCACGAACAGGTACTGCCCCATTCCACCCAGTTCACGGTTCGTGGTCACCGCGTACACGCTCAGGACGCCGAAGGTCGCCGCCGCAACGAAGAACGCCAGCGCGATGCTGGTGCCCGTGTACGCCAGAAAAATGACCGAGAGGGTCACACCGTTGAGAACGGAATACCCGGCGAAGGAGAGTGTCGCCGCCGTGGGACTCATCGTTGAGATGCGCGCCGACAGAAACCACACCAGCGCCAGTTCGCCGATGACCAGTCCGAAAAAGAGCCCTCTATTGCCGACGATCGCCCGAATGAGCTGGGTATTGCCGGCGACATACATCGCCACCACGCCGGTGATCGCGAGACCGAGCGTCATCCAGAGGTAGACGTTCCTGAGAATACTGCGCTGCCGTACAACGGCCTGTGAGAGTGTCTGTGCCTGATCCTGAAATGCCATATCGTTTTCCTCCGTTCGCGTTCGAACGCTTAGAAACTACCACCGGGTACACAAAAGTCAAGCACTCCGGCGACGGGAGGCGTGGTACAATCGTGTACGGACAGTACGAATATGGAAGACGTCACAATCGCAGACTCAGAACTCCACGAAGCGCTGTTCCGATCGTTTATTCGCCCCATGGTTGTGGCGGACCGGAACGGTCGGATTGTGGAGTGGAATCACGCCGCCGAACAGTGTATCGGCCTCTCCCGGGAATGGGCGGTTGGCCGACAGCTGTGGGAGGTACAGGCGGCGGTCGCGCCCGCCGCGATTCCCTACGAACGGGCCTGCGAGACCGCACGGGACACCTTTTTCCGTCTCGTGCGGCAAAGTGACAGCGAACACCACCCCTGGCGTGTCCGTTCCCACGGAAGCATCCTTTCCGCGCAGGGCGTGGTCCGGCAGATCCGATCCGAGATCTTCCCCGTATGGATTCGTCACAATCTGGTGATCGTCAGCACGCTCAGCGACCCCAGCGGCGACTGGTTCGCCGCCGGTGAGCCCGACGGCTGGGTAGCTCCCACGGCGTCGTAGGTCCCCCGGCTGGGTAGCTCCCACGGCGTCGTAGGTCCCCCGGCGCGGGAACCGGCAGCTACAGGCGGCGCAGTGTCGCCACCGCCGCGTCCCGCACCGCGGGCGGGGTTATCGCGCTCACAATGCCCCACGGACCACCGGTGAACGCGGGGTGGTCCAGACCGTAGAAGCTTCCGGGATGCAGAAACACCCCCGTCTCCCGAACCAGTCCCGTGGCGATCGCCTCGTCGTCGACCGTGCCAAACCGCTCGGCGGCGAACACCGGATCGATCCGCACGGGAATATGAATTCCGCTGTCGGCGTCGGTGGGTTCGATCCACGGAACCGAGCCCACGGCGCCGAGCGTCTCCCGACGCAGTACGGCGACTCGCCGGCGCAACTCCTCGTGGGCGGCTCCGGCTTCCTGATCCGCAACAAACGCTCCGGTGGCGGCCTCGGCAAACCCCGAGAGGGTCAGGTAGGTGTCGTGGGCCGTGTCGAGCGCGTCGAGCAACTCCTCCCGGGCGACCGGGTCGCCGCCCTCGACGGCGATCCATCCGAGCTTTACCTCCGGGGCGGCGCACAGCTTTGAGACGCCGTTGAGGTGGGCGATCGGCGCGCCGGTCTCCGGAGGGCGGTGAACGGCCACGGACCCGGTCGTGCCGTCGCGGAACAGGCTGAACACTTCGTCCAGGATCAGAAGCGTCCCGGCGGAGGCGCAGCGCCGGGCGATCTCGGCCACGAGGGAGTCAGGGTAGGTGATGCCGGCCGGGTTGTTCGGGCTGATGAGAACCAGCGCCGCCGGCGGTCGTCCCGGTGTGGGGTCCGACGCGGCGGAACCGGGTCCGGCGAGGACCGCGTCCACCGAATCGAGGTCCGGGAGAAACCCGGTTTCCGGCGGGCACCGGTACCACGTCGGCGTCATGCCCAACGGCTGCAGGATTCCCTCGAACAGCGGGTATCCCGGGAGCGGCAGGGCCACGGTGGCGCCGCCACCGGCGTCGCGCAGGACGCTGAACAGGAGCTGGTACGAGATGCTCGAGCCGCCGGTGAGAATGAGTCCGTCCGGCTCAACGGCGAGTCCCTCGGCGGAGTAGGCGGCGGCGATGGCGCTGCGCGCTCCTGGGGCTCCCCGTCCGTCCGCGGTGTACGCGGGCTGCGACCGCCAACGGTGCCACGCCGTTCGATAGCGCTCCTCCGGCCACGTCAGTCCCGCGTCGGCGAAGCGTGTGGAGATCAGACTGAGCTCGCGGCCCTCGGACGCCGCCGTCCGCCGCGCCGCTTCAAGGGGATTCAGCGAATCAGCCATAGGCGGTGCATTGTGGCCCCGCTGCACTGCGATTACAATACCCGCAGGAGACAGGACACGCATGACGGAAGCAATCGCGGTATTTGACGTCGGCAAGACGAACAAGAAGATCATGATATTCGACGGGCACCTGAAGATCCTCGACCGCCGGTTCCGCCATTTCGAGAGCGAGGTGGTGGACGGGGTGGAACTCGAGCCGATCGAAGCGGTACGGGAGTGGCTCTTCGCCACCCTCCGCGAGCTTGCGGCGGAGTTCACGATCACCGCCCTGGGTATCACCACCCACGGCGCAAGCGTGGTAACTCTGAACGGCGACGGAGAGATCGCGTGCCCGGTGGTCTCGTACACCCACGTCCCCGACGAGGGTCTGCACGATCGGTTCTTTCAGGCGGTGGGCTCCCGGAACGACCTTCAGCGTCAGACCGCCACTGCGGAATTGAAGCCGCTGATCAACCCGGCGAAGCTGCTGTACTTCACCCGCGAGACGTGGCCCGAGCGGTTCGCGACGGTGAAGTCGGTGCTGTTCCTGCCGCAGTACTTCGGGTACCTGCTCACCGGCGCGACCGCCGCCGACTACACCTACATCGGCTGCCACACCTATCTCTGGGACTACGGCGCGTGGACCTGGTCGCACGTCGCCGATACCCTCGGTATTCGCGGCGCCCTTCCCGAGAAACCGTCGCGGTCGTGGGAAACGATCGGAACGGTAAGCGCAGCGGCGGCGGAGGCGACCGGCATCGGCACCGAGGTACCGGTAACGGTGGGCATCCACGACAGCAACGCCTCTCTTCTCCCGTATCTGCTCAAGAAGCGTGGCGAGGACTTTCTGCTCAACAGTACCGGAACCTGGTGCGTGGCGATGAACCCCGGCCCCGGTGGCGCGGGTATGGACGCGACGTTCGCCGAAGAGGAGATTGGAAAGACGGTCTTCTTCAATATTTCGGCGTTCGGGAAGCCGGTGAAGACCTCGATCCTCATGGGGGGGCAGGAGTTCGAGACGTATACCGACATCCTCAAACGGATTCACGGTACCGATGTCCTCCCGGATTTCAACAAGAGCCTCTACCAGCGCGTGATCGATCAGCGGCAGCACTTCATCATCCCCGGCGTTCTTCCGGGAACCGGCCAGTTTCCCGACAGTCGCGCGCGGATTGTGGATGCCGGCCGCGAGTACGACCTGGAGGAGGTGCGTTCCGGGACTGTTGTGCCACCGCTGTTTCAGGACCTGCCCGCCGCCTACGCCGCCCTCAACCTCTCGCTGGCCCTGCAGAGCAAGGTGGCGCTGCAGCGCATCGGGATCACGCCGGGGATGGCGATTTTCACCGAGGGCGGGTTCCGGCACAACCTCGACTACAACGTGCTGCTCGCAGCGTTCCTCGACGACAATCCGGTGTACCTGACCGGAGTGGAGGAGGCGACCTCCCTCGGCGCGGCGATCACCGCGATCGCCGCACGCGACGGTGAGGAGCCCATGGCGTACGAGTCGCTGTTTGAGATCGAGACGTTCCCCGTTCGTCCGGAGTCGTTCCGTGGCCTCAATGAGTACGAGGACGCGTTCCTGAAACTGATATGACGATCATTCCCGCGATCGACCTGATCGATGGCGCCTGCGTGCGCCTGCGTCAGGGCTCGTACGACGACACCACGGTCTACGACGCCGACCCCGTGGCGGTGGCGCGCTCCCTCGTTGGCGCCGGCGCGAAGCGGATTCATCTGGTGGATCTCGACGCCGCGCGGGGGTCCGGTCACAACCGGGCCGTGATCGCCGCGATTCGCGCGGCGGTGCCGGCGACGCTTGAGGTCGGTGGTGGTATTCGCGATCGAGACACCCTGGCGGCGGTGCTGGGCCTGGGGATCGACTACGCGATCGTCGGGACGGTGCTCGCCCGCGACACCGACACGGTGGCGGCCTGGGCCGCCGTGGACGGCGAGCGTATGATCGCCTCCATCGACGCCCGGGACGGCATGGTCCGTGTCGCCGGCTGGCAGGAGGGTACCGCGATCCGTGCCACCGATCTTGCCGCCACGGCGGGCTCCATCGGCCTGGCGGCGGTGGAGTACACCAACATCGCCCGCGACGGTACCCTCAAGGGGCCCGACATCGCCGGCACCGTTGAGGTTGCGGAGGCGACCACGATTCCCGTGATTCTTTCGGGGGGAATCGCCCGAACCGACGACGCCGTTGAGGTGGCGCGCTTGAGCGAGGGCCGGGTGGCCGGTATTATCGTCGGACGCGCGCTCTACGAGGGATATTTCGACCTCGCGGCGGCGATCGCGGCCACCCGGACCCAGGGGCCGGCGTAGGGCCGACACCAGGAACAGGGAGTTCCCATGTCCGACACACTGATCATCCTGGAGGACGGCGGCAGTCCCGCCGTCGCCGCCGTGGCGGCGTGCTCCGAGAAAAGCCGAAACAAGAGCCTCGAACAGGGAGAACTGTGGGTCGTGGACCGGGAGACCGGTCGCGTTCTGCCGTTCCGCGGCGGCGGCGTCCGTCACGGAACCTTTGCGCAGCGCGACGGGTGGTGGGAGGTCACCGTCCCCGGGAGGGCGGACGGCGCGGAGCGCGTCGACACGCCGGGGGTGGCATCGGTGTCGCCGACCGGAGCGCGGGCCGAAGCGGATACCGGACTCCGCGCCCCCGCCGCCGGCACCTCTCCGCCGCTTTCGCCGACGGAGGTGGGAACCGTCCTGACGGACCTGGGCGCCGTGATCGCCGAGCGCCGCCGGACGATGCCGGAAGGGTCCTACACCACCCATCTGTTCACCAAGGGTCCCGCCAAGATCCGAAAAAAAACCGGCGAAGAGGCGGTTGAGGTCATTCTCGCAACGTCCGCAGACGAGCTCCGCTCGGAGGCCGCGGATCTTCTGTACCATCTCCTGGTGCTCCTGGAGGTTGAAGGACTGAGCGTGGAGGAGGTGGTCGCCGAGCTCGACCGCCGCCACCGGAAGGGATAGGGCCATGGCCAGCGGAGACCGCGACGGCCGCACGACGGCGCTGTTCTCGCGCCTCGAGGGCTGGTCGCTCCTGTGGGGCGACGCGGTTTCCGGGGACGCCGCGGACCCGGTTCTGGCGCAGGACCTGCGCCTCCCACAGCTTCTCGAACGGCTGACCCCGGTTCACCGCACCCGTCGCACGCTGGAGCAGCTCCTGGCGATACCCGCCGGCGACGCCGACCGCGAGGAGCGCGCTGCCGCAATATCCGATTTTCTCGACAATCCGGCACTCGGTGAACTTGTGGCCCACCTTGGCGACCACCTCGCCGAAGTACACACCGTGAACGAGCGCGAGTCCGACCGCGACATCCTCAAGCTTGTCTGGCGCCTGGGGGATCTGGCGCTGATGGTCGACGCAGTCGACGCCCTGCGCGACGCCTTCGCCGGGATTCGCAACGGTCTGCGTTCCGTGCGGCTCCGGCATCTGGCGGATCTGGTCGCCGAACTGGACGGTGACAGCCGGATCAGCCGTCTTCGCCGCGACCTTCCGAGCATCCGCGCCGGTCTCAGGGAACGTCGGAGCGTGACGATCGGCGTAAATCTGGATGACCGGCTGCGGCCGCGGGAGGCGATGCTGCTGTCGGTGAACGACGGGGAGTACGAAAGCGGCGGCGTCCTGGATTCGGTGGGGTCGGCGCTGTTCGGTGCGGACAACCCGTACCGGGCCCGGACACCGTTGCACCGCAACGCCGCCGGCGCAGACACCGTTGCCGGTGTCGAAACGAGCCGCACCCACGCCGGTGACACGGCCTCGGCGATGCCCCTGGAGCCGCTGTTTCGCGACCTGGACGAGCTTCTGCGGGACGTATCACGCCCCCTCGCGCGGGCGATCAAGCGCTACAACGCCGTGTCGCTGTCGTGGCTCCGGCGACTGGTCGATGAACTCGCCGTCGTGGAGACGGTGGCGCGCTTCGCCCGTCGCCTGCGGGATCATGGCCTCCCGGTCACCTTCGCCGAGTCCGTCGGCGACAACGCGATCGACGCCGAGGCGCTGTACGATCCACTCCTGGCGCTGGAACGGATCGACGACGGGTCGCCGGAGAGCATCGTTCGAAACGACGTTCGGCTGTTCCACGACCACCCGACGGTCACCGTGACCGGTCCCAACAACGGCGGCAAGACGACGTTCCTGCGGGCGATCGGACTCGCCGCGGTGTTTTCCGCCGCCGGATGCCCCGTTGCGGCAGACCGCCTCCGACTGCGGCCGGGAGTGAAGGTGCTGACGGAGTTCGCGGGCGGCGAGTCGACCGGGCTCGACGAAGGTCGCTTCGCCCACGAGGCGCACCGGGTGGCGGAGCTCCTGCAGCGTTGCGACGATTCGGTTCTGGTTCTGCTGAACGAGACGTTCTCCTCGACGGCGGTATCCGACGCCCTCGAGTTGTCGCTGGAACTGATGGAGGTGATCGCAGCGCGTGGCGGTCGCGCGGTGGTGGCGACCCATCTCCACGACCTGCCGCGGCGGGGACGGGCGGAAAGCCTGACCATACGACCGGACGAACCCTTTGCGCTGATTCCAGGGTTGCCCGACGGGCGGAGTCTCGCGCGGGAGGTTGCGCGGCGCGCCGGCCTCGATTTCGACGCGCTGAAGCGCGGTGAGAAAGCGGTGTCGGGGCCAGCCGACCCGGACGTTCGGGACTCCTAAAAGAGGCGCGCTCCGGCGGGGACCACCGTGTCCGGTCCGATCAGGACCACTGAGCCGTCGTCGTCGGGTACACCGAGCGTGAGGCATTCGGATTTGAACCCGGCTATTCGTTTCGGCGGCAGGTTGGTCACCGCCAGCACCTGCCGACCGACGAGATCCTCGGGCCGGTAGCGGTCGGTGATCTGCGCGCTCGACCACCGGACATCACCGGCGCCGAACTCGATACGGATCTTGATCGCCGGTACCCGCGCCTCGGGAAAGGGCTGTGCCTCCTGCACGGTGCCGACCCTGATTTCCACCGATTCAAAGGCGTCCCACACCGACGGTGAGGCGCCCGGCGCGGGGCTGCCACGCCGCGCAGCCGATTCGCCGTCCTCGCTCATGACCGTGCCACCGCGTCCGCGATTCGCCGGCCGATCTCGACGGTGCCCACGATCGTGTCACCCTCGCCGGCGATGTCGGCGGTCCGGTAGCCGGCGTCCAGCACGCCGCGGATCGCGGAAAAGACCGCGTCGTAGGCCTCGTCCATCCCGAAGCTGTACTTGAGCAGCATGGCAGCGGAAAGAATCTGCGCGATCGGGTTGGCGATTCCCTTACCGGCGATATCCGGGGCACTTCCGCCGGAGGGCTCGTAGAGTCCGAAGCTGTCGGAGGCGAGGCTGGCACTGGGCAGCATACCCAGGCTGCCGGTGAGCATCGCCGCTTCGTCGGAGAGGATGTCGCCGAACATGTTTCCTGCCAGGATTACGTCGAACTGCTGCGGGTTTTTCACGAGCTGCATCGCGGCGTTGTCGACGTACATATGACTCAGCTCCACGTCGGGGTAGTCTGCGGCGACCGCCGTTACCACCTCCCGCCAGAACACCATCGACGTGAGTACGTTGGCTTTGTCGATGGAACACAGTCGCGGGGGGGTACTGCCGGTGGCGCGGGAGCGGGCGGCGTCGAAGGCAACGCGGGCGATGCGTTCGATCTCGCTGCGGTGGTAGACCAGGGTGTCGAAGGCGCGGGGATCGTCGCCGTCCTCCCGACCCTTGGGGCTGCCGAAGTAGATCCCGCCGGTGAGTTCGCGGACGACCAGGATGTCGAGCGTGCCGCCGAGCACCTCGCTCTTGAGGGGCGAGGCGTGGGCCAGCTGTGGAAACACGATCGCCGGTCGCAGGTTGGCAAAGAGTCCGAAGATCTTGCGGAGCGGCAACAGCGCGCCGCGTTCGGGCTGCTGTTCCGGCGGCAGATCCTCCCACTTGGGACCGCCGACCGAACCGAAGAGTACCGCGTCGGCGGCGCGACATGTTTCCACGGTCGATTCAGGCAGCGCGGTGCCATGGTTGTCGATGGCGATGCCCCCGACATCGGCGTGCTTCAGGGTGAACGACACCCCGAACCGCGTTTCCACGGCGGACAGTACCGCCTCCGCCTGTTCCATTACCTCGGGGCCGATCCCGTCACCGGCCAACACCGCGATCGTCTTGTTCATGGCGGCATGGTATCCGGACCGGTCGGGAGGATCAACGGGCGGTCGCGCGTCACCGGTCCACGGCGTCGGGCGCGTCGTGGACCGGTGAGGTCAGCGCTCGATCGGCGTCGCCGCCAGCTCCATGAGGATCACCTCTTCGCTGCGATAGCCGCCCCAGATCGTGAGCACGCTCTCCGCGGGTCGTTCACCCTCGATGTAGTACCCCTTGAGCAGTACCAGGTTCTCCAGGAGCATGTCTTCGAACTCGGAGAAACTGCCGGCGCGACGGTTGCGAACCACCGACGAGCCTGTGAGCGTGCCCTCCTCGTACTCCGGACCGGTGCGGGTCGCGTCCGTGTGCACCCGGAACAGGTAGCGGCCGTCAATCGTGTTTTCCGGGCCCTGCACGAAGATCGCCCCTTCTCCCGCCGTCGCGGCGCCCGCATTGCCGGAAGCCTCACCATCCTCCGGGGGCCGGAACTCGATCCACACGTCGCGGCTCGGGGGAACGAGGCGACGCATGTCGCCGTACAGCCGCGTCAGCGTCCAGCGCGTGCCCACCAGTGGAGCGTGCCCCTCCGGTTGCGGGGGCGGCGCGGGTTCCGGCTCCGGCGGCGGCGTGGCCACGACAGGCGCCGGCGGTACCGGAACCGGATCGGGATCGCCGGCGCATCCGGCGAGGAACACTGGTATGGCAACGAGCACGGCACACCACCGTACTGCAGGGGTCAGACGCATCATGCTGAGTGTATCGACAGCTTGGCCGCGATTCAGAAGTGTGGAACCGGGGGCTGTATACAGGAAATTGTTGCAGATCGACCGCGAAGTGGTTATCCGGCCGCGATTTGCGTCGACTCGCGGGACTCTGCAGACCCATCTCGTTTCCGGAGTACGAGTTATCTGGGTATGTGCAACATGCTTCTATATACAGCCCCCGCCGTGACACGGGTGCTGCATCCCGCTACACTGCCGCCGCAGGAGGTGGCCATGCGGGCAGTGTGTACCGTGGTCGGCAAGGACAAGCCGGGCATCATCGCGGCGGTGAGTACCGCCTTTTCGGAGCGATCAGTCAACATTCTCGACATCAGCCAGACGATCATGCAGGGTTTCTTCACGATGATCACACTGGTGGACCTTGCTGGCATGTCGATTTCCCTGGAGCAGTTGCGGGAGGACCTCGACGTCCTGGGCGAACAGATCGAGGTTCGCATTACGCTGCAGCACGAGGACGTCTACACCGCGATGCATCGCGTGTAGGACCGGAGGAATACGTGCTGTTTTCACCGTTCGAAATCGAGGAAACGCTGCGCATGTTTTCCGAGGAAAACCTCGACGTGCGCACGATCACCATGGGCATCAACCTCCTGGACTGCGCGGACAGCGATCCGCGCCGCGCCGCCGGGCGGGTCTACGATAAAATCACCCGTTCCGCCGCCCGCCTGACCGAGGTGGGAGCGCAGATCGAGGCTGAACTCGGCGTGCCCATCATCAACCGGCGCATCGCGGTCACCCCGATCTCGATGGTGGCGGGGGCGAGCCTCTCCGGGAGCGCCCGCGCGGGCTCCGCATCCACAATGGGGCCGGCGGTTGCCGGGGGTCGTGCCGCCGACGGCCCGTTGCTGTTCGCGGAGACGCTGGAACGGGCCGCCCAAGAGGTGGGCGTGGACTTCCTGGGTGGATTCTCCGCGCTGGTCCACCGGGGCCTCACCCCCGCCGACGAGCGGGTCATCCGCGCGATCCCGGCGGCGCTTTCCACCACCGACAAGGTCTGCGCCTCGCTGAACGTGGCGAGTTCGCGTGCCGGCATCAACATGGACGCCGTACAGCTCGCCGCCGGCGCGATCAAGGAGGCGGCTGACCGAACCCGCGACCGCGGCGGGTTTGCGGCGAGCCGTCTGGTGGTGTTCGCCAACGCGCCGGAGGACAACCCCTTCATGGCCGGGGCGTTTCATGGTCCCGGGAACCCCGACACGGTGGTTCACGTCGGCGTCAGCGGTCCCGGTGTGGTCCAGAGTGCGGTACGGCAGTACCCCGATGCCTCCCTCGACACCCTCGCCGAGGCGATCAAGAAGACCGCGTTCAAGATCACCCGGCTGGGGCAGCTCGTGGTGGACATGGCCGCCGACCGCCTGGGCGTTGAGCGCGGGATCGTCGACCTGTCCCTGGCGCCGACGCCGGCGGTGGGTGACAGCGTCGCGCGGATCCTCGAGGAAATGGGGCTCGAGATGGCGGGGGCGCCGGGGTCGACGGCGGCGCTGGCGCTTTTGAACAACGCCGTGAAGAAGGGCGGCCTGATGGCCAGCTCCCGCGTCGGCGGTCTCAGCGGGAGCTTTCTCCCGGTGAGTGAGGATGAGGCGATGGCGCGGGCGGCAGAGCAGGGCGTGCTGACCCTGGAGAAGCTCGAGGCGATGACCGCGATCTGTTCGGTCGGCCTCGACATGATCGCCGTTCCCGGTGATACCTCAGTGGACACCCTGTCCGGGATCATCGCCGACGAGATGGCGATCGGTGTGATGAACCACAAGACCACCGCGGTGCGGATCATCCCGGTGCCGGGGAAGGGCGCCGGCGAATGGGTCGAGTTCGGCGGACTCCTGGGTCGGGCCCCGGTGATGCCGGTCAACCGCGCGTCGTGCACCGGCTTCGTGCGCCGCGGGGGACTGATCCCGGCGCCGGTCACCAGCTTCCGGAACTGACGCGAGAGGAAGTATGATCCACCTATGCGACGCTACCGACACATTCTGATCGACGCCGACAACACGATCCTCAACTTCGCGGTGTGCGAACGCCGGATACTGGAAACGATGGCACGGGAGTACGGGTTCATGCCGCGGACACGGGAGGACGAAGACCTCACGGCGGTGTACCGCAGGATCAACGCCAGCCTGTGGCGTGAGTTCGAACAGGGCTCCATCACACCCGACGAGCTGAAGATCGAACGCTTTCGTCGACTTATCGAGCACCTCGACTTCACGGCGATCTCCCGTCCCGTGCGCCCCGAGTTCCTCAACGAGCAGTTCATCCTGCGGCTGTCGGGATGCCCCGACGTTATCCCGACGGCGGCGGCGGTGGTGGCGGCGATCGCTCCGGTGTCCATCGTTACCAACGGATTCGCCGACGTTCAGCGTCCCCGTCTCGAGGCCAGCGGGCTGCTCCCGTATGTAGACCACGTGTTTATTTCCGAGGAGATCGGTGCCGCCAAACCGCAGAAGGCGTTTTTCGACCACGTTCTCGCGGAGCTGGGCACCCCCGACCCCGGAGAGTGCCTCGTTGTGGGGGACTCCCTGAGTTCCGACATCGCCGGCGGAAACGCGGTGGGAATGGACACGGTGTGGTACGATCGTAGTGAGATGCTCGGCGAACCGCAACGGACGCCGACCGACGGTCACGTGCCGACGTTTCGCATTACCCGCCTCGTGGAGCTGCGATCGATCGTCGGCGTCGAGTGACCCTCCGGAACGGCGCCTCAAGCTCGCGGCATCCCGGCCGATACATGAAGGCAAGGAGAGGCCCGTGGTTCGCATCGTGCCCGTCATCGTTCTGCTCGCCGTATTCCCGTGGGTGACGAGCGCCCAGGACGCCACAGCCGAGTCCACTCCCCTGCTTTCGCAGGCGGAAGACATTCCCCCGGAGTACGAAGGCGCGATCCGGGACCTCGTGGATCGCTACGAGGAACTCCGTCGACTCTACCGCCAGGAACTCCAACGAAACACCGATCTCTACACCCAGGCGGAGCTGGACGCCGCCGTGGCAGAGGTGGAGGACCGCCTGAACGGAGAACTCGAGGCGGCGCAACAGCAGGTTTCCGAGATGGAAGACCGTTTCAAAGCGCTGCAGGTGGCACTCAAAAACGCCCAGGACGAAGCGCAGGCGTTCAAGGAAGATCTGTCCAAAACGCGGCGCGACTACCGCGCCGACGTGGCGGACCTGCGGCTGTCACTGGACTCGATCGAAGAGGAATCGCTGTTTCAGGTCGGCGCGACCTTCTCGCCGGCGGGTTCCCTCGGGGCGGTCGGTATCGTCAACCTTCCGGACACCAACGTGAGCCTGCTGGCGGGGGCGGACTATCTCCTCCGGGACCGGGAACTCAACGCGCGTTTCGGGGTGACCCTCAGTTTTCTCCCGCGACAGCAGCTCATCGACGGCTGGCAGCGTCTGCGCGCGCGGTTTGGAAACCGCGTTGAAGAAAAGGCGATGTTGGCGGAATAGCCGGATCGGCTGACGTTCTTTCAACTCTGTGAATACGTTGCGGACAATCGCAACGTTTTGCAATCGTTCTCCGTCGCGTGATAGAATACTCCCACACTTTTTCGGGAGGAATCGTTCACATGGATAACAAGGCGCTGGAAGCCGTCGCTCTCTCGGTGCGTACCCTGACAATAGATGCCGTGCAGGCTGCAAACTCCGGACACCCGGGTATGCCCATGGGTATGGCCGAACTCGGAGCCCTGCTCTACGGAGAGATTCTCAAACACGATCCCGCCGATCCGTCGTGGCCCGATCGGGACCGCTTCGTGCTGTCCGCCGGGCACGGATCGATGTTTCTCTACAGTCTGTTTCACCTCAGTGGCTATGGCCTGCCCCTGGACGAACTCAAGAAGTTCCGGCAGATCGGCAGCAAGACTCCGGGGCATCCCGAGTACGGTATGACCGCCGGTGTGGAGACCACCACCGGACCCCTGGGCCAGGGGCTCGCAAACGCCGTCGGTCTGGCGATCGCCGAACGGATGATGGCGGCGCGATTCAATACCACGGATCACACGATCGTGGATCACCGTACCTGGGCGATCGCCGGCGACGGGTGCCTCATGGAGGGCATCACCTCCGAGGCGAGCTCCCTCGCCGGTCACCTGGGCCTTGGCAAGCTGACGGTGTTCTACGATCACAACAGCATCTCGATCGAGGGATCCACCTCCCTGGCGTTCACGGAGGATGTCCGGGCACGCTATCGGGCGTACGGGTGGCAGGTCCTCGAAGGGGACGCGTACGACGCCGACGCGATTCGGAAGCTCGTGGCGGAGGCGCAGGCGGATACCGAACGACCGAGCCTGATCGTTCTGACCTCCACCATCGGGAAGGGATCACCGAACAAAGCCGGTACCCACGGGGTTCACGGTGCCGCCCTCGGCGACGAGGAAGTCGCCCTGACCAAGAAGGAGCTCGGCGTCGATCCGTCGGAGATGTTCTATATCGACCCGGCGGCCACGGAGTTCTTTGCCGCCTACCGGAAGGAGCTCGCCGAGCGCCACGCCGCGTGGCAGAAGACGTTTGACGCCTGGGCCGCCGCAAACCCCGGATTGCTCGCGCAGTGGAACGAGGCGGTGCAGGGCGGATACAAGGACGTCCTGAAGGATATCGGCCTGCCGGCCTACGAGCCGGGATCCAAGGTCGCCACCCGCAAGGCGAGCGGTGCGGCGCTGCAGGCGATCGCGAAGATGCTGCCCAACGTGGTTGGTGGATCCGCCGACCTGGCGCCGTCGAACAACACCGCCCTGCCGGACTACGGTGACTTCACCCGGGAGAATCCCGCGGGACGGACGCTGCACTTTGGCGTTCGCGAACTCGGAATGGCAGCGATCGGCAACGGAATGGCGCTTCACGGCGGTCTGCGTCCCTTCGTGGCGACGTTCCTCGTTTTCACCGACTATCTGCGGCCGGCGCTGCGCCTGTCATCGCTGATGCAGGTGCCGGTGGTGTACATCATGACCCACGACTCGATCTACCTCGGAGAGGACGGTCCCACCCACCAGCCGATCGAGCACCTTGCCGTGCTCCGCGCGATTCCCGGTCTGCGGGTACTACGCCCTGCGGACGGTGAGGAAACCAACGAGGCGTGGCTCATGGCGCTGGAACACGGCGGACCCACGGTCCTGGCGCTCACCCGGCAGGGTCTTCCCACGCTGGAGAAAGCCGACGCCGACTGGCGACAGTCGATGCGGCGCGGTGCCTACGTGGTTCAGGACGTCGACTCCCCGGAGGTTGTCGTTGTCGCCACCGGCAGTGAAGTCTCCATGGCACTCGATGCCGCGAAGGAGAGCGGCCGGAAGGTGCGCGTGGTGTCGATGCCGAGTCGCGAGCTCTTCGAGGCGCAGGATACCACCTGGCAGCGGTCGATCGCTCCCGCCGGCGTGCCCGTCGTTGTCGCCGAAGCCGGTATTCGCCAGGGATGGGAGTTTCTCACCACCCGCGACCGGATTCTGTCCATCGACCGCTTCGGTGAGAGCGGACCCGGCAACGACGTTGCCGAGCACCTCGGATTCACGACGGCCCGGCTGGCCGCCATGATCAGGGAGGTGTAAACCGCATGGCACGCTACGCCCTGGGTTACGATGTTGGAAGCTCGTCGATCAAGGCGAGTCTGGTTGATGTGGACTCGGGGAAGCGTGTCGGGGCCGCCACCGCCCCCGGGACCGAGATGCCGATCAGCGCGCCGCAGGCGGACTGGGCCGAACAGGACCCGGACATGTGGTGGCGTTACGTGGTGGAGGCTACGCAGAAGCTCGGGCGCGAGTTCGACCTGGGATCGGTAGCCTCCGTCGGCATCTCCTACCAGATGCACGGACTCGTGGCGGTGGACCGGGACGGAACGCCGCTGCGGCCGTCGATCATCTGGTGCGACAGCCGCGCCGTTTCCTACGGAGATGCCGCGTTCCACGCCCTCGGTGGTGCCGAACAGGTGCTGCCGAGGCTGCTCAACTCTCCCGGCAACTTCACCGCCTCAAAACTCGCGTGGGTGAAGGCCAACGAACCGAACACCTACGCGAAGATCTGGAAAATCATGCTCCCCGGTGACTATGTGGGCTTCCGGCTGACTGGGGAGGTCCTGACCACCGAGAGCGGGCTTTCGGAGGGGATCCTCTGGGATTTTCAGGCCAACGAGCCCGCCGGGTTTCTCATCGATCACTTTGGATTCGACCCCGCGGTGCTTCCCGAGGCGCGTCAGAGCTTCGGGGACCACGGCTCGGTTGCCGCATCGGTGGCCGACACGCTCGGCATCCCCGCCGGGACTCCGGTTTCCTACCGCGCCGGTGACCAGCCGAACAACGCGCTCTCCCTGAATGTTCTCAACCCCGGTGAGATCGCCGCCACCGCCGGAACGTCCGGGGTGGTCTACGGCGTCGTGGACCGCCCGGTGTGGGATCCCCGCAGTCGCGTGAATACCTTCCTTCACGTCAACCACCGGCCGGATCAGTCACGCTACGGCGTGCTGCAGGTCCTGAACGGTACGGGAATCCTCAACCGCTGGGTTCGCGAGAATGTACTCGATCCGCTGGACGGTTCCGGGCCCGTTTCCTACGAGACGGTAAACGCCCTGGCGGAGGAAGCGCCGATCGGCAGCGCCGGACTGGCGATCCTGCCCTTCGGCAACGGTGCCGAACGCATCCTTGAGAACGTGAACTACGGGTCGAGCATCCACGGACTGAACTTCAACATTCACGGCCGCAGCCACCTCGTACGGGCGGCGCAGGAGGGGATCGTTTTTGCGCTGGGTTACGGTCTCGAGATCATGCGCGAGATCGGCCTCAAAGTAGAAACGGTGCGCGCGGGCCACGCAAACATGTTCCTGAGTCCGCTGTTCCGACGGGCGTTTGCCACGGTGACCGGTGCGACCGTTGAGCTGTACAACACCGACGGGAGCGAGGGAGCTGCCCGCGGTGGCGCCTACGGCGCCGGTCTCTTCGCCAGTCCCGAGGACGCCTTCAGCGGTCTGGATCTGCGCGAGCGGATCGAGCCCGACACGTCGGTGTCGGATGCGTACGCCACCGCCTACGGCGAGTGGAAGGATCGTCTGGCGCAGGTAATGGCCTCGGCGATCTGAGGCTGCCGGGGGACGGTCGCCGCGATTTCGCGGTACCGTCCGGGGCCCGAGGGAGGATGCCGACCGGTGCACGCGGGTACGGCCTCCCCCCCGCGCGGCCCCGGCACCGCGTGGCCGTTTCTACGGTAACGGGCCGAGCAGATCCGCGCGCCAGCCCGTGGTGAGGACCGACTCGGCGGCATCGCCGAATCGTACGAAGTCCTCCACCGCGGTTTTGGAGGCAACGAGCGGGACGGCGATCCCCGCTTCACCGCAGCGTTCCTCGATATGCTTCATGATCGCGGCAACGCGCCGGCCGCGCTCCTCGCCCGAGGGGCCCGGCGGCGGCAGCCTTCGGAGGCGGGCCGTTTCGTCGGGGGTCGCCGGGCGCCCGCGCAGGTCGTCGATCTGCGCCACGTGTTCCGTGGTGAGCCAGTCCGGCAGATCCCGGGCTCCGGGCGTGAGTTCGGCTCCGTCGCGGATGCGGCGCATGATGCGCTCCAGGTCGCGCGGGCGCACCTTTCGTTTCTTTCCCTTGATTCTCGGAAGCCGCAGATCGCGACTCCAGTCGAGGAGGCGGAACGCGTACAGCGTCTCGTCATCTGACTGGCGCCAGTCGTCCGCGAAGCGCCAATCGGGCGTCTCCTCGGCGGAAAAACCGTTTCGTTCTTCAACCACCCGAGCCGACTCCTCCCGGGCCCACTCCCGCTGTGGCGACCCGTCGAGCTGCCCCTCCATCCGACGGACCATGTCGCGGAGGTAGCGCACGTCGGCGGCGGCGTAGCGCATCTGTGCTCGCGACAGCGGCCGGGTGCCCCAGTCTGAACGCTGTTGCCCCTTGCTCAGCGCGATACCCTCCATCGATTCCAGCAGTGCCGCCAGTCCCACCGGGTACCGGTAGCCGCAGAACGCCGCGAGGACCTGCGTGTCCACCACGCCGCGGGTGTCGACTCCGTGCTGACGCGCGACCAGTCGCGCATCGTCGTGGCCGGAATGAAACACCTTGTTGTGGTCGGGATTCGCCAGCCAGTCAAGGATCGGGGTGAGATCCGGCAGTGCAAGAGGATCGGCGAGGTAGACGGCGTCGGCCGTGGCAAACTGCATCAGCAGAATACGGGTCGTGTCGTTGCTGAACTCCATGTCCGCCGCCGTGAGATCGGCGGTGGTGAGGTCGGCGAGCATCGTGTCGAGGGTCCGGGGGCCGTCGACGAGCGTCACGGGAAGGGAATCTGCGCTGGTGTTCGACATCGTCCCAGCATAGGCAACATGGCCCCGTTGGGGACAGGGGCCTACCGCGCCCGATCCCCGCCGGTGTGAAACTGCTCCCGCGCCACGGCGCCGGGACTGGATTCGGCGGCCGGGGCATAGTTCACCCGTGACCACTGGCCGTAGTACCACTCGAGTGCGGTTCCGGTGCGATCCCGGCTTCGGACCGGGCGGGCGGTGAACTCGAAGATCGCGCAGTTGGAGGCGAGTACCAGCGGCATCCACGGAGAGACCTCGTCCGGGGTGGCGCCGAAGCTGGCCTTGAAAATCCACTGAAGCATTCCGCCGTGGGTCACGGTCATGATCCGGGCGCCGGTGGCGGTTTCGGTCCCGCCCGGGGCGGTCTCATGAACGGCGTTCGCCGCCTCCACGACCCGCTCCCACGTATCAAGTGCCCGCGCGGTGAGACTCTGGACCGATTCGGCCTCCGGGACCGCCTCCCAGCTGCCGACCACGAACTCGGCGTATTCCTCGGGAAACCGCTCCTGGATCTCCGGGAACGAGAGACCGGTAAAGACACCGGTGTGGAGTTCCTTGGCCGCCGGAAGCGGTTGGGGGTCCGGAAACCCGGCGGTCGCGGCGAGGATGGCGGCGGTCTCAAAGGCGCGCTTCAGGGGCGAGGCGAACACGCGCTGAACGGCAACATCTGCGGCGGCAAACCACTCACCGGTGGCGCGCGCCTGATCGCGGCCGAGATCGGTGAGGTGATGATCGCGATGGCCCTGCATCTTTCCCGCCACGTTCCCCTCGGACTCCCCGTGGCGGACGAAGTAGAACGTGGTGGGACCGGCGAGACCGGTCATGATGTCGTGAAACGAGCGCATGGTGTCTCCTGTCTGCCGCGATCAGTAGAAGAGCGTGATGTTCTCTTCGGTGCTGTCGTCGGTGTATTTGATCATCAGCGTGTTGGTCCGCGGTTCGTAATGCCGTCCCTTGATATAGGACTCGAAGCGCGGATCGTTGCGCCACTGAAGCCCGAAGAGTGTCATGGACTGGAACGGCGGAATTCCCTGCATGATGATGTAGTGCGTCCGGTTCTCCGGGTACCGCAGCCGGAACTGGAATTGCTCCTCCCCGATGTCCACCTGCGTAAAGTTGGCGATCGTCCAGATGAAGCTTCCGGCACCCAGGCTGTCATAGAGCGAGAGCATACGCGGATACCACGGGTTGTCGGTGAAGTGCGGGTAGAGCCGCTCCGGGCCGAAGGCGCCTTCCTCGCCCTGCAGGCCGGTATCGCCGAAGAAGAGGTATTCCGGAATGAAGCCCTGGTCGTCCGCCAGCTGGAGGCCCGAGAGCACCAGGTTGCGGCCGATCGTGCGATAGAGCTGATTGCCGTCGAGGCGCCCGACTTCGTTGAGGAGCTGGCCGGCTCGGATCGACCAGTACACTTCGATCTCGGACTGGGCGGTCTCCACGAAAAAGTAATCCTCGAACTGCCGGATCGCCGGCAGAATGCGTTCGTCGATGATGCCGTAAAACCGTCGCGTTGCGTCCGTGATTTCCGCGGAGGGGTGCTGCTGGTCAACCGCGGCGGACAGCATGCCGATCGCCGTCGGGAGGTCCACGGTTCGGTAGTCGACCTCCGCCGCGAACGAGACGAGCTGTTCGTAGAGGTCTTCGCTTCCGCGAAGCGCCGAAAACGGTACCAGATCCTCCTCCCGGAAGACGGTGGGGTCCTTTGAGCGGATCCGCGAGACCAGGGCCAGGGCGCGCTGTTCGTCCGACGCGATAAAGCGGTCGGTTACCTGGCGAAGGTTGCCCAAAAACACCGACGAGAGCAGTCCCACCTGCTCGGGGTGCAGGTCCGCCGCCCTGCGCATCTGGTTGAACGCCGGCGTGTACTCGTCGCGCTGCCACGCCTCGGCGAGATAGGCTGTGAGGATCTCCTCCGAGAATCGCGGAGCCCGACCGCGCATCTGCCACGTTCCGGACCCGCCGTTGAAGCGCGAGCCGCCCCAGGTTCGGTAGGCGGTCTCGAGGTACTCGTCGATCGCGTTCTGGTAGGCGGCGGTGCTGATCTGCCGGCGGCCGTCGCCGAACGCCACCTCGATCACGTTGGACCGCTCCTCGGTGACCTCGGCGTAGCGCACCATCTGACTCGTCCCCGACAGGGGGATGATCAGGCGGTCCTGGTTTTCATCGAACACGGTCCGCGGCGGTGTCGAAAAGAAGAACTCCCGGTCCTCGTACGATACCGTGCGGGTTTCCGGCGTCGCCGGGTTGACAGCGGCGGCGTTGGCAGCGGCGGCGACACGGTACGGGAGCAGGAGCTGGCCGTCGGTTGGCCATCGATTCGTGGGCGTCGGGAACACGTGCAGTTCCGGGGGTTCCTCGGCGGCGACCTCAAAGCGGAGGGCGCTCTCGTCGCTGAAGGCGATCCGGAGCTCGTTTCCCTCGAGCTCGTAGCGCTGCGGGTAGAGGCGGATATCGTTGCCGTCGTCCTGCGCGACGATCAGCGGGGAGTCCTCCGAGAAATCGAAGACGAGCCCCTGGTACTCGATCCGGGCACCGGTAATCTGCTGACTGGTTTCGTCGGCGCCGGACACCAGCGTTCCGGTGAACCGAAGGTCGCCGATCGAGCGTCGCACGGTGAGGGTACCGGAAAACTGGAGAAACAGAAGTCCGAAGATCGCCGCGAGATACACCACAGGAACGATGAAGTATCTCCGGACCTTGCGCGTGTGCATTGCCAAAATCTACCAGAGCCGACCGGTTGTGTCAGCCGGACGGTACGAACCATCCGCGACGCGGATCCAGCCGCGATTCCGCCGCCGTCGCCGGGGGCAGATCCCGCAGGAATGCCTCCTCCAGCGCGCCGCTCTCCAGCAGGTCCGCGGCGGCACCGGGGTGCACCGATCCACCGGCGACCAGTACCAGCCGCGGGGAAAAGTGAAGCGCCAGATGCAGATGGTGGGTGGCGATCACCGCCGTGGACACGATCCCGTCGCGAACCAGCGTGTCGAGGAGTTGAAACAGCGCGGTCTGGTGCGGCGGGTCGAGGTGGGCGGCGGGCTCGTCCAGCAGCAGCATCTCCGGCTCCTGCGCCAACGCCCTGGCGATCATGACCCGTTGCCGTTCGCCATCGCTGAGCCGGCCCGCCGGTCGGCCGGCGAGGTGTGCGGTCCCCGTCTGTGCGAGAGCCCGGTCCACCGCGCGCCGATCGTCGGAGGACTCACGACCCACCAGCCGCTGATACGGGAGACGTCCCATCGCCACCAGCTCCCGGACCCGGAGGTAGGCCGGGGCGACCGAGTCGGTCAGTACCACCGAGAGGAGTCGTGCCCGGTCCCGCCGGGAGAGTCCCCGGCGACCGTAGACCGGTCGGTCACCGATCGTGACCGTTCCCGCCCGCGGCGGAAGGAGCCCCGCCAGAGAGCGCAGCAGCGTCGTCTTGCCGCCGCCGTTGGGGCCCACCAGGCTGACCAGTTCGCCGTCGGGCAGTTCCAGACGGTCGGCGACCACCACCGTCGGACCGCCGCGATACGCGAGCTCGAGACCCCGGGCGAGGATTCTCACAGGCCGAGCTCCTCCGTCGCCTCCGGTTGTGCCTGGAGGATGACAGCAAGCACCACCGGTACGCCCACCAGCGCCATGACCGAGTTCAGCGGCAGAACGCGATCCGATCCCGGAAGGCGGGCAGCGATATCTGCGACGAGCGCCAGAGACGCCCCGGTGAGCGCGGTCATTGGAACGAGGATCCGGTGTCGTGAGGATCGAACGACACCCCGGGCGATGTGCGGAACGGCCACCCCGAGGAACACGATCGGTCCGGTGAAGGCGGTTACCAGACCGGTGAGAGTCCCGGCGAGGAGGATGAGCGTACCGTGCAGACGGCGGGCGTGGATGCCAATACTCTCTGCGTACTGCGGCCCCAAAAGCAGGGCATCCACCCGCGGTGCGGCGACCGTCAACGCGGCGGTCGTGGCACCGGCGGCGGCAAGGATCACCCAGGGCGCGGCCCCCGGGGGCAGGGCGAAGGAACCGAAACTCCAGACGACGTAGCGCTCGAGCCCCTCTCCGGGGGCGGCTGCCATGAGCAGCGTGGTGATCGAACTGGCGGCGTATCCGAAGAGGAGTCCCAGCACCAGCAGGAACACCGGCTGTCCCACGATGCGGTTGACGGTCAGCGCCAGGACCAGGACCAGTCCCGCACCGACCATTGCGGCCACCGCCGTGAGCCCCGGGATGCTGGCCCCGACCCCCGCCAGGAGGACAGCAGCTACGCCGAGACCGGCGCCGGCAGTCACGCCGAGCACCCCGGGACCGGCGAGCGCGTTGCGGAATACCGTCTGCATGACCAGCCCGGCGAGTCCCAGGGCACTCCCCACGCCGATCGCGGTCACCGTCCGCGGAAGCCGGACGAGCGTCACGATGCGGGCGGCGGCGGATACGGAGTCGCCGCCGGAGGATGCGCCGCCCCCGGGACCGAGAACCGCGAGAAGGTCAGAGAATCCAACATGAACGGAGCCCAGCATGAGCGAGGCCGCCGTCGCCGCCAGGAGCGCTGCACACGCCGCCGCGATCGCGGCTGGGCCGCGCCGTCCCCGGGGTGGAACCGGTGGGTGCATCACGGGTCGAGCCTCCGGTAGTACACCAGTTCGTGGTCCGGAAGGAGGGCGGGGTGCAGGATGCGGACGAGGTCCTCCAGGACGACGTCCGGTCGCGCGGCACCCGACTCCCAGAAGTCGTTGGCGCCCGACGGGCGGACGCGGCCGTTGTTGTGGTACACGGCGCCGTTGCGAAACGGGGCGAACGTCGCGAGGCGGGGATCCACGGCCACCACATCATCGAGGGCGCGCCACCCTACGTTGCCGTTGATCCACACGTCGGCGTCGGCGGCACGAACCAGAACCGTCTCAAGATCCAGAAACCGCGATCCGGTCCCGGTGGTGTCGGCCCAGAGGTACGCGCCGCCGGCGTCCCCGAAGAGCCGCGCCATGTAGCTGTCGCCGGCGGGGACCGGCCACGACCCCTGCCACGGGGCGTTGGTCATGATCGTCGGTCGGTCCTCCTGCGAAATTGCCTCGGCGACCCGGTCCCTCAGACGCGTGTAGCGGTCGACGCGGGTCGCGAATCGGGCCTCCGCGCCGGCGCTGCGCCCGAGGAGCATTCCCACCAGGCGACCCCACTCCGCGCGCCCCAGGGGGTCGGCCTCGCGCCAGTCGGCGAACACGATCACCGGCACTCCGGCGGCGCGGATTCGTTCCACCACCGGGTCGTCGGGACCGTACACCGACACCAGTACCACGTCGGGGTCCAGGGCGATCAGGCGTTCCAGATCGAGATCCGCGCCGGCGCCGACCTCCCGAATCGAGCCGTCCTGCAGTCGTCTGCGGATATCGCGGTTGTAGATGTACGCGCCGCTGTCGACACCGACGACCGTGTCCAGCGCCTCCATGTCCGCAAGGTGCGCCAGTACCGGTGTCGCCAGCGATACGACGCGGCGCACCGGGACGCGAACCACGGCGTCGTACGCGCCGGGATCCGGCGCCGGCGCGCCCTGCGGTACCAGGGCGTAGGCCAGCGGCTGCGCGCCGTCCCAGGCATCCGTCACCGAGACGGTCGTCACGTGGTCGCAGGCGACGGCGTCCAGGCCTCGGGCGAAGCGAAACGGTCCGGGGTCCGGCGACTGTGCCGCCAGTCCGGTTGTGAGGCCGATGGCGAACGCCACGGCGACAAGGACGCGCAACAGGCGGTAATGCGGGCTGGTCATGTGTCGTCCCCTTCCGTCAGTCTGAATACGATGCGCAGCACGGTGTCCATCGTACGATGATCCGGGCCGACGCGTCCCGGGGTGAACGAGACCCGCCGCACCGCCGAGAGCGCCGCCCGGTTGAGGAGCGCGTGCCCGCTGGACTCCTCGAGGCTCACGTCGATGAGCGATCCGTCGGCGGACACGGTCACCCGAACCACAGCGACACCCTCCCAGCCGCGGCGACGCGCCCGGGGTGGGTACACCGGCGCGACCGTGGCGGTCGGGCGGGGGCGCACAACGGTCGGCGCCGCCCGGGGCGGGGCAGAGCGGGGTGACATCGCGGGTGTCGCAGACGGTGTCGGGGGCGTCGCGGCGGCCTCGGGTGTCACGGGGGCCTGGGCCGACGGCGCCCCCGCGTGGGCCGACAGCGACACCGCGTGGGCCGACTCGGAATCCGTGGCGGGAGGTTCGGTGGAGGGCGGGTTCTCCGACGACGGGTTCTCGGACGACGATGAATCGTCCACTGTCTCCGGATTGATCTGCGACCGCGCCGGGGGTGGATCAGCGTCGGCAGCGACCGGCGAGGCCGGGGGCGCGGTCCGCGGCGCGATCTCGCTCGGCGGGTTCGCCGACTCCACGAACCGGACGGAAATCGGAGGGCGTTCCGGCCCCGCCACGCCCCGGCTCGCCGCGCGATCGGCGGCCACCGAGCCCGCCACGCCCAGAACCAGGACGTGGGCGGCGATCGACGCCCCGGCGGCGGCGAAGAGGCGGAGGGTAGAGGAGCGGAACACCCGTGCCATCAGAATCGGTACGAGACCGACAGGTTCCAGCGGCGACCCGGGGCGGGGTAGTACGCGGTACCCGAGAACGTCGAGTAGAACTGAACCGGCGCATAGCGTACGTCCATCAGGTTTGTCACCTCGGCAACGACCGCACAGTTCCCGGGGATACCCGGCGGGGTCACGCGCAGAAAGAGGTCGGTGACCGCGGTGGGGTCCACACGTTCCTGATCGTTCGCCGTGTCACCGCCCTGATACATGGCGCTCCGGGCGCTCACACGCGGTCCGGCGGCGAGCCACGCGACCGGCGAGAGGGTTGCCTCCGCGTCCAGCGTATGGGTTGCCGTGAGCGGCACGCGCTTGCCCCTGTCGTCGCCGCGGGCGAACGTCGCCGCGACAAACCCGTATCCGACGGAGAGGTCGATCCACGTCGCCGGTGTGAGGCGCGCTTCAACGTCCGCCCCCAGCCTGCGCGTGGCTCCGATATTCTCGTTTGCCCCCGAGAACGTGGCGGGATCGTATACATAGCGGATCTCGTCGCGCATCTCCAGCCAGTATGCACCGACGGAGGCAGAGAGCAGATCGCGTACCTCGACGCGGCCACCGGCCTCGACGGTGAACCCGCGCTCCGGGTCCAGGTCCGCCTCGAACTGGTCGGCAAAGTTGAGGTCCGCCTGTTCGTCGATCGCAGGGTAGCGGAAGAGCGTACCCCCGCTGAGGTAGAGTCGGGTCGCGGGGGTGGGACGCAGCGTGGCGCCTCCCTCGAACACCGTGGCGCGATGGGTGGTCGACTCATCGATCCCGGCGGACGCCTTTTCCGCTCCCACGGTGCTCTGGTCGTAGCGCAGCGCGCCTCGCAGGTCGAGGGTCGGGGTAACAAAGGCTGTGGTGGTGATGCCGGTACCGAGCGTGTCCTGCCAGAGTGCCGTCTCCGAGGAGACGGTGTTCCGCGAGGCGTCGGTGTAGCCGGTACCCTCCTGCCGTGCGTGGCTCCAGTCCACGCCCAGTCGCGTCCGGAGTGGCAGGAGCCCCACACCCCACTCCACCACCAGCGCCGGCGAAGCAGACAGGGTGGTGAGATCACGGGTGGTATAGGTGCCGTAGCTGGCGGTGTCGTTGTCGACGCTTGTGTATCCGTACTCCGTCCGCAGGCGGGCACTCACGGTTTCCGACGCCGTCCACTCCGCCGCCAGCCCCGCCGCGACCCGCTGCTCCGAAGCCTCGTCATCCGGATTCGACGCCTGCGTGGGATCGGATTCGTACTGCGCCGCCGTGAGGCTACCGGGGAGTTGGTACGCGGTGTCGGCCCAGTTGCCGGTTATTCTCAGGGAGAGGTCGTCGCCGATGACCGATTCGGCGGCGAGGGCGAGCCCCAGGGTGTCCACGGCGCTCCGGTCACGGAACCCGTCGGTGTGGGACCGCTCCGCCGATGCCGACAACGATCCCCAGGCTGCGGAATGTCCCACGCCGAGGCGCTGGTGGTTCGTCGCGTCGCTTCCCACGCCGGCGAACGCCCGCAGTTCCAGCGGCCGCTGCGGCGTCCGCGTGATGACGTTGATCACCCCGGCGACGGCGTGGTTGCCGTAGGTTGCCGCCGCGGACCCGCGTACGATCTCGATCCGTTCCACCGCGTCCAGCGGGATCGCCAGCCAGTTGACGCCGGCGAGATCGGGGCTGTTCACGCTCACTCCGTCCACCAGTACCAGGACGCGGCCGACGGAGCCGTTGCCGAATCCCCGCAGATCGACCTGCGCCTGCGCCTCGTTGGAGTACGAGCTGAACGTGACGCCGGCGACACGGTCCAGGACCTCCACGATCGACGTGGCGCCGGACGCGAGAATCTCGTCGGCGGAGATCACCGAAACCTGCGCGGGGACGTCCGCCGCCGGCGTGTCGAGGCGTTCGGCGGTGACGATGACTTCGATCTCCTCGCCGGTGCCTGCCGGCGGTGCCGCGTCCGGTGGTGCGGCGTCCTGCGCCGCCAGCGCAACGGGCATGAGACCGGCGATTCCGATCGCCAGGACGAGGGTGAACGACGGCCGCCGGCGACCACCGGCGCGAAACAGAGACAGAACTCTCATGGAAACCTCCTGTGTGCGGAGGCTTGCGTAGTACGGAGCTGTGACCGCTCCTCGCGGTCACGACGACGTATCTGCAAGCTCATCTCGCGAAGCTTGGATACCAATCCCTCTGCCAAAGTCTCCTGGCTTGCGATCATGCCGATGCCGCCTTCCCAGGCCCGGGATCCGTGGGGATCCGCAGCCCAGTGGCTGAGTAGCATCGGGTTCGGTCGCTCACAGTGGCGCGTCCGCGGGGGATTCTCACCCCTCTTCCTTTGCAACAGATGGTTTGATGTGTGCTGTTCAGTCTGTGTTCTACCCCGGCGAGTGTCAAGCGGTGTATATAGAAGATTGTTGCGCGCTGTGCCTTAAGCCGTGGTCCCAACAGTACTTCGCGCCCGATCGGTTGGTATTCAGGCGCATCTCGTAGTGGGGCCGTGAGATACGGGCGATTCTGCAACACGCTGCTGTATACTGCCGGCGGGTCGCCATACCCGGAGTCTCGCGTCGCGACTCCCCGTCCACCGCGCCGCATCTGCTCGCGTCGCCGGGGAAAACCGGCCATACTGGAACGATGCAGCAGAAAACGATCCTGTGTTTCGGTGACTCCAACACGTGGGGGTATGTGCCGGGCGCCGACGGCGAGCGGGTCCCGCTGATGGGGCGATGGCCGAGTGTGATGGATGTCGCACTCAACGGCGAGGAGGTGGGCATGTCCCGCCCGTTCATCGTGGTGGCGGAGGGACTCAACGGGCGAACGACCGTGTTCGATGATCCGTTCAGTCCCGGCCGGTCCGGGGCGGCGGCGATCTCCATGCTCCTGGAGACCCACGCGCCGGTGGACCTGGTGATCATCATGCTCGGGACCAACGACACCAAGAACGTGTTTCAGGCGGCGGCTGAGCAGATCGCTCTTGGGGCGGACCGACTTCTCCAGCTGGTCGCCGCAAGCGACGCGGGTCCCGGGAACGCGGCGCCGCCGGCGCTCCTGGTTGCTCCACCCCCGGTGGGCGCCCTCGACGCGGCGATGGGGGTGCACTTCGCTCCGGAGGATCGCGCCCGGGCTGTGTCGGCGGGGCTGGCGCAGACGTTTCGCGCCACGGCGTCGGAATGGGGCGCGGCGTTCTTCGACGCAGGCACGGTCGCCGCCGCCGGCTCCGACGGCATTCACCTGGACGTGTCCGGTCATCGCGCCCTGGGGACGGCGCTGGCGGAGGTGGTGGCGCTCGAGCTGGGTCGGTAGCCGGGACCCTCGCGTACTCCGGCTGCCTCCGGTACACTGGGGGGATGAATGACACACTCGGTTGGGGCGTAATCGGTACGGGCGGCATCGCGGCGCTGCAGGTTCAGGACCTGCTCACCGCCGGACTTCGTGTTGCGGCGGTGGGATCACGGTCCCGGGAACGCGCCGACGCGTTCGCGGAACGGTTCGGGATTCCGGGCCGCCACGGCAGCTACCAGGATCTCGTGGAGGACCCGTCGGTGGACGTGGTCTACGTGGCCACGCCGCACCCGATGCACGCCGAGAACGCGCTCATGGCGATTGCCGCCGGCAAGCACGTACTCGTGGAAAAATCGTTCACGATCAACGCCGCCGAGGCGCGCACGATCGTGGATGCGGCACGAACGGCCGGCGTGTTCGCCATGGAGGCGATGTGGACGCGCTTCCTTCCCAGCATGGTGCGGATCATGGAACTGATCCGGGGTGGGGCGATCGGTGAGCCGCGGGTGCTTCTGGCGGATCACAACCAGTATATCCCCCATAGCCGCGCGCCGCGCCTGCACGAGCCGGACCTCGGCGGTGGTGCGATGCTTGACCTCGGGGTCTATCCCGTGTCCTTCGCGAGTCTGGTTTTCGGAACCCCGAAGACGATCACCTCCCGGGGTACGCTCACCGACCTCGGAGTCGACGAGCTGGCGGCGATGATTCTGGAGTACGAATCCGGCGCCCAGTCGTCGCTCCACACCGGGTTCATGACACCGGGACCGAACGTGGCGTCGGTGATCGGCAGCGATGGGCGGATCGACATCGATGCGGTGTGGTACACGCAGACGAGCTTCACGCGTTACGATCGAGATGGCCACGAACAGGAACGCTACACGGAGACCGTGGAGGGTCGCGGCATGCAGTACCAGGCGCTGGAGGTCGAGCGCTGCGTCCGCGACGGGCGTCTGGAGAGCGCGATCATGCCGCTGGACGAGTCCGTGTCGATCATGGAAACGATGGACACGGTGCGCGACCAGATCGGCGTGGTGTACCCCTCGGAACGGTAGGCGCGTCGGCTACGTACCCGGGGCGAGCTCGATACGCCGCAGCCAGCGGCCGGTCCGGAGGATGAGAAAACCCGCCGTGGCGGTGAGGATGTTGGAGACGAACATCGCGTACCAGATCCCCGCCGGCCCCAGCCCGAGGCGCCAGGCGAACAGCATCGCCAGCGGCACGCGGATGCCCCACAGCCGGATGATGCTCAACACCATGACCGGGCGGGTATCGCCGCCACCCTGAAACGCGCCGTTGATGACGGTGAAGAGGGTGAACGGGATCACCGACACCGACACGATGCGGAACAGGGTGGCGCCATGGGCGATCACCGCCGGGTCATCGACGAAGAAGCGCACCACGGAGTGGCCGAACAGGAACGTCAGCGACATCGCCGGCACGATGAACGCCAGCATCGCCAGCACGCCGATCCGCACCGCCCGCCGGGCGCCGTCCTCGCGACCGGCGCCGAGCTCCTGTCCCACCAGGGCTGCGGTCGCCCGCGACAGGCCGATCGCCGGCATGTTGAACATCCCGATAATGCGGTTGCCCACACCGAATGCCGCGATCACCGCGACCCCGAAACCGTTGACCACACCCTGCAGCACCGTGAACCCCAGCGCCGCCACCGCCTGTCCGGTTGCCAGGGGAATCCCGATCCCCACGAGGGTCCGCCACGCCCGCCGCCGGGGCCGGAGGTCGGCGGCGTGGATCGTGAGGTGTCGGCGCCCGCGGAACAGAATCACCAGGATCGCCGCCGCCGACACGCCGCGACTCACGAGCGTTGCCGTGGCGGCCCCCGCCACTCCCATTTCCGGAAATGGCCCCACACCGAAGATCAGCAGCGGGTCGAGGACGCCGTTCAGCG
The DNA here is from genome assembly GCA_913030605.1 of uncultured Spirochaeta sp. Lineage (GTDB taxonomy): Bacteria > Spirochaetota > Spirochaetia > DSM-27196 > Alkalispirochaetaceae > Alkalispirochaeta. Next base: position 47,922 of record CAJWEZ010000005.1, read on the forward strand.
TGACCGTGGCGAGCTGCACCCACAGCGCCGTCACCGAATCGCCGACGCCCTGCATGATTCCCTGGAGCACGAAAAAGAAAAACATGAACGGCGTCGCCGAGAAGATGATCTGCATATACACGCGAGTCTGCATCTCCGCCGCCGGCGGTACCCGAAGGAGACCGAGGAGCGTGTCGATCGCCAGGACGCCGACGAGCCCCACTACGATCCCGGTGACCGACACCAGACCCACCGTCTGGGCGGCGTAGAAATCGACCTGTCGACGATTCCCCGCGCCGTGGGCCTGCGAAACGAGGGTGGTGCCGGCCTGGGAAAACCCCATTCCGAATACGCCGAGGAAGAACACCACGCTGAAGGCGATAGAAGGCGCAGACACCGCCTCGGCGCTGACGCGACCGAGAAACCAGGCGTCCACCAGGTTGTAGGTGACCTGGAGGAGATTGGTGAGCATGATCGGTACCGCGAGGCGCAGGAGACGGGGAAACAGCTGGGTGTTGTACATTGAACCGTCATTTTACGGCGCCGGCGCGTCGATGACCAGCCTCGTCCGGGTGGAGGCGGCCTACCGGACCTGAATGCCGCGCGTGCCCCGCCACCGCGAGAGACTGTAGCGGCGACCGAAGACCAGTTCCGCCCGGGCGCTTCCCTGGGTCGCCTCCAGGTACGGTGTCTGGACGTTCCGGGCGTCGGCGCTGACCAACAGCGCCAGATACCAGCGCCGGGCGTTGTACCCTGCGCTCATACGGAGCGACAGTTGGGGCACCATCGCCCAGCGGTCGCCGGAGTCACCGCCGACGTGGTAGCCGGTATGTTGCAGTCCCAGACCCATGGCCACCATGGGAGAAACAAAGAATGAGGCGCGGGTGGCGGTGGCGGCGCCGCCGATCCCGGCGAGAACGGAGTGGCTCTGAAGCTCCATCGGCCGCGACCACACGGTGTCGTCGAGGGCCGGGACCGTTCCCCCGGGGCCGGAGGGGGCGTCGAGGCGGATGCGGCTCGCGGCGGCCATCCACACCAGTCCCGCTCGGGAGCGGCGCGGAATCGCATCGAGCTTGTACGCTGTGGCCAGGTCGATGCGCGGGTTCCGGCTCCACATGAGCGTGGTTCCTATCGTCTGCAGGGAGAGGTCCGGCACGCGTACCGACGTGACGGGGACGGTGAGTTCGTCGCTGTTTGCGAGGTACATGCCCTGGTGGTTCTGGTAGGTCACGTCCACCGCCCAGCGGGCGCCGTAGAGTTGGACCTGGAGGTTGGTGAACTCCGTCTCGCCACGTGTTTCCACCGCGTCCAGAGAATCGGGCATGGTGAGTCGCAGTCCCACACCAACCGAGCGCCACGACCCGGCGAGAACGGCGTACAGCGGCGTGTTGGGACTCATGCGCAGCTGATCGGTGCCGATCGGCGCGTCGTCCACGGGAAAATCGATGTTCTGAAACCCCGACCCCAGGCCGATGCGCAGACCCAGCGGGGGAACCAGGGTGCCGGACTGCTGTGCGGGTACCGTGGCGGCGATCCCCAGGATCACCGCCAGTACGAGAACTCCTCTGACCACGCTGGCAGTATACGGCATGGGACGCCGAATCCCCCGCCTGAAGAACACCGTATGCGACGGATGCGCTATCCGACGGATGCGCTACGCGACGAACACGGGAATCCCCGTGGCGGCCACCTCGCGACGAACCGTCTCCATCTCCCCATCCTCCGGGGGGCGCGTCCCGTCGAGCCGGTAGCGTGCGCCGATCGCCTCCCACTTGTGGCGGCCGTGCTCGTGGTACGGCAGCAGCTCCACGCGCTCCACGACACCGGCGATCTCTCGCAGAAACGTCGCGAGTCGCCGGGCGTGGTCGCGATCGGCGTTCCAGCCCGGAATCACCACGTGGCGGATCCACGCCCGCGTTCCGGTCGCGGCGAGGGAGCGCGCGAACTCCAGGACCCGGGTGTTCGGCACACCGGTCAACTCCCGGTGACGCTCGGAGTCCATGTGCTTGAGGTCCAGGAGCACCAGGTCCGTCGCGCGGATCAGATCCGCAACCGGGCGTCCCACGGCGATCGCTCCGGAGGTGTCCAGCGCGGTATGGATGCCCTCGGTCCTCAACGCCCGGAACAGCGCCGCCACGAAGGGTGCCTGAAGGATCGGGTCGCCGCCGGAGGCGGTGACGCCACCCCCGGAGGAGTCCATATACACGCGGTAACGCAGTACCTCGGCAACCAGTTCGTCGACGGTGACCGCGCGGCCCGCCCGGGGGTCCCACGTGTCGCGGTTCTGGCAGAACGCGCAGCGGAGATGGCAGCCCTGAAAAAACAGAACCTGCCGGATGCCGGGACCGTCCAGTGTACCAAAGCTTTCCACCGAATGGAGGCGGCCGGTGAGGGGGCGTGACCCGACCGACGGGGCCGCGCGGCGGTCGGCCGCCCGGACTCCTCCGTCGGCGCGGGCGTCATAGCGGACCATGGTTCACACCGCCTCGTGGAACGTCCGGTTGATGACGTCCAGCTGCTGCTCCCGCGTCAGCTTGACGAAGTTTACTGCGTACCCCGACACGCGGATCGTGAGCTGCGGGTAATGCTCCGGGTGCTCCATGGCGTCCAGGAGTACATCGCGTCCCAGCACGTTTACGTTGATGTGGTGGCCGTTCTGGGCGAAGTACCCGTCCAGGAGCGCCGTGAGGTTCGTGATCCGGTCGGCGGTTTCGCGTCCCAGCGTTCGCGGTTCCACCGAAAAGGTGTAGCTGATGCCGTCCTGGGCGAAGCGGTACGGCAGCCCCGCCACCGACGCAGCCGAAGCGAGGGCTCCGCGGGCGTCTCGACCGTGCATCGGATTTGCTCCCGGGGCGAAGGGTTCGCCCTTGGCGCGGCCGTCGGGCGTGTTCCCGGTTTTCTTGCCGTACACCACGTTGGAGGTGATCGTGAGGATCGACTGGGTGGGACGGGCGTTCCGGTAGGTCGGCTGCACCTCGAGTTTGTTCATGAAACGCCGCACCAGATCCCGGGCGATCGCGTCCACGCGGTCGTCGGCGTTTCCGAAGGCGGGGTAGTCACCGGCGATCTCGAAATCCACGGCGATCCCCTGTTCGTTGCGGATCGGGCGGACCTGGGCGTAGCGGATCGCGGCGAGGGAGTCGGCGCACACGGAGAGTCCCGCGATGCCGCAGGCCATCGTTCGCACCACGTCGCGGTCGTGGAGTGCCATCTGCAGGCGCTCGTAGGAGTACCGGTCGTGGGAGTAGTGGATCACGTTGAGGGTGCGGACGTAGAGTTCCGCCACCCAGTCCATCATCGTGTCGAAGCGATCCATGACGGTGTCGTAGTCCAGCGTTCCCTCCGCGGTGTCCGGCGGGAGGGCGAGCTCCGGCCCCACCTGGGCGCCGCTCACCTCGTCGCGGCCACCGTTGATTGCGTACAGCAGCGTCTTGGCCAGGTTGCACCGGGCGCCGAAGAACTGCATCTGCTTGCCGATCGGCATCGCCGACACGCAGCAGGCGATGCCGTAGTCGTCGCCCCAGTACTCCCGCATGAGGTCGTCGTTCTCGTACTGGATGCTGGAGGTTTCGGCGGAGACGCGGGCGCAGTACTCCTTGAACGGGCGCGGCAGGTCGCGGGCCCACAGGACGGTGAGGTTGGGTTCCGGCGCCGGTCCCAGGTTGGACAAGGTGTGCAGAAAGCGAAAGCTCGTTCTCGTCACCAGGGGGCGTCCGTCGATCCCCATGCCGCCGATCACCTCGGTGACCCAGGTGGGGTCGCCCGAGAACAGCTCGTTGTACTCCGGGGTCCGCAGGAAGCGTACCAGCCGCAGCTTCATCACGAGGTGGTCGATCAGCTCCTGCGCCTGCGCCTCCGTGAGGGTGCCCTCGGCGATGTCGCGGTCGATGTACACATCCAGGAACGTGCTGATACGGCCGAGGCTCATGGCGGCGCCGTTCTGTTCCTTGATCGCCGCCAGGTAGGCCAGGTAGGTCCACTGCACCGCCTCGCGGGCGTCGGTGGCGGGACGACGAAGGTCGAACCCGTACAGGTCGCCGAGTTCGATCAGTTCGGTCAGCGCGGTGAGCTGTTCGGCGATCTCTTCCCGGAGTCGAATCTGCTCCTCCACCCCGACGCCGCCGGCTCCGTGATCCAGACTGCGCTGCTGCGTGCGTTTGTCGGCAATGAGGCGGTCAACGCCGTAGAGTGCGACGCGGCGATAGTCGCCGATGATGCGGCCGCGGCCGTACGCGTCCGGAAGGCCGGTAATGACGCCGGATTTGCGGGCCGCCTTCATGTCGGGGGTGTAGGCGCTGAACACCCCGTCGTTGTGGGTCTTTCGATACCGGGTGAAGATCTCCACCGTCTCCTGCGGCAGTTCGTACCCGTAGGCGCGACAGGCACCCTGAACCATGCGGATTCCGCCAAAGGGCATGATCGCGCGCTTGAGCGGTGCGTCGGTCTGCAGTCCCACGACGCGTTCCAGCGCACCGTCCGGGGACAGGTAACCGGGACCGTGGGCGGTGATCGTCGAAATCGTGTCCACGTCCACGTCGAGGGTGCCGCCGGATGAACGCTCACGTTCCAGGAGGTCGCGACAGGCGTCCCAGAGTGCCAGCGTGTCGTCGGTCGGTGCGGCGAGGAACGCCGCATCGCCGGTGTAGGGGCGGTAGGTCCGTTGGATGAAGTCACGGACGTCGATCTCCTCCTGCCAGGTTCCGGGCGCGAAGCCGCGCCAGGGGTCGGGTGCGAGAGCCGTGGTGGTCGAAGTGGTGGTGGTGCCGGCCTGGAGCTCGGACGTATATGTGTTGGACATGAGATTCCTCGGATGTCAGGGATGTTCGGGACGGAGTCCCCGGGGATGCCCCCGAAGGGGCCCACCCCGTGACCCAGACTCTAATTGACTCCGAGTTATCGTGTCAACAATATCGATATAAATTTACAGAAAAATTCGGAGGATTTCGCTCAGCTACGGGTCCGGATGATCTCACGCCCCTGTTCCGCCGATTCGCGGATCCAGTCGGGGAGTTCCGGCTGCTCGAGGATCCGGTCCACGAGGGGAGCAGCGTCCACGTAGCGACCGTCGTTGATGTACTGCGCCGACAGCGCGTGGAGCGTGAGCAGGTCGTCGGGGCTTTCCTCGATCGCTTCTTCCAGCAGGAAGCGCGCCTCCCGCTGACGCCGTTCCATCACCAGCGCCATGGCGATGTTGCGCATGATCGAGCCACGCTGCGCACGGGCGTCGCGGTCGGATGACCGCTCCAGCGCCCGCAGGCCCCGATGAAACCACGACCGTGCCGTGTCGATATCGCCCCGCCGCAGCCACGCCACGCCCAGGGCCTCGCAGGTTGCGCCGGACTCATCGTCGAGAATCACCGCCCGCATGAGCGCCGCAATCGCCGAGGTCTGGTGTCCCGCCTCGGTGTAGCACTGTCCCAGGAGGGACCACGCCCGGGCATCGGAGGGGTCGCTGGCAACGGCTCCCGAGAGAAGGGCGATCGCCGGGGCGAAGTGCCGGCGGGCGATCATCGATTCAGCTGTCTCGTACGGTACGAACTCAGAACTCATTCCGGCTCCTGCAAAAGTTTGTCTCGACTAACATCCGCAATATACCCCCGCCGGCTCCCAACCGGCAAGCCCGCCGTCATGGCGACGGCTTCACGGCTTTCAATCTGATCGATTTAGTTAAGAATGATTCCGAATTACTTGCCGATCGGGAGATTTCTTCGTATGTTCAAAGAGAACGATACGGAAAGGAGTTCACACCCTATGACGACAAACGTTGACCTCGATAAAGCCGCTACCGAGGCGGTTACCAAGAAACTGAACAGCCTGCTCGCCGATTTTCACATCATCTACGGCCATCTGCACGCCCTGCACTGGAACCTCGAGGGACGGCAGTTTTTCACCGTCCACCGGGAACTGGAAACGATGTATCAGGGCATCGCAGGTCGTATCGACGACATGGCGGAACGCATTCTCTCCCTCGGAAACCGACCGGCTACCACGTTCAAGGAGTACCTCGAAACGAGTTCTCTGGAGGAACTGCCGAGCCGCAAGTACGACGCCGGCGAGGCGGCAACGCTGGTGCTCTCCGACCTGGACCACCAGATCGCCGCGGTGCGAGATCTGATCGCGACCGCCGGTGAGCACGACGATGAGGGAACCGCCGATTTCGGCGTCGAGATGCTGCGCGAGTTCGAGAAGCAGCGCTGGTTCTGGAGCGCCTTCAGCGGCTGACGCCTTCTGTCGACACACGCACACGTTTCGCAGAGTTCATCGGGCCCGATCGTCGATCGGGCCCGCTTTCTGGCCCCACCTCAACGCATCTGATATACTCCCGGCCTATGCGATCAATCATTGCCGGTACGGTGCTCGTGGTTCTTCTGAGCGCCTGCTCCTCCACGCCGGAGCGAGCTCCCGAGCAACCCCCAGCAGAGGAACAGCAGCAGCCGCAGGAGCCGGTCCTGGATCCCGCCGCTGAGGCGTACGAATCGATCAGTCTCGCGATGTCCGTCGGCGATCCCGAGGAAGCGATCGCCGCGTATCAGGAGGCGGAGCTGGCGGATCCGGAGTCGCCGGACACGCAGGTTCTGCTGGCGAACCTGTACGTAGCCGCAGGGCAGCTGCCGCAGGCCCGGGAGATCCTGAACCAGGTCCTGGACGCCGATCCGCAAAACGCAGACGCCCTGTATCTCCTGGCGCTCATCGAGGGCAGCGACGGCGACGAGGACCGGGAACGGGAACTCCTACAGCAGTCGCTCGAGGTCAATCCGGAGAACGCCCCCGCCCAGGCGGCCCTCGGCGAGATCGAGCTTCGCAACCGCCGCTACGACGCCGCGGAATCGGCGTTCGCGGCGAGCCTGGAGGTGGACCCGGAAAACCTCGTGGCCCTCATCGGTCTCGGGAACGTGAAACTGCGGACCGACGAACCGGAGCAGGCGGCCGAGATCCTGACCACGGCGATCGAGGAAGCGCCGGAGTACAGTTTCGCCTACGCCGACCGCAGTCGTGCCTGGGCGATGCAGTACGAACTGGAATCGGCCGAGGACGACCTGAATCAGGCGGTCGAGCTGGAGCCGGACTTTATCTGGCACCGCTACGACCGGGGGCTGATCCGCCTGGAGCGCAGCAACTTTACCGGCGCCATCGACGATTTCACGTCGGTTATCGAAGAGGATCCGTCGATCTTCCTTGCCTACGTCCACCGCGCCCGCGCTCTGGATCAGGAAGGCGAGCGTGATGCGGCGATCGCCGACTACGAGACTGCGCTGGAACTGCGGCCGGACTACCACCCCGGCCACCGGCCGCTGGGGACGCTGTACTTCGAGGATGAGCGGTTCGGCGCCGCGGCTGAGCAGTTTCGGGCGGCGTGGGAGGACGGAAACCCCAACGATCCGCGGGACCCCGGCATGGCGATGATGGCGGCACTTTCCTGGAAGATGGCCGACGACACCGAACGCGCGGACACGTTTCTGGAAGCAGCCGCCGCGGATTTCCCCCGGCCGGGACTGTGGTACGATATGGCGCGGTTCTATCTGCGCCCCGGATACGACGGCTCGATCCTCAGAGGCATAGAAGACGAGGAAGACCGCTTGCTTCAGGCCCGCATGCGGTTCTATCTTGCAGGGCAGTACGAAGCCCTGGGCCAGACCAACAGTGCCCGCGCCCTGTACCTCGAGGTCCGCGACAGTGATCTGCGCGGGTTTATCGAGACGCGACTGGCCCGGCAGCGGTACGAAAGGATGATGCCCGCCGAATAGGGCGGGCAGCGGCGCGATGTACGGTTTGGCGGCCCTCGCAGAACACCTCGACAAGGAACGGCCCGTGGTCGTGCAGGCGCACGACTTCCCGGACCACGACGCGGTAGCCACCGCATACGCGCTCTCCGAGCTGCTGAAACGCCAGGGACGGACGGTGTATCTCGGCTACGGTGGAACGATTCAGAGTGAGTCGCTTCGCGACGCGATCGCTCATCTGGAGATCGACATTCACCAGGTCGGCGAACTCGACCTGGGCGACGACGCACAGCTGATCGTGGTGGACGGATTCGCCGGCAATTCCAACATGACCGGCGTTCCCGGTGAGGTCGTCGCGGTCATCGATCACCACCCGCCGCCGTCGCCGGCGGACTGCGCCTACGCCGACATCCGCGACGAGTACGGCGCGTGCTCCACCATTCTGTACGACTACTATCGAACCGCCGGCGTGGCCCTGGGCCACAACGTTGCCACCGCCCTGCTCATGGGCATCATGATGGATACCGCGTTCATGACCCGCGGCGTCGCCGACGTGGACCTCGAGGCGTTCGGCGTCCTCTTCCGGCAGGGAGACTGGCAGCTGGCGGCTCGCCTGCTGCGCAACTCGCTCTCGCTTGGAGACCTAGCGGCGTTTCGTCAGGCGATCGACGCGTGCGTCATCGCCCGCAATTTCGCGTTCATCGCACTGCAGGGTGAGTACACCGCCGAGGTGATGGCCCTGGTGGCCGATTTTTTCCTTCAGCTGCGGGAAATTCGGTTCGTGGTTGTTGTGAGCGGCGAGCGCGACGAGTACCGCCTGTCGGTACGCAGCGAGGCGCCGGAGCACGCCTGCGACGTGGTGATTCACGACGCGCTGGAAGGAATCGGCGCCGGCGGCGGCCACATCCACATGGGTGGAGGCGCCATTCCGCGGGATTTGTATCCCGGCGACGAGGGGCTGCGAAAACGATTCATCGCCGCCCTTGGCTTTGACAGAGAGGAATCCCCGACCAATGAGTGACACTCCCGAACAGATCTCTCCCGAGGAGGGCGACGCCGCCGCACCCTTCGACCCGTCGCAGCACGGGATCCGCGTCGTGGAGCTCGGTGACCGAACGTTCTATCTCCTTGGAACCGCCCACGTGTCCGCCGACAGCGTGACCGCCGTGGAAGACACGATCGCCCGCGGCGGCGTGGAGCACGTGTGCATCGAAATCGATGACGGTCGCTTCCGCTCCGTGCAGCAGAAACGTGACTGGTCCCAGCTCAACATCTTTGAGATCATCAAGCGTCGCCAGGCGTTTCTGCTGCTCAGCAATCTGGTGCTCAGCAGTTTTCAGCGGCGCATGGGCGCCGGCACCGGTGTAACCCCCGGCGCCGAGATGATCGCCGCCGTTCACGCCGCCCGCCGCGCCGGAGTCGGCTACTCCTTTGGCGACCGACCGGTCGCTGCGACGCTCCGGCGCGCCTGGGCCAAAACCGGGTTCTGGGGGAAAAACAAGCTCATGGCGAGCATGCTCGCAAGCGCGTTCTCCCGCGAGAAGATCACCGAGGACGACCTGAAAAAGCTCCAAGAGCAGAATGAGCTCGAGACGATGCTTCAGGAACTGGCGGACTACCTGCCGTCGGTGAAAGAGGTCCTGATCGACGAACGGGACCAGTACCTGGCCCAGAGCATCTGGGAAGCGCCGGGGTCCCGCGTCCTGGCGGTGGTCGGTGCCGGTCACGTGCCGGGCATAGTCCGGTGGCTGGAACGCCTCCACCGGCACCACGTGGACGACGCGCAGACCTCGCCGCTGGTGAACAAGAAGGACCTGGAGGTGATTCCGCCGCCGGGACCGGTACGCAAGGCGGTTCCCTTCGTGATTCCCGCGGTCGTCGCCGGGCTGATTCTGTGGGGCTTCTTCCGCGGCGGACTGGAAGGGGGGCTCCATTCGCTCCTGCGATGGATTCTGGTGAACGGAACGCTCTCCGCCGCCGGCGCCCTGGCGGCGCTGGCGCACCCGGTCACGATCGTGGCGTCCTTTGCGGCGGCACCGATCACCTCGATGAATCCCACGATCGGGGTGGGGTTCGTGAGCGGACTGCTTGAAGCGCTGCTGCGCAAACCGCGGGTGCGCGACTTCGAGAACCTGAACGACGACATCCTCAGCATTCGCGGGGTGTACCGGAACCGCCTGACGCGGATCCTCCTCGTTTTTCTGTTTTCGACGATCGGAAGCGCGATCGGCACCTTCGTGGCACTGCCGCTCCTCTTTCCCGCCTGATTTCTCCGGGCAAAGAATTCGTTTGACAGATCCGGAAACCGGCCGCACAATCAAAAAGTGAGAGATGATTCACCTTTCACATACCAAAAGGAGGTACCGATGAGATCAAGAACACTGCTCGCGGTTGCCCTCGTGCTGGTGGCCGGAATGGCGTTTGCCAACGGTGCCCAGGAGGGCGCCGCCGAGCCGATCCGCATGGGTGGCGTGTGGCCCCTGGGCGACATTACCGGGGAACAGGGCAGCAAATCCGCCCAACTCGCCGTGGACGAACTGAACGCCAACGGGGGAATCCTGGGGCGACCCGTTGAGCTCGTGGTCATCGACAGCGAGTTCAGTCCCGACAAGGGCGCCGCGGCGATCGAACGCCTGGCGACGATCGAGAACGTCGATTTCTTCATCGGGGGCATGTCCAGTGGCGTGCATCTGGGACAGATTCCGGCGCTCAAGCGCTACCGCAAGATCACCATGTGGACCGGCGCCGCGAGTCACCTGGCGGAGGAAGCGATCGGTCCCGACCAGGACTGGTACTTTCACCTGCATCCGTGGGACTACAACCAGGGCGCCAGCTACGTGGAAGGTTGGACCGCCATCGCGGAACGCTATCCCGACATCGCCATCGACCGCTGGTTCCTGGCGTACGAGGAAGGTGCCTTCGGAAGCGCATCGTTCGAGGCAACGCAGCAGCTGTTCTCCGACATGGAGATCAGTGGCGAGTCCTTCCAGTCCGCAGCCGCCGGCGGCGGTGACTACACCGCAGTCCTCGAGCGTGCCAAGGAGTACGATCCCGACGTGTTTATCTGGGCCGGCTACGATGCCGACGCGCTGCCGATTATGGAGCAGGCGCGGGCGATCGATTTCGCGCCGCCGCTGTTCGTCGGTGCGCCCCCAGGGTGGCCCGCAAGCTTCGGCGAATCCGGCCTGGCAGAGGGCGTGACGCTCTACGGGATGTGGGCCCCTTCCCTCAACAGCGTCAGCGACGTCAGCGCGCACTACTACCAGAGCTACGTGTCGACCTACGACGAGGAGCCGGCGACGTACTTTGCTCCGCTGGGCTACACCGCCGTCATGATTCTGGCGCAGGCGGTGGAAGCTGCCGGGTCCATGGATCAGGACGCGATCATCGCCGAACTGCAGAACATCGAGTACGACTCGGCCCTCGGCGAAACGATCTCCTTCGCCCCGTCGCGGGTGATTTCCAACCAGGGAATCCGTCAGCAGAAGATCCTGCAGTGGCAGGGGGGAGAACAGCAGGTGCTGTGGCCCTTCGAGTTTGCCACCTCCGAGCCGGAGTATCCGTTCCCGTCCTGGGACCGATAACGCACCCTGAACCAGGGGGCGGCGGGGTTGCGAGTGCGGCCCCGGCGCCGCGACGGCGACGCCGCCCCCGTTTTCCGGAGTCAACACAGACATGACTGGATTCAAACGGCTTCAAGTGGCCCTGTCGGTGGCCGCCGGGATCGCTGTGGTCGCGCTCTTCCTGTGGCGCCCCACGGCGGTAGTGTACGGCCTGCAGCGGGCGGGGCTGTACGCGTCGATCGCGCTGCCGATGGCCCTGGTGCTCGGTATTGTGCACATCGTGAACCTGGCCCACGGTGAGATGATGATGGTCGCCGCGTACCTCAGCTACGCCGCGGCACGCGCCCTGGGAATCGATCCGCTTCTTGCGCTCGTTCCCACGACCATCGTGATGTTCATCGTCGGTATCGTGCTGTACCGGCTGACCATTTCCCGGACCGTGGACGGTCCCGAGCTCAACCAGCTGATTCTCACCTTCGGGATCGCCATGGTTCTGGGACAGGCGGTCAACATGATCGCCACATCCCAGCCGCGAAAAATCAGTCTGGACTACGTGTCCGCCTCCGCCACCGTGGGAGATGTGAGTTTCGGCGTGTACGACTTTGTGTTCGTCGCCCTGGCGGCGGCGAGCCTCGCCGGGCTGTATCTCTTTCTGAAAAAGACGCGGCTGGGGCAGGCGGCAACGGCGGTGGGACAGAATCCCCGCGGCGCCCGCATCGTCGGTATCGACGTGCAGCGCACCTACACGATCGTCTTTGCGATTTCCGCCGCTCTTCTGGGGATCGTGGGAACGTTCTTCATGACGAAGTTCTCGATCTTTCCCACCGTCGGTGGCTCGTACACGATGCGGTCGTTTTCCCTCGTCGCCATGGCCGGCATCGGGAATCTACCGATGATCGTTGTCTCCAGCGTCATCCTCGGCGTGTCGGAGGCGGCGATTCAGGCGGTGCCCCACGGCGGCGGATGGTCGCCGCTGGTGTTCTTCGGCCTGATCATTCTGGCAATCATGATCCGTTCCTTCCGGGGAGGTCGCGCATGAGTTCGATTGAGCAACGACCGCGACGCCGGGCGCCGTGGGTCTTCGCGGCGTTGGCGGCGCTGCTGGCGTTCCTGCCCCTGGTGGCGGGCCCCTATCCGCAGACGATCGCGCGGTCGGTTCTGACCTACATGATGCTCGCGATTAGCTGGGACATGCTGATCCGTTCCGGGCAGCTCTCCTTCGGGATCGCCGGCTTCTTCGGTCTCGGTGGCTACGCCGCCGCGATCGGCGCCACCTACCTCGGTGTGCCGCCGGTCCTGACGCTGGTGTTCGCTGCCGTTGTCGTGGGCGTGGTGGCGCTGCTGATCGGCGCCGTGGTGCTTCGCCTGCGGGGTATGTACTTCGCCATCGTGACGCTGGCGCTCGCGGAGATCTTCCGCATCGTCATGCACAACTGGAGCAGCCTCACCGGCGGGCCAAACGGAATGCTCCTGCCGCGCAGCGCATTCGACGGCAACTCCGTGGCCACCTACCTCATGATGCTGGTGCTGGCGGCGGTGGTGATCGGCGTGTCGGAGTGGTTCCGTCACAGCCGCATTCACTTCGCCCTCACCGCGATTCGGGACAACGAAACGGTCGCGGCGTCCGCCGGGGTCAATATCTACGCCTACCTGCTCACGGCGTTCGCTATCACCAGTGGCATCCAGGGTGCTGTCGGCGCGAGTTACGCCCAGCTCTTCGGGTTTGTCACGCCGGAGTCGAGCTTCAACGTGAACTACACGCTCATTCCGCTGGCGATGACGTTGCTGGGCGGCATGTACGGTACCTGGGGTCCGGTGGTCGGCGCCGTGCTCCTGGGCGTTGTCGGTGAGTACCTGAAGCTGTTCATCCCCTACGGCCACCTGCTGGTGTACGGCGTGATCATCGTGCTGGTGATCCTGTTCATGCCGCGGGGCATCGTGGGGCTCGTGCGCGGACACCTCGAGCGGTCCCGCCGGACGACCACGGCATCCGAAAAAGGAGGCGCCGCATGAAGGGGCTGCAGACTGAGGCGTTGACGATCCGTTTCGGCGGCCTCACCGCGGTTGACGGAGTTGATTTCTCCCTGACGCCGGGCGAAATCGTCGGAATCATCGGACCGAACGGCGCCGGGAAGACAACGCTGATCAACCTTCTGGCGGGCATCTACGCCCCCACCTCGGGGCGCGTTGTGTTCGATGGTGAGGATATCACCGCGGTACCGGCCCACAGGCGGGCGGCGCTGGGTATCGGCCGGACGTTTCAGCTCATTCACCCGCTGGAGGACCTGACGCTGGTGGAGAACGTGATGACCGGGTTCCTGTTTGCCGGGCGGCGGTCGCTGCGGGCGGCACGGGAGGCGGCGGCGGCGCTCTGCCGGGACCTGGGGCTGGGCGGGCTGAACCGGTCCACCGGGGAACTCAACATCCTGGAAACCAAGAAGATGGAGATCGCCAAGGCGCTGGCGGTGGAACCGTCGGTTTTGTTCCTGGACGAGGTCATGGCGGGACTCAACAGCACCGAGACGCTGGATGTGATTCGTATGGTCCGGGAGATCGCCGCCCACCGCAACCTGGGCATCGGTGTGGTCGAACACGTCATGGGCGTGATCAAGGAGCTCACCGAACGGGTGGTCGTCCTGGACGGCGGTCGCCTCATCGCGGCGGGCCCCTACTCGGAGGTCTCGCAGGACCCGCGGGTGGTGAGCGCCTATCTGGGAGGGAGCGTGTGATGCTGACGGTAGAGAACGTCGACTGCGGCTACGGTCGCCTGCAGGTGCTGCGGGATCTGAGCATGGAGGTTGCCGGCGGGGCGGTTGGACTCTTTGGACCCAACGGCGCCGGAAAGACGACGCTGATTAACGCGATCATGGGGATCAATCGGGTCACCGCCGGGTCGATCACCTTCGAGGGGCGCGGGATTCACAACCGCCCGACCCACGAGATCGTCCACGGGGGTATCGCCCTGGTGCCCCAGGAACGCGAACTCTTCCCCGGGATGACGGTGCTGGAAAACCTGCGTATCGGCGCCGAGCAGGTTCCCCACGCCCGAGACCGCGGCGAGGAGACGCTGGAAACGGTGTTCGGCTACTTCCCGATCCTGCGGGAACGGACGAAGCAGCTCGCCGGCACCATGAGCGGCGGGCAACAGCGCATGCTCGCCGTGGGGCGGGCGCTCATGGCGCTCCCGCGGCTCCTGATCCTGGACGAGCCGTCCCTGGGGCTCCAGCCGTCGATCGTGCACGAGCTGTTCACGATCCTCGGCGAGATGAAGGAGCACGTGGCGGTCCTGGTAACCGAACAGAACGTGCGGGAGAGTCTGCGTACGGTGGATCGCGGCTACGTGCTGGAGAACGGACGCATCGTTCTCCGCGGCACCGCGGATGAACTGGCGAACGACCCGGAGGTCGAGCGGTCGTACCTGGGCCTGTAGGTCCGGACGCGGCGAACACCACGGCGAAAGAGACGGAAGAGAGCAGCAGAGATGGCAGTAGGCATCATGGGATACGGAACGTACACGCCGGAGACGCGGATGGACGCCGCGGAACTGGCGGAACGGACCGGCATCCCGGAGAACGTGATCCGCGAGAAGTTCGGCGTGCAGTCCAAACCGGTTCCCGGACCGGAGGACACGACAAGCGCCATGGCAGTGGCGGCGGCGCGGCGGGCGATCGAGGATGCCGGGATCGATCCGGCGGAGATCGACATCCTGATCTACAACGGCGGTCAGCACAAGGATTACCCCAACTGGCTGGCGGGCCTGAAAATCGCCCACGAACTGGGCGCGGTGAATGCATGGTCCTTCGACATGGAGGCGATGTGCGGTTCCATGATGGCGGGTTTCGAGGTGGCGCGGTCGCTCATGGAGAGCAACGACCGCTACCGCACCGTGGTCCTGGCCAGCGGATACCGCAACGGCGACATGATCGACTACGGCGTGAAGGAGACCTCCTTCATGTTCGACCTCGGCGCCGGCGGCGCCGCGGTGGTTCTGCGTCGTGACCTGGGGCGCAACGAGATCCTGGCGACCTCGTTTCGCGGCGACGGATCCTTCGCTGAGGACTGCGTGGTGGAGGTCGGCGGCGCGGCGCAGTGGCCGCCGAAGCCCGAGGACGCCGACCGCATGCACTTCGTGATTCGCGACGTGGATTCGTTCAAGCGGAAACTCGGGGAGCGCACGCTGCCCAACTTCTACCACGTGATCCGCGACGCCCTCTCCCGGGCGGGGCTCTCGGACGCGGACATCGACTACCTCGCGATTCTGCACTTCAAGCGCAGCACCCACGTGGCGGTGCTCGAGGAACTGGGGCTGTCGGAAGACCGGACGACCTACCTCGACCACATGGGCCACGTGGGCCAGAACGACCAGATCATCTCTCTCGAGGAAGGGCTGAAAGCGGGAAAGATCAACGACGGCGACCACATCGTAATGGTGGGCGCCGGCATCGGTTTCGTCTGGGCCTCGGCGGTCGTCCGCTGGGGACCAACACCACACAAAGGAGTATGAGCATGAACCTTGAACACAAAGTCTGTCTGGTAACCGGCGGTGCCCGCGGCATCGGCCGCGCGATCGTGGAGTCGTTCGCCGCCGCCGGCGCCAGGGCGGTCTACGCCGGAGATCTCGCCTTCGACGGCTTCGATGAGGTCACCGGTCGCTACAGCCAGGTGAAGGGCATCGATCTCAACGTCACCGACGGTGAAAGCATCCGTGGCGCGGTGGAACAGATCATGGCGGCGGAGGGTCGCATCGACGTGCTGGTGAACAACGCCGGCATCACCCGCGACGGACTCCTCCAGAAGATGGGAGACGACGACTGGGACGCGGTGGTCAACGTAAACCTCAAGGGCGTTTTCGCCGTGACCCGGGCTGTGGCGCCGGCGATGATGGAGGCGGGCTCCGGATCGATCATCAACATGGCGAGCGTGGTGGCGCTGGACGGAAATATCGGTCAGACGAACTACGCCGCCACCAAAGGCGGGGTGGTCTCCATGACCAAGACCTGGGCCAAGGAGTTTGCCCGCAAGGGCGCGCAGGTGCGCGTGAACGCCCTGGCTCCGGGCTTCATTCGCACGCCGATGACCGAGACGGTGCCGCAGAAGGTCCTGGACCTGATGGTTTCCAAGACCCCCCTGGGACGCATGGGGGAGGCGCAGGACATCGCCAACGCCGCTACCTTCCTGGCGAGCGACGCAGCGTCGTTCATAACCTGCCAGGTGCTGCGGGTCGACGGCGGCCTGGTATTCTGAGGGAGGTCCACCGATGCCCGACTGGACGCAGACCTATCGGCAGAAACTCACCACGATGGATGACGCGATCCGCTCGCTTCCGACGAACGCCGCCGTGATCGTGGGCATGGCCTCCATGGAGTCGCAGGGCTTCATGGGCCACGTGCACCACCACGCGGATCACTTCGAGAATCTGCGGGTGCTCTCCTGCCTTAACCTCAACAGCTACGACTTCTGCGAGGACCCGCAGTACGAGGGAACGTTCATGAACCAGAACTGGTTCTTCGGGCCCTCCAACCGCGCCGCTGCCAAGGCCGGCTACAAGCTGGTTGAGTTCATCCCCAACAACCTCCACCAGGCGGGGTCGCACCGGATCCGGGCGCTGAAGGAGCAGGGGGCGACGATCGTCTACTGGGGACCCGCCACGCCGCTGCAGACAGACTCCGGATACTTCAACCTGGGCGTGTCCAACGTCTACGAGATGGAGGCGATCGAGGCCGCCGACGTGGTGGTACTCGAGGTCAACCGGAACGTCCCCTGGATTCACGGTGACACCAACGTCCACATCTCGCAGGTGGACACGGTGGTCGAACACGATATCGCGCTGCCGGAGATTCCGATTCTGCCGCCGGGGGCGGTGGAGGAGGAGATCGCGCGGCACATCGCGCCACTGGTCGGCGACGGTGCCACGCTGCAGATCGGCATCGGCGGCATCCCCAACGCCGTGGCGGCGCTCTTGAGCGACAAGAAGGACCTCGGCGTCCATACGGAGATGTTTACCGAGAGCATGATCGACCTCTTTGAGTCCGGGGCGATCACCAACCGCCGGAAAACGCTCTGGCCGGGGAAGTTCGTCTTCACCTTCGCCCTGGGAACGGCGGCGATGTACCGCTGGCTGGACAACAACCCGGCGGTGCAGGAGATGCGCGGCGGCTACGTCAACGATCCGTACGTGATCGCGCAGAACGACGCCATGATCAGCATCAACACCGCCCTGAGCGTCGATCTCACCGGCCAGGTGTGCAGCGAGTCGATCGGACCGGTGCAGTACTCCGGCACCGGCGGGCAGCTGGACACCCACCGTGGCGCCCAGAAGTCCCGCGGCGGCCGGGGGATTATCGCCCTGCGGTCGACCGCCAAGAAGGGAACGATCTCCACGATCGCGCCGATGCTGGCGGAGGGCAGCGCCGTCACGGTGCCGCGACAGGACGTGGACTGGATCGTCACCGAGTACGGCGCGGTCCACCTGCAGGGTCGAACCACCGGCGAACGGGCGCGGGCGCTCATTTCGGTGGCTCACCCGGATCATCGGGCGGCGCTCACGGCGGCGGCAGAAACGCTCGGATATCTGTAAGGTTAAGGAAGAGGATTCGGAGGAACGCATGCACGAGGTATTCATCTGCGGAGCCAAACGCACCGCCATCGGTGCCTACGGAGGGAGCCTGAAGGACACACCGGCGCCGGAGCTCGGGGCGATCGCCGCCGGCGGTGCGATGGAGGCCGCCGGAATCGCGCCCACGGAGATCAACGAGGTGGTCATGGGTGTGATTCTCAGCGCCGGGCAGGGTATGGGGCCGGCGCGGCAGGTGGCGATCAACGCGGGACTTCCGGTGGAGACGCCGGCCTACGCGGTGAACATGCTCTGCGGGAGCGGCATGAAGGCGATCATGCAGGGCGCCGACCGGATCCGTCTCGGCGCCTCGCAGGTCGTACTCGCCGGGGGGATGGAAAACATGTCCCTGGCGCCGTATCTGGCACCGCCGTCCATGCGCTTCGGAACGCGGATGGGCGACGTGGGCCTGCGGGACCACATGATCCTCGACGCCCTCACCGACGTGTTCAACGACTACCACATGGGCGTAACGGCGGAGAATATCGCCGCGAAGCACCGCCTCGGCCGGGAGGACCAGGACGCCTTTGCCCTGGAGAGTCAGCGGCGGGCGGCTGCGGCGATCGACGCCGGCCGCTTTGCCGATGAGATCGTACCGGTTGAGGTCCGGCAGCGCCGCGAGACCGTACAGTTTGTCACCGACGAGCATCCCCGCCGCGAGACGACCATGGAGTCGCTGGCGAAGCTGCGCCCGGCGTTCCAGAAGGACGGTACCGTCACCGCCGGCAACGCCTCCGGCCTCAACGACGGTGCCTCCGCCACGGTGCTTGCTTCGGGGGAGGCGGTGAAGCGCCTGGGGCTCACACCGCTGGCGCGGCTGGTCAGCGACGCCCAGGCCGGCGTGGATCCGGCCTTCATGGGGCTTGGCCCGGTGCCGGCGATTCGCTCAGTGCTGAAGAACGCCGGCCTTTCGCTGGACCAGATCGAGCTCATCGAGCTCAACGAGGCGTTCGCGGCGCAGTCCCTGGGCGTGCTCACCGAGCTGGCCAACGAGCACGGGAGCGACCGCCAGGCGCTCATGGAACGCTGCAACGTCAACGGCGGCGCCATCGCCCTGGGGCATCCCGTGGGGGCCTCCGGCAATCGGATCGTCGTGACCCTGCTTCACGAGATGGCCCGGCGCGGTCTGCGCTACGGGCTGGCGAGTCTGTGCATCGGCGGCGGCATGGGAACCGCGCTGGTGGTGGAACGGGTCTGACGCGGAGTCGACGCATGGCGAAGAACGCACGACACCGAATCAGTACAGCGGCGCTGGAACTCTTCTCGCAGCAGTACTACGACCTGGTGTCGGTGGCGCAGATCTGCCGCACCGCCGGCGTCTCCAACGGAGCGTTCTACCGCCACTTTCGCGACAAGGAAGAGATCTTCCAGTATCTCCTCGACGACTTTCTCTCGCGTTTCGCCGCGGACCTGCGTGCCATCGACGGGAACGACGCTGCGACGCGCCTGATGCGCTTCGTGGAGGTGGTGTCCGGGGCGGCGTACCGCTACGCGGGGCAGGTGACGATGTTCCGGGAAGGCCAGTATCGCCACCCGGAGTACGAACAGCGCCTGCGGGAGATCTACATGCGCAGCGCCGAAACCGTTCTGGCGCGCCCGGTGGACGAGGCGGAGTACCTCTTTCTCCTCTCGGGGCTGCGTTTTCTGTCCACGCGATCGCGGTACCACGACCTGCGGATCGGTCCTGGCGTTCTGGACCGCCTGGTGCAGCTCCTCGAGAACGGAGTCTTCGGCGAGGATGCAACGATCTCTCTGGTCGGAGAGCCGCCGCCGGTTCCGCCGGACGAGTACGAACCCCAGGACAGCGGCGAGGCGCTGGTGGCCGCCGGCATCCGCTGCATCGGACGGGATGGCTACTTTGCGGTGCAGGTCGCGGACATCACGCGGGAGGCGGGGCTGTCGGTGGGGACGTTCTACAAGCGCTTCGAGAGCAAGGAGGCGTTCCTGGGGGAGGTGGTTCGCCAGATCGGGCGTCGAACGCGCCGCTACCTCTCGTCGCAGGCCCCGGCAACCGGAAACCACCTGGATCGCGAGATCGCCGGTATGTGGAACTTCCTCGGATACTTCCGGCGCCACCGGGAATACTACACGATCGTCCGGGAAGCGGAGTTCGTGGTGCCGATCGCGGTCAAGGAGTACTACGACGCCTTCGAGCGCGGCTACGTCCACGGTCGCGGTCTGGCGATGTACCCGGAGGAGGATCGACCGGTGGTGGCAAACTTTCTCATGGGCCTCTCGCACTACCTCGGCATCGAGGTTCTCTTCAGTACCCGCGTGACCGATGTCCGCGGGCTGGTGGCGCGCCTGGGCGGGCTGCTGGGACACGGGATAAGGAGCGACGCGTGATACGCATTCTGGGAACGGGGCTCTACGCCCCCGGCGAAGCGATCGACAACCGGGAACTGCAGGAACTCGCCGGTATCGAGTTCGACGCCGCGCGCATCGAGAGCAAGCTCGGGATTCACCGGCGACACATCGCCCACCTTCGCGGCATCGATGAGACCACGGCGGATTTTGCCGAGCGGGCGGCGCGGCGGGCGATCGACGACGCCGGCGTGGACCCGATGGAGATCGACCTCTTTGTCGTGGGAACCGACACGCCGGAGTACATCTCTCCCGCCACCAGCATGCTGGTTCAGGGGCGCATTCAGGGTGGTCAGCGCTACACCGGCACCTGGGATCTCGGTGCGAGTTGTTCGAGTTTCGTTGCCGCCCTCGACGCCGTGGCGCGCCTGGTCGCCACGGACCCCGCGATCAACCGTGCCTGCGTGATCGGTGTGTACAACATGCCGGCGTACTTTCGACCCGGCGACGTGTTCGGCTACTCGATTTTCGCCGACGGCGCCGGCGCGGTCGTTGTCGAGAAAAGTGCCGCTGGAGCCGCCGCCTCCGACGACGAGAGTCGCTACCTGGGCGGGCAACTCCTTGCGGACGGCACGCAGTGGGACTACGTGGGCGTCTACGCCGGTGGAACCCGCACGCCGGTGACGACGGAGCGACTGGAGGCGGGAGAGTACGGCCTGCAGCTCCTGCAGCGGCTCCCCGGCGACCGGAACGTGAAGCTCTGGCCCGATGTGGTCCGTCGTCTCACCGAGAAGACCGGGATCGCTGTCGACGACGTCGACCACTTCCTGTTTACGCAGATCAACCGATCGGTGATCCAGGAGGTCCTGGGTATTCTCGGCGTGCCGGAGGAACGGTCGACGTTCGTCATGGATCGCTACGGCTACACCGGCAGCGCCTGCATCCCCATGGCGCTGAACACCGCCGTCAGCGAGGGCCGGATTCGCCGGGGTGACCGGGTGGTGATGGTCGCGTCCGGTGCCGGACTCGCCGTGGCATCGGCGGCACTGGTGTACTGAGTCGGAGGTGGTCGCCGGGCGTGTATACAGTAGACTGTTGCACACCGCCGGCGGCCCCGGCATCGCCGGTCCGGAGCGCTACTCCGGCCGTCGGTTCCGCTCGCCGAACACCGCGGTGATCGCCGCCGGCAGCGAGCGAACACCGTGCCACCCCTCGTCGGTCGCGGCGGCGGTGGCACGCCCGCGGGATCCGGTATCGCCGGTGGGCGTGGCGTCGGGACCCACGATGCGGGTGAAGCCCATCTCCTTTGCCGCCCGCTCCCGTTGCGTCCGGTGCGAGATCGGCCGAATCTCTCCCGCCAGCGACAGTTCTCCGGTGGCAAGCGTTCCCGCCGGCACACCGAGCCCCGTGCGGGCCGAGTAGAGTGCCAGCGCCAGCGGCAGGTCGATCGCCACATCCTGGATGCGCATGCCGCCGGCGACGTTCACGTAGATGTCCTGATCCGAAAAGCGCACGCCGACGTGCTTCTCCAGCACCGCTGCAACCCGCGTTACACGACGCGTATCGATGCGGTCCGAAAAGCTGCGCGACACCGACCCCTTGGCGGGCACGGTCAGCGCCTGGATCTCCACCACCAGGACGCGACTGCCCTCGTAGCACGGCGCGGCCACCACGCCGGCGGGGCGTACCCCGCGTTCGCCGCCGAGAAACACGCGTCCCGGATCGCTGAGTTCGATCAGGCCACGGTGGTCCATCGTGAAGATGCCGACCTCCTCAATGGCCCCGAAGCGGTTTTTGGTCGCCCGTAGAAAGCGCAGGTCGCTCCCTGAGTGTTCGAAGAGCAGCACCGCGTCGACCATATGCTCGACGACCTTGGGGCCGGCGATCTGTCCCTCCTTCGTCACGTGGGCGACCATCAGCACGCAGGCTCTGGTTCGACGTGCCCACTCGGTCAGTTCGTGCGTCACGTACTTGATCTGGTTGACCGTCCCCGGCACGCTTCCGGCGTCGGCGGCGATCATCGTCTGGACGCTGTCCACGATCACGATCCGCGGGGCCACGACCTCGAGTTCGTCGAGGATGTCCTCGAGGTCCGAGGCGCACAGGAGGGACAGTCCGTCGCCGCGTCCGCGGCCCCCACTTCCCTCGCCACCCTCGCTGTGTCCGTCGCCGGTGAGGCCCAGACGGTCTGCCCGCTGTCGGATCTGGGCGGCGCTTTCCTCTCCGCTGACGTACAGCACGCCCGATCCGCGGACACCGCCGGCCATCTGGAGCATCAGCGTGGACTTGCCAATTCCGGGCTCGCCGCCGACCAGCACGGTGGATCCGGGCATGAGTCCGCCGCCGAGGGCGCGGTCGAGCTCGCCCAGGCCGCTGGAGATCCGGGCGCTGTGCTCCGCGGATACCGCGTTCAGCGGCGTGCTGCGTCGGCGTCCGGCCGCGGTCGCGTCTCCGCCGCCACCGCGCCGGGAACCCCCGCCCCGGGACGAGCCTCCACCGCCGCCCCGGGCCCCTCCCCGCACGGCGCGCTCCTCCAGAGTGTTCCACTGACCGCAGGACGGGCACTGGCCCAGCCATTTCGGTTCCTGGTGTCCGCAGGAACTGCACTCGTACACACTCGTTCGCTTGCTCATGATCGGACGCAGTCTACGGGGGATGCACTGCTGTGTGGAAGCGGGGTTTGCCTGTCGCTTGACGGTCTCAGGACAGGTAGGAAGAATGACACCCATGGAGCACACCGACTATCGCCTTGCGGCGGTCCTGTACATTGACCTCGTCGGATTTCGCGCGATGATGGCGGCGGACGAGCGCGCGAGTCTCGACGTACTCTCGGAGTACAACGGGAGGGTCACTCGGATCGCCGGCGAACACCATGGCACCGTCATCAAGACCGACGGGGACGCCCTGCTCCTGGATTTTCCCAGCACCGCGGACGCGGTCCGGAGCGCCGCCGCGATCCTCCCGGAGATCGGAACGATCGGGCCGGTCCCCGGCGGTGATTCCGACAGCCGACTCCGGGCGCGGGCGGGACTCCACGTGGGGGACGTTGTGTTTCGGATGAACGACGCCCTCGGTGACGGTGTGTCGGTGGCGGCGGGTCTCGCCCGGGTTGCCCGACCCGGCGCGATGGCGGTATCTGCGGAGGTGTTCAGTCAGATCTCCGCCCGCGTCGGTGAGATCGCCGTGACGGATCGCGGGCCGGTTCATCTTGAGCCCGCCGGACGAGACGTCCACGTCCACGAGCTGCGTCTGGCGGATATGGCCGGCGAACCCGAAACCGATGTCAGACACGCCGCCGGCCGGACGGCTGGCGACGCCGGCACCAGCACCGATGCCGGCAGTCGCGGCCGCGACGGCGCGGATGACCGCATGGAGCGCATTCGCCGCGCCGTTCTCGCGGAAATTCGGCGGAGCGGCGCGCGGCCACCGGCGACCGCCCTCGACCGGCTTCCGGACATGCCCACGTTTCTCACGTCGGCGGAGATCGCCGCGGTGGTTCACGCCGGTCTCGCGCGCCCCGAGAATTCCGCCGACGCCGACGCCGACGCCGACGCCTACCGCAGCCGCCGCGACGACCGCCATCAGGATCGTGATCGCGACCGCGACGACCGCCGCCGGGATCGCGCCCGCGATCGGCACGCGTCCTCATGGGGCGACGATGATGATGACCTGTCCGTGGACCGGTCCCCCGCCGGTCGGATCGTCCGCGGACTCAAGCGCATCCTGAAGCAGCCGGGACGCTCCGACTCCGAAGTGGCCGAGGCGTACCGAAACGAGTTCCGTCGTCGTATGAAGGGCGAGCGCGCTGGCCTCGCGGGGCACACCACCAGCTACATCGGCGTCAACGCGATGCTCGTGGGAATCTGGTTTTTTACCGGCGCCGGGTTCCCGTGGTATCTGTTCCCGCTGCTGGGGTGGGGCATCGGCTACATGAGCCACCGCGTATCGGTGGGCGCGAGGGAGACGGAACTCGCGCAGGTTGAGTCGATCGAGCGACCCAGTCGCCGGCAGCTTCAGCTCCATCGGCAGCTGTGGAAGGTGCGTCGTCGCTTCCGCACACACGTGGCGAGCACCGGAATGACCGCGCTGCTGCTGGGCACGATTAACGTGATTACCGGCGCCGGGTTTCCGTGGGCGCTCATTCCGATCGGATTCATGGGTATCGGCACGCTCACGCACTGGCGCGCTGCTGCACGGGAGGAATCGGACCTCATCGAGCAGCTGGACGCCAGCGGGTTTGCGCTTTCGGGAGCGTGGCGCGGTCGTGTGGGACGCATCGGGTCGGTGGTCGGGAACGGCGCCGGCGGATCGTCCGCTTCCGGGGACGCGACGGGCGATCCCGCGGCGGAGGCTCGGGCGATTCGCGGGGAACTCCTGCGTGAACTCAAGGGCATGAAGGAGGCGCAGCAGCCGCTGGGTGGTGATTTCCGCAGCGTTCTGGACACCTACGTATCGCAGATCGAGGCGCTGGCGACGGCGCTGCGGGAGGTGGATGCGCTGATCGCCGGAATCCCGATCGGCGAGCTCGAGCACAATCGCCGGCAGCTGGAGGACCAGCTGGCGGCGTGCACCGACGACCGGCTGGCGGCGGAGTACCGGCGCAGTATCGAGCAGATCGACGGTCAGCGGCAGTCGTTTTCGGAATTGAAGACGGAGCGGGAGATGCTGTCTCTGCGGACCGACACCGCCGTTGGTGCGCTGAAACAGTTGAAAATCGACGTGGTACGCGCCCGCAGCAGCCGGAGCCGTGCCGCGGAGACCTCCCTCGAGGATCTCCGCAGTCGCAGCACCGAACTGAGTCGCTATCTCAGCGACCTCCGCGAGGCGTACGAGGAACTGGAGTAGGGCCGCGGGTTCTACCGCCCCGCGTCCACGAGCTCGATCTCGAACACCAGGTACGCGTTCGGGGGAATCACACCGCCTGCGCCACGGGAGCCGTACGCCAGGTCCGGAGGGAGGACGACGGTGCGCACTTCGCCTTCGTGCATCTGTGCCACGGTGAGATCCCAGCCCCGGATCACCCGTCCGGCGCCCACCGCAAACTGGAACGGGCCCCGGTTACGGCTGGAGTCGAACTGACGTCCATCCAGGAACCGTCCGGTATACTGTACCGTCACCTGGGCGCCCTGCCGCGGACGGGGGCCGTCCCCCTGCCGGTCGATCCGCACCCAGATTCCGTTGGCGTCACGCTCGGCATCCGGAAACTGTTCCTCGATCCGGGAGATCTGCTCCCGCTGTGCCCGCTCCGCGGCGTCCCGGGCCTCGGCCACGGCTCGCTCGCGGGCACGGTCAAACGCCTCCTGATCGGTCCGGAACTCCCGGGCAGCCTCTCCCACACGGATGATCTCAACGTGCCGAATCCGGTCTCCCTGCCTCACGGCGTCGACCACGTCCTGGCCGCGGACCACGTGGCCAAACACGGTGTGGTGGTCGTCGAGCCACGGCGTCGGCACGTGGGTGATGAAGAACTGGCTCCCGTTTGTGTTGGGGCCGGAGTTTGCCATGGAGAGCGTTCCCGGCCGGTCGTGGCGCAGGGTGGGGTCAAACTCGTCGGGAAACCGGTACCCGGGGCCGCCGGTGCCGTTTCCGTTGGGGTCGCCTCCCTGGATCATGAAATCGTCGATCACCCGGTGAAACGTGAGACCGTCGTAGAAGCGGGATGAGTCGTTGCGGTTGTGACGGATCGTGCCCTCTGCGAGCCCCACAAAGTTGATCACCGTCAGCGGTGTCTTTTCGTACTCCAGCTCCACCAGGATGTCCGAGTGGCCGTTCACGGTCCTGCTGGTCTCGATCCGGGCGTACAGCCCCGGCGCGAGGTCGGCCTCCGGGGACTGCGTGACTGCCGAGGACTGGGCGACCGCCGTGGCGGCCGCGACAGTCGCCAGCAGCAACGCCAGGACCGCACGGATCGGTGCCGGTGCCATCGAATGCCGCCGGACCCTCACGATCGCCCCCTGCCGGGTATCACCCGAACCCGAACGATTCCGTCGATCGCCGTGAGCCGGTCGATCACCGTCTGGTCCACGCCGCTGTCGATATCGATGATGTTGTAGGCCAGGTCTCCCCGGTGTCGGTTGAGCATGTCGGAGATGTTGAGTCCTGCCTCCGCCAGAATCGTGGTCACCTGGCCCACCATGTTCGGGACGTTGCGGTTTGCCAGGACGATGCGGTCACCACCGTTGCCGTCCATGGCGCAGTCGGGGAGATTCACGCCGTTGCGCACGGTACCGCGCTCGAGATAGTCCGCGAGCTGTCTCGCCGCCATGATTGCGGAGTTGGTCTCCGCCTCCGGTGTTGACGCTCCCAGGTGCGGAATGGTGATCACTCCGTCCCTGCCGAGCAGCTCCGGTTCCGGAAAATCGGTCACG
Source organism: uncultured Spirochaeta sp. (assembly GCA_913030605.1). Classification (GTDB taxonomy): domain Bacteria; phylum Spirochaetota; class Spirochaetia; order DSM-27196; family Alkalispirochaetaceae; genus Alkalispirochaeta. The sequence continues at coordinate 74,470 of CAJWEZ010000005.1, forward strand.
TAGCGGGACACCGTCCCCGACTCCATCGCCGCCAGAATCGCGGCGTTATCGACGAGCCCGCCGCGGGCGAAGTTGAGAATTCGCAGTCCCCGTTTGGCCTTCGACAGCAGGTCGGCGCCGACAAGGCCGCGGGTTGCGTCGTTGAGCGGGGCATGGATCGTCACGTAGTCGACCTCCGCGATGAGGGCGTCGAGCGTCTCAGCCCGACGCACAGACCGCGAAAGCCCCCACGCGTTCTCCACGGAGAGGTAGGGGTCGTAACCGATGACCTCCATCTCCAGCGCCTCGCCGATATTGGCGACCATGACGCCGATCTTGCCCAGGCCGATGACGCCGAGTTTCTTGCCGGCGATCTCCGGTCCCGCGAAGGCGCTCTTGCCGGATTCCACTTCCTTGGTCACGTCGGCCCCGCCGGCGCTGAGGGATTGAACCCAGTCGTAGCCCTCGACGATGCGGCGACTGGAAAGCATCAGGCCGGCCACCACCAGCTCCTTCACGCTGTTGGCGTTGGAGCCCGGCGTGTTGAACACGGCGACGCCGGATTCGGTACACCGGTCGAGGGGGATGTTGTTGACGCCGGCGCCGGCGCGGGCGATCGCCAGGAGTGAGTCTCCAAAGGCAACCTCGTGGAGCGTGGCGCTCCGGACCAGAATGCCGTCGGGATCGTCGATCTCGGGGCCCACCTGGTGCCCCCGGTCCTCAAGTATCGCAATCCCTTCCGGGGCGATCTTGTTGTACGTGCGGATGCGTGCCATGACGAGCGAAGGCTACACTGTCCACCCGTCAGTTTCAATGCGCCGGCCTTTTGCGCTATACTCGCGTTCCATGCAGTTTTCGCGATTCGGACGGTCTCTCGGCGGTGATACCGGCATCATGGACCTGATGGACGACATGGGGCGGGCGCTCGCCGGGACCGAGAAAAAGTACATGCTCGGTGGTGGGAACCCGGCCCGAATTCCCGAGGTGGAGGCCGTATGGCGCCGCCGCCTGCAGGAGCTCCTGGGCGAGGACGGCGCCGTTGAACGCATGCTCGGCAACTACGACACCCCCCAGGGCCAGCCGGCGTTCATCGAGGCACTGACCGCGCTGCTCAACCGTGAGTTCGGGTGGTCACTGGGACCGGAGAACGTGGCGATCACCAACGGAAGCCAGACTGCCTTCTTCATTCTTCTGAACATGCTCAGCGGGCCGGCCGACGACGGCGGTCCCCCGCGGCGGGTTCTGTTTCCGCTGCTGCCGGAGTACATCGGGTACGCCGACCAGGGGCTGGACCCGGACTGCTTTGTCGCCTGTCGCCCCACGGTCGAACGGATCGACGACCACACCCACAAATACCACATCGATTTCGACGCCGTGGAGGACACGCTCCGAGAGGCGGGCACCGGCGCGGCGGCGCCGATCGCGGCGATCTGCGTGTCGCGACCGACCAATCCCTCGGGAAACGTACTCACGGACCGTGAGATGCACCGACTGGACGAACTGGCGCGGCGCTACGGGGTGCCCCTCATCATCGACAACGCCTACGGCATGCCCTTTCCGCACATCGTGTTCGATGATGTGGTCTCCGGCCCCGCGCAACCGATGTGGAACGAGAACATCATCCTGGGGATGAGTCTGTCCAAGATCGGTCTGCCCGGCACCCGCACCGGCATCATTATCGGGTCGCGGGAGGTCGTCTCCACCCTCAGTCGCGCCAACGCGGTGCTCAGCCTCGCCAACACCACCGTAGGACAGGTGCTGGTGGAACCGCTGTTGCGCGACGGGACGCTCCTGGACGTCTCACAGTCGGTGATCCGGCCCTTCTATCGAAAAAAAGCGGACGACGCGCACCGCTGGCTCGCCGAGGCCTTCGGTGCCGATGTGCCCTTTTCGCTGCACCGAACGGAGGGCTCCATCTTCCTGTGGCTCTGGCTCCCGGATCTACCGGTGGCGAGCCGTGAGCTCTACGACCGCCTGAAGGCACGGAACGTGATCGTCGTGCCCGGGGAGTATTTCTTTTTCGGCGATCCGGACCTCGACACCTGGGATCACTCCCGCCAGTGCATGCGTATCAACTACGGCCAGTCCCCTGAAGACGTGCAGACGGGCCTTGGAATCATCGCCGACGAGGTGCGTCGCGTGTGGCGCCGATGAGCGGACGACCGCACCGCGACCGAGGATCCTGGGGCGTCGCGTCCCTGGTGATCGGTCTCCTCTCCGCGTGGGCGATCTGGCGCATGTGGAACGCCGGCGTTGGTGAGGCCGACCCGACCGGTCGCGATCGCATCCTGGTGCTTATCGGGCTCACCGGCTCACTGGTCACGGCGTGGTTCGGCCGTGCGTCCTACCCGCGGGTGCACAACTTCAAGATCTACGCCCTGAGCATCGGCGTGGGTGTGGTGTCCCTGATCTCGGTGGTGCTGCTCTTCGGTCTGCCTCTGGTGAGTGATCTCACGGGAAGCGGGGTTCACGCGGCGGCGCTTTTCCTGGGGTACTCGGCGGTTCTGGCGGTGCTGCTGCTGACGGTGGTGGCACCGGAGTATGTGGGTTATCGGCTCACGGTCCGCCTGACGACGATTCTCGTGACGGCGGTGGTCGGTGTGTTTGTGGTGGGGCTCCTGCTTCCCGCGGCCCGGGATCTGCTGGCGCGGCAACTGCTGCAACTGCGGGACCTGCAGTCCACGGCGTTCTGGGTGTTCAGTGCCGTGGGAGTGGCGGTTCTCCTGCTCTCCCTCTTCACCGAAGCCCACAGCTTCGGCATCGGCGGAATTCACGCCGGATCGGTGCTGCTGCTCTCCCTGGGATGGCTTCCGTCGCGGGGAGATCTGCTGCTGCAGGGGATGGTCCTGGCGTGGATGCCGGTGCTGGTGGCGATCGGGACGCTCAACCACTGGTTCCAGCGCCTCGAGAACCGCGCCTCCTACGACCCGCTCCTGCGCATTTACAACCGCGGCTGGTGCGACCAGGTGCTGTCGGAGCAGAGTCGGCTCGATACGCGGCCGCCGCTCGGAATCGCGCTCATCGACCTGGACCATTTCAAGCAGGTCAACGACACCCACGGCCACGACGCAGGTGACACGGTGCTGCAGGAGATCGCACAGCGAATTCGCATGCACCTGGTGCCCCGTGGGAGTATCGCCCGCTACGGCGGAGAGGAGCTGATCGCCTTCGTGCCCCACGCCGACGAGGCCGAGATGCGGGAACTGTTGGAATCTGTGCGAGGGGCGGTCGAGGCAACGCCGGTGCGTCACAAAAAAACGCGGATCCAGGTTACCTGCAGTATCGGTTTCGCGATCCGTACCGACCGCAGTCAGCCGCTGGCGGCGGTGCTGAAGGCCGCCGACCGCGCGGTGTACGTTGCCAAGGACAAGGGGCGCAACCAGGTCCGTGCCGGACGCTTGCGCCGCAAATCGTAGGCGGCGATCCGCCGCCTACGGGGGTTACGACCCGGTGCTCTGTTTCTCCCGGAACTTCTCGACTTCCCAGTTGCGGACAAACTCGATCTGATCCTGCGGCATGAACTGCGACCCGCCGAAGCTCTCTGCGTAGGCGGCGATTTCCAGGGCGTTGCGGAACAGCAGCCGCGCTACCTCGGTCTTGCGCTCCGTGGGAGTCACGGCAACCGCGCACCGGCCGCGAATCACGACGATCTTCGGCGGAGCGCCCTCGTCGTGCCAGTAGTCGTGGACGGCATGGAGTACCTCGGCCTGCAGCGCCTTCGGTGAGTTGATGTGGTCCGGCGCGTCGACCCAGCAGGGTCGGTGCCCGCTGTACACGATATGGTCGGGGCTGAACGCGGAGGAGACCGGCTCGAGCGCTTCGGCCGATGCGGCACGACGCAGGAGTTCCGGGCTGGAGAACGCGGTCGTGACCGGTCGTTCGAGGGCGCTGCCGTGGGCGGCGCTCATGTCTGCCAGGGCCCGGGCGACCGCCTCGGCCAGTTCCTGCTGCCGGTTGCTGTCGCGTTCTTCCGGCTCCGATTCCGGGTGCCGCCGGACTTCCGCCAGAACGGCGTCACGGATTCGCCCGTGGATCGCGTCGATTTCCTCGGCGGTCTCGGCGGCGACTACCAGGCCGTGGTTCTGCATCACGACGATCGCCGGCGTCGCACCGTCGTGGTTCGACCGCCACGCCTCGACGCGGTCCCGCATGTCCTTCGCCAGGGTGTAGCCCGGATCGATCGTCGGAATCCACAGCGCCTCACCGTTGAGCAGGCGCGCCGTTGCCGCTTCCCCGTCGCGGGCGCAGGTCACGCCGTTGAGGATCGTGGGGTGTGTGTGGACCACGAGACGCTGGGGAAAGAGCGCGTGCATCAGCGTCTCGACGCTGGGACGCAGCGTACCGGACTGATCAACCCGGGCCGCCATGAGATCCGCCAGCGCCGCGGCCTCCCGGGCATCCTGTTCGGCGGGGTAGGTATGATCCCATATCTCGTTCAGCCGGCTGCGGTCCATGGCGACGAACTGCTCCGCCGTAATCGTGGACAGCATCGTGCCCGAGGCCTTGACCCACATCGTGTCGCCGTCCTTGACGGAGGTGTTTCCACCTCCGGCGATGACCCAGTCGTATCCTGCTCCGTATCGCCGCGAAATCGCGACGATTTCGTCTACCGCTGTGCTCATGCGTCTCCTCGCTGGCGGGCTTCGTCGTCGGCTACGACCGCGACCGAAGCACCTCGTGTTCGTAAGTCTGAACCTGGTCAAGCCACTGGCGACCAACCGGTACCTCGTGTCGGGCGCAGTACATGTCCCACACGGCGCCGAAGGGCAGCGTCTTGGCCTCCTCCTGGAGTGCCAGTCGATCGCCCAGGCGTCCCGAGAGCTCCGCGTCCACGATCTGCTGTCGTGGTTCGAGGAGTGCGTACAGCGCCGATTTCAGTGAGGCACGGAGTCCGATCACCCACGCGCTGATCCGGTTGATGCTGGCGTCGAAGAAGTCGACCGCCAGGAATACCCGGTTCCAGGCGTCGGCGCGGGCGATCTCCCGCATGATCGCCGTGGTCTCGGCGTCGAAGAGTACCACATGATCGCTGTCCCAGCGAACCGGTCGCGACACGTGGAGCATGAGTTTCGGGAAAAACGGCAACAGGGCACTGATCTTCTCGCTGATCACCTCGGTGGGGTGGTAGTGCCCGGCGTCCATCGTCAGCATGAGCTTGCGGCTCATGGCGTAGGCGATATAGAACTCATGGCTTCCCACCACGTAGCTCTCGGAGGAAATACCGAACAGTTTGCTCTCCACGGCATCCAGGGTTTCCTCCGGTGCGTACGGGGTTTCGAAGATGCGGTCCAGGGATTCGATCAGCAGTTCGCGGTGCGCCAGGCGATCGGCGGGCAGGTCCTTCCACCCGTCGGGCATCCAGAAGTTGTCGGTACACGTACCGCCCTGGGCGCGTCCCATGGCGGCGCTGATCTCGCGGCACCGTCGGCCGTGCTCGATCCAGAAGTCGCGAACGCCCTTGTCGCGGCTGGCGAGGGTGAACCCGTCGTCGGCCTTGGGGTGCGAGAAAAACGTCGGGTTAAAGTCCAGGGGCACCCCGAGGTGGTTGGCCCAGTCGATCCAGTTCTGGAAATGGGATACTTCGATCTGGTCACGATCCACAGAGACGCCGTCGGCCTCGAGGTACATCGCATGCAGATTGAACCGGTGCGTCCCCGGGATCAGGCGGGAGGCGAACTCGAAGTCCTGACGGATCTCGTCGCCGGTGCGTGCCTTGCCGGGAAACGACCCCGTTGCCATGATGCCGCCGCCGGTGATTTCGCCGACGCCTTCCAGTCCGCCCACGTCGTCCGCCTGCCAGCAGTTGATGCTCACGGCGATCTGCTCAAGCCGGTTCAGGGCGGCGTCGGTATCGACCCCCAATTCGCCGTACTGATCGCGGGCGTCCTGGTAGCGCCGTTCGATGTTTGATTGTGCCATCGTGACCTCCTGTCGAATCGGGAAACCGATCGGTAAACCTTGGGATGGTAGCGATATAGTAGCACGCGCCGCGGGGCCGGGCGATGGACAAAGGTATCGAATAGATGTACGTTTTGTGCACGTGACCGTACCCGTCGGGAACCACGTCCAGTACTTTCTCCCGAGCGCCGAGGTGGCCCGTCTGCCGCTCCACTGCCTCGACGCCGGTGCTGCGCGAACGCCTCCGGGGCACGGGTATCCCCTCATGCCGGAGCAGCATCCACGCCAGTATCGCACCGTGGCGGCAGGCGGTCGTCGGCTCGGGGAGTATCAGATCGTCTTTGTGTCCGACGGGCGCGGCTGGTTCGAGCACTCCGACGGCCGGCGCGAGGAGGTCGCGTCGGGGTCCGTGTTTCTGCTGCGGCCGGGGGACTGGCATCGCTACGCGCCGGACCGCGCGACCGGCTGGCAGGAGTTCTGGATCGGCTTTTCCGGCACCGCTGTGGACGAGATATGGCGGACGCTGGGGCTCGGGCGCAGCCGGGTGGTGGCCCTTGGTCCGGCGGCGCAGGAGGATTTGCTGCGGTCCTTCACCCGCGGGCTGCGACTCTCGGTACAGCCGACACCGCACGAGCAGATCGAACTTGCCGGGATCCTGCAGCAGATGCTTGCACAGATCGCCGGGGCCCTCTCCGCCGGCGAGATCGACCGCCAGGCCGATCAGCGCTTCGAGCGGGCGCGGGAAATCATGCTCGAACACCTGCGTACCCACGTGGAAACCGCGGACCTCGCCGAACAGGTCGGATGCAGTCGGTCGACGTTGCACCGCCTCTTCAGTCAGCGGGCGGGGGTGTCCCCGTACCGCTACTATCTGTCATTGAAGATTAACGCCGCAAAATGGGAACTGGTGCATACCGACCGGTCGATGAAAGAGATCGGCCGCGAATACGGATTCAGTGACCAGTACCATTTCTCCCGGGTGTTCTTTGCGATCGCCGGGGTGCGGCCCAGCACGTGGCGGAGCGACCACCGGGTCGACGTCCGCCGCACAGAAAGGACATCCCATGCACACACAGAGCGAATACGACCTGCACCGGCTGCAGCTGCGCAACCTGCGGATCGATGACTACCCCCAGATCAAGCGTCTCATGGACGTGGTCTACCCCGACCTGGACGGCGCCTGGCCCAAGCAGGTGATCGCGTCGCTGATACAGCGCTTTCCGCAGGCGCAGTTCGGCATCGAGGACAACGATCGGATCGTTGCCGTGGCGCTGACCGTGCGGGTGGACTACCAGCGCTTTTCCACCGCCCACACCTACGAGGAGCTCCTGGAGGGGAGTGACTCCGTGCTGTACAACCCCCACGGCGACGCGATGTACGGACTGGACGTGTTCGTGGATCCGGAGTACCGCGGATACCGCCTGGGACGACGCCTGTACGACGCCCGCAAAGAACTGTGCCGTGAAGAGAACTTCAGGGCGATTCTCGCCGGTGGACGGATTCCCCGGTATCACAGCCATGCGGCGGAGATGAGCCCGCAGGAGTACATCGAAAAGGTCAAGCGTCAGGAGCTCTACGATCCGATTCTGGCGTTTCAGCTGGCCAACGATTTCCAGGTCAAGCGGGTCCTGGAGGACTACAACCCCGACGACCTCAAATCCCACGGCAACGCAACCCTTCTCGAGTGGGCCAACATCTTCTACCGGCGCAACCAGCCCGCGCTGGTGAACGCTCCCAAGCGCCACGTCCGCGTGGGCATGGTGCAATGGCAGATGCGACGCGTGGAATCGGTGGAGATGCTCCTCGAACAGGTCGAGTTCTTCGTGGACGCGATCGCCGACTACCAGAGCGATTTCTGTGTGTTCCCCGAGTTCTTCAACGCCGCCCTCATGGGCCTCGGCGACCAGGAGACAAGCGTCGCCGCCGTTCGTCATCTGGCAACCTATACGACCCAGCTGCGGGAGGCGTTGTCGCAGTTCGCCGTGACCTACAACGTGAACATCGTCGGGGGCAGCATGCCGGAACTGGACGTGGACGAAAACGGGCGCGAGGCGATGTACAACGTCGCCTACCTGTTTCATCGCGACGGTAAGGTGGAGGCGCAGTACAAGCTCCACATCACCCCGCAGGAGCGTGCGAGCTGGGTGATGCAGGGCGGCACGGGGCTGCGTGTGTTCGATACCGACGCCGGGAAGATCGGCATTCTGATCTGCTACGACGTGGAGTTTCCGGAGCTCGCGCGCGTCATGGGCGAGCGGGGGCTGGAGATCCTCTTCGTTCCGTTCTGGACCGACACGAAAAACGGGTACCTCCGGGTCCGCCGCACCGCCCAGGCCCGGGCGATCGAGAACGAGTGCTACGTGGCGATCACCGGCAGCGTCGGCAACCTGCCGCGGGTGGACAACGTCGACATCCAGTACAGCCAGTCGGCGGTATTTTCCCCGTCGGACTTCTCGTTCCCCCACGACGCGATCATGGCCGAGAGTACCCCTAACACCGAGATGACGCTCCTTGTGGACCTGGATTTGGACAAACTCAAGACGCTTCGGCACGAGGGGTCGGTGACGAACTACAAGGACCGCCGTCTGGATCTCTACCGCGTTGAGTGGATCGGGGACTGACCCGCCGCCACGCACCGGTCACCACAACGCGTCCGACACGAAAAAGGGCCACCCGACGGATCGGGTGGCCCCTGTCAACTCATCCGGCGTTCCGGATCAATAGACGTCTTTCCACTCGTCGATGTTGCTCGGATCGAAGCGGAAGGGAGCGCCGAGGAGCACTTCCGTGCCACCGTCGCTGGCTTCCACGATCTCGAAATCGCCAAGCCGACCGGCGGAGAAGGTCTCTCCGGCAGCACCGGTGATGTCACCGTTTACCGCGGCAACGGCGGCGTAGGCGGTGAGGTAGCCGACGTCGATCGGGTTCCAGAGGAACATGTAGGGGCAGGCCCCGTTCTCGATGTATTCGGCCATTTCCGAGGGAAGTCCGAGACCCGTCACGTACACGTCGCCGATCAGGCCACGGTCGGTGATGACACGACCCGCCGCGGCGATACCAACGGTGGTGGGTGCGATGATCACTTCGAGGTCCGGGAAGCTCTGCAGCAGGGCCTCGGTCTCGCTGACCGACTTGTCACGCAGGTCGTCGCCGTACGCGATACGGACCAGGTTGAGATCGGCGTACTTGTCCGGATTCTCGTCCAGCTCGGTCTGCATCCACTCGATCCACAGGTTCTGGTTCGACGCCTGGCTGGTCGCCGACAGAATCGCGATGTCCCCGGCGCCGTCCGCCATGTCGTACGCAGCCTGGATCAGCGTGCGGCCGATCATTTCGGAGTCAGCCTGGTTGATGTGAGTCAGCCGGCTGTTGGGATTCACCGCGGAGTCAGCCGACAGCACGGAGATTCCTGAGTCCATCGCCCGGGTCAGAACCGGTTCCAGGGCGTCGTAGTCGTTACCGGTGATGCTGATCGATGCAACCTGCTGGGCGATCAGCTGCTCGATGATCTGGATCTGAGCTTCAGCGGTCGGCTGGTCGGGGGCCCGCAGGATCGCCTCGCCACCCTGTTCCTCGATGCCTTCCTGGAAACCTTCCATCTGCTTTTCGCCGTAGGGATTTCCGGTGTTCTTGAACACGAATGCGTGTCGCTGCACGCCCGGTTCCTCGCTGGCGCCGCTCGCGAACAGTACCGCAACCGGTGCAATCGCCAGCACCACGATAAGTAGTGACACAACTACTCTTCTCATTGTGAGACCTCCTGTTTTTCTCTCTCGACCTTCATAGCAACGCTACACAGCCGAGTTTTTCTTCTTGCTCTGAAACCGGATTCGATGCACCAGTACCGAGACGATCAGCAGGGTACCGATGACCACCAGCACGATCGGCGCCTGAAGGTTTGCCAGGCCCATCCCGTAGCTGAGGAATCCGATGATGAAGACCGCCAGCAGCGGCCCTCCCACGCGACCGATGCCGCCGTTGGTGCTCACACCACCCAGCGCCACCATGGCGATGACCTCCAGTTCGTACCCCATCGCGACGTTCGGTCGGGTGCTGCCCATGCGGCTGGTCAGGAACAGCGCGGTTACCCCCGCCATCAGACCGTTCAGCATGAACACGATCCACACCACGCGGTCGGTGTTGACGCCGGAGTAGCGGCACGCGGTGGCGTTGCGTCCCATGCCGAAGACCGACCGCCCGAAGGTCGTGCGGTGCAACAGCAGCCCGAAGGCTATCGCGACAAGCACAAAACAGATCAGGATAAAGGGGACCCCGAAGATCTCGCCCCATCCCAGAAAGGAGAACCAGTCCGGAAAACCGCCGGAGGCCTGGTCTCCGAGGATGATGTAGGCGATACCGCGGTAGATGATCATCGTGGAGAGCGTCACGATCACGAAGGAGAGCTCCTTGAACTTGATCAGCAGCCATCCGTTGATCGCGCCCCCCAGGCCGGCGACGACGAGGCACAACAGCATCGCCAGCGGCATCGGCAGCCCGGCGTTGTAGCTCACCGCCATGATCACCGCCGACAGGGCCACCGTGGAGCCCACCGAAATATCGATCTTTGCCAGGATCAGGACGAACATCATCGGCAGGACGATGAAGCCCTTGTCCAGGAACGTTGCCGGCGTCCGGATGAACGTGTTGAAGTTCAGGAAGTACGGCGAAATCGATGAGTTGATGATCACCACCAGGAGCAGCACTCCCACGAGGATCCACTCCCACTGAAAGAAGAACTCCCGCCAGTTGCGTTCGCGTTCGGTTCGAATCCGTATCTCGTTGCTCATATCGTTTCCTCAGCTATATCGCCCGCCGGCGGAGTGCGGTGCGTTCGGTGTTGCGCCGCACCATCACGTTGGTCAGAACCGCCGCCAGCACGACGACTCCCTGAATGCCCATCTGCCAGAACGGCGAGACGTTGATCAGCGGGAGCGCATTGGCCAGGATTCCCAGCATGATCGTTCCCAGCAGCAGTCCCGAGAGCTTGCCGACGCCGCCGGTGATGCTCACACCGCCGAGAATACACGCGGCGATCACCTGCAGCTCGTAGCCGATCGCGGTGTTGCCCTGTGCGGATGCGAACTTCGCCACCCACAGTACGCCGGCGAGACCCGACAGGCCTCCCATGATCGCGTACACGAGGAAGATCAGCCGCCGCTTGGGAATACCGGAGACTTCTGCCGCCGCCGGGTTGGATCCCACGGCGTAGATGCGGCGACCGGTCCGGGTGTGGTTGATGAAGTAGGTGAAGACCAGATAGGTCACCACCGCGATCACGATCAGGTTGTTCACTCCGAGCGTCCGTCCCGTGGCGATCGCCTTGAACTCCGTGGACATCTGGTAGGAGCTGATCCAGCGCCCGCCGCTGACCACGTATGTCAGACCGCGGACGACGTTCATCATACCGAGGGTGGCGATAACGGGGAGTACGTCGAAGCGTGCCACCAGGACGCCGGTGATCATGCCCAGGACGACCCCGATAGCGGTGCCCTCCAGGATCGCCAGCGCCGGGGAGATTCCCGGCACGCGCGCCACGGTAATCGCCGTGACCATGCCGGTGAACGCCATGATCGACCCGATCGAGAGGTCGATGCCGCGGGTTACCAGAACCAGCATCATGCCGATCGCCAGAATCGCCAGGATCGCCGTGTTCGTGAGCAGCGAGTTGATGTTGTTCAGGGTCAGGAACGCCGGGTTGCGGAACTGCACCGCCACCGAGAGCACGATGATGAACAAGAGAAGCCCCAGCTCGCGGAGGCTTTCGGTGAATACGAGGCGTTTCTTGATATTCATTCGGCCCCACCTTCCGGGGTCGCTGTTGCGGGTGTTTTCACGACCATGGCTGCGTTGAGAATTTCCTCCTGCGAGGTTTCGGAGGTGACGAGGTGCGCGGTCACGTGTCCTTCCTTCATCACCACGATGCGGTCACTCATCCCGAGAACCTCCGGCATCTCCGAGGAGACGAGGATGATCCCGTAGCCCTGTTCCGCGAGGTCCCCGATGATCTCGCAGATCGCGGCCTTGGCGGCGACGTCCACACCTTTGGTTGGTTCGTCCAGGATGATCAGTTTGAGGGACCGGCTGAGGAGCTTCGCCACAACCACCTTCTGCTGATTCCCGCCGGAGAGGGCGGAGGCGAGCGTGAACACCGATGGCGCCTTCACCGTCAGTTTTTCCGCCAGCCGCGCTGCCACCTCGGTCTCCTGCGCCTCGTCGAGCCAGCCGTTGTTGGAGTAGTGGCTCAGCGACGGCAGGGTAATGTTCCGGCCGATCTCCCACTCCAGGATTAGACCCTGCAGTTGCCGGTCCTCGGGCAGGTGCCCGATGCCCAGTTCCAGTGCCTCCATCGGGGAGCGTGGCGAGATCTCCTCGCCGTTGAGACGTACGGTGCCCGAATCGGCGGGGTACACCCCGTAGATCGACTCGCAGACCTCGGTTCGTCCGGCGCCCACCAGCCCGGTGAGAGCAACGATCTCGCCGGCGCGCACGTTGAACGAGACATCCCGAAAAAACCCGATCCGCGTCAGGTGTTCGACGCTCAGGAGCTCGTCGCCGATCGTGACCGACCGTTTGGGGTACATCTGCGAGATCTCGCGACCGACCATGGCAACGATAAGCCGCTCCTGGTCGATCTCGTCGGCGCCCCAGGTGCCGATGTAGTGACCGTCTCGGAACACCGTGACCCGGTCCGCCAGCCGCCAGATGTCTTCCATACGGTGAGAAATGAAGATCACGGAGACGCCGCTCTCACGGAGCCCTTCCGTGATGCGGTACAGTTCCTCACTCTCGTGTTGGGTCAGCGCCGCCGTGGGTTCATCCATGATGATGATGCGGGCGTTGGTGGAGAGCGCCTTGGCGATCTCCACAATCTGCTGGCGCGCCACCGACAGGGAACCCATCCGGTCCCGGGAGGTGAAATTGGCGCCCAGCTGGTCCAGGAACACCTGGGCCTCTTCGTGCATCTCCCGCCAGTTGATCCGTCGAACCACGGAGGTTGTCTTTTCGTGGCCCATGAAGATGTTCTCGGCCACCGTCAGATCAGGGTAGGAGGTCACGTGCTGATAGATCGCCGCGACGCCGAGGCGCTGCGCCTCCATCGGGTTGCGAAAGGTTACGGCGTTTCCGTCGATGCGAATCTCGCCGGCGTCCGGCGAATGGACCCCGGTGATGATCTTGATAAACGTTGACTTCCCGGCGCCGTTCTCCCCCATGAGACCATGGATTTCGCCTGGGCGGAGGTCGAACTTGACGTCCTCCAGTGCCCGAACGCCGGGGAAGAACTTGGAAATGCCGTTCAGTTCCAGAATCGGTGCTTCACTCACGTCGCCGACTCCCCGTCAGTCCATGTAGAACATTTCGTCCAGCGGATACACCACCGGCGACCCGTCCGGATTCGTCTCCATCAGGTCGGCCATATGGTCCCACCACCGACGCATCACGTCGGTGTCCGGCAGTCTGTCGGAGCTGTTGTGTTCGGTGAGCTTCTGGCTCGCGTAGAGCGTGTCGGTGCGCGGATCCAGGTAAATCACGTAGTCCCGTACCCCGACCTCTTCCAGCAGGCGCACCAGCTCCGGCCATATCTCGTCGTGGCGCCGCTTGTACTCGTCGCGGACGCCCGGTTTCAGTTGCATGGCAAATCCGGTTCGGATCATGTCAGCACACCCTTTCCACCGGTATCCCGGTGAGCTTTCCGAATTTCTCAATCTTCCCGGCGACGTGCCCCACGCCGATCGCGCAGTGGTGCGAGGGTCCGAGAGACGCCCAGCGCTCAACGAATTCCCGCGCCGACAGCGAGAACCGGTACCGGCTGTTGGTGTTTCCGATGTGCAGGACCGGTCCAGGGACGCTTTCGCCCTCGGCGACGATCATGTAGACCCCCTCCGGCCCCTCGCAGACCGAAAGGAGTGTCACCGGCCCGTGCTTCACCGTCATCTGGATCGACAGTCCCTTCCCCGGCTTGCCGTGGTACACCGGGAGTGGTACCAGGCCCACCTTGCCTTCGGCGATCGCGAAGTGGGCCGGTCCGTCGTGTCCCAGCAGCACGATGTCGTCGTCAAAGTCCATCGCGTAGAGTTCCGAGAACGATCCGCCGGCGCCGAAACTGTCCATGATCTTCATCGCCTGGGCGTTCTTGATCTCGCACTCCCCGGCCACCGGCACGTTCCGTCCCGTGAGCAGGGTGTTCCCGGCGATCACGGAGGTCACGATGTTCTCATGGGTGGAACCCGATGTGCCCTCGTAGTAGTACGCCAGCGACCCGATCTGGTGCGTTGCCACCAGTTTATCCAGTGCCACCGAGGTGGCCGCCGCACGGGTGATCTCCTCGGGGTCACATTCGGACGACACTTCGAACTCGCGACGGAACTCGGCGGTTTTTTCTTCCACTTCCGGTTCGGTAACCCCCGCTCGGAGTTCGGCAAGCTCGTCGATCTCGATGAGGTCCACGTGGCCGCCGAAGGCCGCGACCTGCCGGGTGATGTCGGTGTAGACGTCCAGCATGCCGGCGTAGTAGTGGCCCATGACGCCCAGGCGGTTCATGCGCATCGTGCGGGCGACGCGGGCGGCGCTGACCCAATCGCCGATCGCCTGTTCCGTCTCCGGTTCCCCGAGGTAGCCGGTCACCAGGTGGTAGTCGATGCCGGCGCGGCGGAACACACTTGCGATCTCCGGCACACAGCACGCCTGGCAGTGGGCCAGCCATTCACCGGTCATTGTCCCCCGGTCCCCGAGGGCGTTGAACGACTCGTAGTCGATGCGTGATACGGGCTGGATGTTGAGCACGATGATCGGTACACCGGTCGCCTGCGCCACCGGGAGCACCGTGGAGGACAGCGCGTAGGTGGAGATATACAAAAAAACGGCGTCGACCTGTTTCTGTCGGAAGAGGGAACCAACCGACCGCGAACGCTCGGGGTTGTCCACCAGCCCGGCGTCGACAAGGTCAACGTCGCCGAAGGATTCGATGATCGCGGCGATCTGTTTCTGATAGCCCTCCAGACGCTCTTTCAGGCCGGCGAACTGCGGCCAGTAGGTGTCGAGGCCGATGCCGAACATCCCCAACGTCAACGGTTGTTGCGACTTCATGAAACCACGCTACACCCGGTTTTCAGAAACGCGGAATGTACAAAACCGTGGCTGTGATATACTTTTTTTTGTATGGCGGTGTACCAGAGCAGTTTTTCACGGTATTTGCCGGTGAACCCCGAGGCGGTGCGTTGGGAAATCTGGTGCAACGACGCCGGCTATACCCGCGTCGCACCGTATGGCACCTATCCCCCTACACCGGAGGCACATCCCGCGTCCCACGCCGCCACAGTGGTCAGCGGTCGGGTCCTGCAGGAGTTCCAGGTCGTGTATCTGACCTCCGGGAGCGGATGGTTCGATTCCGACGCCACCGGCCGCGTGGACGTCGAAGCGGGCGACATGTTTATCCTTTTTCCCGGCGTGCGTCACGCGTATCGGCCCCGTCCGGAGACGGGGTGGCACGAGTACTGGGTGGGGTTTTCCGGCGAACACGCGAGGCGTTTGTGGAACTGCGGCCTGTTCTCGCCGAGCCGCGCGATTCATCAGATCGGCCTCAATCACGAGATCATCGCCGACTACGAGCAGATCGTGGGGCTCTGTCGTCAGCAGACCCCGGGCTTTCAGATCCGACTCGGCGCGCTGGTCCTCCAGCTTCTGGCCCATGTTCACGCGATCGAGACCGCGTCGCGCACCAACGCCGGTGACCGCACGATTGTGGAGGCGGCACGCGCGATCATGCAGGAACACGTGGACGAGGGCGTGACCGTTGAGGAAATCGCACGGCGGGTGGGAGTGGGCTACACGCGGCTGCTGAGCATCTTCCGCCAGTACACGGGACTCACGCCCTATCAGTACTACCTCCAGCTGCGCATCCATCGCGCCAGGGAACTGTTGCGGCAGCCCGGCGTCACGGTGAAGGAAGTCTCCGCCCGGATGAACTTCGAAAACCAGTACTACTTTTCGCGACTGTTCAAGAAAAAGACCGGCATGACGCCGAGTGACTGGCAGGACGGAGGGATCAGCGGCGACATTCGTGCGTTTCCGGGGAACGAGCCGGCCACCTCCTTCTACCGATAACGTCGCCGAGGGTCGTCGAGAGCGGGGACCGATACGCGCCGGTAGTCGATACGCGCCGGTGGCCGATACGCGCCGGGGCGCCGCTATCGCCCCTCCGGGTCCGCCGGGACCCATTTGTTGATCGCGTCGAGGAGGACGAACGTCTCGGTTGACTGGATGCCGTCCACCGCCGCCAGTTCCTCGAAGAGGAACGTGTTGAGGGCGTCGCGGGAGGGAAGGTACACCTCCACAATGAGGTCGTAGTTGCCCGCCACGTTGGCCACGCTCAGCACGCCCGGCAGCGCGGCGATCTGTTCCATCGTCTGGCGGTGCGTCCGCTTTTCCAGCTTCATGCCCACCAGCGCGTTGAGGCCCCGGGACTGCGCAAAGGGGTTGCGGAGCGCCGCAACACGGATCAGGCCCGCATCCAGCAGCCGCGCCACGCGCGACCGTACGGTACCGTCCGACACGCCCAGTTCGCGGGCAACCTCCTTGAAGGAGGCGCGCCCGTCGGCTCCCAGGGCGGCGATGATGCGTTCATCGAGGGCATCGATATCGATCGGCTTTTCGTCCACGGGACGAGTATAACACCCGCAGGGCGGATGCCGCGATGGGGCGTAGCATCGCGCGTATGCGCATTATGAAAAACGAAATATGCGCGAAAGCGAAAACAGGGCGTTGACGGTTGCGCGGACGGGAGGTAGGCTGAAATCGGAGGTGTCCCATGATTCACGTTCTCGTTGCCGATGCGCTTCCGGAATCGTCACGAACCGCGATCGCCGAACTCGGATGCAGCGTCCATTTTGAACCCGGCGCCACCGCCGACGATCTGCCGGCGCTCCTGCGCGAGACCGGCGCATCCGTCCTCGTGGTGCGATCCACCAAGGTCACGGCGACGGCGATCGAATCCGCGACGCGGCTGGAACTGGTGATCCGGGCCGGCGCCGGTGTCAACACGATCGACCTCGATGCCGCATCCGCCCACGCCGTGCGCGTGGCAAACTGCCCGGGCACCAACGCGGCGGCGGTGGCCGAGCTCGCAATCGGACTCCTCATCGCCCTCGACCGTCGCATTCCGGACAACGTGGTCGATCTCCGCGCCGGTCGCTGGGACAAGAAGGGCTACAGTCGGGCCCGCGGCCTCGCGGGGCGGACTCTCGGCGTGGTCGGTACCGGTTCCATCGGCCGGGCGGTGATCCGGCGGGCACAGGCCCTCGGTATGCACGTGGTGGCGTGGAGCCGCTCCCTGGACGATCGACGGGCGGCCGAACTCGGTGTTGTCCGAAAGGCCGACGTCGTGGATCTGGCGCGGGACAGTGACGCGGTCAGTGTGCACGTTGCCGCGGCGGCTGAGACCCGCGGACTCCTGGACGCCGCCTTTTTCGACGCCCTCCCCGAGGGGGCACTGTTCATCAACACCGCTCGGGCGGAGGTTGTGGACGACAGCGCCATGCGTGCGGCGGTCCGCGACCGTGGACTGCGCGTTGCCCTGGATGTCTTCGCCGGCGAACCCGCCGGCGGGAGCGGTGAGGTGGACACGGCGCTGTTTTCGGATCCCGGCATCTACGGCACGCACCACATCGGTGCCTCCACGGAACAGGCGCAGCAGGCCGTTGCCGAGGCCACCGTGGAGCGGGTTCGAGCCTTTGTGGAGGGTACGCCGGTGCCCTCCCTGGTGAATATGGACGATGCCTCGGAACGGGTCCCCGCGGGGCACACGGTGGCGACGCTCGAGATCCGGCACCGCAACCGCGTCGGTGTGCTGGCACACGCCCTGACGGAGCTGGAGCGCGCCGGCATCAACGTTCGCAGCATGCACAACGCGCTGTTCAACGGCGACGAGGGGGCGCTGGCCACGATTCAGGTGGAGCCGGTCCCGGACGGGGCGGTCACCGACGCGGTCACCCGTTCCCATGAGGACATACTGGCCGTTCGGGTGACGGCGTCGTAACGCGCACCACCCGCCGGCGACGGTCGCTCTCGACGTCGCGACGCGGTATATTTCGGGGACCATGACATCCACCCGGGACCCGGAATATCTCGAACGCCGCCTCTACCGGACGATTCTCCTCGCCGCGATCGGTCTTTCGATCGTGAGCATCGTCGGGAACGCCGTTGCCGGCTTCCCGGCCCGGGTCAGTCTCAAGTGGGGGCTCCTGGTGGTCGTCGCGGCGGTGGCGTACCGTGTGGACGTGCGGTTGCCGCGCCGCCGTCGCGGTACCGGCGCGTTCTATCTTTTCCTCATCCTGGTGTTCTTTCCCTTTGCGTTTGTCCAGTCCGGCGGGAGCGCCAACAACGGTATGGGCTACGCGTTCATCATCCTGGTCACGGTGACCTACCTGTTCAAGGGAGTGCCGCGGGTGGTGATGAGTGCGCTCCTCACGGCGGTGTACCTTGCACTGCTGATTGTCGAGCACCGCGTTCCGGAGCTCGTCATGACCTACGCCGCCGAGTCCCAGTTCGTGGATCGCCTGGTGCAGGTGCCCCTGCAGTTTCTGGCTGTCTTCTGGATCGTTCGACGGTTTTCCCGTGCCTACGACGACGCCGTAGGCGAACTCCGGGCCCAGTCGGTGACGGACTCGCTCACCGGACTGGCGAACCGGCGGCACCTGCAGGAGGTGCTGAACACGGAAGTGGCGCAGGCGACGCGCTACGGAACGCCGTTGACAGTAATGATCGCCGACATCGACCGCTTCAAGGACATCAACGACAGTTTCGGGCACCCCGCCGGCGACGCCGTTCTGGTGGATTTCGCGGCGCGAATCACGTCGCATACCCGGGCGGCGGACGTCGTCGGCCGCTGGGGCGGCGAGGAGTTCATGGTGATCTCGGCGGGCAGCACCGCCGCCGATGGCGCGCACCTTGCCGAGAAACTGCGGGCGGTCATCGGCACGACGCCGTTCGAGACCGTCGGTCACGTGACCACCAGCTTCGGGGTGGCGGCGCTTCGGGAGGCGGAATCCGCCGAACGCTTTGTGGGGCGCGCCGACGAGGCGCTGTACCGGGCCAAGCAGTTCGGACGCAACCGCGTGGTCACCGCAGAGACCTCGGACGAGTAAGCGGTCACGGCGGGGACGCAGCGCGGGGAGCGCGCGGCGGTGCAGCGCTTGCCACGCAGCGCCCTTCCGGGCACCCTCGTTCCATGCTCGAGTCGATCGGAATCGTAGCCTTCGGACTCTCCGGTGTACTGGTTGCGCGCCGCCGCTGCCTGGACCTGTACGGAACATTCGTGCTCGCGCTGGTGACCGCCCTCGGCGGCGGGGTCATCCGCGACCTGGTTCTGGGAATCGTCCCGCCGGCCAATCTCGTGTCGCCACGGCTGATTCTCCTTGCCGCTGCGCCGGCCCTGCTCGTCGCGATCCCCGGGGTGGACGCGCTGTCGCGCTCGCCGTGGATTCATCGCGTTCTGCCCCTCGCGCGAACGCTGCTCATCGCCGACGCGATCGGCCTGGCGGCCTTTACCGTCTCCGGCGTGATGATCGCCGAGGCCACGATCGGCGGTGCCGGAACGACCGCACCGGCGACCCTCGCGGTGTTCGCGGGTGTGATCACCGCCACCGGCGGCGGCATGATCCGCGATCTGCTCGCCGGGGTGGTCCCGGCGGTGCTTCGGCGGGAGATCTACGCCGTCGCCAGTTTCCTCGGAGCGGTCGCGGTGGTGGCCGCGGAGCGTCTGGGCGCGACGGCACCGATCGGCGTGGGGACGGGGCTCTCGGTCACCATGCTCGTCCGCCTCGGAAGTCACGTCCTGGACATTCATCTCCCCGCCGGTGCCGGCTGCGCCGACCGCGGTGACCGAGTCGACCGGTGATGAGCCATTTGCGGGGAAAACAGTCGTGAGCGGAGAAACCCGTGAGGATCGACCCATGAGCGACGCGGCGTCGATCGTGGACCTTGACGAAACCGACGCCGACGGCCGCCGGCAGGCAGCGGAGGTGTTGTACGAGGCGTTCCGCGCCCTCGGAAACAGAACCTGGCCATCCGTCGCGGCGGCGGAGAAGGAGGTGTCGGACTGCCTGCAGCCGCCCCGTCTGTGCCGTGCCCTCGTCCTGAACGGCCGGGTGGTGGCGTGGGGCGGCCTCCGTCCGATGTACGGTACCGTCACCTGGGAACTCCACCCGCTGGTGGTTCACCCCGACGCCCAGGGGCGGGGACTGGGCGGCCGTCTCCTGACCGATCTGGAGCACCGCGCCCGGCAGCGCGGGGCGACCGGCATCCTGCTGGGAAGCGACGATCAGACGGGCTCCACATCACTGTCCGCCGTGGACTTTTCCACGACTCCGGTGGGAGATGCCATCGCGGTGATCGCCTCGATACCCGGTCGGCCGCCACACCCCTGGCGGTTCTACGCGAGCCACGGGTATCGCATCGTGGGGGTCATCCCCGACGCCAACGGCCCCGGAGAACCGGACATTCTCATGTGGAAGGGGCTCGGCGGGGGCTAAGCGGCTTGTATACAGAAGCACTGCTGTCCGGTTAAGGCTCCGGCCTGGCGAAAAGGTCCGGTTGGAGGTCGGG